>NZ_LZSY01000152.1 GCF_001665625.1 Mycolicibacterium peregrinum | reverse complement strand
CCCAGGCTCCCACCGCAGCCCACGACACACAGTGTGCGGCGGAAGAGACGAGGGGCATGACGGAGGCGGCCTAGGTGACCGCGCCGGCGGTTTTGAGTTCGATGATGCGATCCCAGTCCAGACCGAGTTCTACCAGGATGTCGTCGGTTTGTTCGGCGAAGCCGGGGGCCGGCCCTGTGCTCGGCGCTGTGACGTCGAATTGCACTGGGTTGGCGACCAACTCGAGCTCGCCCGCCTGCACCAGGTACTCGTTGGCCCGGATCTGGGCATCCTGTCCCGCCTGCAGGGTGTCCTGCACCGGAGCCCACGGTCCGGCCAGCGTGGTGAATCGCTCGCTCCATTCTGGCAAAGTTCGCTTCTTCATCGCCTCGGTGAGGATCTCGACCGCGTCGGGCGTGTTCTCTGCGAACGATTCGGCAGTCGCGAACCTCGGATCGTCGATGTAGCTCTCCAGATCCATGTGGCGGCACACGTCGGCCCAGAACTTGGTCGGCTGCATCATCACGAACGAGATGTAGCGGTCGTCGGCGGTGCCGTACAACCCGACGAGCGGATTGATCGGCGACCCGTGCACACCGGGCGGAGGTGTCACCATCAACTGGTTCAGGTGTTGAGTCAGCGCCACGGTGTGGCCCATCGACCAGAGGCCACTGCCCAGCAGGGACACGTCGACCACCGACGGGTCGCCGGTGCGCTCCCGCTTGAACAGCGCCGCCGCGATGCCGCCGGCCAGGTTCGTGCCCGAGATGGTGTCCCCATAGGCCGGCCCGGGCGGTGCGATCATTCCCGCCATGCCGGCGGGGGTGATGGTCGCGGCGGTGCCGGCGCGGCACCAGAAGGCGGTCATGTCGTAACCGCCCTTCACCGACTCCTCACCGCGGGGACCCAGGGCGCTGCCCCGGGCGTAGATGATGTTCGGGTTCACCGCGCGGATGTCGTCGACGTCGATGCCGAACTTCTGCCGGTGCCCGGGCAGGAAGCTGGTGAGGAACACGTCGGCCTTCTTCGCCAGTTCCAGCAGGATCTCGCGACCTTCCGGCACCGACATGTCCAGGCCGATACTGCGCTTGCCGCGGTTGGCATGCTCGATGTTCGGGTTGGGATCGCCCTCGACGCGCAGCGGCCCGGTCTGGCGCAGACCACGCTGCGGGTCGCCGGTGACGGCGTGCTCGACCTTGATGACGTCGGCACCCCACTCCCCCAGCACGGCTCCGGCCGAGGGGACGAAGCCGTACATCGCGACCTCGAGAACGCGGACGCCAGCGAGAGGCCCGCCACTCATGACAGCACCCGGGCGAACGTCTTGGACTCCATGAACTCCTCGAGTCCCGCGGTGCCCATCTCCCGGCCGATGCCCGACTGTTTGTATCCGCCGAACGGACTGTCGGGGCTGAAGTAGTTGCCGCCATTGATGGAGAAGGTGCCGGTCCGGATTCGACGGGCCACGGCCAGCGCGCGGTCCTCGCTGCCGAACACCGCGCCGGACAGCCCGTAGATCGAGTTGTTGGCGATCCGCACCGCGTCGTCATCATCGTCGTACGCGATGACGGCCAGCACCGGCCCGAAGACCTCTTCCTGGGCGATCTCGCTGTCCGGGTCCACATCGGCCAGCAGAGTGGGGGTGTAGAAGTAGCCGGGGTCGACCTTCTCGCCACCGGTGACCAGAGTGGCGCCGGCCTCGACGGCGCGCTTGACCATGCCGTCGACCTTGTCGCGCTGCTTCTCGCTGATCAGTGGCCCCATGTAGGTCTTGGGATCGGTGGGATCGCCGTAACGCACCAGGCCGAAGTTGTTCTTGATCAGCTCGACGATCTCGTCCTTGTGCTTCGCGGGCACCAGCAGCCGCGACGTCAGCGCGCAGCCCTGACCGGCGTGGGTGACCATGCTGAAGGCCGAGAACAGTGCGGCGGTGTTGAAGTCGGCGTCGTCGAGCACGATCGCGGCCGACTTGCCGCCGAGCTCCAGGAACACCTTCTTCAACGTCTCACTGGCCGCGGCCATGATGCGCCGGCCGGTGGGCGTGGAACCGGTGAAGGTCACCATGTCGACGTCGGGGCTGGTGGTGAGCACCGCACCCACCTCCGGGTCGGCGCCCGAGAGCACGTTGACGACGCCGGCCGGGATGTCGGTGTGGTTGGCGATCAGCTCGCCGAGCGCCAGGGTGACCAACGGGGTGTCCGGTGCGGACTTGAGCACCACGGTGCAACCGGCGGCCAGCGCGGGCGCCAGCTTGGCCAGGGCCAGTTGGTTCGGATAGTTGTAGGCGATGATCGCGGCCACCACGCCGCCCGCTTCCTTCTCTACCCACCGGTGATGCTGCATGCCGCGGCTCTCGATGTTCCCGAGGTCCTCGGTCAGCGGGTAGGTCCTGAGCAGCTCGGCGTAGTACCGCACGATGTCGATCGGTCCGTCCAGCTGGGCACCGGCGCACAATGCCGCGGTGGCCCCCACCTCGGTGGTGGTCAGTGCGGCCAGTTCGTCGCGGTTCTCGACCAGCGCCCGGTGCAGTTGCTCCAGGCAATGGACCCGGAACTCGGTGTTGGTGGACCAGTCGGTGTGGTCGAATGCCTGCCTGGCCGCGGCGACCGCAGCCTGGGCATCGGCGACCGTTGCGTCCGGCGCGTATCCGAACACCTCACCGGTAGCTGGATTGACGGAAGGAAACGTCCGCGGCGTCTCGCGCAGCTCTCCGCCGATCAACAACTTCCGGTCAGCCCGCTGTTCTGCCGCGATGGTCGGCGCTTCCTGCTGCATCATCCTCCTCAGGCGATTCACTACTGTGATGGAAACTGCATTCTCATCACCGGCGAATCATACATTCGCTCGATGAGAACTCAAGTGAAAGCTAGATCAGCTAGTCATGCCCTATTCGCTGCAGATCCACCATCTCCGCAGGAGGCGCGCACGTTGAGCCCGGATCTTGCGGGGAACACCGGTCCGAGAGTACGGTTCTCATAATCGGAAGGATGATTCTTGACCCCTGAGAAAGTCCGGCCCCGCCCGGCGACCGGAGAACTGTCATGAAGAATGCCGTTGTCACTGGAGGAGGTTCCGGTATCGGAGCGGCCATCGCCGCCCGGTTGCGCGCTGACGGCCTCAATGTCGCGGTTCTCGACCTACAGCCCTCGGATGACGAGTTCGCTCATGTCGCCGACGTGACCGATCGCGCCGCCGTCGACACCGCGCTCAATGCCATTCGCGCCCAACTCGGTCCGATCTCGGTGTTGGTCAATGCGGCGGGCCTGGACTGCTTCAAGCGTTTCAGCGACGTCTCGTTCGAGAAGTGGCAGCAGATCATCGACGTCAATCTCAATGGCGTATTCCACTGCATCCAGGCGGCATTGCCCGACATGCTCGAGGCCGGCTGGGGCCGCATCGTCAACATCTCGTCGTCCAGTACGCATTCCGGCCAGCCCTTCATGTCGCCCTATGTCGCGGCGAAGTCCGCAGTGAACGGCCTGACCAAGAGCCTGGCGCTGGAACTCGGCCCCAACGGCATCACCGTGAATGCCGTGCCGCCGGGCTTCATCGACACCCCGATGCTGCGCAAGGCCGAAGGTAAGGGCTTCCTCGGCGACACCGACAAGCAGATCGCGCAGACGCCGGTGCGCCGGATGGGCAAGCCGGAGGACATCGCCGCCGCCTGCGCCTTCTTCGTCTCCGAAGAGGCGGGCTACATCACCGGCCAGATCCTCGGCGTCAACGGCGGCCGTAACACCTGACGCGCAGGCGCACCCGAAACATCATCAGCGAAAGGACAATTGTGGGAAACAGCGGAGAAGGCAGGGTTGCCGGGAAAGTCGCGTTCATCACCGGCGCGGCACGCGGCCAGGGCCGCAGTCACGCGATCCGACTGGCCGAAGAGGGCGCCGACATCATCGCGGTCGACATCTGTAAGAACTACGACACCGTCGGCTATGCGATGGCCACGGCCGAAGACCTCGAAGAGACCAAGAACTACGTCGAGAAGACCGGCCGACGCATCGTCACCGCACAGGCCGATGTCCGCAACGAGGCCGAACTGCGCAGCGCGCTGGAATCCGGGCTCGCGGAGTTCGGCAAGGTCGACATCGTCGTCGCGCAGGCCGGCATCGCCGCGATGAAGGGGCAGCCTGCGATGCAGGCATGGACCGACGGCATCAACACCAACTTCGTCGGCACCATCAACGCCATCCAGGTCGCGCTACCGCACCTCAAGGAAGGTGCTTCGATCATCGCGACCGCATCTGCCGCCGCGCTGATGGACGCCCACAACAAGCCCAACCCCGGCGCCGATCCAGGCGGCATGGGCTACATGATCTCCAAGCGGTTGATCTCCGAATACGTGCATGCGCTGGCCACCGAACTGGCGGTGCGCGGCATCCGCGCCAACGTCATCCACCCGACCAACTGCAACACCAACATGCTGCAGAGCGAGCCGATGTACCGCTCGTTCCGGCCGGATCTGGAGAACCCCACCCGTGCCGATGCCGAGCCGGTGTTCGGTGTGCAGCAGGCGATGAAGGTCAACTTCATCGAGCCGGAGGACATCAGCAACGCGGTGCTGTGGCTGGCCTCCGACGAGGCCCGGTACGTCACCGGCATGCAACTGCGGGTCGACGCAGGCGGTTACCTCAAGTGGTACGACTACCACGTCTGATTCCGCAACCAGCGGTTCGAAAGGAGTTGTCGTAGTGAAGGTTTCGGTTGATGCCAGTCGCTGCCAGGGGCACACCCTGTGCTCGATGATCGCGCCGGATTCGTTCGTCCTCGATGACGTCGACGGTCACGCGTCACCGGTTTCTGACCTGGTACCCGCGGATCAGGAGGACGCGGTCCGCGAGGCCGCGCACTCCTGCCCTGAGCAAGCCATCGTCATCGAAGATTGACGCAGACCGAAAGGCCAAGGGAGACAACGCCGTGAGTATCGACGATGTCACGACCGACGACGACCGCAAGAAGAACAACTACCACTTCGACCGGCACACGCCGGAATACCGGTTGCAGTTCGAGAAGATCACCGAGGAGATGCAGTCCCGCTGCCCCATGGCGTGGACCGACGCCTACAACGGGCACTGGGTGGCCGCAGACAGCAGGCATGTCTTCGAGCTCGCCCGCTGTCCTGTCGTCTCGAATCACCACGACATCAGTGGCGAGACGCCGTATCAGGGCATCACGATCCCGAAGGCCAGCCGGGCCACCGTGGTGCGGGGCGGCATCCTGGAGATGGACGAGCCGGAGCACAGCGCCTACCGCGGTGCGCTGAACCCGTACCTGTCCCCTGCCGCCATCAAGCGGTGGGTACCGTTCGTCGACGAGATCACCCGCGCCGCACTCGACGAGCACATCGAGTCCGGCGAGATCGACTTCGTCGAGCATCTGGCCAACGTGGTGCCCGCGGTATTCACCCTGGCCATGATGGGCATCGAGCTCAAGAAGTGGAACGTCTACAGCGAGCCCACCCATGCGTCGGTGTACACACCCGAACACTCCCCCGATCGCGAGAAGATCAATGAGCAGCACCGCGAGATGGGCATCGACATCATCAACAACATGATGGAGATCCGGGAGACGCCGCGGCCCGGGCTGGTCAACGCGATGCTGCAGCTACGCATCGATGGTGAACCGGCACCGGACATGGAGATCCTCGGCAATCTCGGGCTGGTCATCGGCGGCGGATTCGACACCACCACCGCACTCACCGCGCATGCGTTGGAATGGCTGGGCGAGCACCCTGATGAACGCACCCGGCTGAGCGACGAGCGTGCCACCCTTCTCGACCCGGCCACCGAAGAGTTCCTGCGTTTCTTCACGCCGGCGCCCGGTGACGGCCGCACGTTCTCCGAGGACGTCGAGGTCGAGGGGCAGCAGTTCAAGCAGTACGAGCGACTGTGGCTGTCCTGGGCGATGGCCAACCGTGACCCGTCGGTGTTCGACCAGCCAAACGAGATCGTCCTGGATCGGAAGGGCAACCGGCACTTCAGCTTCGGCATCGGAGTGCACCGCTGTGTGGGTTCGAACGTGGCGCGCACGGTGTTCAAGTCGATGCTCACCGCGGTCCTGGACCGGATGCCGGACTACGTGTGCGACGCCGAGGGCACCGTGCACTACGACACGATCGGCGTCATTCAGGGCATGCGAAATCTGCCGGCGCGCTTCACCCCGGGCAAGAAGCTGGGCCCCGGCCTGGACGAGACCCTGGAGAAGTTGCAGCGCATCTGCAATGAGCAGGAGCTGGCCCGGCCGATCACCGAGCGCAAGGAAGCCGCCGTCATCGACTGATGCGACCCGGAGCGGTTTCGCTAGGACGCCTTGTACGTCTGCCGCCTGTTAGCCTCGAGTGAGGTCGGGTCCGGCAAACGTACAAGGCGTCGCCTTCTTGGGCGAACAACATGGGGGTTTCCAGCAGGTGAGCAAGTCTTTCAAGTACATCGCGGCCGCTCTCGGCGGTCTGGCCCTGTCCGTTCCGCTGGTGACGGGAGTGGCATCCGCCCAACCCGATTTCAGCGGTGTGGTCAACACGACCTGCAGCTACGAGCAGGTCATGGCGGCACTCAACGCGCAGCGTCCTGATCTGGCACAGCAGTTCAACGCGTCCCCGTTCGCCCAGGGTGCGTTGCGTAACTTCCTGGCGTCGGGACCGGCCCAGCGCCAGCAGACGGTGGCCCAGCTGCAGGCCAGCCCGGCCGCTCAGGAGTACTTCGGGCCGATCAACTCGATCGCGGGCAGCTGCAACAACTACTGAGATCGCGGCTCGGCGGTAAAGGCCCTCGCTACTTCCGCAGTGTGAACTGATTGACGTCGAGGTATCCGCCGCGGAAGAGGTCCGGACAACCGGTGAGGTACTTCATGTACCGGTCGTACACCTGTTGGGACTGCAGGGCGATGGCCTGGTCACGATGTGCTTCCAGGTTGGCCGCCCACTCCTCCAAGGTCCTCGGGTAGTACTGGCCGATCGGCTGCACCATGGCCACCTCGAACCCGGCTTCTCGGGCATGTTCCTCGACCATCGGTCCCGTGGGCAACCGACCGCCGGGGAAGATCTCGGCCATGATGAATTTGACGAACCGGGCCACACTCAGCGTCAACGGGATTCCCATCCGGACCGCATCGTCCTGAGTGATGCCGCAGATCGTGTGCAACAGCATCGATCCACCGGCCGGGAGCGCGTTGTAGGCCATCTCGAAGAACGCCGGATAACGTTCGTGACCGAAGTGCTCGAATGCCCCGATCGACATGATGCGGTCGACCTTCTCGTCGAATTCCTCCCAGCCCTGCAGTCGCACCTCGACGCGGTGGCCGTTTGGGACCTTGGCCAGCTTGACCTCGGCGTAGTCGCGCTGCGACCGGCTGAGAGTGAGACCGATGACGTCGATCTCATACGTCTCGACGGCCCGCTGCAATCCCCCACCCCAGCCGCAGCCGATGTCGAGCAACGTCATACCGGGCTGAAGGTCCAACTTGGACAGCGCCAGATCGAACTTCGCGTTCTGCCCCTCGTCGAGAGACATGCCGACGCGATCGAAGTACGAGCACGTGTAGCCCATCGTCGGACCCAGGAACAGCTCGAAGAACTCGTCTGAGATGTCGTAGATCGACTGCAACGTCTCATAATGTGGGCGTAGCGACGCCATGTGTTGCGATGGTAGCCCCCTCGGCTCCGCTACCGCGGTTGATTGGGGACCCCGGGGAACAACTGCTCGGTCGGTCCCACAGTCACCCACCCACCAAGTTTGGTGACCAGATGCGGCGCGAAGACCGAGGCGTAAACCGCGTGCCCGACCACGATGACGGCGATCACCGAAACCACTGCTGACTGCACCCGAGTCTTGGAGATCTTGTCGGCCCACATCTCGATGACGTTGCGGCCCTGCTCATCGGTTCGGCCCAGCAGGTAGGTGAACACCGTCATCTGCACACCCATGGCGATGGCGTCGTAGATCGGGTACTGGTGCTTGGTCCCCTCCCACAGGCCGAGGCCTTCGATCACGTAGCCGTAGTAGAACAGGCCGAGCCGCGCGCCGATGATCGCGTTGAAGAACAGCGCCCAGCAGAACCCGACGGCGAAGCCAACCAGCAGCAGCGTCTGCGGACGTCGCCAGTGCCACTTCCTGATCGCCCACCGCCCCAGCGCCGCGCCGATGATCGCCGGGAGGACGAAGTACCCCATGTAGCCGACCGGTACCGCCGAGGGCAGCCCGCCCCAGGTCATGTCGAGCGGCCACCACGACGGCATCCGCGGGAGCGCCGGCGGGAACTGGGCGTACATCGCCCAGTCGTAGGGCGCCTCGATCCAGGAAAACGACAGTGCCGAGATGCACAGCAGCAGCAACGGGTGCAGTCGGCCGCGGCGCACGCTCAGGTAGATGCCCACGGCAAGAAAACCCAGACCGGTGACGTAGGCGAAGGCCACACCGGCATTGATCAGGAGCTGCACGTTCACGCCTCGACCTCCGTGCCCGGTGCGGGCCGAGGCTCCGGCGGCGTGCGACGCGCCTCCGGATCGAAATACAGCACCAGACCCACGATCAGGACTATCAAGCCAAACAGGGTGCCCAACATGATGATTGCGCCCACTGTCACCTCCTGGGGACACGAGTTTCGCGACTTTTAATAGGGCTTCCTGCACCGCCCCGGGTGAGACCTACTGAGGTCCGTTGGGCCACTTGAGCAGTGAACCCGCATCGACGCGGATGTGCTGGCCGGTGATGTACCGACTGTCGTCGCTGGCGAGGAACACCCCGAGATTGGCCATGTCCTCCGGTTCGATGTACGGAATCGGCATGGCCTGGAACAGGTTGAACAACGGCTCGGCATCTTCGCGGGTGGCTGTCTTGCCTGCGGCTTTGAGATCCGGACGGAACACCCCGTACATGCCCTCGTTCTGCAGCAGGTGGGTGTTGCAGTTGGTCGGATGGATCGCGTTGACCCGAATCATCCTCGACGCCAGGTGAAGACACATCTCATTGACGTACTCGATCACGATCCGCTTGCTCCAACCGTAACCAGCGCCACCCGGGCCCATGTCGGGACTGGTGGTGGTGCCGCGGATCATGCCTGCGGTAGAACCGGTGACGATGATCGACGCACCGTCGGGCAGATGCGGTATCGCCACCGCGACGGTGTTCATCACGCCCAGCAGATCGACGTCGGAGGCATCGACGAAACCCATCGGATCGGGATTGCCCATCGCCATCGGCAGGATGCCCGCATTGGCGACCACGATGTCGATCTTGCCGAGATCGGCGATACCCGCCTCGACCGCGTCGCGCAGCTCGTGGCGCTCGCGGACATCGGCGACCCGCGCGACGACACGTCGGCCGAGTTCCTTGATCGACCGTTCGGTCTCGGCGAGATCCTCGGGTGTGGCCAGTGGATAGGGATTGGACGGGATGTCGCGGCAGATGTCGACGGCGACGATGTCAGCACCCTCCCTGGCCATCGCGATTGCATGGGCCCGGCCCTGCCCGCGGGCCGCACCGGTGATGAAAGCGACCTTGCCGTCGAGCTTTCCGGTCATGTGGTGCTCCTTTTCTCTGGCGAGTTTGCGTCTGCTTGAGGTGTCAGTGCAGCGGCGTGAAGGTGATGTGCAGCGTGCTGAGCCCACGCATGATGAAGGTCGGTTCGTAGGTGTAGTTGCGGTTGTCCGCCGGGCCGTGGTGCTCGGTGGAGATCGTGATGTCACCCATCCGGTCGAGGATCCGGTTGAGCGAGATCCGGCCCTCCGCGCGGGCCAACGGGGCACCCGGGCAGGAGTGGACACCGCGGATGAATGCGATCTGTTCGCGTACGTTGGCACGGTCGGTTCGGAAGATGTTGGGTTCGGGGAACTTCCGTTCGTCGCGGTTGCACGCTCCGGGAAGCACCATGACGGTGGTCCCAGCGGGAACCTCGACGTCACCGATGCTGGTGGTCTTGCCGGCCATCCGGAAGTGCGATTTGACCGGACTTTCCAAGCGCAGTGTCTCCTCGAGGAAGGCCGGGATCTTGCTGCGGTCCCCGCGCAGCAACCTCTCGGATCCTGGGTTGTCACCGATGAACCGCACCGCCGAGCTCACCAGCTTGGTGGTCGTCTCCGTTCCCGCGGCGAACAGGAACGTCGACAGGTTCATCACGTCCTCGATCTCGGGCGTCGAACCGTCCTCATATTTGGCCTGCGCCAGCCCGGTCAGAACGTCGTCGCGTGGCGTGCGCCTGCGATCCTCTATGTAGGCGTAGAACTTCTCGTTGAGCCACTGCAGGGGGTTGTGCGTCGTCGGTGCCTCCTTGCCGAGTTCACCGACCGTCTCCAGCGCGAACGCGGCCTTGAATTCCTCGTGATCGTCGGCCGGGACACCCAGCAGATCGGCGATCACCAGCAGCGAGAACGGTTTTGCGTAGTCGGCCAGGAATTCGCAGCCGCCCTTGTCGATGAAGGTGTCGAGCTGCTCATCGGCCAGTCGCCACATGAACTCCTCGTTCTCCTTGAGGCGTTTCGGCGTGATCAGCTTGTTCATCAGCCCGCGGGTGCGGGTGTGTACCGGCGGATCCTGTGAGGTGATGTGCTCGGCCATCGGAACCGCGGCACGGTGCTGCTCGATCAGGTCGGTGACATCGTCACTGTCCCCCGGCCCGAACGGCATCCCCGAGAACGGGCCCGCGACCGACACACAGGATGAGAACGCCGGGTCCCGGTAGACGGCCAACGCCTCGTCGTAGCCTGTCACTGCCAGGACGTTGAACGGGGTCGCCTGGGCGACAGGGCACTTCGACCGCAGGTGGTCGAAGTAGGGGTACGGGTCGGGCACCAGTGACTCGTCGGTGAAGAAGTCCACCGTCTCGAAGTCGGTCATCTCAGCCTCTCCTCGGGTCACTTTTCCTAGCGCGAGCAGACGCATACGTACCCCGAATCGCGGTGTGTCGGGTACATATGTGTCTGCTCGCCGGGGTGGTCATCGGGCGGCCGCATCGAACAGCACCGGTAGCGCGGTCGGCGACCGGAAGACCTGACCGCGGATGTGCGGATCGTCCCCGTCCGGGTCCAGCCGCAGATTGGGCAGTCGATCCAGCAGAAGGTTGATGCCGGTGCGCATTTCCAGCCGTGCCAGGTGCATGCCCAGACACACGTGGACACCGTGACCCCAGCCGAGGTTTCCTTTGGCGGTGCGGAAGATGTCGAACTCGTCGGGATTCTCCCACCGATCGTCCTGCCGATTCGCCGAGCCGAGCATCGGCATCACCGAACAACCTTCGGGGATGTGCACCCCGCCGAGCTCGGTGTCGCAGGTGGTGGTCCGGGTGATGGTCAACAGCGGAGGATTCCAGCGCACCGCCTCCTCGATGGCCTGTGGCAGCAGTGATCTGTCGGCCCGGATCGCGTCCAGCTGCGTCGGGTCCGAGAGCAACCCGAACAGCAGATTGCCCAGCGACCGGTACGTCGTCTCCACTCCGGCCGGCAACAGCAACCGCAGAAAGGAGAAGATCTCTTCATCGGTGAGCTTCTCGCCGTCGATCTCGGCCTCGGCGAGAAGGCTGATCATGTCGTCCTTCGGCTCGGCCCGACGGGCTTGCAGGATCGGAGCGAAGTACTCGCACAGCGCGGCTGAAGCCGCCAGACCGCGCTCGGGATTCAGGATCCAACTCAGCAGCGAGATGGACCAACGCTGGAACTGGGGATAGTCCGCTTCTGGCAATCCCAACAATCCCGCGATGATCCGGCTCGGATAGTCGAAGGTGAATTCCTTGACCAGGTCGGCCCTGCCCTTGTCCGCGAACTTGTCGATGAGTTCGTTGCCGACCCGGCCGACCAACTCGTCTTCCCAACGCGTCAAGGCCTTCTGCGAGAACGCCTTCGATACCAGCGAACGCAGCCGGCCGTGCACCGGTTCATCCATGCCCAGCATCACGCGCTCGCCGAGCACCGGACCGAACGCTGCGATGACACCCGACGACGAGAACGTCAGGTTGTCGCGCAGCATCTGCTGGGCGTCCTCGTAGCGATACACGATGAACACGGGCTTACCCGCTCCTCCCGGCATCGCGGACATGTCGATCCGCTGGATCGGTTCCTCGCGGCGAAGCCTGGCGAGCTCCGGGAATGGATCCCGGACATCTCCCGAGACGGCGTCGTCGAACGAGCCGAAGTCCTCCAGGTCGTCAAATAGCTGCGACAAAGCTGTCTCCTCCTAGCCGGCCGGGTAGGCGACGGACTTGATCTCGGTGTACTGCTCGAATCCGGCGATGCCGTTCTGGCGTCCGACTCCGCTGTTCTTGTAACCGCCGAACGGGGTGTCCGCGCCGTAACCTGCGGTGCCGTTGAGCCCGATGAACCCGGCGCGCAGCCGGCGCGCGACGGCAAGCGACCGCTCCAGCGAGCCCGACATGACGTTGCCTGCGAGCCCGTACGGGCTGTCGTTGGCGATCCGGACGGCGTCATCCTCGTCCTCGTACGGGATGACGACGAGAACCGGTCCGAAGATCTCCTCCTGCGCGATGGTCATCGAGTTGTCGACATCGGTGAAAAGGGTTGGGCTGACCCAGAAACCCTTTGCATACAGACCGAGAGCCGTCGGCGCCTGCGTACTGCCGACGAGCATCGTGGCACCTTCGTCGACGCCCTTCGCGATGTAGCCGAGGATGCGGGCTTGCTGTTTGGCTGAAATGACCGGGCCGCAGAGGGTTCCGGGATCCTGCGGATCACCTGGGGTGATGTTCTCGTAGATCGCCTTCAGGATCGCCACGCCTTCGTCGTAACGGGAGCGCGGCAACAGCATTCGGGTGGGAGCTGCGCAGCCCTGCCCGGCGTGTAGCAACGGGCCGATACCGATCAAACATGCGGAGTTGAACGCTGTGTCATCCAAATCTTCCAGCACGATCGTCGCCGACTTGCCACCCAGTTCGAGGAACAGCCGCTTCATCGTCGCGGCACCTTTTTCCATGATTCGCCTACCCACGGCCGTGGAGCCGGTGAACGAGATCATGTCCACCTTGGGTGACAGGGTGAGTTCTTCGCCGACGAGGTGGTCCGATGCCGTCACGACATTCACCACACCCGCTGGGATGTCGGTGTTCTCGGCGATGAGCCGGCCGAGCCGCGTGGCATTGAACGGTGTGTCGGGCGCAGGCTTGAGCACCACGGTGTTACCGGTCGCCAGGGCCTGCCCCAGCTTGTTGACGGCGACCTCGAACGGGAAGTTCCACGGCACGATGGCACCGACCACGCCGACCGGCTCACGCCACACCTTGCGGGTGGTGTTCACCCCGGTGACGGAGACGACGGTATCGCCGAGATCGGTTTCCCACGGAAAGGTGTCGATCAGTCGGGCCGGGTATTTGAGCCCGTCGGCGAACGGAGCGTCGAGTTGGGGGCCGTGGGTCACGGCGCGCGGCGCACCGACTTCGGCGATGAGTTCCTCGCGCAGCGACTCCAGTTCGCCCTCGATCGCCTCGTGCAATTGTTCAAGGCACCGTTTGCGGAGTTGATGGTCGGTCGACCAGTCGGTCTCGTCGAACGACCGGCGGGCCGCGTCGATGGCCCGGTTCATGTCGGCCTTCGACGCGTCTGAAACCTCGCCGAGCACATCTTCATTCGCCGGGTTGATGTTGGCGAAGGCTCCTGACTCGCCCTCGACGAGCTTGCCGTCGATCAACATCCTCGCTTCGAAGTCAGTCATGACCTGCACCCTCCCCTCGTAACGCGCCGAACCGTGGGATGCCCATCATCAGCCGGGTCACCTGGTGCAAACCCGCCGCGGGAAGCAAGCGGTTGGCGATCAACAACATTCGTGCGTCCGGGCCGACAGCGGTCTTGACGAAGGGTTTCGGACTCTCGAGGGCCTTGGCCAGACCCGCGGCGAACTTCTCGGGGGGCCGGGCCGCGCGCTTCATCATGGCCCGGCCCCGCTTGTCCATCGTGCGGTGGTGGCGGGCATAGGGCCCGTCGAGGTCACGGACGTCCGTCGTGCCCGCGTCGGTGATGATCTCCGTGTCGTAGGTACCGGTGACCAGAATGGTGACACCGATCCCGAACGGCCCGACTTCACCGGCCATCGACTCCCCCCACCGTTCCAGCGCGCCCTTGACCGCCGAATATGGTGCGGTGGCCGGCATTCCACGAACCCCGGCAGCGCTGGAGATCAGCACGATGCGGCCCCGTCCGGCGTCTCGCATCGACGGCAGCAGCGCCCTGGTGAGCGCCACCGGGCCGAAAACGTTGGTCGCGAACATGCGCTCCCACAGATCCGGTGGCGTCTCCTCGACCATTCCGGCGGCGGAGATCCCGGCGTTGTGAACCACCGCATGTGGTGCCCCGAGGGTTTCGGTGACGCCCTTGGCCGCCGCGGCGATCGAAGCGGCGTCGGTGAGGTCGAGCTGGATGCCGATCAGCCGGTCGTCATCGTTCCCTGCCCCGGTTGCTTCCCGCAGCAGTGTCATTCCGCGGTCCGGCGAGCGCATCGCAGCCACCACGCGCCACCCCTCGCGATAAAGGTGCGTGGCCGAAGCGAAGCCGAGCCCACGGGACGCACCCGTGATGAGGGCTGTCCTATGCTCTTCGCGCAAGCGCTCATCGGTCCGCTCAGTCATGCTGGTTCCCCGTTGCGCACCGATCGCTCTTCGAACCCAGCTCGACGTCGAGGTTGCGGGACGGTCCCTGCTGCCAGGTGGACCACTTGCCCACCGAGTACGGCCCCTCGGCACCGTTCGCCCGGTAGTAGCCCTGGGGGTCATAGATCTTGGCCTCGGGATATGGCCACGGGCAGGCGACCGAGGTGGCGAGGCCGCTGGCCTTGATCGCCCAGAACCAGCCACCGTAGGCGAAGTACGACACGTTGATGATCGCGAACATCACCAGGAACGTGCCGAGTACGGGCTTCGTCGGGAAGAGCCTCGCCTTCGCAGCGAGCTTCTCGGCCACCGACTTTCCCGTGTCGTCGCGATAAACGAGGATGGCCGCCGGGATCATCACGAACGTCACCGAGAGCGATTCCCAGATGAGTGGGAACTGAAAGGTGCTGCCGGGGAACAACGTTCCGAGCGGAATCGCCTGCGAGTAGATGTAGAGTCCGGTCCGCACCAGGCTGACTTCCAGTATGGCGTCGAAGATGAACCCGATCACCAGCACCAGGGCGCCCAGGCTGACCAGCGGGTGTCGGGTGACGAACGCTTCAGGGCCGCGCTCGGCCTGCAGCTTGCGAAGAATCCAGATCGCCGGGAAGTACGGTCCGAAGTAGAACAATACGTAGCCGAACACGATGAACGGTTCCACCGTCGGCGACATCATGATCAGGTACCAGTTCTCTGGCCAGTGCAGCAGCATCGGGTTGTACACCGCGTACGGCGACCAGTTCATGATCGGGTCCTGCCAGACGATCAGCGTCGTGCACAGGACCATCAGCAGTACCGGACTGCCGGGGTTTTTCCGCCAGCCGACAATGAACATGACGGTGAACGCCACGACGATGATCACGGCACCCACCTGCGGGATGATCTGCCAGTGGTCGAACGCGGTCAGGAACGCGACGGGACGTGGCCGCCCCTCGACGTTCGGGTTGGCCACCCGCGGGTCGACGTCCGTCCGCCCGACCGCGACGAACAGGCCGAGAAAGCCGAGCCAGGCGAGCAGCGCCACGACCCGGCCCCAGCTCGGCCCTTTGCGCGGCGGCGGCTTGACCTGTGTGTCAGGCGGTAGGGATTCCCTGGTAGTCATGTCATTCCGCCCCGAACCGGTCGACGAGGTGCGAGTTGATGCCGTCGGCATCGAGGGTCCGCGCGACCAGATATCCCGGCCCCATCCATGCGCGTCGCGTCCACTTCCCCAGGGACACCCGGGTTCCCGGCGCGCCGGACGCCGCGGGCATCATCTTCACGCGCTCGAGCGCTTCTTTGACCCCGCGCGGGCTCAACGGATGCGCGTCGGTGAAGGCTCGCACCAGCGTGGCCGCCACGTCGTGGTTGACCACCGAAACGCAGTACTCGGGGCGACTCCCGTTGTACCGCTTCGCATACCGGTCCAGCCAGGCCTGCCCGACGGCATTTCCCTCGTCGTACTGATCGACCCCGACCCAACCCAGAAGCGCGTTCCACATGATCGGATTGACCCACGCGTTCTGGAACGCGGTGGTGGTGAAGCGCGGGGGATCCCAGTTGACGGCCTCAAGTGCGGGATTGATGAAGACAATGCCAAAACCGAAACCGAGGTGCACGATCGCCTCTGCCTTCGCCTCGTGCAGCGTGCTCACCGCGGCGTTGATGTCCTGGGCGGTCTGCGCGATCGCGGCTTCGGCGACAATCCGAATACCCTTGCGGGCACATGCAGTTCGTAGATTCTTCAGATAGCTGTCACCGATGAGGTTCTGCTCCACCAGGACGCCGATCTCGGTCAGGCCCCGCTTCGAGATCAGATCCGCCAGAAAGATGGGTTCGTCGGTCATCGATCCCTGGGGGAAGGCGAACGTCCACTCGCCGAGCCAGTCGTCGGTCCCGGTAACGCTGATCGCCGGCACCTTGAAACGCTCCTCGATCGCTTCCCGCAGTGGCACGCAGTTGTCGGTGATGTTCGGCCCGAACACCACCAGGCAGCCCTCGTCGACAAGCTCACCGAAGGCGTCGATCACTGCCTTGACCGATCCCTTCGGCAGCCCTTCCACCTCGCGGTAGATCATCTGCACCGGGCGATCCATCAGGCCCTGCTCAACTGCCTCCTCGAACACCAGCTCAAACGTCTGGGTGAACGAGGCCATCAGTTCTTCCGGGAAACCCGGCGGCAAGGTGAAATCCATCAAATAGCCGACTTTGATGGGCTGCGCAGTGCTCTCGTACGACATCTGACCTCCATGTTTCGGCACTCATCGCGAGGGCGCTGTGGGCAGACCTAATATTTGTTCAGACACTAATGGCGGCCGGACACACCGTCAATCACCCGATGCGGATCCGCCCAGGTAGACGTCGATCAACTCGTGCAGACCGCGACCTACCGCAACGTCATCGGTGAGCGGTCCCGCGATCGCCACCCTTGCCGCCACCGCGACCGGCAGGCCTTCGGCGATGAGTCGTCCCGCCGCGATCAACACGCGGGTCGATGCGACCTCACGCAGGCCGCCGGTCTCCAGGCGCCGGATCGCCTGGCCGAACCGCACCAACTCGACAGCCGTGGCATGATCCACGCCCGCTTCGTGGGCGATGATCCCCTCTTCGACATCGGGATCCGGAAAACCGAACTCGATGGCCACCATCCGCTGACGCGTCGAGTCCTTCAGGTCTTTGAGCACACTCTGGTAGCCCGGGTTGTAGGACATGACCAGACCGAATCCCGGTGCCGCATCGAGCGTGATGCCGAGCCGTTCGATGGGCAACTGGCGCCGGTAGTCGGACAGTGGGTGCAGCACCACCGTGGTGTCCTGCCGAGCTTCGACTACCTCGTCCAGGTAGCAGATCGCACCTTCCCGCACAGCGCGGGTCAGCGGCCCGTCCACCCACACCGTCTCGTCGCCGCGTAGCAGATACCGACCCACAAGGTCGGCGGTGGTGAGGTCGTCGTGACAGGAGACGGTGATCAGCGGGCGCCCGAGATCGTGAGCCATCGCCTCGACGAAGCGCGTCTTACCGCACCCCGTCGGCCCCTTCAAGACCAGCGAAAGGCCCTGGCGGTACGCCGCCTTGAACACTATCTCCTCGTTGCCGACCGGTCGGTAATAGGGACGTGCACTCAGGGCCTGCGAACTGGCGCCGTTCTGGTGAGCGAGCCCGGACTCGTTGGCCATCAACACACCTTTCGTCGTAGCCGCGACGCTGCGGTACGGAAGTGAGCCTATCGTGGAACAGATGTTTGTTTCAACCATTCTTCACAACGCGCCTGCTCATATCGGGTCAGACCCAATGACGTTCTGGGCCTTGACATCACGACACTCGGCGACGAACCTCACCGGAACGAATCGCGGAGCGGAACACCGGCCCGATCACGCCGGCGAGCTGATCGGGACTGGCGATGGTGGCGTGAGCGGCACTCCCGAACACCCGACGCAACGACTCCACGTCGGTGCTGGCACCGATGGTCAGACACACGCAACCGGTCCCCCGACGCCGAGCCTCGGTCAAGGCGCGTCGGGCGTCGGCAGCACCGTAGGCGCGCTCGTAACCATGGTCGTAGGCCAGTCCGTCGGACAGCACGACCAGTAGCCGCCGCGCGGTGCCACCACGCTCCTCCAAGACCGCCGAACCGTGCCGGATCGCCGCTCCGAGACGCGAATACGCGCCCGGCTCAAGGCTGTTCAGTCGCCGGAACACCTGTGCATCCAGGTGGTCGTCGAACCGTTTCACCGGAACCATCGTCACCGCCGACCGACCCTGGGAGTAGTAGGCGTACAGCGACACCCGGTCACCCAGGTCGTGAAGCGCCACCATCAGATGGGCCACTGCCGTCCGCTGTTGCTGATGCACCGTGCGCCCGACGGTGCCCGGCTCAGCGGCCGAACCGGAGATGTCCAACAGCAAAAGCACCGACAGGTCCCGCCGGCGACGCAGACTGTCCAGGTAGACGGCCTCGTCGGGCACCGATCCGGCCCGAACTTCGACCCGGGCCTCCAGCGCGGCGTCGATGTCGATGTCGTCGCCCTGCGGTTGCCGATGACGCCGATGCAGTCCCATGCCAAGACGCGCCAGGGGGCGCCGCACGCTGATCGCGTCCTCGATCTGCTGGGTCGCGTGCGGCTTGATCTGCGGGTCAGCCTCGCGGACGGTGCACCAGTCGAGTCGATAGACGCGGCGTTCGGCGTTCCATTCCGGATACTTCACCCCGGCGGTCTTGACGTCGACAATTTCCTCCGACGACACCGTGGCGAGCGAGGAGACCGCGTGCACCCCACGTTTCGTCGAGTTGGTTCGATGTGTCGGCGAATCGGCACCCGGCGGCCCCCCACTGCTGCCACCTGTCTTGCGGGACGACGACAAGAGCTTCTTGAGCCATTTTCCAATGGCTCCACCCCCGCCGACCGGGCTGGAGAACAGATCGGGGTCATCAGAGTCGTCGACGTCGTCTTCATCGAGTTCCTCGAGCTCCTGCTTCTCATCGCGCCGCGGCACATGTGCCACCGACCGCTCATCTACAGGCTTGGCCGCTGCGCACGCCGCCAGGACCTTCCTGGCCTGGATCGCACCGAATCCCGTCGGCGGATCGGGTAACGCACCCTTGCCGCTCGCCATCGCCAGGGACGCTGCGGGTGAATCGCTGCCCTCGCAGACCCTCGGGTCCGCGAGGGCGCCAAGGGAATTCGGCAGGAGTGCGCGGTTTACCAACAGCGCGCGGTGTCCCTCGACGGCCAGATAACGGCCGGTCAACCGCCGATGACGGACCAGGGCTCCGAGCACATCAGGGTCCAGGCTGCCTGCCGCGATCAGTGATGCCTGCACGGCTACCGATTCGAGCTGCGTACGCGGGGACGCCGACGGATCGACGAACACGGTCTTGCCATCGGTCCACGGCACGGCCCCCGGGGCGGCCGCCGTCACCGCAACCGGACGAGCTGCGAGGGCGGACGCCAGCATGCCCAGCCCGGCGAACCGGCCGTCGTCGTCACCGCCACCGGGCACTTTCCACCTCCGCACCCCGTTGACCAAATATCTGTTCCACCGTAGAGTTCGGGCCGACCGGAGTCAATCAACCGACCCGGAACATCAACTGGCAAGGGCTACAAAGTGATCGACTTCGACGACCAGGTCGCCGTGGTGACCGGTGCCGGCCGCGGCCTCGGCCGGATATACGCTCTCGAGCTGGCACGGCGCGGCGCCGCAGTGGTGGTCAACGATCTGGGCGGGTCCATGTCTGGCGACGGTTCGGACGTCGCGGTGGCCGATCAGGTTGTCGACGAAATCGTCGGCTCCGGCGGTACCGCGGTGGCGTCCTACGATTCGGTCGACAGCCCCGAAGGTGGCGAGGCGATCGTGCGCACCGCCGTCGAACAGTTCGGTCGGCTCGACGTAGTGATCAGCAACGCGGGCATCTTCAACAGCGTCCCGTTCGACGAGCTCTCCCCCGAAGACTGGCGTCGCATGCTGCGAGTGCACCTCGACGGCGGCTTCTACCTGTCCCAGCCTGCGTTCCGGGTCATGAAGAACCAGGGCTACGGCCGGTTCGTGTTCATCGCCTCGTCGGCAGGGATGTTCGGCCAGCACCTCGAAGCCCATTACGCTGCAGCCAAGGCGGGCCTGGTCGGCCTCGCCAATGTGATCGCGCTCGAGGGCGCGCCGCACGGAATCCTGGCCAACACCGTACTGCCGTTCGGCATCTCGAGGATGGTCACCGAGACCCTCGGCGATCCGAAAGCGCTTGAGGGCAACGGCTTCTTCAAGGCGATCCGGCCTGAGCTGGTGGCACCCTTGGTGGTGTACCTGGCCAGCCGTGACTGCGAGTTCAGTCATCAGAACTTCTCTGCCTGCGCCGGACGGTTCGCCCGGGTGTTCGTCGGGCTGGGTGAGGGCTGGCTGGCACCCACCGACAGCAACCCGACCGCCGACGATGTCGCCGCTCATCTGTCGGAAGTGGCTGCGACAGAGCCGTTCACAGTGCCGGGGTCGATCTACGACGAGGTATTCGCGGTTACCGAGCGGCTCGGCGTCACCGGGTGAGTCCGGCGACAGCGTTGCCGTCGGCACGTTCGGCGCAAGGCCCGCAACCCGGCCGTGCAGGGTCTACCGGCGTCTTTGGCTTCACGGGATCCCCGGCGCACCAGCGCTGTTCTGGTAGCCTCTAACCAAATATTGGGTCGGAAACCCAAATCGTATGACGGGAGCCAGTAATCATCGTGGAGCCGCTGTGGGCCGTCCCCAGGTAACCCCTGGGGAGCGCAAGACGCTCAAGCGCACCCCAGGTCGCGCAACCGAACCCGGCACCGTAGCGGAGGATCGTACGCGCCGGACCGAGATCCTCGAGACCGCCGCCACGTTGATCGCCACGTCGGGCCTGCGCACATCGCTGCAGGAGATCGCGGACGCGGCAGGCATTCTGCCGGGCAGCCTGTACCACCATTTCGAATCCAAAGAAGCCATCCTGGTGGAACTGCTCGAGCGGTATCACGAGGACCTCGACCGCATCGCCGAGCACGCCCAGCGCCGGTTGGACGGCCCCGATCCGGCGTCGCCGTTCGACCGGATCGCCGAGCTCGGCTCGGATATCGCGCGATGCGCCGTCGCACACCGTGCCGCTCTTCAGATGTCGTTCTACGAGAGCCCGAGTTCCAACCCCGACCTCGTCGCCCTGGCACAGCGCCGCCCGACGGCGACGCTGGATGCCATGCAGCAGACGCTGCGAGCCGCCCGATGGGCCGGCTACCTGCGCTCGGATATCGATCTGGCCGTTCTGGCCGACCGGATCTGCCAGACCATGCTGCAGGTCGGCCTCGACGTCATGCGCCACAACGCCGCACCGGAGAAGGTCGCCACCCTGCTGTGCCGGATTCTGCTGGAAGGCTTGGCCACCGGCCGGCCCACCGACACCGAACTCGACAGGTCCGTCCCGTTCATCGCGGCCGACGCCGTGGTGCGGACCTGGATCGAGGAGGCCGCCTCCGAGGCCGATGACAAGACCGCCCATATCCGCGCGGTAGCGCGGGCGGAGTTCGGCCGGCGCGGCTATGAGGGCACGACCGTGCGCGACATCGCCTCCGCGGCAGGCATGGGCACCGGCACCGTGTACCGGCTGATCGGGTCGAAGGACGAACTGCTGGCGGCGATCATGCAGTCCTTCGGGGAGAAGATCGCCGTGGGCTGGACCGAAGTCCTCGGATCCGAGGGCACCACGATCGAAAAGCTCGACGCGCTGAGCTGGATCCACACCAACGCGCTGGACCAGTTCGGAGACGAGTTCAGGATCCAGCTCGCATGGATGCGCCAGTCCCCGCCGGACACCCCCAACCCCGGCTGGTTGTTCACGCAGCGCGTCAAACAGGTCAAGTCACTTCTCGCCGCAGGGATCAGGGCCGGCGAGATCAGCATCGACAGTCCGTCGAACGAGATGCTGGCCCGGTCCGTGATCTGTGTGGGCTGGATCCCCGAGAACATCCTGCGGCAGTCGGGTACCCGGGCGGCGCAGATCCATGTGCGGGATACGAGCCTGCGCGGTGTCGTCGCGCGCTGACTGTGGGCTAGCCGAAGGCGTGTCGCGGCAACGTATTCGGCACCGCGCCCCTCGGCCGGCCCAGGCTCAGAAGGAATAGTGAAGGACTACGTTTCCTCTCCGGGATACAGCAGTGCTCGGCGCGGTGAGGTGGTTCATCAGGCGAAGGCCCAGCGGGAACTCGGCGACCTCGGGCTCGCGGGTGCAGAGAATCTCTCTGACCAGCTTCAGCTTGGGGTGCCAGCGTTCGGGGTATCGGGGATCGTCGAAGCCGGGAAATTTGGTGACAGCCTTGATGGATTCGGCGCCGGCAAAACGCTTCTGGGCCCAAACGGCGAACTTGCTGTACCCGTTGAACGCAATCTCCCCGCTGGGGAAGTGATCGATGATACGGCTGACCATGATCCGCATTTCTTCCTCTGAGAGGAACGCGATCAGCCCATCGGCAACCATCACGACTGGCCGATCAGCGGGCAGAGCATCCAGCCAAGCGGACTCGGTGACGTCAGCGCCGATGTCGTGTGGGTTGGCATCCTGAGGCAACAGTTGCCGCCGAGCGCCGACGACCTCCGGAAAGTCGATGTCGTACCAGTCGACCGTGGGTGGCGGGGCGATGCGGTGCGCCCGACTGTCCAGACCCGCACCGAGGTCCAGGCCGACCGCGTTCGGGTGACGCGCGATGAACCGCTGGGCGATCTCGTCCAGCTTCTTGGCCCGATGCGCGATGTAGATCGCACTGCTCGTTGGGATATGAAGCTTCTCGTAATCGAATTCGACCATTCGTACGACCTCGTCCGCGATGTTGTCGCCCAGAATGGGTCGAGACAGCCGGTTGTCGAGCGCTCTCCCGCACAGCGTCAACCAGAGGCTCGCCTGCACCGGGTTGAAGTTCGGAACGGTCGTAGTCATTTGGTTTGCCCTCTTTTTGGTGACCGCTGCTGGTCATCGGCTGCTCGATCGAGGCGCCCTGGTTGAACGGCCGACCGCCGCCCCTACTGAACGCGTGTTCAGCACACTAAACACACGTTCAGCATGAGTCAAGGGTCGGCTTTCAACTACCTCTAACTCGATGTCTGCGTGGTGCGCTTGGTCGCATCCAGTCCACAGCGAGCTGAACCGGGCCGCCTGAGGCTGGGCGGACAGCAAGTCCCGTCGGTCGTGACCGGAGCTCGAATGTGTCTGCGGGAGAGGCTGATATGCGGCGCCACCACTGGTGCGGCTGGATCAGAGCAAGCATCGGTGACATCGAGAGCTGGAGCTTCGGCCAAGGTCGACACCGCGCATCCGAATAACCCAACTCACGGGCACTCTCGTCACGCCAGAGTGGCTTTCGAGCTCGACAGCCACTCTGGCGTGACGCTGGAGTCTAAAGCCACTCAGCGGCGGGGCAACCCCAGCACCTGGGTGGCGATGATGTTGCGCTGAATCTCCGAAGTCCCACCGGCGATGGTGCCGCCGAAACTCCTTGCATAGCGCTCGAACCAGCTCGCGAAGTAGTGGTCGAGATTCATGTGCTCGTACGGGCCCGACGTGGTGGGGTGGATCAACCCGTCGGGGCCGGCCGCGGTCAGCGCGTTCTCGAACGCGTTGCGCTCGGCCTCGGAACCGAAGAGCTTTAGCACCGACACAGAGGCGGTGTCCGCTTCGCCACGTGAGGCCTTGGCCAACGCCGCAGACCCCATGGCGCGCAAGGCCTGATAGTCCATGACCGTAGTGGCGTACTGGTCGCGCTCCAGCTCGGTCTTGGGCTGGAAGTCGGCCAGCATGTTGTCGATCCGGTCGGCGAAACCGAGCCACATCATAGTGCGCTCGTGACCGAGCGATCCGTTCGCCACTCCCCAGCCGCCGTTGAGCGGACCGACCAAGTTCTCGGCCGGCACCCGGGCGTCGGTGAAGAAGACCTCGTTGAAGTCGAGGTTCTCCTCGCCCGTCATGTCGGCGAACGGCCGGCACACCACCCCGGGGGTGTCCGTCGGGATGATCAGCACGCTGATTCCCTTGTGCTTCGGCGCATCCGGGTCGGTACGCACGAACGTCAGCAAGAAATCGGCGTCGTGCGCGCCCGAGGTCCAGACCTTCTGGCCGTTGACGACGAAATGGTCACCATCGAGGACAGCCCGGGTGCGCAACGACGCGAGGTCAGAACCCGCACTCGGCTCGCTCATCCCCAGCGAGGCAGTCTTCTCACCGCGCAGCACCGGTACCGCCCAGCGGTGCTTCTGCTCGTCGGAGCCAAATGTCAGCAGTGATGCCGCAATGATGTTGACGCCCTGCGGGTTGAAGCTGTGGTAGATCCGGCGACGGCACAGCTCGTCGAGGTGGACGAAGGTCTGCACCACCGAAGCGTTGCGTCCACCGAACTCAGGCGGCTGGGCCGGAAGCAAATAGCCGTTGTCGAAGAGCAGCCGCTGCCAATCGCGGGCCCATTGCGGCATGTGCGAGACCGAACGGGGCCGCTCCAAGGTGTCGGCCTCCGACGGCAGGTTCGCATCGAGGAACGCGGAGAACTCGGCGCGGAACTCCTCGACGTCGGAATCGTATGTCAGCTGCATTTACAGTCCCCTGTAGGTCGTGCGGTACTCAGCGGCGATCACGCCTCGGTGCTCGGCAGCGCCGCCCAGCAGCAGCTCGCCGGCCTTGGCCCGCTTGAGCGCAAACTGCACGTCGTTCTCCCATGTGAAACCCATCCCACCGAACAACTGCACACCGTGGCGGAACACCACGGTCTGGCACTCCCCGGCGGCCGCCTTGGCCATCCTCGCCGCCAGTCGACGGCGCGGGTCATCGGCGGCGATGGTCAGTGCGGCGAAATACGCCAGCGCGCGGGCCCGCTCAATCGCCACGTGCATGTCGACAGCCTTGTGCTGCACGGCCTGGAAAGACCCGATCGCCACCCCGAACTGCTGCCGCTGCTTCACATGGTCGAGCACGAGGTCGAGCGCCCGCTGACAGGCGCCGACCATCGTGATGGCCATCCCGGTCAGAGCCAGATGGTGTGCCTTCTCGGTGTCGACGTGCAGGCGGTCCGTGTCATCGACAAGAACGTTGTCGAATGACACCTCGGCCACGTGCAACACCGGATCGAACACCGCGCTGCGCTTGGCGGAAACCTGAGCCGAGTCGACCAGGAACACACCACCGTCGGTCACCACGGCGAGGTTCTGGGCTCGGTCGCCGTCGAGCACGTGATGGGCGGTTCCCGTCAGCACCCAGCCGGTGGCATCCCGGTTGGCCGCCACACCGCTGTAGACCGCAGTGCCGGCCCGAGCCGCGTCGAAGCGATCCCCCGCCAGAGGTGCGTATTGCGTCATGGTCGCCAGGTAGGGAGTCAGATCGGTGGCCCGACCGAGTTCTTCGAGCACGATCGCCAACTCGACGGCGTTCTCCGAGTCGGTGAGCTCGGTCCAGCCCTGGTCGATGTAGCTCTGCCACAGCGGTGTCGGATCGACACCCTGTTCGGCCACCTCACGGACCAGCGTGGCCGGGCATTGTTTGGTCACCGCATCGCGCACGGTTTCCTGCCATAGCCGCTGATCGGCATCGAATTCGAGTAGCACCCGCCGCCTCCTGCTGCACTGTCACGTCCGGACGAGAATATCATTCTCTTTCTATGTTGTGACATTCTCCTCTGGCAAGTGGCCGTTCTCGGAAACTCACCGCTAGGCGACCGACCAGCACCGCAGCTACCTGCACGTAAGCCCTGCCGTCATCCGAGAACTATGTTCTTGCAATAGAAGAATATGGATCTAGACTGGCGATACGGTCCGGCGTGAAAAGCACGTCGCCCATCGCGGTGTGCACAGCTCGTTTCCGGACGGAACATCGGAGGACAGTCTTGGCGATCAACAACCCTGCACAACCTGGCAGTGCGCGAACGCCGGTTATCGACGCGAGCGTGCATGTCTTCTTCGGTTCGAACAAAGACCTGCGGCAGAACTTCCTGAAAGAGCCGTTCGCCAGTCGCGGCTTCCCCGATTACGAGATGAACTGGTACGGCGCACCCGGTGGCGAGTACGCCAAGGGCACCAAGGGCCCCGATCGCCAGTACCCGGGCTCCGATCCCGACATCGCCGCGCAGCATCTGTTCATCGACCGCGGCGTCGACATCGCGGTTCTGCACCCGATGACCCGCGGCATCATGCCCGACCGTCACCTCGGAACCGCTCTGGCGGCCGCGCACAACGCGATGATGGTGACCCGCTGGCTTGAGCACCCCGAGCACGGTGAGCGGTTCCGCGGCACCATCCGGGTCAACCCGGACGACATCGTCGGCGCCTTGCGCGAGATCGACAAGTACAAGGACCACCCGCGCGTGGTGCAGATCGGCATCCCGATGCAGTCGCGCGAACTGTATGGCAAGCCGCAGTTCTGGCCGTTGTGGGACGCGGCCGCCGCCGCCGGTCTGCCGGTGGCGGTGCACATCGAGGGCGGGGCGGGTATCCAGTTCGCGCCCACCCCGTCGGGCAAGACCAGGACCTATGAGCAGTACCTGGGTTTCATGGCGCTCAACTACATCTATCACCTGATGAACATGATCGCCGAGGGCGTGTTCGAGCGGACGCCGACACTGAAGTTCGTCTGGGCCGACGGCGCCGCAGATCTGTTGACCCCGTTCATGTGGCGGATGGACTGCTTCGGCCGTCCCCACCTCGAGCAGACCCCGTGGGCGCCCAAGATGCCCAGCGACTATCTGCCCGGCCACGTCTACTTCGTTCAGGGCGCCCTCGACGGGCCCGGGGACACCGAGTTCGCCGGCGAGTGGTTGAGCTTCACCGGTAAGGAAGACATGGTGATGTACGGCTCCAGCTATCCACACTGGCAGCTCAACGAACCAGAGATCCCGAGTGCGTTCAGCCCCGAACAACGCGACAAGTTGTTGTGGCGCAACGCCGCAGAGCTTTACGGGCTAGAGGATGCGGTTGCATCCGGTTCGGCGTCCGCAGTTGCGGCGCAGTAGGTATTCGAGGGAGGCACAGCACAGATGACCGTCACAACCAACCCCCGGGTGCCTGCAGCCGAGCGGATTGCAGTCCGGTGCGTCGACTCCGACGTACACCCCATGCCGCGCCGCGGTGAGCTGATCGAGTACATCCCCGAGCCATGGCGCAGTAAGTATTTCCTGAGCCACAAGGTCGGCGAGCAGATCTACTACGACGCGCCGGATTACGCACACGCCTATGCCATGCGAGTGGACGCTTTCCCTCCCGACGGTGAATTCGCCTGCAGCGATCCGGATATGGCGCTACGTCAGCTCATCATGGAGGCCGGCTCCGACATCGCCATCCTCGAACCAACACACTCCGAGCACCGACTGGGCGAGGCCACCGCGGCCTACTGCACCGCGGTCAACCTATGGCTGGCCAATCACTGGCTGGATGGTCACAACAACTGGCACGAGCGCTGGCGGGGGTCCATCTGTGTCGCCATCGAGGAGCCGCAGACCGCGGTGGCCGAGATCGAGCAGTGGGCCGAACACCCCTATATGGCCCAGGTTCTGATGAAGGCTGAGCCCCGCCCGTCGTGGGGTGACCCGAAGTACGACCCGATCTGGGCCGCAGCGACCAAGCACGACATCACGGTGAGCTGCCACCTGTCCCGCGGCGAGTACGAGACGCTGCCGACACCGCCGGTGGGGCTGCCCAGCTACAACCACGACTTCATGGTCACGTACTCACTGTTGGCGGCCAACCAGGTGATGAGCCTGATCTTCGAC
>NZ_LZSY01000151.1 GCF_001665625.1 Mycolicibacterium peregrinum | reverse complement strand
CCCGCCAAACTGCAATTCGGCATGGACGTCGAACTCACCATGATCCCGTTCACCACCGATGAAGATGGCAACGAAGTCGTCACCTTCGCCTTCGCACCGAGAGGTTCCGCCCGATGACCAATGACGTAGCCATCATCGGCGTCGGCATTCACCCGTTCGGCCGCTTCGAGGGCAAGTCCGCGATGGCGATGGGTGTGGACGCCATCTTCGCCGCTGTCGCCGACGCCGGAGTGGACTGGAAGGACGTCGGCGCTGCCACCGGTGGCAGTTGGACCGTGGCCAACCCGGACGCCATCGTCGGGATGGTCGGACTGTCCGGCATTCCGTTCACCAACGTGTTCAATGCGTGCGCGACGGCAGCCAGCGCCACCAAGGCCTGCGCCGACGGCATCCGGCTCGGGGACTACGACATCGGCATCGCCGTCGGTCTGGACAAGCACCCCCGCGGCGCGTTCACCGAAGACCCGTCACTGGTCGGGATGCCCAGCTGGTACGCCGAGAACGGCCAGTATCTGACCACCCAGTTCTTCGGCATGAAGGCCAACCGTTACCTGCACGAGCACAACATCTCCCAGCGCACGCTGGCCAAGGTGGCCAACAAGAACTTCCGCAACGGTGCACTGAACCCGAACGCGTTCCGGCGCAAGCCGATCAGCGAGGACGACATCCTCAACTCGACGATGCTCAACTACCCGCTCACGCAATACATGTTCTGCGCCCCCGACGAAGGCGCGGCCGCGGTGGTCATGTGCCGCGCCGACATCGCCCATCGCTACACCGACAAGCCGGTCTATCTCAAGGCCGTCGAAGTCCGGACCCGCCGCTACGGTGCCTACGAGGTCAACACCACCTGCGCGCCAGTCGAGGAGGATGTGGCGCCGACGGTGTACGCCGCCCGCGCCGCGTTCGAGAAGGCCGGGGTGGCACCCGAAGACGTCGACGTCGTGCAACTGCAGGACACCGATGCCGGTGCGGAGATCATCCACATGGCCGAATGCGGCTTCTGCGCCGACGGCGACCAGGAGAAACTGCTGGCCGACGGCGCCACCGAGATCGGCGGATCGCTGCCGGTCAACACCGACGGCGGCCTGATCGCCAACGGCGAGCCCATCGGCGCCTCCGGGCTGCGCCAGATCCACGAACTGGTGCGCCAGCTGCGCGGCGAGGCCGGCGACCGGCAGGTGCCCGGCAACCCGCGCGTCGGTTTCGCCCAGCTCTACGGCGCACCCGGCACCGCCGGCGCCACTGTCCTGACGCTCTGACTTTCATGGCCGAGCAGACTCGTAGGTACCCGGCCGGGGCGGCATTTCGGGTACCTACGCGTGTGCTCGCGGGAGAAAAGGAACCACAACCGTGACTGAACATTCCATCGAACAGTTCAGGGAAGCACCGATTTTCGATGCCGACCAGCACATGTACGAGACCGGGGACGCACTGACCAAGTTCCTGCCCGAGAAGTACAGCCGCGCCGTGCAGTACGCGCAGTTCGGCAGGCAGACCCGGGTCGTGATCAACAACCGGGTCACCGACTTCATCCCCAACCCGACGTTCGAGCGCGTCGCCGCACCGGGCGCGCACGAAAAGTTCTTCGCCGGCGAGAACACCGAAGGCCTGACGCTGCGCGAGATGCAGGGCAAGGCCATCGACGCACCCGAGGCCACCCGCAACCCGGAAGACCGGGTCAAGGAACTGGATCGGCAGGGCGTGGTCGAGGCGCTGAACTACCCCACGCTGGGCAGCCTGGTCGAGCACTCCAGTGCCGATGACCCACAGCTGACGCTGGCCATCGTCCACGCTCTCAACGAGTGGATCTTCGAACACTGGGGCTTCAACCACGCCGACCGGGTGTTCTCCACACCAATCATCAACCTTTCCGAAGTCGATGCGGCGCAACGGGAACTGGAGTGGATCCTCGAGCACGACGGCAAGGTCGCGTTGATCAAACCGGGGCCTGTCAACGGCCTGCATGGCTGGCGCTCCCCCGCCCTGCCGGAGTTCGACCCGTTCTGGCGCGACGTCGAGGCCGCCGGCCTGCCCATCGTCCTGCATGCCAGCTATCCCCCGCTGGATGATTACGTCAACAAGTGGGAGCCGCCGTACACCCAGAATTTCATGGCGCAGAGCGCCTTCCGCTGGATGGTGCTGGGCCACCGGGAGATCGCTGACATGCTGACGGCGCTGATCTGCCACGGCACCCTTACCCGGTTCCCCAAACTGCGCATCGCCAGCGTCGAAAATGGCAGCAGCTGGATCTTCCCGCTGTTCCACGATTTCGCCGACCTGTACAAGAAGATGCCGCAGAACTTCCCCGAACATCCGCACGATGTGTTCCGGCGCAACATCTGGGTCAGCCCGTTCTGGGAGGGCTGTGTGTCCGATGTGGTGGAAACGGTCGGATGGGACAAGGTGCTCTTCGGCTCGGACTATCCGCATCCCGAAGGATTGGCCGAACCCAAGGGTTTCTGGAAGTACGCCGAGGGCATGGACATCCGGCGCACATACGACTTCATGGGCGACAACGCCCGGCGGTTCATGGGCCTGCCGATCGCCAACCCCGACCCGGGTGCGGTAAAGCCCCCTGTATTCACCACGGCCTGAGCAAGTTTGCCGGGATCTTGTACCGGTCCCACCGAGCCTGGTGCCGTCTGGTTAGCGGCGGCCCTCGGCCAACGGTGGAAGCGGCTGCGCGTCTGCCGGATTGAGGGCGTCGAGCATCAAACTCAGGTAACGCCTGCGTAGTTGCGGCGGCTGGTCGAGCGCCACCGAGGCGGCAGTCACCATGGCCACGAAGGTCGGAACGTCGTCGACCGTGAGATCGGCGCGCAGATCGCCCGAGGCCTGCCCCTGCGTCACCAACGCCTCCAGCAGGTCACGCTTTCGGTTGAACAATCTGGCAGTCAGCACGGTGAGGTGGTCCAGCGAGGGCAGCAGCGGACGCTGGAGATACATCAGTTCGGCAAGCCGTTCGATCACATCGATGAAGGCCTCACGTGGGGCGTCACTGTCGATGAGCGCCAGGATCACCGGCTCGACCTCGGTGGCGAATGCGTCCTCGTACACGGCCGCCGCCAGCGCCTGTCGGTTCGGGAAGTGGCGGTACAGCGTCGCATTGCCGACGCCCGCGTGCGCGGCGATCTGCGTCAACGTCGCTGCCCCACCCCGCGCGGCGAAGACCTCGCGAGCAGCTGCGACGATACGGCTCTCATTGGCATAGGCGTCGGTGCGACGGCGGCTGGTACGAGCAGGCATATCCGTTCCGGGGGACGTGGCGCAGGTCATGTTCGTGCACCGGGGATGGGCTTCGCAACAAACGATAGCTGACTCCCATATTGAGATCCTACTCTCACTTATATGTCCACCTATCTGTACCGGCTGGGGCGCTTTGCGTTCGGTCGTCCATGGCTCGTGATCGGCGGCTGGCTTGCCCTGATCGCCGTGGTGGCGGGCCTGCTCGTGACCAATCCACCGAGGATCTCGAACGAGATGCGCATCAACGGCACACCTGCCCAGGAGGTCATCGACGACCTGGCGCAGCGCATGCCCGAATCCTCGGGCGGACAGGGGCTCATTGCCTTTGCCGTCCCGACGGACCAGCGCATCGACGACCACGACAACAGCGCCGCAGTGCTGCGCGCTGTCGACTCCATCTCGCGGTCCGAGCACGTGCTCGACCCCCGCGCACTGGCCCAGGCCGAGTTGGCCAAGGGACCGGCCAGCCCCACCCTGACCGCCTCGGCGGCCATCGCACGGTCCGAGGTGCCGGCTGTTGCCGGACCTGACGCCCCGCACCCGATGATGGTCAACGGCCAACCCGTGCCCGGCGTGCTGGTGTCTGCTGACGGCGTCGCGGCCCTGTACCAGTTCCAATTCGACAAGCAGACCGCGGAATTGCCGTCGGGCACCGTCGAGCACACGGTGACCGCTGCACGCGACGCGGTCTCGGGCACAGGGATCAAGGTGCTGCCCTCGGCAAGCATGGTTGAGATGCCCGAAATCGTCGGTGCCGGTGAGGTCATCGGCCTGGCCGTCGCTGCCCTGGTCCTGGTTGTCACCCTCGGCTCACTGGTTGCCGCCGGGCTGCCCCTGGCCACCGCGCTGAGCTCGGTAGCCGTGGGTGTCGGCGGAACATTCCTGTTCTCGCACCTGGTCAACATGCAGTCGATGACAGCCGTGCTGGCATTGATGCTCGGCCTGGCCGTCGGCATCGACTACGCGATGTTCATCGTCAATCGACAGCGGCGGCTGATCATCGACCAGGGCCTCAGTGCCGGCGAGGCGGCCGGGCGGGCGCTTGGAACTTCCGGCAGCGCAGTCATTTTCGCGGGAACGACGGTGGTGATCGCGCTGGTGGCGCTGACCGTGGTCGGCATCTCGCTGCTCACCCCGATGGCATTGGCCGCCGCTGCCACCGTGGTCGTTGCCGTGATCGCAGCGCTCACGCTGCTACCCGCCCTGCTCGGTCTGGTCGGCGAGCGCATCTGTTCGGACAAGACCCGGCGCGCGCAGTCCACCGAGAAGGGCACCAATCACCGTTTCGCGACTGCCTGGGTCGGTGCGGTCCTGCGGCACCGGGTGCCCGTCGCCGTCGGTGGTGTGGTGATCGCCGCGCTGCTCGCGCTGCCGGCCCTCAACATGTCGATGGGTCTGCCCGCCGGTTCCAGCTACAACCAGGGCACACCTCAACGCGAGAGCTATGACCTGGTCTCCACCCACTACGGCGAGGGCTACAACGGGCCGCTGGTCGTAGTAGCCGAACCCGCGGCGGGCAATGGCAAGCTCACCATCGCCGACCTCGTGGACACCAACAACGACCTGCGCCGACTGAGCGGCGTCGAATCGGTCAGTCTGCAAAAGGTCAGCGACAACGAGGAATTCGCGCTGTTTTCGGTGGTGCCCGACACCGGGCCAACCGATGATGCCACCGCCCAACTGGTCCGCGACATCCGCGCACACGCCGGCCCGCTGACCGAACTGCACAACGTCGACCTCGGCGTCACCGGTATCACCGCGATGGGCGTCGACACCACCGATCGCCTCGCCGAAGCCGTACCGCTCTACATCGGCGTGGTCGTCGGCCTGTCACTGCTGGTGCTGCTGGTCGTGTTCCGGTCGATCGCGATACCGGTCAAGGCGACCGTCGGATTCCTGCTCAGCGTGCTGGCCACGTTCGGGGCCACCACCGCATTGTTCCAATGGGGTTGGTTCCAACAGCTGTTCGGCTTGAGCGCGACGGGGCCGATCCTGAGCCTGCTCCCGATCATCGTGATCGGGGTGCTCTATGGCCTCGCGATGGACTACCAGGTGTTCCTGGTGTCGTCGATGAAGGAGGCCCATGTGCACGGGCACCGCGGCGATGACGCGGTGTCACACGGGTTCACCCAGGCCAGCCGGGTCGTGGTGGCCGCCGCAGTGATCATGATGTCGGTGTTCGCGGGGTTCGTGTTCAACGGCGATCCCATGATCAAGCAGATCGGTTTCGCGCTGGCGTTCGGGGTGTTGATCGACGCGTTCGTGGTGCGGATGGCGATCGTGCCTGCCGTGATGTCGATGCTCGGCGACAAGGCCTGGTGGCTTCCCAAGCGGCTGGAGTGCTTCCTGCCCAACCTGGACATCGAGGGCGACCAGCTCAACAAGCAGTTGGCCGAGGTCTGATCCCCTCCGATCCCCTCCGCCGAAACGGTATTCCAGCAGGAAAAGTGCGAGTAAAGCCCTGCTGGAATGCCGTTTCGGCGCTGAAGCTGGACCAGTCAGGAAGCCTTCGCCTTGGGCGCCGAGTAGTTCGGCTTGCCCAGGCCAAGCACGTGCTGGGCGATCATGTTGCGGAACACCTCGAGCGTGCCGCCGTAGATGCCGACCAAGGGCGCGAACCGGTACACGTACTCACTGCGGTCATCGGCTCCCCCGTCGGCCCCGATCGGCAGTGCGGCCACTGATCCGGCGATGTCCATCAGATCCGGGGCGATGTCGCGCATGGTCTGAGCCAACGCGACTCGGCCGAAAATGCTGGGCGACGACAGTGACGCCTCCAGACGAGCCACACTGCGCCCCAGTCGATATGCGACCGATCCATCGTCAACCGCGGCGTGACCACTGGCATCGGGAGTACCCACCAGCGCGGCCACGTTGTCTGCCGCCTCAGCCATGAATCCGGCCTGATGCATCATGATCGCGACATCGGCCAGACCATCGTCGGCGGCCGCGACCGCCCCGTGCTCGGCGTCGAGTGGTTCACGCACGACCGTCCAGCCACCGTTGACGTCACCGAGCCGATACTTGTCGTCGACCCGCACATCGGAGTAGTAGACGATGTTCGTGCGGTCACCGTCGATCGTTCGGATGCCCTGGATCTCGATACCGTCGGAGTCCAGGGGCACCAGGAACATGGTGAGGCTCTTGTGTTTCGGCGCGTCCGGATCGGTGTTGGTGATCAGGAAGACGTACTGGCAGTTGTGCGCGCCGGTGGTGAACATCTTGGACCCGTTGACTACCCACTGATCGCCGTCCCGGACCGCGCGGGTCTTACACGTCGCGACATCGGAGCCGCCCTCGGGTTCGGTGTAGCCCAGGCACATCCGGACGGTGCCGTCGTACACCCCGCACAGCACGTCGTCACGGATCTCCGGGGCGGCGAACTTTGAGACGGAACGAGCGATCATGATCGTTGTTCCCCAGGTCACCCACGGCACCTCGGCCCGGCGCTTCTCCAGCTGCCAGATCCGCGACTGCACCCGGGTGAACCCACCATCGGCTTCGGACTTGAACTCCTTCTCCAGGTACCCGGCCGCGCCGAGGGCCAGGTGCACGCCCTCGTCGAAGTTGTCGCCGGTCTCGCGGTCCCGCCGGATGACGTCCTCGGTCACGATGCTCGAGAGGAACTCGCGCACCTCGGTGCGGAACGCCTCGTCCTCAGCGGACAGTTCGACTGTTGAGAAATCCATATCTAAACCTTGCTTTCACGAGCCGAGACGATCTGAGCGATGTGCACCGCGGTGGCACCCGGGTCACCGCCTGCCAGCGCCCAACCGCGCGCCCGCACCAGGTACGCGGTGGCCGCAGCCTCCGCCGACACCCCGAGTCCGCCCTGTACATGCACCGCCATGGTGGCGGCCTTGGCGGCCTCCTCGGCCATGAAGACGAATGCAGAAGGAGCCAGCTCCGGCCGCTCGTCCGGCTCGTTGTCGAGGAACCACGCCGCCCGACGCGCCAGTCCGCGCCCGCTCTGAACCGTGATCGCGATGTTGGCCAACGGATGCGAAATGCCTTGCAGCGTCCCGATCGGCACCCCGAGGGTGTACCGAGACTTGGCGAACTCGGCAGCGATCGTCATCGTCTCCTCGACCAGACCCACCAGCGCCGCCGCGGTCAGAAGACGCCATTCATCCAGCGCCCGTTGATATTCCGCAAGGGCATCGGCACCACTGGCCAGCACGACGCGGGTGTCTGCGGCGGCTGGATCCACCCACGCCATCGGCAGCTTGCCGATGTTGTCTACCCGGGCAGGCCGCGTGGAGAATTCCAGCTTCACCACATCCTGTCCGTCGCGGACGACGATGTGGTCGGCGATCGATCCGATCGGGATCAGCCGGGCACCGGTCGGCGCCACCTGCTGCGGATCGAGTCCGACGATCTGGGTGCCCTGCACGATCTCTTCGGACTCGCATGCGCCCAGCCGGGCCAGCAACCGCGCCGCGACGACATGGTCGATCCACGGCACGGGCGCCAGCGAGCGGCCGAGTTCCTCTGCCACCAAGGTCAGGTCCACCAGGGTCGCCCCGTCACCGCCGACGGATTCCGGGAGTGCCATCGTGGTGGCGCCCATGGCGCACAACCGTTCCCACAGACTCTTGTCGAAACCCGAAGGCTCGGCGGCACGCACGGCCTCGATGTCGGAGTGCGTCTTGAAGAACTGCCGGTACGCGGTCTGCAGGTCGACATGGTCCTCGGTCAGGCTGTAATCCAGCCTGCGCAGTTCGTAGCGGTCCATCCGTGCTCCTTTCTCGGCTTCGCCGAGGGCGTCCTAGTCGTCTCTGCCGAAGAAGAACTCCGCGGCATTGTTGTAGAGGTAGTTGTCCAGCACATCGGCAGGCAGGTCGAGCGCCAGCGCCTCGGGCACGACGCGCTGCATGCGCAATACCGGGAAATCCGAGGCGAAGATGATCTTGTTCTTGCCGCGGGTCCGCATGAAGTGCAGCAGTGACTCCGGCAACCGCTTGGGTGACCAGGCCGACGTCATCAGCCGCAGGTTCTGGTATTTGATCAGCATCCGGATCGCGATGTCCCACCACGGATCTGCGCCGTGGATCATGCACAGCTTCAACTCCGGGAACCGAACACACACGCGGTCGAGATGGATGGGGTTCTGCACCTCGCCCGGGATCGGCGGCCCGGGAATGCCCGTGTTGACGCACAGCGGCAGTTCCATCTCGGCACATTTGGTGTAGAGCGGATAGTACACGGCATCGCTCGGCGGATACTGCCCGTCTCCCCAGAAGCTGGGTCCGACAACGGTATAGGCGACCGGAAGGTCGGCTGCGACGGCTGCGAGTTCACGCAGCGACGGGATGGGACGCAACAGGTTCACCCCGCCCATCGCCAGCGCGAAGCGGTCCGGATGCGCCTCAACGAATTTCCGCGCCGTCACCGACGGTTTGGCCAGCGAATCCATCAGGATCGCCTTCTGCACACCGTGGGTGTCCATCTCGTCGAGCAGCTCCGACAGGTCGATGGGGTCGTACATCGACTGCGGGCCCTTGAAATAATCGTCCCGCACCTTCTTCATGAAGGTCGGCTGGTTCTCCGTCTCGCCGAAATGCACGTTGGCCAGACAGTCGATCACCCGATTCTCTGTGCGTGTCATGCCTTGATCTCCGCCTGTTCCGAGGCCAGGCCCTTGGCCCAGCGATAGTCGGCCTTGCCGTTGCCGAGTCTGCGAATCTCCTCGACGAACAGCACGTCCTTGGGAAGTTTGAACCGGGCCAGCTGGGTGGCGCAGTGCTCCCGGAGGGCGTCGGCGTCGACCGCGTCCCGCACAGCCACCAGGGCCACGATCTCTTCACCCCACCGCTCACTGGGCCGGCCCACCGCCAGCGCATCGACGACCAGCGGGTGTGCGCGCAGCACTTCTTCGATCTCCTCGACGAACACCTTCTCCCCACCGGTGTTGACCACCAACGAATCCCGGCCCAACAGGCGCAGGGTGCCGTCGGCGTCGAGCGAGGCGCGGTCACCCGAGACCACCACCCGTTCGCCGGCCACCTCGGGGAAGGTCTTCCCCGTCGCCGCTTCGTCGTTGAAGTAGCCGAGCGGGATTCGGCCGTTACGTGCCACCCAGCCCACCTCGGTGTCGCCGGGATCCAGGAACCGGGAGTAGTCGTCGGCCAGGACCAAACCTCCAGCCCGAAGCTGGAAGGTTTCGGCAGTCGGGGTTTCGCGCTGAGTATGGCCGAACCCCATGTTGCCGGTCTCCGAAGAACCGAATCCGTTGATGATGGTGATCTGCGGGATGTGTTCCAGCAGTGCGCGTTGATGTTTCGGGTTTGTCGCCGCTCCGCCCGTGCCGATCGCGAACATCGACGACAGGTCATAGGATCGCCGGCCCAGCTCCTCGACGATCGGTGCGGCGTAGGCGTCGCCCACCATTGTCATCAGCCCGATCTTCTCGCGCTGCGCGGTTTCGAGCACGGTGCGCGGGTCGAAGCGTGGTTTGGTGTCGTGCAGGACCACCGTCTGGCCGGACAGCAGGCCGGAGAACGCGGTCCACATCCCGGCGGCATGCATCAACGGCGACACCGCAAACCACGGTGGGCCGGCATTGACCACCTTGTCGTGGATCTCGCTCACCTGCTCGTGGTCGGCACCGTTCATCGAGGACACGTAGATGTCGCCCTGCCGCCACATCACCCCTTTGGGACGCCCGGTCGTACCGCCCGTACAGACCATGAGCAGATCATCAGGAGATGGGGTGATGCCGTGGTCGCAATCCCCCTGAGCCAGAGCATCTTCCAGTGGCACTGCATCCGGCAGTTCGGCACCGTCGCCGTCGTCGACCGAGATCAGCAGTTCGGCCTGCAGCGCTTCGTCCCCCAGTGCAGAAGCGAACTTCGCCCCCAGCGAGCGGTGGTAGATCACCGCACGTGGCTTCAGGTACGCCAGCAGGTCGGCCACCTCGCCCGGCGAGTAGTAGTAGTTGACGTTCACCGGGACCGTGCGCGCCTTGAGGCAGCCGATCACCATCTCGGGATACAGGTCGTTGTGCATGACGAGCGCGACCACGTCCTGGCCGCATTCCCAGCGGTTCAGGTCGCCACGTTCGCGGTGCGCGCCCAATCCGCGCGAGGCCAGAAAGTTGGCCAGCCGACTGGTCCGGTCAGCTCCCTGCGCGAAGGTGGTGCGACGAGTGCCGCACACCGTCATCTCCCGGTCAGGTACCGCCTCGGCAATCGCGTCGACGACGGCGCCGATCGTCCATTCGGCCATGGCGGCGGCTAGACCGACACCAGGCCTGCGACGCCGGGCGCAGTCCGGGTCGGGTCACCGAGGAGCTCGAGTGCGTTGTCGCGCATCACCTTCCGGGTGTCTTCGAGGCTGAACTCCGGGAACTGCGGGATGTCCGCGGTGAAGGTGGTCGGGTCGGCCAGCCCCTCGCCGTGCGGCCAGTCCGAGCCGAACAGGATCTTGTCCACCCCGATGGTGGCGGCGAGCAGCTTTACGTCGTCCTCGTAGTACGGCGCGATCCAGACGTTGTTGCGCAACTGCTCGACCGGATCCTCCTTGAAGTGGTACGGCGCATTGTTGGCGGCCTTCTTCAGCCGCTTGATCAGCCGGTAGACGAAGTAGGAGCCGTTCTCGATGCTGCACACCTTGAGCTTGGGATGCCGAGTGAAGACCTGGTGCACGATCATCGAGGCCATGGTGTCGTGGATGGCGCGGTCGTCCATGATCACCATGTCGAGCGGATCACGCTTGCCGAATCCCTTGAACACCCCGCTGCCGCCCCACAACGCCGGGACCGCCATGTAGCCGGAGTCCGACAGGTGGAACACCACCGCGACACCGGCCTCGGCCAACCGGGCCCACACCGGATCATGCAACGGATCACCGAGGGAGCGCGGCCTGACCGCGCCCGGCACCGGGGCCGGACGCACACACACCAGCTTGGCGCCCCGGCTGATCACGAACTCGACCTCCTCGACCGCCTTTTCGGGATCGGCGAGCGAGATGATGGGTGCCGATACGAAGCGGCCGTCAGGCCGGTCAAACCCCCAGTCCTCATCGAGCCACAGGTTGAAGGCGTGCACCGAGGCCATGGTGGCCTCGATGTCGTGCTTGAGCCCCTCCTCCACACCGCAGGCGAAAGTCGGCAGCATGAACACGGTTTCGAGTCGCTGCCGGTCCAGCACCTTCAGCCGGGCATCGCGATTCTGATACTCGGGGTGTTCGGAGAGCCGGTCGACCTTCATCAGGGAGGCGGGGTCGACGCCCTCGGGGATCTCTCCCCGGAACAGCAGATCCAGGCAGCCCGGTTCGATGATCGGGTCGAAGGTCGGGTTGGGGATGAAGTGGTTGACGGTTCCGCCCATCACGGCCAGGGTCCGCTTGCCGTCCTGGACCATCTGCACTCCACGGCTCCGGAACTCCTTGGGCAGGTGCCGGGTGAAGGCGTCCACCGGCTCGTAGTAGTGGTTGTCGACATCGACGGCCAGGTAGGGCAGACGCTCTGGGGTGTCGGTCATGTCATCAACCTTCTTTCAGCGGCGGGAAGTTCGGGGGTCGTTTCTCGAAGAACGCGGTGATGCCTTCGATGAGATCGGGCCGCACCATGGATTCGTGCATCAAGGTTTCGGCGCGGGCGCTGACATCGCGCACGTCGTCGTGGGCGTCGCCGTAGAGCTGACGTTTGATGACAGCCATCGAGGCCGGTGAACAGTTGCGAGCCAGATCTTCGGCGTACCCCAGCGCACGGCTCAACAGATCTTCCGGCGCCACAACCTCTTTCACCAGACCGAGCGCGACGGCTTCCTCGGCGAAGAAGGTGCGTCCGCTCAGCAGCAGGTCCGCCGACGCACCCCAGCCCGCCAGCCTCGGCAGGATCCAGGTGATGCCGTACTCGCCGATCAGCCCGCGACGGGGAAACGCCGTGGCGAATTTCGCTCCGGCAGCGGCGAACCGGACATCGCACATCAACGCGTGCGTGAGCCCGATGCCGACGCACGCCCCGTTGATGGCGGCGATGACGGGCTTGCGCAGTTCGGTCAGGAAATGCGGGTGACGTTCGCCGACGATCTTGCTGACATCGGTGTCTTCGTTGATGCTGGCGCCCAGGTCCTGCATGGCACCCATGTAGGCGCCCGCGCAGAACCCGCGGCCGCTCCCGGTCAGCACGATCACCCGGACCGCCGGATCGGCTTCGGCGCGATCGAAACTCGCGTAGACGCCGGCCGAGATGTCCGCGCCCCAGGAGTTCAGCCGATCGGGGCGGTTCAGCGTAATGACAGCAACGCCGGCACCCGTCACCTCGTAGAGAACAGCCTCGGTTCCGACACTGTCAGCGACCGTCATCCGCGATACCTCCCCGATGCCACACCAGCCGTTCAGACATACATACTGTATACCTATCGGTAGTGCATTCCGCAAGCCCGGCGTCGGCACCGCGACCTGCACAAAGGCGGCTCAGGAATCGATCAAACCGAGCTTGCGATAAGCGGTTTCGATCTGGGTCTTGGCCGCATCCGGCAGCAATGCCTGGGGCGGACGGGAGTGCGGGTACCCGCCGACGGGCAACCCCAGCACCGACGCCGCGTGTTTGAACGCGCCGGCCCAGTGGGTGAAATAGTCGGCTCGACCCGGATAGCAGGTGAACCAGGAACCCATGTCCAGACCGAACTGGTCCAACCCGGACTCCCGGCCGAAGTCCATCGCCTCGATGAGCCGGTCGGCGTACACCAGGTCCCAGTACTCGGTGAAGATGCGGCGTTGCGGCGTCTCGTAGAGATATCCGGCAGTACCCAACTGGGCCGGGCAGACGATGCCCTCACGCAGCCAGCCGGCCCGGTACACCGTGGTGTCACACTCCCAGACCGCCAGGTACGGCACCAGCTCGTGTAGCCGACGGCTCGCGGCCGGCCGGAAGGCGCCCTCCTTGGTGGCGCACACCGCCGGGATCGCCTCGGCGATCCGGGCGCTCTCGTCCGGCGCCAGGACATAGCCCGAGGACGGCGAATTGAACATGCCCAGGGCGATATCCGTGCGTTCGGCGATGTAGGAGAAGAAGCGCAGAACGCCCTCCCCGGCGTGTGCCTCCATCATGGGGGTCTGGATGTAGACGATGTCGGCGCCCGCATGTTGTGCGTGCAGCGTGAGCTCCAGACAGTCCTTGGCCGACGTGGCCGCGGTGCAGGCCTGCACGACCACACCCGGATTGGCGCGGCGCCCCTCGTCGATCGCCACCTCGAGCAGCCGCTTGCGCTCGGCGAGGGTCAGCGCCCAGAACTCGGCCAAACCGCTGGTACACCAGAGCATCTGATGGCCGAGGTCGCCGACGCAGTAGCGCACCAGGCGCCGGTAGGCATCCCAGTCGATGTCGTCGCCATCGGTTCCGCAGAACGGGGTATAGAGCGAGTCACCGATCCCCCGCAAGGCTGAGCGAGCCCAGTCCCGCGCTTCGGTTGCCGTTGCCATACCGCCCCCTAGATAAAGTCCGATCCGCCGTCCACGTTGACGTTGGCCCCGGTCATGTACGAGTTGCGCTTGGACGCCAAAAAGGCTGCGACGGGACCGATTTCACCAGGAAGTCCGGCACGCGGCAGGTGGGCCGGATGCCCGAAATGCTCATCGATGGCCGCCATCAACGCATACGGATCGTTGCCGTCGACACCAACCGTGTCGGCCCAGCCTCGCAGCGCTTCCGAGGAGATGCTGCCCGGCGAGACCACGTTGACCATGATCTCGTCCTTGGCCAACAACAGCGACAGATTCTTGGACACGCTGTTCAGCGCTGCCTTTGCCGCCGTGTAAGCCGGCAGCCGAGTGCTCTGCCGCTGGACCGAATGCGCGGAGAAATTGACGACGCGAGCCCATTCGGCGTTGCGCAGCAACGGCAACGCCGCCCGTACGCAGCGCACCATGCCCATCAGACCGGTGTCGAATGCGTCCCGCCACTGGTCGTCGGTCAGCTCTTCGAAGTTGCCCGCAGCACCCGGGCCGACCGTGTTGATCAACGCGTTCAGCTCACCCCACCGGTCGCCGACCTCGGCAAAAGCCTGCTCGACTTGGGAGCTGTCCGAGGTGTCGGCGACGATCCCGACCGCCTCCGGCGATCCCAGCCGACCCAGCTCCGTTGCGGCAGCATCGAGTACGTCCTGGGACCGACCGACGATGGCTATGCGCGCGCCGTCCTCGGCCAGACACTGGGCGGTTGCGAAACCCATCCCACGGCCACCGCCCACGACAACGGTGGCCGCACCTGCGAAACCGAGATCCATGGCCAGTTACTCTCCGGTCGCTTCGCTCCTGCCCGCCGGTCTCAGGAACCCGTCCAATTGGGCGCCCGCTTCTCGGCGAAGGCGATCGCCCCCTCCTTGGCGTCATTGGAGGAGAACACCGGTCCGAGCAGTTCGCCCTGCTTCTTCCACATCTCGTCGGCCGACCACTCCGAGGATGACGCGATGATCTCCTTGGTCACGGCCACGGCCAGTGGGCCGTTGGCGGTGATTCGATCGGCGAGTTCCAGGGCACCGTCGAGTGCCTCACCGGGCTCGGTCAGCTTGTTGACGAAACCCCACGCGGCGGCTTCCTCGGCAGTGAAGCTGTCGCCGGTGAGCGCGAGTTCCATCGCCTTCTGGTACGGAATGCGCTGGTGCAGTCGCAGCAGTCCACCGCCACCGGCCACGAGACCCCGCTTGACCTCGGGGATACCGAATTTGGCGACCTTGGAGGCGACCACGAGGTCGGTCGCCAGAACCAGCTCGGTACCACCGGCGAGCGCGAACCCCTCGACCGCGGCGATCAGTGGCTTGCGCGGCGGGCGCTCGGTGAAGCCGGCGCCGCGACCGGGCACGTAGGGCAGCTCCCCCGATGCGAACGCCTTGAGGTCCATGCCGGCGCAGAAGTTTCCGCCCGCGCCGGTCAGGACGGCCACCGACAGTTCTGGGGTGTCGTCGAGTTCGTCCATGGCATCGGCGAGGCCCTGGACCACCGCGAGATTGAACGCGTTGCGTGCTTCCGGACGATTGATCGTGATGATGAGCGTGCGACCCCGACGCTCCCGCAGAACTACTTCCGACACCAACTGCCCCTTCGCTTGCGGCCCAATTACCCGGAAAAGCCTACTATAGGGGTTACAGTAAAAAGCCGGAACCCCGTCCAATACCTCCGAGCGACGCCTCGGCGCCCACTGTGGACGGCAGCAACAGAGAGGCTACCGGTAAGCTCGACAGCGACAAGACCCCGCGACACGCGCACATTGGCGCAGTTCAGGTGGTGGCCGGCGGTAAATTCACCTGCGATTGACCCGCGCCACAGGACGGCTTGAGCAGGATCGATTTCGATGGAGGTGCCCGCAGTGGCAAAGCAACCGACCGCTGAGAAACGTCAACGGCGCGAACGCGGGTCCATCAATCCCGAAGACATCATCAAGGGTGCATTCGAACTCGCCGAGCAGGTGTCGATCGACAACCTCAGCATGCCGCTCTTGGGCAAACATCTCGGCGTCGGCGTCACCAGCATCTACTGGTACTTCCGCAAGAAGGATGACCTGCTCAACGCGATGACCGACCGCGCACTCCGCGAGTTCGTGGTCGCCACTCCTTATGTCGAAGCGAAGGACTGGCGCGAGTCGTTGGCCAACCACGCCAGGACCATGCGAAAAGCCTTCATGGGCAACCCGATTCTGTGTGATCTCATTCTCATTCGCTCCGCCCTGAGCCCGCGTGCCGCACGCCTCGGCGTGCAAGAGATGGAGACCGCGATCTCCGGCCTGGTGGAGGCCGGATTGCCAGTCGAGGACGCCTTCGACACCTATTCGGCCGTCTCCGTACACGTGCGCGGCTCGGTGGTGCTGCACCGCCTCTACGAAAAGAACCGGGCCAACGACAACGCACCGGGCGACTACGAAGAGACCATGGTCATCGACCCGGAAGTCACGCCTCTGCTCGCACAGGTCACCACCGAGGGACACCGCATCGGCGCGGCCGACGAGAAGAACTTCGAGTACGGCCTTGAGTGCATCCTCGACCACGCGGCCGCACGGATCGCACAACCGACGGCGACCAAGTCCAAGCGCAAATAAGCGCAACCTTCACCTGAGCCGAAGTCGCCCCTGGCGCTCCGGCCACTTTCGTGCGCCACCAATCCGGATTTCCGTTCGCGGCCGGTCGATTTCGCGTACCCACCGCTTCCAAGTGAGCCGGCACCCAGCTCACCTGGCCCGTGACGTCATCGCCGATTGTTACATTGACAAATGTAACAGTCTGTGGTGACGTAACCCTCGTGACCGGAGTTGCCTCACCCGACCTGCCGGCTGTGCCCAGTGGCCGTTCCCTGCGCGCCGTCGTCGCGGCCGCCACCACCCGGTGGACGTTGGGCTGCCTCACCGGCGTGATCCCGATGAACCGTCCGGGAGTGTGGTTCTCCCGCGGTCTGATCGCCACCATCATGGGGACGTTGGGATCGATGCCCGACGGCACCAGGGTCATCCCGGTCCGCCGGCCCGGACTGCGCGGCGAATGGGTGATCGGCCCGGGCGTGAAGTTCGGCACGCGCGCCGGCTATTACATCCACGGCAGCGCCTACGTGATCTGTTCGGCACACACGCACCGCAAGCTGGTGGCACAGCTTTCCCAGGCCACCGGCATCCCGTTTTTCTCGGTCGACTACCGCCTGGCTCCCGAACACCGATTCCCGGCCGCCGCCGACGACGTCGAAGCGGGCTATCGGTGGTTACTCGCGCAGGGATATTCGGCATCGGACGTCGTGATCGGCGCGGACTCCGCGGGTGGCCACCTGACCTGCGACCTGCTGCTCCAGCACGCCGACGAACCCGGTTTCCAGCCCGCCGGAGTCGTGCTGTTCTCCCCTCTGATCGACCTCACCATGGCACTCGCGCTACAGCAGGAACAGGTGCGCCGTGATCCGGCGATGTCGGCGACGGCGGCGCGGCAGTTGGTCGGGCTGTACACGGCGGCACAGAACCCGGACCAGCCGCGGCTGCGCCTCGACTTCGAGAAGGCGGATCGCCTGCCACCCATGCTGATCCAGGTCGGGGAGTTCGAAATGCTCAGCGCGGACGCGCGCTACCTCGATACCGAGATCACCCGGAACGGAGGGGTGAGCACCCTCGAGGTCTGGCCCGCCATGGTGCACGTTTTCCAGGCACTGCCCCGGCTGGCGCCCGAAGCAGCGACGGCGCTGCGGCGGGCGGCGGGGTTCTTCTCCGCCGTGCTCGCGGACGACCGACCCAACCCCCAGATGGAGGTGTGCTGATGTTCGGAATCGACATGCTGCTCAACGCTTTTCGTGGCGATCGGCGTTGCACTGAAGCGAAGGCGGTCGTGACCGGCGCAGGTAGCGGCATCGGGCGGTCGTTCGCCCTTGAGCTCGCCCGGAGGGGTGGCGAGGTCATCTGTGCCGATATCGATTCCGACCGGGCCGACGAGACGGTGGCGCTGATCGAGGAACTCCGCACCGGGAAGGGCCACGCCGTGGTCTGCGACGTATCCGATCGCACCGCTGTCGAGCAGTTGGCCAAGCAGGCCGCCAGTGTTTTCGGCGGTCCACCGACCCTGGTGATCAACAACGCCGGCGTCGGCGTCGGCGGCAAGCCCGTCGGCGCCATCGGATTCGAGGACTGGGACTGGGCGCTCGGAATCAACCTGTGGGGTGTGGTGTACGGGTGTGAGGTCTTCACGCCGATCCTGCGCGAGGCCGGCCGAGGCGGGATCATCAACGTGGCCTCGGCAGCGGGATTTGCTGCGGCACCGTCGATGGCGCCGTACAACGTCTCCAAAGCGGGCGTCATGTCGCTGTCGGAGACACTGGCCGCCGAGCTCGCGGGCACGGGTGTCGCGGTGACAGTGCTGTGCCCGACCTTCGTGAAGACCAACGTCTTTCAGGATGGCCGCATCACCCCCGGCTCGATGAACCTCAGCCAGCAACTGGCCCGGTGGACCGGGCTGTCTCCCGAGAACGTCGCAGCCCGCACCTTGGACGCGCACGACAGCGGCCGCCTGTACGTGGTGCCCCAGATCGACGCCACTGTCATCTGGCACCTGAAGCGGCACTTCCCCGGTCTCTACGTCCGGGGCGCCGGACTGCTCGGCCGAGTTCTCCCCAAAGACTGAACCCTTCCCGACACCCGCTCTACCGAAAGGACGCACCATGGCGATGGATCTCGACAACATGCTGCAGATGATCAAAGACCGGCAATGGGCTCTGATCGACATCGACTGGGACGCACCGGGAGCCGAGCTGATCGAACCCGAACTGCACGCCAAGCTCAAGCCGTTCATGACCGACCTGATGTGGATCGAGAACGTCGGCGCCCGCGGCTTTGCCGCGCTGGCGAAGAAGGCACCGAATCCGACGCTCAAGAGCATCTACGAGCATTTCCACGCCGAGGAACAGAAGCACGCCAACGCCGAACTCGCCTTGATGCGCAGGTGGGGCATGCTCGAGGACGACGAGATCCCACCGCCGAACGTCAACGTCCAGTTGGTCATCAACTGGCTCGACAAGCATTCCGACGGAATGGGTCTGACGTTCCTCGGCACCGTCATCCCCATGCTCGAGGTCGCGCTGGACGGGGCATTGATCAAGTTCATCACCGACGAGGTCAAAGATCCGGTGGCACAGGAGGTGTTCAAGCGGATCAACTCCGACGAGTCCCGGCACCTGGCCGTCGACTTCGAGGTGATGGATATCCTCGGGCATGCCGATATGCGCAAGCTGCTGATCGAGCTGGTGGGCGGCTGGATCAAGCCCACATTCCTGGTCGGAGTGCTCAGCTACTTCCCGCTGCTGAACAAGATGCGCGACAACATCGTCGAGATGGGTGTCAACGAGGACCGGCTGTACCAGGCGATGCGCAGGTTCCAAAGCGTCGGCGAACGCAGCGAATTCGCCCGCCGATTGCCGATGTACCGAATCATCTCGTGGCAGAGCCGCAAGGTGATCGACCGGACCTCCAAGTACCACTGGCTGGCCGATTCACTGGTCAAGATCACCGGGATGATCCCGATGTCGTTGGTCGAGAACACCCCCACCTGGTCGCAGGAACTGACCTACGAACCCGTCGCCTGAAGGACGCCCTGACATGACTTCTTCATCCATCTCCGTTGCCATCATCGGTGCCGGATTCGCCGGAATCGGCGCCGCCATCCGGCTCAAGGCCGAGGGCGTCGAGGATTTCGTGATATTCGAGCGCGATTCCCGAGTCGGAGGAACCTGGCGCGACAATACCTATCCCGGTGCGGCGTGCGACATTCCGTCCCGGCTGTATTCGTACAGTTTCGCTGCCAACCCGGACTGGTCACACACGTACTCCGGCAGTGCCGAGATCCTGGAGTACATCAACGGCATGGTCGAGTCGTCCGGTATCGGCCCGACGATCCGGTTCGGGCACACCGTCGTCGGTATCTCCTACGACGCGGAGGCCGGCGAGTGGACCGTCGCCCTCGAAGGCCGCGAACCGGTACGGGCCCGAAGTGTGATCGTCGCTGCCGGTCCGCTGGCCAACGCCAGCTTCCCGAACATCCCCGGGATCGACACCTACGAGGGCCACAAGATCCACAGCGCCCGGTGGGATCACGACTACGACTTCACCGACAAACGGGTCGCGGTCGTCGGGACCGGTGCCAGCGGCGTGCAGATCGTGCCCGAACTGGTGAAGACGGCGAAGACGGTCAAGGTCTTTCAGCGGACCCCCGGGTGGGTACTGCCGCGGATCAACACTCCCACCAGTGGCCGGCTGAAGCGCCTCTACCGCAACCTCCCGGTGACCCAGAGCCTGATGAGAAGCGCCTGGTACTGGGGACACGAGTCGGTTGCCCTCGGCGTCGTCTGGGACACCCCGTTCACCCGGCTGGTCGAGGCGGTCAGCAGCGCCAATCTCCGTCTGCAGGTGAAGGATCCGTGGTTGCGGCGCCAGCTGACGCCGGATTTCTCCGCCGGATGCAAGCGGCTCCTGATGACCAGCGAGTACTACCCCGCCTTACAGGCCGACAACTGCAAGCTGGTCACCTGGCCCATCGCTCGGCTGTCCCCCAACGGGATTCGCACCGTCGAGGGCATCGAGCACCAATTCGACTGCATCGTGTTCGCCACCGGGTTCGATGTCTGCAAGACCGGTACCCCGTTCCCGATCACCGGCATCGACGGCCGTGAGCTCGCTGCCGAATGGAGCCGCGGCGCCTACGCGTACCGCAGCGTCGCGGTATCGGGTTATCCCAACCTGTACTTCACCTTCGGACCGAACTCCGGCCCCGGACACAGTTCGGCACTGGTGTACATGGAGGCTCAGATCAACTACATCGTCGAGGCGATCTCGACGCTTCTGCGGTACGACTGGAAATCGCTGGATGTCCGTATCGAGGCCCAGAACCGGTACAACGAGGACATCCAACGGCGCCTGGGCTCCACCACCTGGAACTCGGGTTGCCAGAGCTGGTATCTGACCGAGGACGGTTTCAACGCGACCATGTATCCGGGGTTCGCCACCCAATACGTCAATCAGCTGAAGACGGTGAACCTGCACGACTACAGGATCACTGCGCGTCGCGACAACGAGACCGCGGCGGGCCGCGACATGAGCCCCCTGGCGCAGGTCAGCGGCAGCCCCGCGGCCACCGGATAGGATTCCGGGGTGACCGAGTATCGGATTGACGACCTCGCTCGGGAGGCGGGGACGACGACCCGGAACGTTCGCGTCTACCAGGACAACGGGCTCCTGCCCCGGCCCCAGCGTCGGGGCAGGGTGGCGATCTACACCGATCGCCACCTGCGCCAGCTGCGCGCGATCACCCGGTTGCTCAGTGAGGGCTTCACGCTCAAGCACATCATGAAATTCCTGACCGGGTTGCAGCCCGGACAGAACCTCGTCGATGTGCTGGATCTGTCCGACCTCGAAGAATTGGTCACCGCACCGTGGTCGCACCCGCAGCCACGCACCATGTCCCTCGAGGAGCTGGAAGGACGGCTCGGCGACCTGGACACATCGATGCTGCGCCGGCTGACCAACCACGGAATGATCGCGCCGACGGCCGATGCGAATATCTACTCGGTCCCCGATGTACGGCTCATCGATGACTTCGGCTCACTCGTATCCCGCGGAATGCCGCTGGAGATACTTCTGAAAACCAGCACCGCGGTCGACAAGAAGCTCGACGCCGCCGCACGTGAGCTGACCCGCGGCGGTCATACCGAAGTTGTCCGCCAGCGGGGTCCGGGCTGGCTGCCCACCAATGATGCCGAGCTCGCTTGGGCCGCCGACCTGGTGGACACCATGCGGAGGGCCGCCAGACGACTTGCGCATGCCAGCCTGGACCGCGCCTTCGACGAAGCTGTTCGTGCCGAGTTGCACGAGTATCAGGCAGCGGGCAAGGCCGAGGCCGAATCCGGCCCGGAGACCGCTGCCGAACCTGAGCCAGACGGGGAGACCACGCCGGATCGCCCCCGCCGGGCTCAGGTCAAGCGATCTAAACCTCGATGACGACCGCGCCGCCCTGGCCGCCACCCGCGCACATCGCGGCGACGCCGATGCCGCCACCACGGCGCTGCAATTCGTAGACGAGCGTGGTGACCATGCGGGCACCGGAAGCGGCGATCGGATGGCCGAGGCTGCAGCCGCTGCCGGAGAAGTTCACCAGCTCCTCGTCGAGCCCGTACTTGCGCACCGCGGCGATCGGCACCGAGGCGAACGCCTCGTTGATCTCCCACAGCGCCACATCCGAGGGCTTGAGTCCGGCCCGGCCGAGGACCTTGCCGATCACCTCGACGCCGCCGAGACCCGTGTCCTTGGCGGGCACGCCGACCGCGCCCCAGGCCCTGACGGTGGCCAGCACATTGAGGTTCTCCGCGGCCGCATAGTCGTCACCGACCAGCGCGACAGCAGCGGCAGCGTCGTTGGTGCCGCTGCTGTTGCCCGCGGTGATGGAGAATCCTTCGATCTCCGGGTGCAGGACCTTGAGTTCGGCGAGCTTCTCGGCGGTGGTGCCGCGGCGAGGATGCTCGTCGACGCTGAACTCGATGACCGACCCGTCGGGTTGGTTCACCTTCAGCGGCACGATCTCGTCGAGGAACTTGCCCGCGTCGATGGCGGCGATGGCGCGCTGGTGCGACCGCGCGGCCCAGGCATCCATGTCCTCGCGGGTGATCCCGGCGGCCTGTGCGGTGTTCCAGCCGACCGTGATCGACATGTCGCGCATGGGTGCGTCCGGGGTCTCGACGTGCGTCGGGGTCATCCACGGCTCGATGAACTCGATCTCGGGCCCGAACCCGGGCACCCGCCACTTCATCAGCGGCGACGAGGACAGCGACTGCACACCGCCGGCCACCAGGACCCGCTCCATGCCGGAGCCGATCTGGGCCGACGCATTACCGATGGCGGTGAGCGACCCCGCACAGTGCCGGTTGACGGCCTGGCCGGGCACCGACTCCCAGCCCAGCGCGTCGGCGGCGTAGCGCGCGATATCGCCGCCGCCGTAATTGGATTCGGCGAAGATCAGGTCGTCGATGGCCTCCGGGGCGATGCCGGCGCGACGCACGACCTCGGGCAGGACGGTGGTGATCAGGGTTTCCGGCGGGGTGTTGACCAGGGTCCCTTTGAAGGAACGGCCGATCGCTGTGCGGGCAGCGCCCACGATGACGGGTGTTGGCATGGTTCCACCTTTACGCTATATCGTGTTTCTGTAACGGTATCAGGACGGGTTTCTACTGCGGTTCGGGGACGTGGAAATGCTCGTCGCGCAGGCGGAACGCTTCCTTCGTGCCATGCTGCGCGCGGGTCTTGACGAAGTTGAACTCACCGGGCGAAAACTGCAGGTTGGTGCCGTAGGCATGGAAGATGTAGCTGGCCACCTCCTCGCCCTGGTAGGCCTGACTCTGCTCGACGAGCCGGAACGCCTCCTTGGCGATCACCACCCCGTCGGCGGGCATCTTGGCCGCCTTGGCCGCCCAGTACTGCGCCCGCGCCGTCACCTGGTCGGCATCGCAGGTGTCGGTGAAGATGCCGAGGTGCTCGATCGAGCCGGCCTCGACGATGTCCCCGGTAAGAAGCATCCGCCGGGCCAGCACCGGACCGAGGCGGTGAAAGAACATGTGCAGGCTGCCGAGGGCGGGGCCGAGGAACCGCGTCGCGGGCATCCCGATCTTGGTGTCACGGGCGATCACCGAGATGTCGGTCATCAACGCCATCTCGAACCCCCCGCCGAGCGCGTAGCCGCTGATCTCGCCCACCGTGACCTTCGGGAAGCCCATGAAGTTGTGGTAGAAGCCAAACGACTTGCGGTCCACCGTGAGTCGGCGCCGCTGGCTCGGACGGGACTTCTTGGGCGTGGAAGGACCTTCAGCTCCAGCCCTCTGCTCTTCGCGCGAGCGCTCATCGCCATACCAGCCGTAGGCATTGTTCATATCGGCGCCGGTGCTGAACACGCCCTCGGCCCCGCGCAGCAGCACCACGGTCAGATCGTCGTCGTCCGCCACGATGTCGAGGTAACGGGCCACCTCGTCGCGCATCGCCGCGTCGTAGGAGTTGCGCTGCCTGGGATTGTTCAGCGTGATGGTGGCGATGCGGTGGTCCGCATCGACCTCGAACAGCACCCGGTCATCTGTCATGCGAAATCAACCTCGCTTCAATGGTTTTGTCGTTACCGGCGGCCAGCGTGGTGCGCCGGGCGGCGGTGAGATGGTCGGCCGCGAGCTTGGTGGCCCGCGCCGAATTGCCGTCGGCGATCGCATCCAACAACCGCTGGTGATCGCGCAACGCGGCCCCCATGGTCTTCTCGGACATGCCGGCGCCGTCTTCCCCGGTCCACACCGACGATTCGTGCGTCGACCAGATCAACTCCAGCGAGCCGATGAGCAGGATCATCGGCTCGTTGCCGCATCGGGACACCAGGGCTTCGTGGAACCTCCGGGCGTTCGGCACGTACTGCGAGGTGTCCTCGAACTGTGCTGCCTGAAGGTCGATCTCGGCCTGCAGGTAAGGCACCACCTCGGTGGCACGGTCCTCCCGGTCCGCACACATGCCCGCGCAGATCGGTTCGAGACGCAGCAGCGCCTCGCTCACATCGGCGGGCGTGGCAGCGCGGGTCTGCAGCACCATGCCGATCATGTGGGCGGTGCGGTCAGCCGAGGGCATCTGCACCACGGCACCGCCGACGTTTCCGCGGCGCACCGAGATCAACCCGTCCGTCTCCAGCAGATGGATCGCCTCACGCAACGCGGGCGGGCTGACCCCGAACTCCTGGAACAGGCTCTCCTGGGTGGGAAGGATGTCACCCTCACGCAGGCGGCCGGACAGGATGTCGTCGCGCAGTTTGGACGCCACGATCTCGGCAACCCGAGGCTGCCGGATGCGCCGTACGCGTCCTTCCATCGACGACCTTTCCTTGCTAACTTGTACAAGATTGTAACCGCATCGCCTACTGTATGGGCAACTGTATGGATTCGGAAAGGCTGGTTTCCAGGTGACTGACGGTTCGGTGACCACGTCCCGTGCGGACGCCACCCTGCGCATCACGCTCGACCGTCCGGCGCGGCGTAACTCGTTGAGCCATCAGATGATCGACGATCTGGTCGCGACCCTGTCGGCAGCCGCACACGACGATTCACTACGCGCCGTCGCCATCACCGGCGCGGCGGAAAACTTCTGCGCCGGAGCCGACTGGGTCGCCACCAACAGCACCGGAGAGCGACCCCGTACCGGTGACCTGGTCCGGCGGATCCCGCACACCGCGCACCGGATTATCGAGCTGGTGGCCACTATCCAGCTACCGGTGGTATGCGCAGTGCGGGGCTGGGCGGTCGGCCTGGGCTGCAACCTGGCCCTCGCCGCCGACTTCACCATCGCCGAGGACGGGGCGACGTTCTGGGAACCGTTCATGAACCGGGGATTCACCCCCGACTCGGGGGCGACCTGGCTGCTGCCACGACTGGCGGGGGTGGCCCGGGCCAAGCGCATGCTGCTGCTCGGTGAGAAGGTCAACGGATCACAGGCGGCCGACTGGGGACTGATCCACAGCGCGGTGCCCGTCGACGAGTTGGATACGGCAGTCGTTTCGCTATTGGCACGCCTGGCCGCCGGGCCGACCGTCGCGATCGGACTGGCCAAACAGGCCATTGCCTACGGCCAGCACGCCACCCTGACCCAGTCCATGAACCAAGAATTGTCCAACCTGGAACTCTCCTGCCGTACAGGCGATTTCAAAGAAGGCCTGGCTGCGTTCCGGGAACACCGCGATCCCGACTTCACCGGGCGATAAGAGGAATCGATGACAGATTACGAGACCATCAAATACGAGGTGGACGGCCACAAGGCCACCATCACCCTGAATCGGCCCGACGCGCTCAATGCGTTGTCCCCGCACATGATCACCGAACTGCGGGCCGCCTACACCGAAGCCGAGAACAACGACGACGTCTGGCTGATGATCGTCACCGCGACCGGTCGGGCCTTCTGCACCGGCGCCGACGTCAAGGAGATCCCCGGCGACGGAAAGGTCGTCAACGAACGCCCCTACCTGTCCACGTACGAACAGTGGGAGGCGCCGCAGGAGGGAACCCCGCCGTTTCGTACCATGGCCAAGCCTGTCGTGGTGGCCATCAACGGAATCTGCTGCGGCGCCGGACTGGACTGGGTCACCACCGGTGACATCGTGATCGCCTCAGACAAGGCGACGTTCTTCGACCCGCACGTCAGCATCGGTCTGGTCGCCGCCCGCGAAATGGTGCGCCTGGCCCGTGCCCTCCCCCGATCGGTGGCGCTGCGGATGGCACTGATGGGCAAGCACGAGCGCATGACCGTCGAGCGTGCGTACGAACTCGGGTTGATCACCGAGATCGTCGAGCACGACAAACTGCTGGAACGTGCCCACGAGATCGCCGACACCGTGTGTCTCAATGCCCCACTGGCGGTCCGAGGAACCCGACTGGCCATTCACAAGACCCTGGATCTGCCGCTGCACGAAGGAGAGATCCTGGCCGAAACGTTCCGCGAGCGGGTGGTCCGCACCGAAGACGCGCTCGAAGGACCGCGGGCCTTCGTCGAGAAGCGCAAGCCCAACTGGCAGGCACGGTAACAGGCAATGGAGACACTGCTCCTCGACTTCGACCACGAAACCCGGGTGGCCACGCTCACGCTGAACCGCCCCGAGGCCCTGAACTCGTTCAACCGCGCCATGTGCCACGAGATGCGCGACGCGTGGCATGCAATCAAGGACGACGAAGGCATCAACGCGGTGGTGCTACGGGCTGCCGGCGACCGGGCTTTCAGCGCCGGGCTGGACGTGAAATCAAGCTACGGACAGCCCGAGATCGTCTGGAACCACGAGGATCCCGGTGAACTGCTCAGCCCCAAGTGGCAGAAGATGTGGAAGCCGGTGGTCTGCGCGGTGCAGGGCATGTGCACCGCCGGGGCGCTGTACTTCGTCAACGAGGCCGACATCGTGATCTGCTCCCAGGAGGCCACCTTCTTCGATTCTCATGTCAGCGCCGGACTGGTCTCGGCGCTGGAGCCGATCGGCCTGATGCGCCGGGTCGGTCTCGGCGATACGTTGCGGATGGCGTTGATGGGCAACGACGAACGGGTAAGCGCCGAGACAGCACTGCGCATCGGACTGGTCACCGAAGTCGTAGCGAGAGATCAGCTGTGGGACCGCGCACACGAGATCGCCGCCACGATCGCGGCGAAACCGCCGACTGCCACCCAGGGCACGGTTAAGGCCATCTGGGAGTCCCTGGACAAGCCGTACCGTGCCGCGATGGACCAGGGCCTCATCTATACGCGACTGGGCAATCCGATCGCCAAGGCCGAGTTGTCCGAGCGTCCCCTGCCCAAGACACAGCCCCGGATCCGCTGATGCCCCACCCGCTTTCACGGCGCATCGACGACGTACTCGATCTCGACCCGGCCGCACCGGCCATCCAGTACGACGGCCAGTGGTTCACCTGGGGACAGGTCGCGACGCTCGCGCGGCGCATCGGTGCATCGACAGCCGGCACGCGCGTCGGAATCCTCCTGCGCAACCAACCCGCCCATGTGGCAGCGCTACTCGGGGTGCTGGCGGCCGGCGGCACCGTCGTGGTGATCAATCCCTCCCGCGGCGACGAGCGCACCAGGGCCGACATCGAGACACTCGACCTGCCGGTACTCGTCGGCCTGGCCGAGGACATCGCCGCGCTGGCCTCGCCGTCCCCCGCGACGACGACCGTGACGATCCGCGATCTCGACACCGCGCCAGAGGTGGTTGTCGCCCCGGATCCGGCGCACGACGCCGGGCGCCCGGGGGTGGCGGTGTGGATGTTGACCAGCGGCACCACCGGCCCTCCCAAACGCGTGGACCTGACGTACGACATGCTCGCCCGCAGCGTCATCGGCCGCGATCCCGAAAACTCCCCGGCACCAACCGAACTGCGACGCGGGGTGGCCATCGTCAACTCGCCTTTGGTCCACGTCGGCGGCGTGTTCCGGGTCTTGTTGTGCATCGCCGAGGCACGGCCATTCGTGCTGCTGCCCAAGTTCGAGCTCCAACGCTGGGCCGACGCCGTGCGCGAGCACCAGCCGCGAGCGGTGTCACTGGTGCCGGCCGCACTGCGCATGGTGCTGCACTCCGACCTCACCCGCGACGACCTCGCCGGCATCCGCGCGGTCACCTCCGGCACCGCCCCGCTGTCGGCCGACGATGCCGATGCGTTCACCGAGAAGTTCGGCATCCCGGTGCTGACCTCGTACGCCGCCACCGAGTTCGGTGGCGGGGTGGCGAGCTGGACGCTGGCCGACCACCAGAAACACTGGAAAGACAAGCGGGGCAGTGTCGGCCGCGCCAATCCGGGGGCCCGGCTGCGCGTCGTCGACGAGGACGGCACCCCGCTGGGGTCCGATGAGAAGGGGCTGTTGGAGGTCAAACCGGCGCAATTCGAAGCCGACGCGGACTGGATACGAACCACCGACCTGGCCCGCATCGATGCCGACGGATTCGTCTGGATACTCGGCCGCGCCGACCAGGCCATCATCCGCGGTGGATTCAAAGTGATGCCCGACGACGTGCGCACCGCCCTGGAGAGCCACCCCGCCGTGCGCGGCGCCGCGGTGATCGGCATTCCCGACGAGCGCCTCGGTGAGACGCCGGTGGCCATGGTGGAACTGCGCACGCCTGCCCCCTCGGCAGAACTCACCGATTATCTGCAGGGACGGCTGGCGCGGTACGAGATCCCCACCAGGATCGCGATTGTCGACACCATCCCGCGTACGCCGTCGGGCAAGGCCGACCTGGGTGCCGTCCGCGAGCACTTCGCCACCGGTGGCTGACACGCTGGCCGCTATGCTCGCCGGACTGCGTGGCCGGGGTGCTCATCCCCTGCTGATCTGCGACAACAGCCGGATCAGCTACGCAGAAGCCGAGAGCCGTTCTGCCTCGGCGGCTCGAGGCCTGATCCAGCTGGGGGCCGGCAAGGGCACACATATCGGGCTGCTCTATCCCAACGGGGTCGACTTCGTGGTGGCCATGCTGGCCGCGGCGCGAATCGGCGCCGTCGTGGTGCCGTACTCCACGTTTCTCACCGCAGCCGAGCTGGAGACCCAACTGCGCGACAGCGATACCGCGATCCTGCTGTCGGCACGCTCCTACCGCAATCACGACTATGCGCAACGGCTTTCCGGTATCGACGGCCCGTGCCTGCGACACGTGTTGTTCGAGATGCCCCACGCCGATGTTCCGGGATTGGCCGAATTCGAAGACGACGTCGATGGCTGCGACCCGCTGGCCATTGTCTACACCTCAGGCTCGACCGGGCCGCCGAAAGGGGCCGTGCATACTCACGCATCGCTGATCGGCCATCAACGCAACCTCAACACGATCCGTGGGCTGACGAGCTCTGATCGGCTCTTCTGCAATTCACCGTTCTTCTGGATCGGAGGTTTCGCGTTCGGTCTGCTGGCCACCATGTCCGCCGGTGCCACCCTGATCTGTTCGAACGCCACCGACCCGGCGCTCACCCTCGACCTCATCGAGGCCGAGAGACCCACTGTCACCAATGGTTTCGTCGCCGGGATCGCACATCTCACGCACCACCCGAGCTACGCCGGCCGGCAGTTCACGGCCCGCCGCGGCAACCTCTATCCGATCATGGCGCCGGATGTCCGTCCGCGGGATCCCGAGCTACGCCACAACATGCTCGGCATGACGGAGTCCGGCAGCGTCGTGCTGCTCGACGGCGACGAGACCGATCAACCCGAGCGCCGACGCGGCAGCTACGGCAGGCCGGCGCCCGGGTTCGAGACCAAGCTGCTCGAGACGGGCGAACTATGTATCCGCGGCCCGCACATGATGCAGGGCTACCACGGACGCAGCAGAGAGGACTGTTTCGACCCCGACGGCTGGTTCCACACCGGAGACCTGGTGCGCGTGGACCGGGACGGATACTTCTACTTCCTCGGTCGCGCGGGCTCGATGATCAAGACGGCGGGTGCCAATGTGACACCTGGAGAGGTGGAAAAAGCCCTCGCGACATTGGGGTTCACCGCGCACGTGCTCGGCCTTCCCGACGCCGTGCGCGGTCAGACCGTCGCCGCCGTGATCGTGACCGACACGCCGGTTGACTTCGACGCGATGCGTAGGGCGCTGCGCGACATGTTGTCGGCGTACAAGATTCCGCGGGAATTCGCAGTCTGCCCACCCGCCGAGCTGCCGACGCTTTCCAGTGGCAAGGTCGATATGCCGGCGTTGGCGGGGCTGTTCGATGCCTGACTCTCTGCCTGACTCGATGCCGGACACCGTCGATGCGCTGCTGCGTCACCATGCGCCGTCCACCAAACCCATGGTGATCGATCCGGACACCCGCATTAGTTACGCCGAGCTCGACACCAGCACTCGGAAGCTGGCGGCCGGGCTGATGACGGCCGGGGTCGCCAAGGGGTCCCGGGTCGGTCTGATCATGCCCAACTCGACGGACTGGGTACGGATTGCCATGGCAATCACCAGAATCGGGGCGATCCTCGTCCCGTTGAGCACACTACTGACCAGCCAGGAACTCACGGCCCAGTTGCGGACCGCCTCCGTGCAGTACCTGATCGCCATCGAACAGTTCCGCGGCCGCCGTTACCCACACGGTCCGGTGCCGTCGCTGCGCCACACGTGGACTCCCGAGGACGTCCTCGCTTTCACCGGCACCGCACCGTTGCCACCGGTACGGCCCAGCGACCCACTCGTCGTCATGTTCACCTCGGGCAGCAGTGGCGCACCGAAAGGCGTCGTCCACTCCCATGCAAACGCCTTGGCTGCGGTCCGTTCCGGGCTCGGTGCGCGGTGCATCACCGCCGAGACACGCCTTTACCTGCCGATGCCGTTCTTCTGGGTGGGCGGTTTCGGTGCAGGCATCCTGTCGGCGCTGGTGGCCGGGGCCACCCTGGTGACCGAGCCTGTTCCCCACCCCGAAGCCACCTTGGAACTCCTTCGGCGTGAACAGGTTACGTTGTTCCGCGGATGGCCCGGGCAGGCCGAATCTCTCGCTCGTCATCCCGCGAGCGCCGACCTCTCGACGCTACGGCCGGGCAGCCTGGAGGCCCTGCTCCCGGTGCACCTGCGTGCTGAGCCCGGCGCGCGGGCGTCGCTGTTCGGGATGACCGAATCGTTCGGGCCGTACTGTGGCTACCCGGCAGATGCCGACATGCCCCGCTCCGCGTGGGGCAGCTGCGGTAAACCGTTCCCGGGAATGGACATTCGCATCGCCGACATCGCGACCGGCACAACACAACCCGCGGGCGTCACCGGCGAGATCCAGATCCGCGGGCGGCATGTCATGCGTGGAATCTGCCGCCGCAGCCGCGAGGAAGTCTTCACGCCCGACGGTTACTACCCCACCGGAGATCTGGGCTACCTCGATGGCGACGGGTTCCTGTTCTACCGCGGCCGCTCCGATGACATGTTCAAAGTCAGTGGTGCCACGGTGTATCCCAGTGAAGTACAGCGGGCGCTTCGGTCTCTTCCCGGAGTCCGCGCCGCTCATGTCGTGAATGTTCCCGATGGTCAGACCAATCAGGTCGGGGCAGTACTCGTCGGCGACAGTCTCGCGGCCGATTCGCTACGCACCGCCGCACGGGACGTACTGAGTCCGTTCAAGGTGCCCACGCTGTGGCTGCTGTTGGACGACGAAGATGCCGTGCCGCGCGGAGCCACGGGAAAGATCGACAATGCCGCACTACACGCCATGTTGAGGGAAGGTAACCGACGATGAAAACCAAAGGTGCCCTTGTATGGGACTTCGGTCAACCGTGGTCGATCGAGGAGATCGAGATCGGCGACCCCCGCACAGGCGAAGTCAAGGTGGCTTTGGAAACCGCGGGGCTGTGCCACTCCGACCATCACTTGATGACCGGAGACATCCCGATGGCCGACTTTCCGATCCTGGGTGGGCATGAAGGTGCCGGAGTGATCGTGGAGGTGGGGCCCGAAACCGAGGGTCTAGCGGTCGGCGACCACGTGGTGATGTCCTTCATCCCTTCCTGCGGAACCTGCCCGGCTTGCCAGGTTGGCCTGCGCAATCTGTGCGACCTCGGGATGGGACTACTCGCGGGCGCTTCGGTCTCCGACGGGTCATTCCGCATACAGACCAATGGGAAGAACGTGATTCCCATGTCACTGCTCGGCACCTTCGCTCCATACGTCGTCGTGCATCGGACGTCGGTGGTGAAGATCGACCCGGCAATCCCCTTCGAGGTGGCCTGTTTGGTGGGGTGTGGGGTGACCACCGGGTACGGTTCGGCAGTACGGAGCGCGGATGTCCGGCCGGGCGAGGACGTAGCGGTCATCGGCATCGGCGGTGTCGGTGTCGCAGCCCTGCAGGGTTCGGCGATCGCCGGCGCCCGCCGCATATTCGCCGTCGACCCGGTCGAATGGAAGCGGGACCAGGCACTCAAATTCGGTGCGCGCGAGTGCTACCCGGACGTAGCGGCTGCCTTGACCGGAGTGGCCGAAGCGACCGGCGGCCGCATGTGCCAAAAGGTCATTGTGACCGTTGGCCGTACCGAGGGGCGAGATGTGGAGTCGTGGATGCGGCTCACGGCCAAAGGTGGTACGAGTGTGCTCACTGCGATGGGCAATGTGGTCGATTCCGACACCACATTGAACCTGGCCGGCCTGACCCTGCTACAGAAGAGCCTGCAAGGAAGCCTGTTCGGCGGCGGCAACCCGCAGTTCGACATTCCTGAACTGCTCGCCCTCTATCAGCTGGGCAAGTTGAACCTCGACGACATGGTGACCCGCGAGTACCGCCTCGATCAAATCAACGAGGCCTACCGCGACATGTTGGAGGGGCGCAACATCCGCGGTGTCATCCGCTACACCGAGGCTGACCGATGACCGCTGACATCTTCGAACTTTTTCAGCTGATCGGATACCGCGATGCCGCGGGCGCGGACGATGAGGCGGTGGTCGAGCTCCCGGTGGCCCCGCACGTGATCAACACCAACGGCGGATTACAGGGCGGTCTGCTGGCCACCCTCGTCGACACCGCGGCCGGGAAGCTGGCAATGCGGCGACTACCACCGGGTCACAGTGTCGTGACGTCGGACCTCAGCCTGCGCTACCTACGACCGGTCACCGACGGCGCCGCCAGAGCGGTGGCACGAATTGTCCACGCCGGCAAGCGATCCATGGTGGTGCAAGTCGAGATCCGCGCAATGCCCGATGATGACCTGGCCGTCATCGCCACGGTCAGTTTCGCGATAATCCGGGCACGGACCTGAATCGCGGCTCCGCACTAACGCCGCCACCGCTGGTCCCACGGGGCCAGCAGCAGTCGGCACGCGTACCGCACATCGGCGACCGCGTTGTCCGTGTCGAGTTGCCCTGCAGTGGCCCAGGTCAGGATGCCGTACATGCACTGCTCGACCATCCTGGTCAGTCGATGATCCTCGGCAGTGGGTTCGGCAATCCCTGCCTCGGCCAGGATCCGTTCCCGCATGGACAGATCGGCAGGCGCATCGGCAGAGGACCGAATAGCGTTGATGGAAACCAGCATTGCCCTGGCCAACGACGGCTGTGCCAGCAACCGCTCGGCGGCGTCCCCCAGGAAGTCGCATACCGCTGCCACCGGATCGTCTGGAATACCACCCGATTCCGGCATCGACCGAATGGATGCGTTGAGCGATGCGGCATAGAGGTGATGCTTGGTCGGGTAATAGCGATAGAGCGTGCCGAGAGCGACCCCGGCCTCGGCGGCGATGTCGGACATCTGCACTCGCTCCAGCCCGTGCACCGCCCCCAGCCGGTCCGCGGCCCGAAGAATCGCGGCGATGCGCGCCTGCTGGCGGGGCGTCGACGCCTGCCCGGGTTTCCGGGGTGTTCCGATGCGCGCCATCCGGACGAACTCCTCGCAAAACTAGAATTGCTTCTAGAAATCAGTACGCAGTGATGCTACAACAGACTGGTGATCGAAGAAGACTCCCAACTCGACGCGACGGCGTTCGATGCGCAGAAGTACGGCCCGTGGGCCGTCATCACCGGCGGCTCGGAAGGGGTCGGTAGATCCTTCGCGCTACGACTCGCCGCGGCGGGAGTGAATCTGCTTCTGGTCGCCCGCAAGCCCGGGCCGCTGGCAGAGTGCGCCGAACTCTGCCGCGCCCGCGGGGTCGAGGTCCGTACCCTGAGCACTGATCTCGCGGAGCCGTCCTCGGCCGGCGCTGTGGCAGAAGCAGTTGGGGACGTCGAGGTGGGCCTGCTGGTCCACAATGCCGGCGCCAACACCCACAGCGCACGGTTTCTCGACGGTGACCTCCCCGCGTTTCAGCGGGTCATCGACTTGAACATCACCACCCCGCTGGCCCTGGTCCACCATTTCGGGGCGGCGATGCGCAGCCGTCGCCGCGGGGGCATCCTGCTCGTCGGATCGATGGCCGGATACCTCGGCTCGAACCGGCACACGGTCTATGGCGGCGTCAAGGCCTTCGGCAGGATCTTCGCCGAGAGCCTCTGGCTGGAGTTGCGGGACGACAACGTCGACGTGCTCGAGCTCGTCCTGGGCGTGACCCGCACCCCGGCGATGGACCGGGTCGGACTCAACTTCGACGTTCCAGGAATGGTGGTGTCCGAGCCTGACGACGTCGCCGGCGAAGGTCTCGCCGCGCTCGGCCAGGGCCCAGTGCACGTCGTGTCGCGACACGCGAAAGTCGCTCATACCCACAATGATCCGGACCGCGCCGCCACCATCCTGCGTACCGACAAGATGATGCGGCAGCTGATGGGATCGAAAGAGGGGTCCGCACAGTGAAGCTCGGACTCTCCACCCCCGTCGTGATGCAACACCCCGGTGAGTTCTCCCCGTGGGAAACGACCGCCGGCCCCGACGAGTTGTCGTTGATCGCCGAGAAAGCAGAAGCCCTGGGGTTTCACCACATCACCTGTGCAGAGCACACCGGCATCCCCGCCTCAGCGGCGGCGGTGCGCGGGGCGGTGTACTGGGACCCGCTGGCCACGCTGTCCTTCCTGGCCGCCAGGACTCGACGGATCCGGCTGGTCACCGCCGTTGTGGTGCTTCCGTACCACCACCCGGTCGCGCTGGCCAAGAGCTACGGGACTCTCGACCGGCTCAGCGGCGGGCGAGTCGTCCTCGGCGTCGGGGTCGGATCGCTCACCGAGGAGTTCGAGTTGCTCGGTGCCCCATGGGAAGGGCGTGGGGCCGCCGCCGACCGCGACATCGCCAGGCTGCGTGCCGCGTGGGGACAGCCGGTGGTCGACGGGTTCGCCATCGAACCACATGCCACCAGCACCGATCTCACGATCTGGGTGGGCGGACGCACCAAGCGCTCGCTGCGCCGAGCCGTCGAGTTGGGCAACGGCTGGATGCCTTTCGGATTGCCGCCGGATACGATCGCCGACTTCCTCGCGCAACGGCGCCCGCCGGCAAATTTCGATGTCGTGCTGTCCCCGGGGGTTCCGCTGGACCCGCAAGGCGATCCGAACAGCACCCGCGCTCGGCTGAGCCGGTTGCACGACGTCGGGGCCACGATCGCCAACTGCACACTGCAGGCCCGCAGCGCCGAGCATTTCTGCGATCAGCTCGAAGCCCTGCACACCATCGGCACCGGACTATGACTGATCCCTTCGAATCCCGGCTGCACGACCTGGAGCGACGACTGCAGGAGCTGACCGACCAGGTCGAGGTGACGCAGCTGATCGCCTCCTACGGTCCCCTCGTCGACGCCGGTGCCGCCGATGACGTCGCGGCGTTATGGAGCAAGGACGGCGGCTACGACGTCGAAGGCTGGCAGATGCGCAGTCGCGCCGACGTGGCCGCCATGGTGAACTCGGATGCGCATCAAACGCTCATCTCGCGCGGTGCCTGTCACTTTCTCGGTCCGGCTCGGGTCACCGTCGACGGCAATACCGCGGAGGCGGTGTGCGAATCGCTGCTCGTGGTGCACCGCGACGGAAAGTGGATCGTCGCACGCGCCGGCGCCAACCACTTCACGCTGCGTCGCATCGACGGCCGGTGGCAGATCGAGCGCCGCACCACCCGGGCACTGAACGGAAGCCCGGAGTCGCGCGAACTGCTGCGCTAGACGATCGCGTTCGCCCGGAGCTGCGCGATCTGCGTTGCGTCGTAGCCGATCTCGACCAGTACCTCGTCGGTGTGCTCGCCCAGCAGCGGGGCGCGCCGTCGGATCGTACCGGGCGTCGCCGACATCCGGAACGGTGTTTCGATGATCGGCACGTCCCGGGAGGCCCCGGGGAACGGCATCCGTTGGAGGTAGCCCATGGCCTGCACATGCGGGTCATCGAGGACATCCTGGGTGGAATGCAACGGGGCAGCAGGCATTTTCGCCTTCTCCAGCAGCTCCAGCACCTGCGCCTTGGTCTTGTCGGCGCACCAGTCGGACATGATGTCGTTGAGGATGTCGCCGTTGGCCCAGCGGATGTCGTCGTTGGCGAATCGTGGATCGTCGAACAGTTCCTCGCGGCCCACGAGTCGGCACCAGCGTTTGAACATGGGCTGTCCGGCGACCTGCAGCAGAACCCATTGATCGTCAGCGGTGCGATACAGGTCGCACGGCGCGACCGACGCACCCTTGTTGCCCATCCTGGGCTTGTCGACCTGCAGCAGTTCGCGCTCGATCAAGAACGCGTTCGACAGCATCAGCGCGGTCGGTAGTAGGGCACCCTCGACGTGCTGTCCCTCGCCCGTCTTGTCACGGTGATACAGCGCCATCATGACGCCGATCGCCAAGGTCAGCGCGGTCCCGAAATCCGCGTAGGGCACCACCGTTCGGATCGGCAGGTCAGGTAGACCCTGCCGGTAGACCGCACCCGACATCACCTGCCCGGCCCCGTCGAAACCGATCTTGTCGCTGTACGGGCCGCCCTCGCCGTATGCGGTGGCGCTGGCCAGGATGATGTCGGGTTTGACCGCCTTGAGGGTCTCGTAATCTAGTCCGCTGGCCCGCATCCCGGCCGCCGGCATGTTGGCGATCACGATGTCGGCCTGCGCCACCAGACGTCGGGTGATCTCGGCGCCCTCGGCCGTGGTGGAGTCGAGCGTCAACGACCGCTTGTTGCGGTTGCACTGCAGGAAGGTGCCGCCCTCGCCGCCCTCGGTGACGGCCTGCACCCAACGGTCTTCCCCGCCTTCACGTTTCTCCACCCGCAGCACATCCGCGCCCATGTCGGCCAGGATCGCGCTGCACCACGGTGCGGCAATGAAGCGGCCGTAGTCGAGAACCCGTATCCCGTCGAGAACCCCTGCCATGCGCCCACCCTTCTCTCGGCGAGCAGACGCAAACTCGCACATTTTTGCACCGAAATGTGCGAGTTTGCGTCTGCTCGCGGATCAATTTGCTACTCCAGCACGCCCAGCCGGTCGAGGTGATCGCTCAACGGCCTGGAGGCCGCACACAGGTGCTCGGCCATGGCGTCGCGGGCCGCATCCCCGTCGCGCGCCTTGAGCGCGGCCAGGATCCGGCGGTGGTCATGAGTGGACTGCTCGGGCCAGCCCTCGACCGTCGGATAGACCGATTCCAGTGCATAGCGGGTGATCTGGGACATCAGCTGCGCCAGCTTGGGCGATTCGGCTGCCCGGTTGACGCCGCGATGGAACGCGTGGTTGAGCCGGACCGCCGCCTCATGATCGTTGTCCGTGTAGGCGACCTCCAGCTCCCGCTGGATTCGGTCGAGGTCGTCGAGTTGACCGTCGGTGATCTGGCCGGCGGCGCGTGACGCCAACTGCCCGCCGATGTGGGCCTGCACCCCGGCCACGTCGTCGATGTCCCGACGGGTGACCGGCAGGACCAGGAACCCACGCCGGGGCTGCTGCTTCAGCAGCCCCTCGGTGCGCAGGCCGAACAACGCCTCGCGCACCGGCGTCACGCTGATCCCCAGTTCGGCTGCGAGCTGTTCGAGGCGGATGTAGTTCCCCGCCGGGTACGTGCCGTCGAAGATCCGCCGCCGGATCAGCCGGGCCACATCCTCGGCCAGCTGTGGGCGCGCAGCGAAATCGGGTATGGACACGGTTCAGACCCGATAGTCGGAGAGCAGCCGCTTGCTGATGATGTTCTTCTGGATCTCGCTGGTGCCCTCACCGATCAGCAGGAACGGCGCGTCCCGCATGAGCCGCTCGATCTCGTATTCCTTGGAATATCCATAACCGCCGTGGATCCGGAAGCTCTGCTGGGTGACCTCCGAGCAGAACTCACTGGCGAGGTATTTGGCCATGCCGGCGGCCACGTCGTTGCGTTCACCGGAGTCCTTCAGCCGGGCGGCGTTGACCATCATCAGATGCGCGGCCTCGACTTTGGTTGCCATCTCTGCCAATTGGAACGCCACCGCCTGGTGCTCGGCGATCGGCTTGCCGAACGTCTCGCGCTGCTGGGCGTAGCGCACCGCCAGCTCGAAGGCACGGATACCCACGCCGCAGGCCCGCGCGGACACGTTCACGCGACCAACCTCGACGCCGTCCATCATCTGGAAGAAGCCCTGACCGGTGACGCCGCCGAGAACGTCGTCGGCACTGGCCCGGTAGCCGTCGAAGATCAGCTCGGTGGTGTCGATGCCCTTGTAGCCGAGCTTGTCGAGCTTGCCCGGGATGGTCAGCCCGGGAACCACTTCACCGAAGCCGGTGGGCTTTTCGACCAGGAAGGCCGTCAAGTTGCGGTGCGGTTTGTCGGCACCCTCGTCGGTGCGCACCAGCGCGGCCACCAGGGTGGAACTACCACCGTTGGTCAGCCACATCTTCTGACCGTCGATCGTGTACGTGCCGTCGTCGTTCTTCTTGGCCCGGGTCCGGATCGCCGCCACGTCGGAGCCCAATTCGGGCTCGGACATCGAGAATGCCCCGCGGGTCTCACCGGTGGCCATGCGCGGCAGGAACTTCTGCTTCTGGGCATCGGTTCCGTGCTGCCGGATCATGTACGCGACGATGAAGTGGGTGTTGATCACCCCGGACACGCTCATCCAGCCGCGAGCCAGCTCCTCGACGCACAGCGCGTAGGTGAGCAGCGACTCGCCGAGCCCGCCGTACTCCTCGGGGATCATCAGCCCGAACAGGCCCATGTCCTTCATCTGGTCGACGATGGCCTGCGGGTAGGTGTCGGAGTGTTCGAGCTCCTGCGCGGTCGGGATGACCTCCTTGTCGACGAATTGCCTGACCGTCGAGACGATCTCGGTCTGGAACTCGGTGAGCCCCAGGGTTTGTGCAAGTCTGGTCATGGGGTCACCCTTTCGAACACAGCGGCCAGCCCCTGGCCACCGCCGATGCACATGGTCTCCAACCCGTAGCGGGCCGAACGCCGGTCCAGTTCCCGCGCCAATGTGGCGAGCATCCGCCCGCCGGTCGCGCCGACAGGGTGTCCCAGCGAGATCCCGGATCCCCGGACGTTGGTGCGCTCGAAGTCGGACTCGCCGAACTTCCATTCCTTCATCACGGCCAGCGCCTGCGCGGCGAACGCCTCGTTCAGTTCGATCAGATCGATGTCGCTGAGCTGCAGGTCGGCCTTGGCCAAGGCCACCTCGGTGGCAGGCACCGGGCCGATACCCATGACGTTGGGCGCGACGCCCGCCGATCCCCACGACACCATCCGCACGAGTGGCCGCAGACCCAGCTCGGCGGCCTTCTCGGGAGTGGTCACGATGCACATGGACGCGGCATCGTTCTGACCGCTGGAGTTGCCCGCGGTCACGGTGGATTCCGGATCCTGCTTGAGCAGAACGGGTTTGAGCTTGGCCAGGGCCTCGACCGTGGTGTCGGCGCGCGGGTGCTCATCGGTGTCGATGACGGTCTCGCCTTTGCGAGAGTGCACGGTGACGGGGATGATCTCCTCGGCCAGCACCCCGGACTCCTGTGCCGCCACCGCGCTGCGATGGGAACGCACCGCGAGCTCGTCCTGCTCAGTGCGGGTGATGCCGTACTCACGCCGCAGGTTTTCGGCGGTCTCCAGCATTCCGCCCGGCACCGGGTAGAACTGCCCACCGGCGGTCGTGCGTCCGCGTGCGAGCCCGTCATGGATCTGCACGCCGCTGCGGGCCCCGCCCCACCGCATGTCGGTCGAGTAGAACGCGACGTTGCTCATACTTTCGGCGCCACCGGCCACCACAAGATCGTTGTCCCCGCTGCGCACCTGCAGGCAGGCCTGGATCACGGCCTGCAGCCCGGAACCGCATCGTCGGTCCACCTGCATGCCGGGAACCGTCACGGGCAGACCGGCATCGAGCGCGACGACCCGTCCGATGGCCGGCGCCTCGCTGTTGGGATAGCAGTGGCCCAGAATCACGTCCTGCACCTGCTCCGGTGCCACACCCGTGCGTTCCAACAGTCCCTTCAGCGCGACGACACCGAGTTCGACGGCGGACAGGGATGCGAACATGCCGCCGTAGCGGCCGATCGGAGTGCGGACCGGTTCGCAGATAACCGCGTCGCGGGTCATACGTGCCGACCCCCGGTCACCTCGAGCACGGTGCCCGTCATGTACGACGACAGATCGCTGGCCAAGAACAGCGCGACCTTGGCCACCTCGTCGGGTTCACCGGCGCGGCCCATCGGGATCTCGGCCAGCTTCTGATCCCAGATCCGTTGCGGCATGGCCTCGGTCATCGCCGACCGGATGAGACCGGGCTGGATCGCGTTTACTCGCACCCCCAGGTGCGCGAGCTCCTTGGCCGACGCCTTGGTCATCCCGACGATGCCGGCCTTGGCCGCCGAATAGTTGGTCTGGCCGACCAGGCCGACCTTGCCCGAGATCGAGGACATGTTGACGATCGCGCCACGCTTGTTCTCGCGCATGATCGCCGCAGCCGACTTGGTGCCGTTCCAGGTGCCCTTCAGGTGCACCGCGATGACCTGGTCGAACTGCTCCTCGGTCATCTTGCGCAGCGTCGCGTCGCGCGTGATGCCGGCGTTGTTGACCATGATGTCGAGCCCGCCGAACCGCTCGACAGCGGCCTGCACGAGGGCCTCGACCTCAGCACCTGAGGTCACGTCACACCGCACCGCGGTCGCGACCTCGGGCCCGCCGAGTTCCTGGGCGGCGGCCTCGGTGGCCTCAAGGTTGACGTCGCCGAGTACCACCCGGGCACCCTCGCCGATAAAGCGTTTCGCGATGGCCAGGCCCAGACCCTGGGCACCGCCTGTCACCACTGCAGTCTGACCGGTCAGCAACGACACCTGATCACCTAACTTTCGATCGCGGGGGCTCTGTCTGGCCCAGATCATATTTCATATACGATATTGGCGATTCATCGCCCCCGCGGATTCCGCGCGACGAAATGGAGCTCACCTGTGACCACGACCGCGGCCACTTCCGAAGTCAGCGACGAGGACTTCGCCGAGATCCTGGCGCAGACCCGTAGCTTCATCCGCTCCGCCGTGGTGCCCCGCGAGAACGAGATCCTGGCCACCGACCAGGTACCCGACGATCTCCGTGACCAGGCCAAGAAAATGGGGCTGTTCGGCTACGCGATCCCCCAGCAATGGGGTGGCCTAGGCCTGAACCTGGCCCAAGATGTCGAACTGGCAATGGAATTCGGCTACACGTCGCTGGCATTGCGGTCGATGTTCGGCACCAACAACGGCATCGCCGGCCAGGTCCTGGTGGGTTTCGGCACCGACGAGCAGAAGTCCCGGTGGCTGGAGGGCATCGCTTCCGGCGATGTCGTCGCCTCGTTCGCCCTGACCGAGCCCGGCGCCGGATCCAACCCGGCGGGCCTGCGCACCAAGGCCGTTCGCGACGGGGACGACTGGGTGATCGACGGCCAGAAGCGGTTCATCACAAACGCGCCCACCGCGAATCTGTTCGTCGTGTTCGCCCGTACTCGCCCCGCCGATGCCGATGGCCCCGGCATCGCTGTGTTCCTGGTACCCGCGGACGCGGCCGGCGTCGAAGTCGGGGCCAAGGACGCCAAGATGGGCCAGGAGGGCGCCTGGACCGCCGACGTCACCTTCGACGCGGTCCGGGTGCCGAACAGCGCACTCGTCGGCGGTAGCGAGGACGTCGGCTACCGCGCCGCGATGACCTCCCTGGCCCGCGGCCGGGTCCACATCGCGGCGCTCGCGGTCGGGTCCGCCCAGCGCGCCCTCGATGAATCAGTCGCCTACGCCGCCGCGGCCACCCAGGGTGGCCAGCCGATCGGCAGCTTCCAGTTGGTACAGGCGATGATCGCCGACCAGCAGACCGGGGTGATGGCCGGACGCGCCTTGGTACGCGACGCCGCCGCCAAGTGGGTGTCCGGCGAGGACCGCCGCATCGCCCCCTCGGCGGCCAAGCTGTTCTGCACCGAAATGGCAGGTAACGTCGCCGATCTCGCGGTGCAGATCCACGGCGGCACCGGCTACATGCGCGAGGTCCCGGTCGAGCGCATCTACCGCGAGGTCCGGCTGCTGCGTCTCTACGAGGGCACCAGTGAGATCCAGCGACTCATCATCGGCGGCGGCCTGGTCAAGGCCGCCCAACGTCAACTCTGAAATACCTATTCACTAAGGAGAATTTATGACCGAGCGGCTCGCCGGAAAGGTCGCCTTCATCACCGGAGCTGCCCGTGGGCAGGGCCGCGCGCACGCGGTTCGGATGGCCAAAGAGGGTGCCGACATCATCGCCGTCGACATCGCCGGTCCACTGCCTCCGAGCGTGCCCTACGACTCGGCCACCCCTGAGGATCTGACCGAAACCGTCCGCCTCGTGGAGGCCACCGGCAAGCGCATCATCGCCACCGCCGCCGACACCCGTGACCACGACGCGCTGCGGGAAATCGTCGGCAAAGGCGTCGCGGAGTTCGGCAGGCTCGACATCATCGTGGCCAACGCGGGCATCACCGTCCCCGAGCCCTGGAACGAGACCACCCCCGAGTCATTCCGTGACGTGATGGACATCAACGTCACCGGGACGTGGAACACCGTGATGGCCGGTGCCCAGCACATCATCGACGGCGGCCGCGGCGGGTCGATCATCCTGATCAGCTCAGCAGCCGGCATCAAGATGCAGCCGTTCATGGTGCATTACACCGCCAGCAAGCACGCGGTCGCCGGCATGGCCCGGGCATTCGCCGCAGAGCTGGGCAAGCACAAGATCCGCGTCAACAGCCTGCACCCGGGTGCGGTCAACATCCCGATGGGCACCGGCGACATGCTGGCCGCGCTCAACCGGGCCAATGACACCAACCCCGGCCTGATGCAGATGGTGACGCCGTTCCTGCCGGATTACATCGCCGAACCCGAGGACATCGCCGATGCCGCGATCTGGCTGGCGAGCGACGAGTCACGGTATGTCACCGCCAGTCGGGTCGCCGTCGATCTGGGCTCCACCCAGTTCTAGGCCGGCATGACCAGCCCGACAAGCACGGACTTCGCCGACAGGCTGGCCACCGGGCTGACGGCGTACGGTGACCGGCCGTTCATCGAATTCGCCCGAAAATGGTACTCGGGCAATGAGATCACGCAGTTCATCGAGCAGATCTCGACCGCATTGGACGAGGCCGGGGTGCTGCCGGGCGAACCGGTCGGCATCGTCGTGCGTAACCGGATTGCCCACGCGGCGACGATCCTCGGGTTCATCGCGACGCGACGCCCGGTGGTGATGATCTACTCCTATCAATCCGCCACCGCGATCGCCCGGGACGTCGAGAAACTGGCGCTGCCGGCAGTTCTCGCCGATGTCGATGACTGGACACCGGAGCTCCATGGCGCGGTGGCCTCGTCGGGCTCGGCCGGCGTCGTGCTGTCCAGCGATCCGCTGCGGGTCGGTGTGACGGCGACGCGGCAGCCCGGCAGCCGACACGACCCGACGCTGGAAAAGACCGGCCTGCACATCCTGACCAGTGGCACCACCGGTCCGCCCAAACGAATCCCGGTCGCCACCAACGTACTTGAGCACACCGTGCTGAGCATGACGATCGGTGCGGGCACCGAGGTGGTCGGAGCCGACACCCCACCAGCCTTGGTGTACTGGCCGTTCGGCAGCATCGGAGTCTGCCAGTTGCTGGCCGCGCCGTGCTCCGGCAAGCGCATGGTGTTGCTGGAGAAGTTCAGCGTCCCCGAATGGGTCGACGCGATCAAGACCTACCAAATCACCCGTGCGGGTGTGCAGCCCGCGATCCTGCGCATGCTGCTACAGGCCGACGTTCCGCGCGAGGACCTGGCGTCGTTGGAGGGACTCTCGGGCGGCTCCGGACCATTGGAGCCGGAATTGCGGGCCGAGTTCGAGGGGCGCTACGGGATCCCCTTGCTGTGGGCCTATGGGGCAACCGAATTCGCCGGATCGGTATGCAGCTGGACACCTGAGCTGCATCGCCGCTACGGCGCGGACAAACCCGACAGCGTCGGCCGGCCCCTTCCAGGCGTGCGGGTCCGCATCGTCGACCCGGACACCGCCGCCGAAGTGCCCGCCGGGACCATCGGTGTGCTCGAAGCCGCCGTCGCCGTCATCGGTCCGGACTGGGTACGCACCACGGACCTGGCGTCGATGGACGAGGACGGATTCGTCATGCTCCACGGGCGTGGCGACGGCGCGATCAACCGCGGCGGCTTCAAGATCCTGCCGGAAACGGTTCGGCGGGTTCTGATCTCACATCCCAGTGTGCTCGACGCCTGCGTCGTGGGAGTTCCGGACGCCCGCCTGGGCGCGGTTCCGTTCGCCGCGGTCGAGCTACGCCGGGATGCCCCGACACCCACCGAGGCCGAGCTGAAAGACCTGGTGCGCGAGGAACTACCCAGCCATCACGTGCCGGTGGCCGTGGCGGTGGTCGATGCACTCCCCCGCAATGCCGCCCTCAAGGTGCGGCCGGCCGACGTCGCGGCGCTGTACCGCACCTAAGATCGCCCCGCGAGCAGACACATATGTACCCGATTTGGCCCGCCGGCGGTACCTAAGTGTCTGCTCGCGAGGAGAGGTGAGCGGTCAGGAATCTCAGCTGATCCTCGGCGGCGGTGTCGAACCAGTCATGCCCCGGCCACACGTCGAAGTGATCACACGGATAGTGATGGACCTGGGCCCTGGCCTGGACCGCCGTCTTCATCACAGAGTTGGCCGGCACGAACCGGTCGAAGTCCGCGATCTGAATCAGCACAGGGCATCTCAGCGCCTTGGCCGCAGCACCGGTGCGGATCTGCACCAGCTCCATGCCGATGGCCGAATCGACTTCGTTGCGCCACGTCGGCCCGGCGATCGCACTGTAGCTTTCGTAGGCCCCGTCGAGGGCGAGCGCGCCCGCCTGCCCCGGCTTGGCCGCCAGCGGCATCAGCGTCGGCTGCCGGCCCGCCGCCACGGCCACGCGACTCTTCACACCGGCCAGGGTCCAGCGCAATGCCGATGCGACGTCGCGATGCGCCACGGCCGCGCGGCTGGCAGCCAGCCCGCTGGTCAACGGAGTCATGCCGATCACCGCAGCCACATCAGTGCACTGCGCGGCGACCCGCAGCACGTGGCTGCCCGAGAACGACGACCCCCACAGCACGACCCGCCGACGGTCCACACCCGGCAGTTGTTGGGCCGCCGCGATGGCCGCGCCGTAATCCGCCATCTGACGTTCGACCGAAACGCTTTGCCGCGGTAGCCCTTCAGAAGCACCGAAGCCCCGGTAATCGAAGGCCACCACATCCAGGCCAGCTGCGCTGAAGCGTTCGGCGAAGGGCTGCAGCCCGGAGTCCTTGGTGCCACCGAAGCCGTGCGCCATCACCACGACCGGTCTGCCCTCCGGTCCGGCGAAGCCGTCGTCTCCAGCCTGGAAGTGCCACGCACTGCACCGGTCGCCGGCCGAGTGGAACGTCAACTCTGCGTAAGTCATGCGATCACCCCTGCGGTCACGCCGCCACCGTCTGCCGCACGTGCGGCACCCGCAGGTAGTTCGCGCACCCGGATATCGTGCTCGTAGTAGAAGTAATCCACCTGCTGGGTGTGCCGAGGACGGTCCGTGCAGTGTCCGCCGTGCAGTTGCTGATCGGCGTCGATCACCCGTTCCATCTCGGCCACCGACGGCAGGGCGTAACGCCCGACCGCGTAGGCCGCGAGCAGTCGCGACTGGCACTCGACGAACGGGAACAACGTCGGAATCGCTTGGGCGAAACCCATGAACACAAGATCATCGATACCCGGCTTGAACATACGCTTGTAGAGCCGGATGTGGTTGCCGGGCGCATCGACGACGTCGGGGTCGAAGAAGGGGAAGGTGATGTTGTAGCCCGTCGCGTAGACGATCACGTCGAAGACGTCACTGGTCCCGTCCTCGAAATGCACAGTGTCACCGTCCAAACGGGAAACGTTCGGCTTCGGAATGACATCGCCGGAGCCGAGTCGTAACGGCAACTCGACCGACTGTGTCGGGTGCGCCTCGAACAGCTTGTGGTTCGGGGCAGGCAGTCCGTACATGGTCGGATCGGTGCCGAGCATCGGCCCGATCAGCTGGACCATCTTGCGCTGCCACGACAACGGCAAGTAGGGATTGGTGCGGAAGTATTTGTCACCCGGTTGTCCCGCAATGTATTTCGGGACGATCCAGGCGCTCGATCGGGTGGACAGCGTCACCTGGTTCTGCAGGGATTTGGACGACAACTCGACGGTGATGTCAGCGGCACTGTTGCCGATGCCTACCACCAGGATCCGTTTGCCGGTCAGCTCGAGCGGCTCTTTCGGGTCGATGTAGTGGTGGGAATGGATCTGCTCACCGGTGAAGGTGCCGGGAAATTCTGGTAGTCGAGGATCCCAGTGGTGGCCGTTGGCGACGACAAGCAGGTCGAACTCACGGCGGGCGCCCGCCTGATCCTCGATCTCCCAACCGCCCCCGTCGACCCGTGTCGCGTGCACCACCCCGTTGCCGAACTCGATGTTCTCCAACAGCCCGAAGGCATTTGCATAGGCGTCCAGATAGGCCTTGATGTCGGAGTGGTGTGGGAACGACGGGAAATGCTCGGGGATCGGAAAGTCCTTGAACGACAACCGATGCTTGCTGGTGTCGATGTGCAGCGAGCGGTACGCGCTGCTGTGTCCGTTCGGATTGCCGAAGGCCCAGTTTCCACCGATGCGGTCCGACGTCTCGAACGTGGTGTACGGGACCCGGTAGTCCTTGAGCATCTTTCCGGCGGTGAGCCCGCTGATGCCCGAGCCGATGATCGCGGTCCGCGGCAGTGAACGCTGCAATACAGTGCTCCTTCACATTGTGATGCAGAACACTAGCAGCGGCCTTTGACGGCCGTCAATGAATTCTGACAAGTGTCAGAAACGCCGCGAGCAGACGCAAACCTGTCCATAAATCGCGTAGCCGGGACAGGTTTGCGTCTGCTCGCGGAAGAACGAAACCTCAGCCGATGAAGCGGACGATCGACTCGGCGACCGCGGCGGGCTTCTCGGAGCCCTCGATCTCGACCGTCACCGTCATGGTGGCCTGCACCGCACCGTCGAGCTGCGCGACGTCGGAGATCGCCGCCCGCGCCCGCACGTTGGCCCCGACCCGCACCGGCGTGATGAACCGAACCTTGTTGTAGCCGTAGTTGACCGCCAACTTCACATTGTCGACGCGGTACAGCTGATGGGTGAAGTGCGGCAACAACGACAGGGTGAGCAGGCCGTGCGCAATGGTGCCGCCGAACGGCCCACCGGCCGCCTTCTCGGGATCGACGTGAATCCACTGATGGTCGTCGGTCGCATCGGCGAATAGATTCACGCGCTCCTGGGTGATCTCCATCCAGTCCGTCGGGCCGAGCTCGCTACCCGCTGCCGCCACGAACTCGTCAAGACCATTGAAGATTTTCACGCTCACTCCTCCCGACCCGTGGTCAGAAGACCACGGTCTGATTCCCGAACCGGATTACGCGGTCCTCACAGTGCCACAGCACCGCCCGCGACAACACCAGGCGTTCGACATCGGCGCCCAGCCGCTGTAGGTCACCAACCGAATGCCGGTGGTCCACCCGTACCACGTCCTGCTCGATGATCGGCCCTTCATCGGTGCGGCGCCTTACCGCAGGGCAAAGGAGCGTGGGGTCAAGTTGGTCGGTGCGACAGCGCATTACGTGACCGGTGACCTCGATGAAGGGCCGATCATCGAGCAGGACGTGGTACGGGTGGACCACCGGCATTCGGTTGGTGACCTACAGCGGCTGG
>NZ_LZSY01000150.1 GCF_001665625.1 Mycolicibacterium peregrinum | reverse complement strand
CTGCGGTGTCGATCTTCCAGCCCTACCAGGCGCAGACCATCAAGGCACTCGGCGACGACGCGGTGGCACTGAGCGGCGGAACCTACAACCAGCACAGCCTGTTCATCGCGACCGAATCCGCCGTCGCAACCAAGGGCAAAGCGATCGCCGCCTTCCTCACTGCCCTCGATGACGCAGGTGCCGCCCTGTCCCGGCACGACAAGGCCGCCACCGACGCCGTCGCCAAAGCCACCCAGCTCGATCCGGAGCTGCTCGGCACCGTACTCGGCGAATTCGACTTCACGCTGCAGCTGAATCCAGACCTGGCCGACAAGCTGGCCGAACTCGGGGCGTGGGCCAAAACCCAGAAGTCCATCGACCCCGGCACGCAACTGCCCGACTATGCGAAGTTCCTCGACAACCAGTTCCTGCCGCAGCCGAGCAAGTCCTGACAGCTAGGTGGCTCGAGCCCGCAGCTCGCGCCGTCGCAACAGCGCCGTGCCGAACGCGCCGATCACGACCAGATCAGCAGCCACCCCACTGCTGACCGTGGCCAGCAGCCAGCCTGCGACACCGGTGGCAAGCACGAACGGCGGCAGCCACTCGAACACCCGCGACCATGACGGCACCGGGTGTAGCGCATGCGCAGCCTCCGTGGCGCGGGCGTAGTCGGGATAGAACTCGGTGACGGCCACCGCGAAGAACAGTGCCGCCAGTTGGAGAATCCAGCCGGTCCAGAAATTGTCGGTGCTGCCAAAGAACACATCCCCGAGGAAACCGACCGACGCCGAGAAGCCGAATGCCGCCGCCCACACCGCGGTCACCACCATGTTCGTGCGCTTGAACAGCGGCGTGTCCCAACGGTCCGACGGGGTGATGTCGCGTGCGTACGCCGTCGTATACGGCCGTCCGATGATCAGGCTGACCAGGGCGAAGATCGCTAACGACGCGTTCGTGATCTCCCCCGACCACATTTCCAGCCATGTCTTCTGCCCTCGGGAGGCAACCAGCCCGACGGCGGCCAGCACCACGAAGAAGGACACTCCGAGCATCTCCAGCACGTGGACCGGAATGTTGCGGCGACGGTCCAGTGCCAGCACCAGCAGCGAAAAACCGAGCGCACCCCACACTGCGATCTCATACCTGCCGGGCCCGGCCAGGATCGCCATCAACGCCCACGGCACGATCCCGGACAGCGGAGAGTCCAGGAACGCATCGAGGGTTTTGCCGAGCACGCGACGACCGTAGGTGACGTAGCTGGGAGATTCCCGGGCAAGTCCTGAGCTCTGTCGCCCTCCCACAACGACACCCGCGCTTTTCAGCCTTTCGCGACAAGCCCGCGCCGGCCCAACTTGGCTAGCGTTCCGCCGCGTGAACACAGCTACAGCGCGGGTCGCAGCCCATCTCACGCAACGGCTGCTGCCGTTGGTACCCACCCCGCGCAGTTTCAGCTCCGCGACACGGCGCGTCGCCCCACCTGAGATCGTCGAGGTACCCACGCGCCACGGTGCTGTCCGGTGCCTCATCTATTCGCCGCACCCCGACGCGCCGCTCGCCAGGGCCGGCGCTGACGGTCCGCCGGTCAACCTGCACCTGCACGGCGGCGCCTTCATCGTGCGCAACCCACGGCAGGAGGAATACATCACGCACCACATCGCAGCGGAGGCCGGCGCGGTGGTCATCTTGGCCGACTACGCCACGGCGCCGCAGGTGCGATATCCGGTGGCCGAACAACAATGCTTCGACGTCGCGCTGTGGGTACGCGGCGAAGCCGCTCGCCGCGGTTGGGACTCGGCCCGAATGTCGGTGACGGGTGCGAGCGCCGGCGCGAAGCTCGCTGTGAACGTGTGCCAGCAGGCTTATCGCACAAGAGAAGTCGGGTTGCGCGCAGCGGCGCTGGCCTTCCCCGTCGTCGACCTCAGCCGGGCCGACCGCACCTCCGTCAAGGCGCGTCCACGCATATCGCGAAGGATCCAACGACTCGTGATCGACTCGTATCTCGTGGACACGAGCCGCTCACGGGAGCCGCTGGCCTCTCCCCGCTTCGATGACGAGCTGACGGCCGCAATGCCGCCGACACTGATTCTGACCGGCGCCCTCGACACTCTCGGCCCCGAGGGCGACGAGCTGGCGGCGCGATTGTCCGGCGCGGGTGTCCCGATCACGCACCATTGCTTTGAGGGCATCGACCACGGCTTCACGAGGTCAGAAGCGGCCACTGCGCATGACGCGACGAAACGCATTGCCGCCCATCTCGTCCAGCATCTGCGGTGAACACTCCCGATTAGCGCATCGCGACAACCGACCGGGCACACGTTGGCTCATCCGCACGAGCGAGCGGCCACGCTGTGTCCATAGCGTCGGTGCATGCCCATAACTGGACCTCGATTCAAGACCGCCGACCTCACCGATCGGGTTGTGGTCGTCACCGGCGCCGGCAGCGGTATCGGTCGAGAGCTGGCGCTGTTGTGTGCCCGACGGCATGCCCGGCTGGCGCTGTGCGACGTCGACGAGGCCGGCCTGTCCGACACCGCTGAGGCGGCCCGCGCCCTCAGTGCGCAGGTGCTGACTTCGTGGGCAGATGTGTCCGAGACCGAGTCGATGACACTTTTCGCCGACGCTACCTCCGACTATTTCGGCCGGGTGGACCTGTTGGTCAACAACGCCGGAGTCGGCCTGGTGGGCGGCTTCTTGGATACCAACGTCAAAGATTGGCAGTGGCTGATCGACGTCAACCTGATGGGGGTGGTGCACGGGTGCGAGGCCTTCCTGCCCACCATGATCGGCTCGGGTCGCGGCGGCCACATCGTCAACCTGTCCTCGGCGGCCGGACTCCTGGCCAATCCCCAACTGACCGCCTACAGCGCAACGAAGTTCGCGGTACTCGGGTTGTCGGAAGCACTGCGCATGGAACTGAGACCCCATGGCATCGGTGTCACCGCGGTGTGTCCCGGCATCATCAACACCGCCATCACGCAGAACAGCCCAATCCGCGGTGGCGGGGACGTCGACGAACGGCGCAGGCAGCTCGAGTCGACCTATCGGAAGCGCAGCTACACCCCTGAGCGTGTGGCCAGGAACATCCTGCGCGCAGTGGACCGAAACCGCGCGGTGGCGCCGGTCGCCGCCGAAGCGCACCTGATGTATGCGCTCTCGCGGACTGCCCCGCCGCTGGCCCGGTGGATCGCGACACGCATGGCCGAATTATCCAAGTAGACAACATATTCGAGGACATGACATGCAACTTGAAGGCCGCAGCGTGCTGGTAACCGGAGCGACGGGAGGGATCGGCCGGGCCATCGCACGCGAGCTCGCCCGGCGCGGGTGCGCACTCACGGTGACAGGCCGGCGCGAACTGGAGCTCAAGAAACTGGTCGGTGAGCTGGGACCGCCCACGCGCGCGTTGACGGCAGATCTGACCGACCTCGGCGAGGTGCGGGATCTGATGGACCGTGCAGGCGATGTGGACATCCTCATCGCCAACGCCGGCGTCGGCATCCCGCAGGATCTCGCGATGCTGAGCGACAGTGAGATCGAAGAAGCCGTGCGTATCAATCTGCTGGCCCCAGCCGCGCTCGCCCGGGCGGCGGTGACGTCGATGCGACACCGCGGCCAGGGGCACATCGTCTTCATCTCCTCGGGAGCCGGACTCATCGCGACACCCGGCAACGGCGCGGTGTACACGGCCACAAAATGGGGCCTGCGTGGCCTCGGGCTTGCCCTACGTCAGGAGTTGCACGGCACCGGAATCGGCGTGTCCACGATCTTTCCCGGTCCCATCCGTGATGCGGGGATGTTGGCGGACACCGGTGTCACTCTTCCGCGAGGGTTCGGTACGAGTTCACCGGAGGATGTCGCCCGGGAAGTGGCCAGGGCCATCGAGCGCGGCACACCCGAGACCACGGTCGCTTCGTTAGGCGTGCGTCTTCTGACCGGAATCGGGGCTGTCGCACCGGTTCTGATCGGTGACCTCGCGCGCGTGGCCGGGGTCGGGCGGGTGCGCGACGCGATGCTCGGCCGGGTCTGACCCGGGGCGCGAGCCAATCAGTTGGCCGTACGCAGGGAGGCGGGCGTCGTTTCGGAATCAGAGGTTTCGGTGACGACATCGGCCAGGGCCAGCGCGACACGCAACTCGAGGGTGCGCCGCTCCAACGACCTGCCCAACAGTTCCTCCGCCTGACGAATCCGGTAGGCGACGGTGTTGTCGTGGACGTGCAGCCGCTTGGCTGTCCGTCCACGGCTGCAGTTCTCGTCGAGATAGGCACGCACTGTGGCAGCCAGGCGACGGGTGGTTTCGTCCATCTCGCCGAGCGGTCCGAGTTCGCGTCGCACGAAATCGCGCGCCTGGTCGAGGTTGGCAGTCGCGATGGCCCGCAGCGACACATTGTCGTAGCGGGTGACGCTACCGGCCGCACGGCCGGCAAGGCGTGCGACTCGTTGCGCCTCAACCGCTTCCACATAGCTCGACCGGATACCCCCGATCCCGGGCGCAGGCTCGCCAATCGCGACCCGCACACCGGGCGCATTCGCAGTCCGGAACCGTAACTCGTCCAACACCTTCGACGGGATATGACTGTGTGAGCTGATCCAGGCGGCCGTCGACAGGATTCCGAGCGGATGCACGAGGGGCTTCTGATTCCCTATTGCCGAGGCGATATCGCGGATCGCCGCTTCGAGGACGGCCTGCGTGTTGCGCCCTTCTTCGTGGGTTTCGAGCCATGCGATCGCGGCAACGTGGACCCGGCGGACATCGTGGCGAAGCCGCCGGGTCGCCACGTCGGTGTCGATGGGTTCACCGGCCAGGATGGTGGCGATGGTCTCGGCTTGGCTGGCGGCGGCGCTGCGCAGCCATCGGTCGCGTTCGGCGGTGTACACCTCCTCCACCAGGCACAGCGCGGCGTCGACATAGGCGAACATCCACGCCGACCCCAGCTCCGAGGCAAGGTGCAGTTCCTCGGCATTGCGCGCATGGTTCTGCAGAATCGCGTTGAACTGAGTCGCGGTTGCGGCGTGCGCGAGGCGATAACTGCGCATGAGCGTGGTGAGCGGGATGCCGTGTTGTGCACCGTCCCGTGCATAGTCGAGCGTCGGCGACTGCAGCTGCACCGCCGCCAGCGGATCTTCGCCGGACGACAACACCTGCGCGAAGTCGAGAATGCTTGCCTCGGTACTCGCCCGATTGACCTCGAGAGCCTGTTCGTCGGCCAGCAGGTCGCGCAGCCGAGCTCGGGTGTAATCGTTCACCGCTGCTGAGATTTCGCGGGCCCGCTCGGTGAGTTCGGCAGCGGCCGGCCGCAGCACCGCCGACCACACTCGTCGCTGCTCAGCATCCTGTGCGTCTGCCCAGGCCGGCTCCATGCAGTGCACGGTAGCGCCGCCCCCGGCCCACGGTAGGCAAATTGAACAACCACCGGGCGCGGCGTTGGCGCACGCAGACAAGAGAATGCCGGCCCCGCTGACAGACGATCTTCACATGCGACAACTGACCAGCCTCGACGCGCAGTTCCTGGCCATGGAGAACGATCGTGTCCAGGGGCACGTCAGTGTTCTCGGCATCTACGACTCCCACACCGCATCGGGCGAGCCGCTCGATGCCGCACTCGTTCGTGGAGTCATCAGCGAACGCCTGCACCTGCTGCCCACCTTCCGCTGGCGGCTGGCCCAGGTGCCCTTCTCCCTCGACTACCCGTACTGGGTCGACGACGGCTCCTTCGACATCGAGTACCACGTCCGCGAGCTGGCCCTACCCGCACCGGGCGACCAGCGCCAGCTGGCCGAGCAGGTGGCCCGGATCATCGGCCGCCAGCTCGACCGGGCGCGCCCGCTCTGGGAGGTGTACGTCATCCACGGACTCGAAGACGGCGGCGTCGCGGTGTTGACGAAGATGCACCACGCCGCGGTCGACGGAGTGTCCGGCGCCGAGGTCATGAGCATCCTCCTCGATGACGCCACCGGCCGTGAGCGCGAAGCTGCACCCACGATCGTCGCGGAGAAGTACCCGTCGGAGGTGGAGATGCTGGGTCGCGGACTGGTCGGGCTGGCAAGCCAGCCGCTGCGGGTTCTGCGCGCCGGCCCCACGGCACTGCCGCACCTCGACGACGTTCCGACCATCCGGCATCTCCCCGGTGTGAAAGCGATCGCGCGCAGCAGCCGGCTGGTCAAGCGAGCCATGAAGGCCGGCAGTCCGGTGGCCGCACTCCGGGGCAGCGACGTCACCGCTCCCCGGACCCGGTTCCAGGCGCGGGTATCGCCACACCGCCGCGTCGCTTTCGGCTCCATGCCGCTGTCCGAGGTCAAAGCGATCAAGAACGCCCTCGGCTGCACCGTCAACGACGTCGTGCTGGCGATCTGCACGGCAGGTCTGCGGGCCTGGCTCGACAAGCAGGGTGAACTGCCCGCCGAACCTCTCGCGAGTTTCATCCCCATGTCTGTGCGCACCCCCGAGCAGCAGGGCACCTTCGGCAACCGGGTGTCGGTGATGCTCACCCAGCTGCCCACCGATGAGGCCGATCCCGTCGAGCGCGTGCGCCGGATCAACGAGGCGATGAACACCGCCAAGGAACGGCAGCGCGCGTTGCCGGCCTCACTTCTGCAGGACGCCAATCACTTCATCCCGCCGGCCTTGTTCGCCCAGGCCGCCCGGTCGCTGTCCCGCCTGGCCGGGGTGCGCGGGCTCAATCAGCCTGCGAACGCCATGATCTCGAACGTCCCCGGGCCGGCTACTCCCCTGTATCTCGGCGGGGTCAGACAGCGCGCCCAGTTCCCGGTCTCCGGGGTGCTCGACGGGATCGGCATCAACATCACGGTGATGAGCTATCAGGATTCCCTCGAGTTCGGAATCGTCGTCGACCGCGAGTTGGTCGACGACCCGTGGCCGATCCTGGCCGCCCTCGGCGAAGGCCTGGAAGAACTGCGGAACGCCACCCGGGTCGTGCGCCGGAAGAAGACGACGTCATGACCGCAAACATGTTGGGCAGCAACAGCATGGACGATTATCCGCTCACACTGACGAGCATCGTCGATCGCGCCGAGCGCTTCCATTCCGACGTTGACGTGGTTTCGCGCAGGCCTTCCGGTGCGGTCACGCGCACCACCTTCGGCGAATGCGCGGTCCGCGCCCGCCGCCTGGCGAGTGCGCTGAGTACCCTTGGCGTCCGCGAGGGCGATCCGGTGGCCACGCTGTTGTGGAACCAAAGCGAGCACCTGGAGGCATACTTCGCGGTGCCCGCCATGGGAGCCGTCATTCACACCCTCAACCCCCGGTTGTTTCCCGACGAGTTGGTGTTCATCGTCGACGATGCCGACGACAGGGTGATCATCGTCGACGAGTCCCTGCTGGACGTATTCGAAACTTTCAGTGCCCGACACGATTTCCGCCACGTCATCGTCGTCACCCACGATGGGGACGCGCCCGCGGGAACGCTCGGCTACGAAGCTCTGATAGCGGGGGCCGAGCCAATGGTCTGGCCCGCGCTCGACGAACAGCGCGCCGCCGCCATGTGTTACACCTCGGGCACCACCGGGCGCCCCAAAGGCGTCGTGTACTCCCACCGAGCGCTGGCCCTGCACTCACTGGTCGCGGCCCTACCCGACCAGCTGTCGGTATCGTCCAGGGACACAGTCCTTCCCGTCGTCCCGATGTTTCACGCCAACGCGTGGGGCCTTCCCTACGCTGCCGCTCTTGCCGGCGCGCGTCTGGTCCTGCCGGGCCCGCGCCTGGACCCGGAAAGTGTCCTCGACTTGTGTGCCCGCGAGCACGTCACGATGACGGCCGGCGTCCCGACGGTGTGGATGGGCATGCTCGCCGCACTCGATGCCGACCCGAACAAGTGGGACTTGTCGGAACTCGACCGGCTGGTCGTCGGAGGCGCGGCAGTGCCGCGGTCGATGTTCGAAGGATTCGACCGCCACGGGCTGACTGTGGTGCAGGCCTGGGGAATGACCGAAACCGCTCCCCTGGGCGCGGTCTGCCGCTCACCGGCGCACCTCGACGCGGGTGAGCGGGACGAGCAGTACGAGTACCGCATGCGGCAGGGTGTCGCGAGCCCGTTCTTCGACATCCGGGGGCGTGACGAGAACGGTGATCTCATCGCCTGGGACGACGCCGCCATGGGCGAACTCGAAGTGCGCGGACCCTGGGTGGCGGGCAGCTACCACGGTGGCCGCGGGGCGGACAGTTTCACCGCCGACGGCTGGTTCAAGACCGGCGATGTGGTGCGCATCGATCCCCACGGCTGTGTCCGGATCTGCGACCGGTCAAAGGATTTGGTGAAGTCCGGCGGCGAGTGGATCTCGTCGGTCGACCTGGAGAACCAGTTGATGTCGCATCCCGCCGTCGCACAGGCCGCGGTGATCGCCGTGCCCGACGAGCGCTGGGGCGAGCGCCCGCTGGCCGTGGTGGTACTTGCGGACGGTGGCCGGGCCTCCGCCCAAGCGCTGCGCGACCACCTCGCACAGGACTTCGCCAGGTGGCAGCTGCCAGACCGCATCGAATTCGTCGAAGCGCTTCCCTGCACTGCCACCGGCAAATTCAAGAAATCCGAACTCCGAACCATGTTTCTCACAGCCTGAAAGGAAACGAAAAAATGAGTCGATACGACATCACCCGGACCAACCGAGCCGTGGAGCGCTTGATCGAGACGACGGACAACCCCCGTCACCTCTACATGCTGCACGCCTACAACCGGCACCGCTACCTGGAAATGGCCGGGCGTTACGAGGAGATCTTCGCCCCGGACATGACCGTCGAGAAGCCGGTGTACCACTTCAACATGCTCGGCAAGAGCGTCACGGTGGAAGGCACCGAGGCAGTCAAGGGGCTCTACCATGCGTGGAAGGACACCGCCCAGTGCATCTTCTATGCCGACGACGAGAAGCTGGCGATCAGCGATGACATGATCGTGTCGACGTCGTACATCTACCAGCAAACGCCGGGCGTCCTCCTCGCCGCCGAAGGAATGGCCGCCGATCCCGAGGCCACCTATCTGGTGAAGACCGCCGAGCACATGATCTGGCCCTACGACAACGGCCGGCTGGTCGGTGAAGACGTCTGGGAGTACGACGAGAGCGCGCGGGAGTTCATCCAGCTCGACCCGGCCGACGTCCTGAGTGTCGAACAGTCGGCGAAGCTGCTCGATCCGCTGATCAAGCCGCTGCCGGAGCACAACCCGTTCCTCACCTGACCCGACATCCCGGGAAACCCGCTCTGTGTGGTTTCCCGGGGCGGACCATGAACTCATGGCCTCCGACCTGGAAACCCGCGTCGACGAGATCGCCCCGGACACCTACCGGCTGTCCACCTGGATACCTGGGATCACCGAGCATGGCTTCACCTTCAACCAGTTCCTGCTGACCGGCGACGAACCGTTCCTGTTCCACACGGGCCAACGGTTCCTGTTTCCGCAGGTGTCGGCGGCCATCGAGCGAGTTCTGCCGCTGACCCGATTGCGCTGGATCGCATTCGGGCACGTGGAAGCCGACGAGTGCGGTGGGGTCAACCAGTTCCTGGCGGCCGCACCGCGCGCCGAGGTGATCCACGGCCCGCTGGCCATCGGGCTGTCGCTGACCGACATGTGCGATCGACCGCCCGTCGAAGCACTTCTGGACGGCGTGCACGACACCGGTGGGCATCGCTTGCGTTTTCTCGCCACACCGCACGTACCGCACAACTGGGAGGCCGGGCTTTGGTTCGACGAGGCCACGTCGACGCTGCTGGCCGGCGACCTGTTCACCCACACCGGCCAGTGCCCGGCTCTGACTGAGTCCGATTGCGTGGCACCGGCATTAGCGGCCGAGGAGCTGTTCCACGCCACCGGCCTGACCACGAATCTGATACCCACGTTGACCCGGCTGGCCGAGCTGAGCCCCACCACTTTGGCCATCATGCACGGCGCTTCGTTCCGCGGCGACGGGGCCGCGCAGCTGCGGGCGCTCTCCGAGGGATACGCGGGGTTGTTCGGCGCGTCATGACCCGCCGTGACCACCCGCGATGCGTAGCCTTGGCGCCGTGAAGGCGTGGCAATCTTTGGGCGCCCTGCTGGCTGCGGGTGCGCTGTTGTCCGGCTGCCAATCGAGCATCGAAGGCACTCCGGCCACCAGCCCGCAATCACCCACCGAGCCCAGTTTCCCGACCGCACGGCCCACCCGGTCCACCCCGGCGCCCCCGTCGAGTACCACCCCAGCTACCCCCAGTCCCTCTGCTGCAGCTCCGCCGGCCGGGGCTGCCCCATTACAACCGGAGAACGGGTACGTCTTCATCGAGACCAAATCCGGTCTGACCCGCTGCCAGCTGTCCAAGCAGTACGTCGGATGCGAATCCGACTTCACCGACGCACCGGTGATCGACGGCGAGCACGCGACCGGGGTCAGGCTGACGCCGGATGGCCAGATCAAGTGGGTCGTGGGCAACCTCGGTGACATTCCGGTGGTGACCCTCGACTATCGCCAGTACAGCGCTGTGGGCTGGACCATCGACGCGACCGAAGACGGCACCCGGATCAGCAATGACAGCACCGGCCACGGAATGACCATCGCTGTCCAGGGCGTGAAAACCTTCTAGAGTTGGTCCATGACTGTCGCTCGGCGGGAACGTGCCGCCCTCGTCGAATCCATGCGTGCCGCCGGTCCCGACGCGCCCACCCTGTGTGAGGGCTGGACCGCCCGCGACTTGGCTGCCCATCTGGTGGTGCGCGAGCGTCGCCTCGATGCCGCCCCCGGCATCCTCGTGCCTCAGCTCGCGGGCTACACCGAGCGCGTGCAGCAGAAGGTCACCGAGAGCACCGAATGGGCCGAACTGGTGGATCAGATCGCTGCGGGCCCCCCGCTGTACTCTCCGTTCAAACTGCTGGACCCGCTGGTCAACGTGGCCGAGATGTTCATCCACAACGAGGATGTCCGACGGGCCCAACCCGATTGGGAACCAAGGGATCTCGATGACGCGACGGCCTCCGCGCTGTCCCGCGGGATCGGCGCTATGGCCCGGATGACAATGGGCAAATCCCCGGCCCGGGTGGCCTTGACCACCCCGGCGGGCAAAACACTGGCCACGGTCGGCGCCGGCCCGGAGGTGACGGTGACCGGAGATCCGGGCGAGTTGCTGCTGTTCGCCGCAGGCCGCGAACCGGCCCGGGTGACGTTCGCTGGCGACGACGCCGCCGTCGCCGCCCTGCGCGCTGCCCGTCGCGGCCTGTAGAAGCCCAGGTCATCCCGGGCTTTACCCGTTCTTGACTGGGCGCTGAATCGCCCCACCGACGATCAATGCGTGAGTACGCTTTCATCGGTGGAACTGGGGGTTTTGGGACCTCTTCAGGTCCGAATGGACGGTGCGCCCGTCGTAATACCGGGCGCGAAGCCGCGTGCCATCCTCACGATGCTCGGACTCCACGGTGGTGCGGTGGTACCGGCCGACGTGCTCACGGAATTGCTCTGGGGCGACGATCCACCCCGCACGGCCGCCAAGGCCCTGCAGACCCACATCTCCTCACTGCGTCACACTCTCGGCGACGGCTTCGTGTTGACCCAGGGCACCGGCTGGCGGCTGAACACGGCCGAGACCGATGCCTCGCGGTATCAGTCGCTCACCAAGGCAGGCCGGGATGCCCTGGGCGCCGGCGACACCAGCACTGCGGTGACCCGGTTCGACGAGGCGGCCACCCTGTGGCGCGGTATCCCGGAACTGCCCGACGGCCGGCGGGGCGTCTCCGAGAAGACTCGGTGGATCGAGGCCCACGCGGCCCTGGTGGAGGATCGGGCGGACGCGCTTCTCGCGACTGGTCGTGCCGCGGAGATCATCGGCGACCTCGAGGCCGCTGTGGCGGACGCTCCGCTACGCGAACGACGTTGGGGTCAGCTGATGCTCGCGCTCTACCGGGCCGGTAGGCAGGGCGAGGCGCTCGGCGCCTACCGACGGGCCCGGTCGCTGTTGGCCGATGAGCTCGGCGTCGACCCCGGACCTGAGCTCCGGCGGCTTGAGGCAGCCATCGTCGCCCAAGACGCCGAGCTCGATGTCCCAGCGACACAACATGCTCCGTCGGTCACGCGCGCAGTAACCTTCCTGCTGACCGACATCGAAGGATCGACCGCCGCCTGGGAGGCAGACGCCGAGGCCATGGCGGTCGCCCTCGCACGCCACGACGAGCTCGTCGAACAGGTCGTCACATCTCGCGGTGGGCGCCTGGTCAAGACGCGTGGCGAAGGCGACGCCACCTTCTCGGTCTTCGATCGTCCGTCAGCCGCCGCCGCAGCAGCGATCGAGTTGCAGGACGCCATCTTTCACGAGCCGTGGGCGCTGGCTGAACCCATGCGTATCCGCATCGCGTTGCACACCGGGGAAGCCGAGCTTCGCGATGGCGACTACTTCGGCCGTGCCGTCAACCGCGCCGCCCGGCTGCGCTCGCAGGCCTCCGGTGGTCAGATCCTATGTTCGGGTGCGACAGCGGAGCTGGTCATCGACTCTTTATCCGACGACGTTGCGCTCGTCGACCTGGGCATGCGCCAATTGAAGAACCTGGCACGGCCCGAGCACATCTTCGAGCTCCGCCTCCAGACCGCCGAAAGCCCTCCACCGGCAGGCGATTCCCCCATTGAGCGGCCTGCCATACCGGCGGTTCTCGCGGGACCGGGTCCGTTTGTCGGGCGTGGCCGTGAACTGGCGGAGCTGCTCGCCGCCTGGCACCAGACGGTCATCGCGGGCACCCGCGCCGTACTGATCGCGGGAGAACCGGGCGTGGGCAAGACCCGCCTGGCCGGCGAATGGTGCCGGCAGGCATACGAACAGGGAGCGCTCGTGCTGTACGGCCGTTCCGACGAGGATCTCGGTGCGCCGTACCAACCGTTCGCCGAAGCCCTGCGCACACTCGTGCCCGGCGTCGGTTCCGATCGGTTGCGCGGAATGCGCGGCATAGAGGCGCTACTGCCGCTGGTTCCCGGGTTGACCGACGTGCTGCCCGATGTCGCCGCACCCCCACACGGCGATCCGGACACCGAACGCTATGCACTGTTCGACGCCGTCGTCGCCCTGCTGGGCATCGCCTCGTTGGACGTGCCCATCGTCCTGGTACTCGATGATCTTCATTGGGCGGCCAAGCCCACCCTGCTCCTCTTGCGCCACCTCTTACGTTTCGGCGAGCATGCCCGCGTCCAGATCGTGGGTACCTACCGGAGTACCGACCTCGACCGGTCCCATCCCTTGGCCGCGATGCTCGCCGACCTCCACCGCGACGGCAGCGCCGAACGCATTGCCCTCAACGGCCTCGACGAGGACGACGTGACGGCGTATGTGGCCGAAGCCGGATACGACGACGAAGAGCTGGCCCGGGCATTGGCATCGGTCACCGGTGGCAACCCGTTCTTCCTCATCCAGGCATTGCGCCATGTCGACGAAAGCGGTGGGCATTGGGACCCGAGCACGCTGCCGCAGGGCGTCCGGGAAGCCGTGAGCCGCAGACTTTCCCGTCTTCCGCTCGAGACGAACAAGGCGCTCGCCGCGGCCGCGGTGGTCGGCAGCCAGTTCGCCCTCGACCTGGTCGAGCAAGTGGTCGGCCAGGATCTCGTCGACGCATTCGACGAGGCGTGCCAGGCCGGCATCCTCATCGAGGAGCCCGGCGGTCTCTACCGCTTCAACCACGCCATCGTCCGGCAATCGCTGCTCGCTGAACTCGCCTCCGTGCGCCGCATGCGGCTGCACCAGCGGATTGCCGCGGCGCTGGAGAATCTGCCGGGTGCCGGCGACGAACTTCTGGCCGATCTGGCCCACCACTACTTCGAATGCGCCTGGGCGGGAAACGCGGTCAAGGCCGTCGAGTACTGCCGTCGTGCCGCAGACCAGGCAATGGCGCGCCTGGCCTACGAGGGTGCCGCCGACCTGTACGACCATGCCCTGCACGCGCTGGACGAACTGGACGACGAGTTGCCCGACCGCGACGACCAGCGCGTCGAGCTTCTGGTGGCGCGCTGCGAGGCGCTCCTGGCCGCGGGCGATGTGTCTTCGGCGGCGGGTGCGGTAGCGCAACTGAAAGAGGGCACCCGTGATTCGGCACGGCTGGCCGCCTGGGCGACGTGCTTCGATGGCCAGTTGTCGATGCTGGTCGATCCCGAGCGCTTGGACGAGATCGAAACCGCGGTACGCGCAGCCGCCGAAACGCTGGCTGAATTGGATGACAACGCAGGGGAAGCGAAGGCCCACACCGTCCGGGCTGGATGCCTGGCCCGCCTCGGGCGGGTTGCCGACTGCGAACTCGCGCTGGACAACGCACTCACTGCGGCGCGCCAGGCGCGTGAGCACCGTCTGGTGAACGCGGTGTTGGCCGGAGCTCCACTGGCAGCGTTGTGGGGACCCAGCCCGGTTCCGCGCGCAGGCGGACGATGCCTTGACGTGGTGCGCCTGTTGCGGATCACCACGGATTCGCCTGCGGTCGAAGCGACGTCGACGCGCTGCCAGGCTGTACTCGAGGCGTTTCGCGGCCGGGCCGCCGCGGCACGGCGGATGATCGACTCCGCGCGACGGACGGTCACCGAGCTGGGATTGCGCCATGCGCTCCTCGAAGTTGAGCACTTCGCCGGCATCGTCGAGTTGGTGCTCGATGATCCTTCTGCTGCCGAGGAACATCTTCGGCTGGCCTACAACGGTTTCCGTCGGATGAAGCTGGATGCCGATACAGCGGAGGTGGCGGCCCTGTTGGCGCGGGCCTGCCTCCTGCTGGACCGAGACGTCGAGGCTGAAGAATTGTGTTCGGAGAGTGAGCGACTCGCGGGGCATGCGTTGAAGGCCGCCATTACTTGGCGCACGGTGCGGGCACAGCTGCTTTCAGATGGGGGCTCCCACGAGGACGCCAGGCAAGCGGCCGAGGAAGCCGTCGCCCTGGCGGAGCGCACCGATGCGCTGGTCGATCACGGCGATGCATGTCTGGCCCTGGCGACTGTGCTGACTGCCGCGGGCGACGTCGGCGGAGCACGGACCGCAGCTGAACATGCTGTCGAGCTGTACGAACTCAAAGATGCTGTGGCACTTTCGGAAAAGGCGCGCCTTCTTGTCGGCGAGCAGAATCCGCCGCCCCCGCCAGCTGCCCCCGAAGTGCCGGTTGCCGAGTTCGACAATGCGTGCGTGCGGGCGATCCGCCGGCTGAGTTCCGCTGTCCACCGGCAGGCCTGGGCCGAGTATGAGGAGATGCTGGCGTCCAACGTCACCGTCGAGAGTCACCGGAAGATCGTCGGCTTTCCCCGCGCAGTCTTCTCGTCGACGGAATGGACACAGCAAGTGGCGCACCTCCCGCGTTTCGGCGTGGTACGGCACGACATTACGTTTGTCGCAACGAGAGGCGACCGCCTGGCTCTCTCCCGGCTGGTGATAGCCACTGCGGATCAAAGCCCCGGAGCGCCAGAGGAAGAGTGGCTCCAGCTTCAAGCGCTTGACGAAGAAGGTCGAATCGAACTGGTCATGTGGTTCGACCTAGAAGACATCGACACCGCGATGGCCGAACTCGATTCGTTGCACGCACGATTCGAAGCGCCGGTTGGGATGCACACGGCGGCCGTCGAAGCGTACGAACGTGCTGCGGCAGCTATCGATACCGGGGCATGGGACGACTTTGAGCTGATGTTTGCTCCCGAAGGTTCTATCGAGAGTCGGCGCAAGCTCGTCGGCTTCAAGCGGACTGAATTCTCGTCACGCGACGTCGTGCATCAGACGAGGTGCGATCTCGAGAACGGAATCATGCGGGCGGACCATGCCATTATCGCTGTACGAGGAGAACATCTCGGCATCGCACGGGTGACCATAAGCACTGTCGATGATAGTCCCGGCGCACCGCAGGACGAATTTCTCCAGGTGTACGGCATCGACGGGAACGGCCGAATCGCTCTGCAAATATGGTTCGACCTCGATGACATCGAAGCCGCGATCGCCGAACTCGACAGCCTGTGCACCCGGTTCGGGGCAACTCAACGAGTGCCGCTGGAGAACACGGCGACGCGCGCCGACGACCGGTTGATCATGTTGTTCAATGCCAATCGGCTGGATGAAGTCAGTGCGCTGTTCACCGAGGACACACTGCTTGATGACAAGCGTCAAGGTTTTCGACGCGAAAGCAATGATCGTGCAACGGCGGTCGACAATATCCGCGTCATCGCATCCTTGGGAGCCGCCGTCGCGAAGACGACGCTTGCCCTCCGAGGCGACCGACTGTGCCTCAGCCGCCTTCGCTTCGAAGCTCGTGCCACTCGGCCCGTTGCATATTGCGTTGAAACGCTCGAGATCACCGAGGTCGACACCGACGGGTTGATGATGGCCAAGGCTGTGTTCGACCTCGACGACATCGACGCTGCGTTCGCCGAACTCGATGCGCGGTATCTCGCCGGCGAAGCCGCCCCGTATACGCGGACCTGGTCCACCGTCATCGGCGCATACGCCGCGTTCAACCGGCGCGAGATTCCTCCGACGACACCTGACTGGGTGAACATCGACAAACGTCACGCGGCGGCAGCGTTCGCGCCCGGCGACATGGTCAGGTACATCCAAGCCGCATGGGAAGATTCACCCGACACCAAGATTCAGATCGCGGCCGTTCATCGCCTCAGCCACTTCGGAGCGGTTGTCACCCATTTTGCACGTGGGACTTCGCAAGATGGCTTCGAGGCCGAGTGGAGAGACCTCCACGCCTTGATGGTGGCAGGCGGTACCGTCTGCCACTCTGAGCTATTCGACGCGAGCGACCTCGACACCGCACTCGCACGGTTCGATGAGCTCAGTCGGCCGGCGCCACGGCTGGAGAACGCAGCAACCCGTGTGTACGGGGACATCATTTCGAACTTTCATACCCATGATTGGGATGCCATTCGAGAGTTCCTGGCCGAGGAGATTTCAACCGAGGACCGTCGTCGGGTAGTGAACTCCGACCGCCGACATGGACGCGACGCGGTGATTGACGAGATCACCGCCATCGCTGACGTCGGTGTGACGGAAGCTCAGTCAGACTTCTTCGCAACCCGCGGCAGGTTCCTCGCTTTGAGCCGGAGTCGAGCCTCGGTAGCGGCCCAGCAACCCGACTCTTTCCGCAGCGACCTTCTCGAAATCATCCAGGTGAACGGCGACAACAAAGTCTGCAAACGCCTGGTGTTTGATCCCGACGACTTGGACGCCGCGCTCGCCGAACTCGAAACCTGTTACCTCGCCGGCGAAGCGGCGCCGTATGCGCACACGTGGTCGGCCGTAGTGTCGGGATATGCCTCGCTCAACCGGCGCGAATTACCTCCCACGACGCCAGGTTGGGTGAATCTCGACCACCGGCGAGCTCCCGAATGCGCCCCGGGCGAGTCGACCGCCTACATGCAAGCCGCGCTGGATCTCGAACACGACATCAACATCTGCGTGGAGTCCGTTCATCGGTTGTCCGACAACGCAGCCGTCGTAACCCGGGTGGCGCACACCACCTCACGCGACGGCTTCGCTCCGCAACGGAGAGATGTCAACCTTCTGGCTTTCGAACACCAGCGCATCAGTCGCTGCGAGATCTATGACGAGTCAGACCTCGACGCCGCGCTAGCGAAGTTCGACGAACTCTGCCGACCGGCTCGGCGGCTGCAGAACGCGGCAAGCCAAGCGACCGATCGTTTCCTCGAGCGATTCACCGCCCGCGACTGGGATGCCATGAGGAAGGCGGTCACCGACGACATCAGCTTCGACGACCGTCGTCAGGTGATCAACGCCGACCTGCAAACCGGGCGGGAAGCCTTTGTCGAAAACTTCCGGATAGCAGCAGATCTCGGCGCCACGCAGTTTCCTACCGCCATCGCGACCCGTGGGGAACGTCTCGTCCTCGCTCGGGCTCGGTTCTCGCTCGGCGGTGGCACGCCCGAGGAGTTCGGTCTCGATCTCCTACACGTGATCAAAGTCGATGCCGACAATCGGATTGCAGCGACCGTCACATTCGACGACGACGATTTCGATGCTGCACTACACCAGCTCGAAGATTGTTATCTCGCAGGCGAAGCCGCCGGCCACGCACACACGTGGTCGCTCATAGCAGGGGCGTTCGCCGCAACCAACAGACGCCACATGCCCGAGTTCGCGCGGGACTGGGTGAGTATCGATCACCGGCGAGCGCGAGGGTTCGCGCCTGGGGAATTGGGCGCATACATACGCGCCACGTGGGACCTCACACCGGACGTCACCAGCTACCCCGAGTCCGTCCATCGGCTGAGCAACGGTGGAGCCGTCCTCACTCAGGCGGTCAGCGGCACCTCCCAAGGCGGCTTCGATGCCGAATGGCGGGAGGTCGTCGTCGTGACTGTCGACGGCGACCTGATCAACCGCATCGAGCTGTTCGACGAGTCAGACCTCGACACCGCGCTGGCCCGCTTCGAGGAGCTGAGCCCGACGGCCGGGCGTCTACAGAACGCTGCCAGCCGCGCATATGAGCGCCTCCAGAAGCGTTTGGCAGAACGTGATCTGGATGCGATCGGGACCATGCTGGCCGAAAATTTCTGCGGGGACGACCGTCGTCACGTCGTAGGCTCCGCAGTCCGGCATGGTCGGGATGCCGCCATCGAAGATGCCCGCGCAGTCATCGATCTCAACGCCAGGAACACAGCGACAAGAGTCACGGCGACCCGCGGTGAGCTCCTCGCACTCAGGCGCTCCCGGTACGCAGTCGGCAGCGACCAAACCGAAGCATTCCACGTCGACCTTCTCGACATCATTACGGTCGATACCGACGGGCGGATCACCGCACTGATCACCCTGGACCCCGACGACATCGACGCTGCCTTCGAAGAACTCGACGCTCGCTACCTCGCCGGCGACGCGGCCGCGTACGCGCGGACGTGGTCGGTAATAGCGAATGCCTACGCCGCCTTCAACAGACGCGAAACTCCGCCGACAACGCCGGATTGGGTGAACATCGACCACCGCCGCGCGAATGCCTTTGCGCCTGGTGATCTCGTCGCGATCACCCGTGCCGCGTGGGACGACGCGCCGAATGTCAGGGCTCGTCTCGAAGCTGTACATCGGCTGAGCCAACATGGCGCCGTCGTCACCCAGGTGGCTCAGGGGACTTCGCAAGCCGGCTTCGACGCCGAGTGGCGCCAAGTCCACCTTCTGACGGTCGACGGCGACCTGCTCGCGCGCTGCGAAGTATTCGACGAGACGGACCTCGACACTGCACTCGCAAGGTTCGACCAACTGAGTCAGCAATCATCACAGCTCGCCAACATCGCCAGCCGGGCACATGATCGCTTCATAGCGTGCTTTGCAGTCCGCGATTGGGCAGCGATCGCCGAACTTCTGGCCGCAGACGCCTACACCGACGATCGGCGTGGGGTAGTGAACACCGGTCTCATACGAGGTCGGGATGCCGTGGTCCACGAAATTCAGGCGCTCGCGGATATCGGCGGTCGAAAACTCACGTCAGAGGCAATTGCGGTTCGAGGAGAACGCCTTGTCCTCCGTCGCACCCAGTATTCGGGCAGCGACGATCGCGAGGTGTACCTCGTCGAGGGTTTGGAAGTCCTCGAGGCAGATGCGGATGGGCGTCTGGTGGCACGCGTCGCATTCGACCCCGACGATCTCGACGCCGCCTTCGACGAACTCGACGCCCGCTATCTGTCCGGTGAAGCGGCACCGTATGCGCGCACGTGGTCTGCCGTGGTCAGTGGGTACGCCGCTCTGAACCGGCATGAGCTGCCTTCGGCGACGCCAGACCTTGTGAACATCGACCATCGGCCAGGCGTCGCCTTCGTGCCGGGCGACTTGTTCGCTTATATCCAGGCCTCTTGGGATGTATCGCCGGATCTGAAGATCCACATCGAGACGGCCCATCGTCTGAACAAACTTGGCACGGTCATCACCCAAGCGGCGAGCGGGAGTTCGCGCGAGGGCTTCGATGCCGAGTGGCGACAGGTCGTGGTGTTCACAGTCGACGGCGACGAGGTGAACCGCTGCGAAATGTACGAAGAGTCCAACCTTGACGCCGCGCTGGCCCGCTTCGACGAAATCACTCAGCAGCCGCCCACTTGAGATCGCCGATAGGCTGGCGATCGTGGATTTCCGTGTATTCGTCGAACCCCAGCAAGGCGCTACCTACTCCGATCAGCTCGCGGTTGCCCGTGCTGCCGAGGCCTTGGGTTACTCGGCGTTCTTCAGATCTGACCACTACCTGGCGATGAGCGGTGACGGTCTGCCCGGGCCGACCGACTCCTGGGTCACGCTGGCCGGCATCGCCCGTGAGACCTCGACGATCCGGCTGGGCACCATGGTCACCTCGGCCACCTTCCGCCATCCAGGTCCGCTGGCCATCTCGGTGGCACAGGTCGACGAGATGAGCGGTGGCCGTGTCGAATTGGGCCTCGGCGCGGGCTGGTTCGAGGCCGAGCACCAGGCCTACGCCATCCCGTTCCCGCCGCTGGGTGAGCGTTTCGACCGGCTCGAAGAGCAGCTGCGCATCCTCACCGGCCTCTGGGCCACGCCGGTTGGCGAGGCTTTCGACTTCACCGGCGATCACTACACCGTCGTCGACTCCCCGGCGCTGCCCAAGCCCGCACAGTCATCTCTGCCGATCGTCATCGGCGGGATGGGCGCCAAGCGCACCCCGGCGCTCGCTGCGGAGTTCGCGTCGGAGTTCAACGTGCCGTTCGTGCCGCTGGACAGCCTGAAAACACAGTTCGCGCGGGTGGCCGACGCGGTGACCGCGGCGGGACGAGCCGCCGACTCGTTGACCTACTCGGCGGCCTTCGTCCTGTGCGCGGGCCGCGACGAGGCGCAGATCGCCGAACGCGCCGCAGCGATCAACCGCGAGGTGGACGAACTACGCAGCAATTCGCCCCTGGTCGGCACACCAGCCGAGATCGTCGACAAGCTGGGACCGTTCCTGGAGGCCGGTGTGCAGCGGGTCTACCTGCAAATGCTCGACCAGTCCGATCTGGATCATCTCGAGCTCTTCGCCGGTGAAGTCATCCGTCAGTTGAGCTGACCGAAGCCCGCTTCAGGGCCGGGCATAGTATCGGTGCCCGTGGCCGGTGACGAGGACGATCAGGGGCAGCCTCCCGAGGCGCCCTGGCATCACTCGACGCCGGCAGTCGCGGGGGCCAGCGCCGCCGCGCTCGCCGTGATCGGCCTGGTGTTGTGGGCCGTGATCTCGCTGACCAGCTCCGGAGGGCCCGAGGACGCTCCCATCGATTTCGTCCCGCCCACCTATACGTCGACCTCGAAGACCACGAAGTCCACCACTACCCGGACCACCACCTCACGCCTGCCGGTGACCACCGAGTTCGGCGTGCCGTCCGACACCACGACCACCTCGCCCTCGGAGACGACCGAGACATCGCCCACCACGTCGTCCGAGACCACCACGACGACAACGACGACCACCACGACAACGACCACGCCGTCGTACACGTCGCCGGGCGCCGACTACGGGGAGTACCCCACGACGCACTACCGGCCGCGTACCAACGTGACACGCACGCTGTATCCCCCGCCGGGCGGCTGAGCGCGCCTACCATCGGCGCGTGTCGAACTATTACGACGACGAGGAGCCGACGCAGTACGCGCCCAGCTACGGCGAGTACTCCGAGCAGCCCCCGCCGCCCACTCCCGAGCCCGTCCCCTGGTACCGCAAGCCCGCTGCGCTGATCGGCATGGGTGCACTGGGCGCAGTCATCGCGGCGCTGGTCATCTATGCCCTGGCGCAGTTGTTCTCGTCCGATTCCTCGTCGACGACCACGACTACCACCACGTCGACCACCACCACATCGGTCGCCACCTCGGCCCCGGTGGTTCCGGCACCGACTCACACCGTCACCGAGACGGTCGTGCCGACCACCACTGTCGAGGAAACCACCGCAACCACCACGACTACTGAGCCCGCCACGACGACCGAGACCACAACCACGACGACGGCCCCGCCGACGACAACCACGACTGCGCCGGTGACGACGACAACGGCGCCGCCCGCGGGTAACCCCTAACCTCACTCGGCACTCAACGTGGCGGATTGCAGCCACTATCAAGCAGCAATCCGCCGCGTAAACGGTTCAGGGGGCCGGGGCAGCTGAGGTGGGCGTGGCTGCGGGCGTGGGCTCGGGTGCCTTCGTCGGCTCCGGCGAATGCGTGGGCTCCGGCGTAGGTGTGGGCTCTGGCGCATGTGTCGGCTCAGGCGTCGGCTCTGGGGTGTGTGTCGGCTCAGGCGTCGGCGCAGGAGTCGGCGACGGTGAAGGCGTAGGTGACGGTGACGGCGTAGGCGACGGCGGCGTGAACGTCGGGATCGGCAACTGTGGAAGCGTGACGGGCGGAAAAACCAACGGCGGCACCGGAATCGACGGCAGTGCTACCGGAGGCGCAGGCAGCGGCGCAGGCGCCGGAGCCGCCGGCGGTGGCAGGGGCGCTTGCGGCGCGGGAGCCACTCGCTGCGGTGCGGCTGGGCTCTGCGCACTCTGCACCATCCGTGGTGCGGCCGCCGGGCGCGGCGCAGCTTGTGCGGGCGCACCGGTACCAGGACCTGGCCAGGACGGATCGCGCACCACCACGGTCCGGGTGGGCGGTGCGGGCGCGGCCTGGGCCAAGGGGGATTCGGCCGGAACGGTTTGTGGCCCCAGCAGTCCGGACACTGCGGCGTCGAGGCGATCGGCCCGTGCCGACAACACCATGCCGACGGTGCCGACCAGGGCCAGGAACACCGCTGCATAGGTCACCACACCGCCACGCCGGTACCAGGCAACACGCGCTGGAGCGGGTGCCATAGGCGGTTCGGAGAACACGAATTCGGGCCGGGCCGAATCCTCGGTCACCGATTCGGGAATGAACTCGGCAACCTCAGCTGCAGAGTCTTCCACCGACCAGGCCAGCGCGGACGCGGCCACCGTGCCGGTCGCCGAAGCAGCCGAAGCAGCCGAAGCCGAGACAGCAGACGCAGGCGCAGGAGCGGCCACAGGACCAACCGCCACCTGCGTTGCCGTCTCGTCGACCCCGCGTCGGGCCAGCAGGCCGGCACCGACCGCGGCGATCACCTGGGCCTGCGGCACGGTGGTGACCGGAAGCCGGAAAGCCGATGAAAGCCGTTGGGTGACAAGTGGTATCCGCGCTCCACCACCGACGGTTACCAACGCCGCCAGCTGCGCAGGGTGAATACCGTTGCGACGCAGCAGGTCCAGCATGGCCTCGATGACGCCACCGAGCGGCTGGTCGACTACCGCGTCGAGTTCGGCACGGGTGAGCCTCATTGCACCGCCAACCCCGGCCAGGCTGGTGGCACTCTGATCGCTCAACCGTTCCTTGGCATCGCGGCACTCATCCCGCAGCCGCGCCAGTGTGCTCACCGCTGCAGTGCCGGCGGGTTCGGCCTCCAGATTGCGCAGGACGAGTCGCAGCACTTCCTGGTCGATCAGATCGCCGGAAAACTCGTCGAACCGCACGGTCTGGCCGATGGTCGCGAATCCCGCGGCAGCGTCGGCCAAGGTCAGGCTGGTACCGGTCCCGCCGAAGTCGCACAGGGCGACCACGCCGCGGGCCGGCAGGCCCGGATACGACTGGATGGCCGTGAGCGCGGCGACCGAATCGGGAATCACCCGGACGCCGGGCATCGCCCGCCGCACAGAATCGACAGCCGCCGAGCTCCAATGCGAGGGCACCGCCACCACCGAGGCATCCGGACGCTGCGCGGGGCTCACCTCACGCGTCAGCGCCTCGATCGCCCCGGCCAACAACTGCTCCGCGCGATGCATCGAACCGTCGGCGGCGACCAACGGCACCGGATCGCCGACCCGTCCCACGAAATCGGTGAACACCAGCCCGCCATCGGCCAAGGACGGCGCACCGACCACAGGCCCACGATGCCCGGACACGGTGAGCACCGCCCGCCGCACCAACGGCGTGTGGTCGGCGATCGCCACCAGATTGGTCGCCCCCACGGACAACCCCAGGCAATCACGCATACCTGTATGTCGGCGGCGGAGCCCGATTCGTTAGTGCCGCGCCGAGTACTCGGCCACCAGCGCCTCGGCGCTGCGGACCGCGGCCCGACAGGCCCGCGTGGTGAAGGGGTCGTTGAGGGGATGCTCGGCGCGCCGCCGCCAACGCTGCGCCGCCGCGAAGGCCGCGCGGGGCCCGTCGAACGGCGCATCGGGCTGCAGCCCGAGCCGGCTGGCCGCATCGGTGCCCGAGCCACCGATGATGCGGCGAAGTGAGGCCATCTCGTCCTCGTTCAGCGTCGTGGGACGCGAGCGCAACAGGCTGAGCAACCGCAGCTCCTCGAAGGCATGCGTGTCGGCGAGCAGCGGGTCGATGTCGGCAAGGATGTAGGGCGTCGCATAAATCGGGTTGCGCTGCACGAACTGCCGCAACGACAGCAGCGCCGTGTGCGCCTTGAGCAGCTCCGACCGTTGTGCGAACTGCTGGTCGATCACGTCGCGCAGGGCGATCAGGCCGCTGCGTTCCAGCAGTTCGTCGGCCAGTGCCACGGAATCGGACACCCCGGCGTGCATCACCGCGATCGAGATCCGGATGCCGAACATGCCGAACCGGTCCAGCAGCGCCGCGCGGGTGGCCGCGTCGACCGGCAGCGAGCTGTCCTCGCGGACGAACCGGTCCACCGAGAGCATCGCCTTGGTCAGCTGGGCGGGTTCGATGCCCGCGAGCTTCTGCAGCGCGACGAACTCGCTCTGCCGCAGGGTGCGGGCGGTCAGGGCGAGGAGACCCGACACCGGGACCACGGCCTGGCAGATCCCGGTCTTGTCCATCTCCTCGGTGAACCGCTTGGCGACGTCCTTGGCCGACATCATCGCGTCGATGCGCCCGGCACCGATCTCATCGGCCCGCGAGGCCACGCCGATGACACCGAGTGCGCCCGAGGACCCGCCGACGAGCTCACCGATCTGTTTGAGCAGGGCGATGTCGGCGGCGTTGAGGGTGCGGAGCAGGAACACCACGGCGTCGACGCGAGGAACGCCGTCCTCGGGCACCAGGAGCCGGTGGGTCCGCATCGATACGTCTCGCGACAGTGACGAGGTTCCCGGGGTGTCGATGATCGTGGTGTCGATGAGCTCGGCGGCCGGCCACTCGACGTCGAGATCGACTACGTCCTCGGGGTTCAGCCCGGCGAAGCTGAAGGTGAGACCGCGATCGTGCGGGTCCCGCGCGATCGGCACATTGGCACGCCGCCCGCCGCGGTGGTTGGCGGTCACCTTGGGCGTGGGCCCATGCCGGAACCAGGTGACGATGCGGGTCGCCTCGGTGGCATCGGTGGGCGCGATGTCCTCCCCGACCAGCGCGTTGACGAGGGTCGACTTGCCTGCCTTGAGCGTGCCGGCCAGCGCGATCCGGATCGGCTGGTTGAGCCGGCGTCCGATGCGGTCGAGCTCGTTGTGGACGTCGGGCCGATTGCGGTAGGCCGGGTCACCCCGGTACGCCTTGATGGTGCCGCCCAGAATCGAGCGCACCTGTTCGGCCGTGCTCACGCTGCGGGGTCCAACCTTTCGACGCCGGGTAACGCTTCGAGCTTAAAACGTGCCGAACACGCTTGAATATTCACCGGGGCGATCGCGCGGTCGGCCTCTCGGTCCGCCGGCACGGAGGTGCAGCACATGGAAACTGCGAGCAGAGTCAGTTCCGACACCTGGCGGGCCGCCACCTGGTCGGTACCGCTGGTTTTCCAGTTGGTGCTGACGCTCTTCCTGTCGACCACCTGGGCGGCACGAAAGTGGGTGTTGGTCGGCGACCCGTTCCCGATAGTGATGTCGGCCGGGGCTGCGATGTCCGCCGTGATCGCCCTCGTGATCAGCATTGCGCTCCTGAAAGCCCGGTCATCGCGCTGGCGCGGCGTCGGTCTGGCTGTCGCCGGCTCGGCTGCAGCCGTGTTGATCGGTTGGCTGCTCGCTGCATTCTGGATCTACGAATGACGGACAGCCCCGCGCCGACCAAGTTCGGTCCTCTCAGCTTCGTGGCGGCTCTGATCACCAGTCTCATATTCGAATTCACCGCTGTGACAATGGGATACTTCGTGATCTTCCTGCTCTACATCGTCTTGCCCGCGCTCCTGATCGTGGCTGCGATCGGAGGCCTGCTCTACTTCTCGGGAGGCAAGGCGACACAGGTCGGTCTCGGAATGCTGATCGGCTGTCTGGCGGCTCCGTTGACTGCGGCGATTGCGGTCATCGTCCTGGTTGTCACCTAGCCGGAGCTCAGTTGCCCTCTCCCGCCAGATTCCTGGCGTGGTCGACGACCTGGGTGAGGATGTTCTTCTGGCGCTCCAGTTCCCTGACCCGGGTGTTGCGCTCGTTCTCCTCGACCTTCGCCGCGGCAAGGGTGGCCTGCAGCGATTCGTTGAGCGAGCGGGTGGTCTGGTTGGCGATCCCCCGGTAGTGGTCGCGCAGTTGCCGCTGAATGCCCTTGAGCCGGTCCCGCGATTCCTTGCCGACGACGAAGGCGACGTCGTCGATGAACTTGCGCATGTTGGTCTTGGCCTCGCCGCGCACGCGGAGCATGCGGTTCTCCATGTCCTCCTTGTAGGCCTTGCGGCCCAGCACCAGACCGGCACCCAGCGACAGCGGGTTGAACATGCCGAGCCCCGCGAAGGAGGTCAGCATGCCGAACATCAGCACGCCACCGTAGGAGCCGCGCATGCCGGTGATGACCTTGTGGCCGGCCTTGATCGGTTTGGCCTCCAGCCGGGCCAGCGATTTCATCTCGCCGAATCCGGCGCCCATGTCGCGGGCGTCGATCTGAGGCAGCTGCACCGCCTCCAGACCTGCCTCGGTGAAGGTGCGGGCCACCTCGGCGGCCAGTGCCTCGGCACGCTGGTAGGCCCAGACGAAATTGTCGCCGACGGCGGTTGCCACCGCTTCCTCCAGCTCCGAGCCGATCTCGGCCCAGTGCAGGGTGGGGTCGCCGGTGTCGATCACCTTCTCTGCGTGCTGGGTGATGTTGCGGAACCGGTTACGCAGATCGTGGTCGACGTCGGCGGTCAGGTCGGCGATACCGTCGTTGAGCACCTGCTGCCACAGGGCGGTCTGCTGCAGGGCGTCCTGGGCTTCCTGCTTGCGCCGTTCCAGCTCGGCGGTGAGCCGCTCACGTTCGCCGGGATCGGTGAAGGCAGACAGCTCGGAGTCAACCGACAACAGCAGATGCTCTGCAGCCGACTGGATTTCGGCGACCACCTGGTCGCGAATCCGGTCGCTCTCGCGGGTCAGCACGCGGTCGGACAGGAACTTCACGATGGCCGGGAAGTTCGACTCCTCGTTGAGTTCTTTGTCGTTGAGCTGGATTGCGTGGCTGCGCAGCACACTGGAGACAGGCGTGATCGGGGTCGATATACCCGCCCGTTGCAGGTGGCCGGTATTGGCGCCGACGATCTCGCGCCAGTGCGGGTAAAGGTCTGTCTTGGTGGCGACAACCGTTGCCACCGGACAGATTTCGATCGCCTGGCGAATGAAGGTCATTTCCGGCTCGGTGAATTCCTGGCTGGTGTCGCTGACCATCAGCAGCGCATCGGCGTCGGGCAACAGGCCCAGGGTCGCCGAAAGGTGCGGCTGCCCGAGCCCGCCGACTCCCGGGGTGTCGACGAAGGCCAACCCGCCCTTGAGCAATGGGCTCGGCGCGGTGACCTCGACTCGCAACACCTCACGGCCGCCGGCCTGCGGAGCGCGACGCAGGTCGTTGGTCACCTCCGAGGGCGGGATCTCGATCAGTTCGGGTTCGGCCCCGTCGGGCCGGGCCACCACCAGCCGTGCCGACGGCTGCTCTCCGTAGGCGACGACGGTGGCCAGCACGGTGGATTCGTCATCGCCGACGCGGGCCACCGGAATGTTGAGCAGCGAGTTGAGCAGTTGGCTCTTGCCCTGCTTGAGCTGGCCGGCGATGACCACGCGGATCTGTGGGTCACTGATGCGCACCTTCGCCACCCGGAGCCGCTCCACCAGATCGCCGCGATCGTAGGTGTCGGCAATCGTGCTGGTGTGGTCGATGAGTTCGACGATCACCTTGACCTTGCGCGGGTCATTCGGTTGCGTCATCAGATTTCCTCCTGCATGCCGGGCTCAACGGTAGGCGCGCCAACGGGACGGGGGCCACCCGCGTAACGGATGGCCCCCGCCCCTGTGGGATCGGATCAGAAGGCGTCGAACCCGGTTTCGATCGGGTTGTGCGACGCGACATCGGTGTGGGACTGCGAGTGCGAGTCGTAGCTGTTGCCCGAGCCCAGCGCCGAGCTGGTGTCGTTGTGCGACCCGAAGGACGTGTCGTTGTGCGACGCGGTGTCGTTGTTCGACGCGAACGCGGTGTCGTTGCCCGACCCGATGTTCGAGGTGTAGCTCGACGAGTTGTCCTCGACACTGTGCGTCGATTCGGTCTGAACCGAGGTGTGCGTCGAGTTGTCCTGGGTGTTGCGGCTGCCGTAGTCACCGTCGACCGTGGTCTGGTTACCGCCGACCGCGTGGGTCGAGGCATCGGTGAGGATGATCGAGCCGGCGTTGCCGCCGTCGCCACCGGACGCACCGCCGCTGCCGATCCCGATCAGGCTGTCGCCGCCGGACGCGCCGCCGCCGTGGCCACCGCTCATGTCAACGTCCTTGATCACCGGACCGTCGTTGCCGGACACCACGTCGCCGCCGGCGTGCTGCGAGCTGTCCTCGATGGCGTTGCCCTCACCGACGTTGACGTGCGAACCGGAACCGGCCCAGACGTCACCGTTGTTGGTGGTGTTGCCGTCGCCGAGCACGGCGCCGTCACCGCTGACGATGTCGCCCTTGTTCTCCCCGTCGACCACCACGCCGCCATTGGTGGCGGTGTTGGTGCTCTTGTCGCCGAGGGTGATGTCACCGAAGCCCAGATTGAAGGCGCCCTGCTGGGCGTTGGCGCCGGCGTCCTGGTTGGGGCTCATCACCGGCACGTTGTTGTGACTGGCCCACTCGGTGTCGTTGTTGCTGGCAACCTCCGGCGCGAACTGTGTCTGCGGGGAGAAGGGCGAGGCGACCTGGTTGCCGAACGAGGCCGGGATGCTGTGGTGGTCGGCGACGGCGCGCTGCAGGCCGAGTACCGGGTTGCCGCCACCGAGCAGGACACCGGCCGGGGCGGCGGTGGCCGCGACGGCGTGCAGCTGGGCCGCGGTCACGTTCGGCAGGCCGGCGTCACGCAGGCTGCCGTCCGGGTCGGCGATGAACGAAGCTGCCGAGGCGGGGCTGCGGAACAGGTCCAGGATGAAGTCGATCAGAGTGGTCATTGCTCCAACCTTTCGGATGTTTCTGTGGAGTGTCTGGTGACTCCCCGTGCCGGGCTCTCCGGCGATCTGGAGACAACGTTATGGGCGCGCCGCAACACCGGAAACGGGGTCGATTCCCCTCCCCGCATCTTCCCCACTCGGGGTGCAGGGGGTTCCCCCAATAGGGGTATAGGGGATCTGTAGGGGATGGGCCGGCAGCCCCGCATGTCCTGATGTTTCCGCAGGTAAAACGCAATAAGCGCGCGACCGCATGGGTCGCGCGCTTATTGGAAGGTCCGGGGGCTTCAGTCGAAAATATCGAAGCCGCCCGGGTCGTCGGTGTGATGCTCG
>NZ_LZSY01000149.1 GCF_001665625.1 Mycolicibacterium peregrinum | reverse complement strand
ACCGGTGCGGCCGGTGGTGTGCTGCTGCGTCCGTTCGCCCGCCTGATCGCCTCGACCGGTGACAGCGTCACCACCTACGGCGAGCCATGGAACATGAACTGAGCACATGAACGTCCAGTTCTAGGCCTCAACAAAGCAGCCCCTGGAGAAATCCAGGGGCTGCTTTTGTCTTCGGGTGTCTACTTGTCGCGGTCGGCGCTCGTGTACTTGGCGGTGTCGGGGCTCGGCCCGGTGCCGGGGCCGGTGACGTGCTTGCCGCCGGAGCCATTCTCGGCCAGCAGGTCGCGGATCTCGGTCAGGATGCTCAACTCGGTGTCCTGCGCCTGTTCGACCTCGCCGCGCTCGCGCAACTTCTTGTACGGCAGAACGATGACGAAGTAGATCACCGCGGCCACCAGGATGAAGTTGATGGCGGCAGACAGGACGGCATTGAAGTCGATGAACGTCTCGGGATCGCCGCCCAGTGAGATTTTGAGGACCCCGTACTCCTTGCCGGGGCCGGCGCCGATGCGGTCGATCAGCGGCTGAACGACCTTTTCGGTGAAGGCGGTGACCAAGCCGGTGAAGGCGGCGCCGATGACCACAGCAACCGCAAGATCGATGACATTACCGCGGGAGAGAAACTCTTTGAAGCCCTTCAACATGCGGGGACCCTTCCTGCAGTGTGGGTTGTTAAATGGGACAAGCAAACAGTAACGGAGTTGGCCGAGCGGCTGGGTGATTGTGGGACAACAACTTCGACACGTGTGAACTACCTTGTCCGGCAAGGGAACCCGAGCTCAGTGAATGGTCAGTGTCAGTGCCTGCACCAGGCTGGTGGCCGCCACTTCGTTGGCCGGGCGGGCCGGTAGCGCTACCAGCGCCACCCGATCGCCGTCCGCACCGGCTCCGCGGACCTTCTCCGAAACGAGCACCACCACGGCTCCGGCGGCCACCACGACCGGCCGGGCCGGCCCCTTGTCGTCCTGATCGGCGGTCACCGTCAGCACATCGACGACGTCGCCGGGGCGGATCAGATCCAGCAGCGCGGTGTCGTTGAGTTTCACCGGCACGATGCGGGCATCCGGGCCCGCTGCCGTCTCGGCCAATCGTGATCCGAGCAGTCGGACATCGGTGATCACCTCGCCGCGACGGGCCGGCGCGGTCAGCGTCGCGCCGATCATCGGTGCCACGTCACGCTGGGCGCCGTCGGGCACCGTCGCCGTACTACGCCGCTCCAGCCGCACGTCGGTGGCGGTCAACGCGACGCCAGGGGACAGGTCGTGCGCTGCCACCGCGACCTCGGTGTAGTCGCCGTGCGGGTCGGAGCGCAACGCGGCAATGGCCGCCAGAATCACCAGACCGGCTGCCGCGGCGCGGCGGGCAGCCACGGTTCGGGTCCAATCAGGCCGCGCAGCAGTCAGCCGACGCCACGGTGGCGGGTTGAGGGATTCGGCCATGGCGCCACGGTAGGCGCGCGACGGCCGGGTGGGAACGGCGTCTTCGCCGCCCTGTGGATAACTCGGAGGCTAGCTTGACGCGGCCGCGGCGGGGGCGGCGCTGGAGCTGCTCGACGAACTCGAGGACGAAGAGCTCGATGAGGACGACGACGAGTCCGAGGACGTGCTCGACGACGAGCTGTCCGCGCTCTTGCCGGACGAACCGTTGGACGAGCTCTTGCCCGACTCGCGGTTGTCGGTGCGGTAGAAGCCGCTGCCCTTGAACACCACGCCGACCGAACCGAAGAGCTTGCGCAGCTTGCCGGAGCACTTGGGGCAGGTGGTCAACGCATCGTCGCTGAAGGCCTGCACCGCGTCGAACCGATTGCCGCACTCAGTGCACGCGTAGGAATAGGTAGGCACGAAAACCCTCCGAGTTGGTCAAACTTGTTAGCACTCTACCGGCTCAAGTGCTAGAACCGCTACGTGGGCCATGTCATTCCCGCGGGCCGCCGGCGCCGGCGCACCGGAAGATTAGCGGTCCTGCTCGTGGTGGCGGTAATCCTGGCGGTGCTCGCCGTGCTCGTGGTGGCCCGCATGAAGGCCGCCACGCCGGTCGACGGCTCCGCCGCGGACTCGGCACCGCCCCCGACGACAGGCCTGGCGCCGGCGCCCATGCAGCGGACGCCCGGTTACGACCGGGCCCGCACGCTGTTGGCGGGGTTGCGGGTCAAGGGCTGGGACCGCGACACCGATTACGCCCGGTACCGCTTCGGTGAGGCTTGGAGCGACGACGTCAACGTCGAGTTCGGCCGCAACGGGTGCAACACCCGCGACGACATCCTGCGCCGCGATCTGGCTCGACTGACCGTCCGGCCCGGCACGTGCTATGCCGCCACCGGTGTCCTGCACGACCCCTACGCCGGCGTCGAGATCGCGTTCACCCGCGGCCCCGACACCTCCGGCACCGTGCAGATCGACCACCTCGTATCCCTGTCGGACGCTTGGTACAAGGGGGCGCGGTCCTGGGACCCGCAGCGGCGCAAGGACTTCGCCAACGATCCGCGCAACCTGATCGCGGTCGGCGCACAACCCAACTTCGACAAGGCCTTCCGCGACGCGGCCGGATGGCTCCCACCCAACGTGGCGTTCCGCTGTGAGTTCGTGGCCCGCCAGGTCGAGGTGAAATCCGCCTATCAGCTGTGGGTCTCGGCCAAGGAGCAGCGCGCCATGGCAGCGGTGCTCGACAGCTGCTAGCCGCGCCGGTAGCTCGGCGCGATCATCACCGGCACCGGCGAGCGACGCAAGATCTTGCCCGCCGCCGAGCCGAGGAACACCTGGGCCGTCGGGGCGGCCGCACCCGAACCCAGCACCAGCATGTCTCCGGTGTCCCATCCGATGCTCTGCACTGCGGCATTCCAATCGTGGCCCGCGCCCACCACCACGTCGACGTCGGGAACGGCCATCCGGTCGCGAATGGCCTTGAGCTGTTTGGTGATCTCGGCGATGGTTCGCCGGGACCACTGTTGCACCACCAACTCCTCGGCCGAGGTCTCGATGGTTCCGGCGAACGCTGCGGTGTTGCGGACCGTGAACGAGACGATGCGCAGCTTGGCCTGCCATGACGCCGCGAGTTCGGCGGTGGCCGGGATGAGCCCGTTGACGTCGGCCTCGCCGCCGTACGCCGCGGTGAGCCGGCTGATGCGCCCGTCGGCCTGGGCATACCCACGTGGCGCGAACGCCACCGGCACCCGGGCCGTGTGCACCAGACGTTCGGTCACACTGCCCAGTGTGACCCGGCCGAGCATGCCCGACGAGGACGAACCGACGGTCACCATGGTCGCCCGGTGGGCATCGGCAAGCTCGATCAAACCGGTTGGAATCGAGGTGGATTCGTGTACCACCGGGGTGACGTCGAGATCGATGGGCAGGACCGCGACTGCCCGCTGCAACGCCTGGGTGGCCTGGGCGCGCACGTAGGCCAGGTACTCGCCCTCGACCATGTCGTCACGCGCCGCCCATGACCGTTCTATCACCGCCGCGGCGATCACCTGCTCGCCGGTGGTGCGGGCGATCTGGATCGCCAGGTTCAGCGGTGCGCTGCTGTGCCGGCTCGCGCTGAACGCGGCCAGGATGGTCACGACGCGGGCTCCTGGGTACGGGCTCGCGACACCACATGGGTCACCGGGATCTGGTAGTCGGCGCGGGCGCGGTCGACGACCTCGAACCGGTGCCACACCGAATCCTCCGGCGGCAGAGTCGAAATCACGATCTGGTCGGGCCGGAACGCCTCGACGGCGTGGGCCAGGGCCCGCAGCGGACGATAGTCACCCAACTCGCCGTCGGCCTGCAACTCTTCGGAGCGCAGCGTAGCCAGCGTCTGGTCGAGGCGACGCTGGGCCGCGCGGGTGGTGGCTTCGGAGATGTCGAGCGGGCCGTGGGTGGCGGCCACCCCGGTGTCGATCGGACTGGCCGGCACCACCACCTGATAGAGGGCATCGCGGTCCGCGCCGATGCGCCGCAACTCGTCGAGCAGTTCATCGGATTCGACGGTCTCGTTGGCCAGCACCAACACTCGGTGTGGATGGGCGGTCCCGGCGGCCGCCACGCCGGTCACCTCGGGCCGGTGCCCGATGAACCACCGGTTGGCCAGGAACAGCAGGATCACCACCACCCACGACGCCACGCTCAGGGTGAGGGCCTTCCGGTTGTCTCCGCCCTGCACATACATCTGGATCAGGATTCCGAAGATGGCCAGGGCGGTGAGTATCGACAGCACGGGGAACAACCACATCTTCACCTTGAGCTGGCCTGGGGAAGTGCGGTACCGCAGCACGATCTGCGAAATGCAGATGAGCAGGTAGACGAACAGGATCACGGCGCCACTGGAATTCAGCAGGAACGCGAAGATGGTGTCCGGCCAGAACGCCGCGGCGATCACGCACAGGAAGCCGATGACAGACGAGGTCAGGATTGCCGGGGCCGGGACGCCGCGCCGGGTCACCGCGACCAACTGCGGCGGTGCCTCGCGCCGGGCGGCCAGCACGAACAGCATGCGCGACGCGGTGTACATCCCGGAGTTCAGACAGCTCAGCACCGCCGTGAGCACCACCGCATTCATGATGTGATCGGCGTAGGGGATACCCATCTCGGTGAACACCGAGACGAACGGCGAGGCGACATTGCCCGCGGCGTCCTTCTTGAAGTGATCCCACGGCAGGATCGTCGTGATCAGGAACGCCGACCCGACGAAGAAGATCGCGATACGCAGGATGACCGAGTTGGCGGCCTTGGCCACCGCCCGCTCGGGATCCGCGGACTCGGCGGCGGCAATGGTGGCGATCTCCGCACCGACCATCGAGAAGATCACCGTCACCACACCGACGGTGACGGCCATTGCGCCCATCGGGAAGAACCCGCCGTGAGAGGTCAGATTCGAGAAGTCCATGTCCTTGTTCGGCCACAGTCCGAAGACGAAGAGCGCGCCCAAACCGATGAACGCCAGGATCGCCGCCACCTTGATGCCGGCGAACCAATATTCGAATTCGCCGAAGGACGACACCGAGAACAGATTGGTGGCCGTCATCGCGATCAACAGGAGCAGTGCGGTCAGCCAGATGGGGACATCCACCCAGAACTGGATGATCTTGGCGCCCGCGATCGCTTCGAAACCGACGACGATCACCCAGAAGTACCAATAGAGCCAGCCGACCGAGAACCCCGCCCAGTTGCCCAGCGAGTTGCGCGCGTAATCGGCGAACGATCCGGTCGACGGGTTGGCCACCGCCATCTCGGCCAGCATCCGCATCACCATGATGACCAGGACCCCGGCCAGCGCGTAGGTGATGAACGAGCCGGGTCCGGTAGCACCGATCACCACCCCGGAGCCGACGAACAGGCCGGCGCCGATCACGCCGCCGATGGCGATCATCGTCAACTGACGCTGACTGAGTGCCTTCTTCAATGCGGGTGTTTCACCCATTTGCGTACCGACTCCTCCGTGGTATGTGACTCAGGTCACAAGTGACCAGAAGGAAACGCTATGCCCGGCGGCCGGTCGATGGAGCCGAAATTGGGCCGAAACTGTAGGAAACCCAGGCGGCCGGTTCAGACAGTTGTCGAATCGGGCCGGTACAGCCCGGCAAGCCGGGCCAGTCGCAGGCTCAGCATCAGTTCGAAACGGGTCTCGCCGTCGCTGAGGTCGCTGCCGACAGCCTCGGTCAGCTTCTCCAACCGGTAGTACAGCGTGGACCGGTGCAGATACATGTCCTCGGAAGTGCGCCGCACGTCGCCGCCGTTGGCCAGGTAGGTCTCGAGCGTGCGAAGGAGGTCGTCGCGACCCTGTTCGATCAGGCTGACGATGCCGGGGTGGACCAGCTCGCCGAGCCGGTCCCGGTCGTAGGCCTGGCCCAGCAGCGCCAGTGTGCGCCACGAACCGAGTGCGGACCAGTCGGCAACCTGGGTGCTGCTCGCGCCGACGCCCGCGAGCGTCAGTGCCAGGCTCGCGTGTCGAAACCCAAGGGCCGCTTGTGTTATCGGCAGAGCGACGCCGGAGGTGCCGATGGCCAGGTGCGTTCCGTAGCTGGCCCGGACGGCACCGGCCACAGTTTCGGCCGCCGCGGCAGATCCGGTGCGCGATACCGCGACGATCGTGGTCGGCGATCCGGCGAGGGTGTACCACCGGTGCGTTCGGTCGGTGGCCGTCAACCGCAGGCGCAGCGCCATACTCCGATCGACCGGATTGCCCGCGCCGTCGAGGTCGGGCTCGAACCGGAAAATCTGGACCACGTCGTCCGGCTCGACCATCGCCCTGGCATGCAGCTCACGGACGACTGCCTGGGCGTGCGCAGGTTCGTCGGCGGCAAGCAACCGCATCAAAAGGCCCTGCTGCGCAGACTCTTCGGCGCGCAGTGCCGCGTTGCGGCGGTCGAGGATGGCCAGCAGGTCGGCGCCGGCTCGTTCGGCCAGCCGTTGACCGTCCTCGGACAATGACCCTTCAGGGGCGATGATCCACAGGTAGCCGAACCGCTCGGACGCCGAGCGCACCGGCACGCAGAACCGTGGCATCAAGTTGTGTTGCGGAAATGCCGGGATCCACACCGCCGAGTCGGCCGAACCGATTCCGAATTCGAACAGCGCCGCTTTGACCTCGGCGCGGGTCTCGCGTTGCAACACGCTGTGGACCCGCACGTCGTCGAGTTCACCGAGTTGACGGCTGTGCGTGATCGGGGTCAGCTCCTCGTCGTCCAGGAGCACTGCCCGATCCAGGGTCTGGGCCAGGACGTCGACGATCAGCTGCATGCGGACACTGAAGTCGGCGCTCACCGGATCGGACACCCTGATGATTCTGGACCGCTCAGCTGTGCAACGTCACCATTCCGCCCGCCGGCGTCAACGCGTGCGTCATGCGCACGTCGTGGGGGTCGGCGGGCAACTCGTCGAGCAATTCGTCGTCCCGTACCACCGCGACCAGTCGCGCATGCGGTGAGGCGTAGATCAGGCTGCGATCGTAGAAACCGGCGCCCCGGCCCAGTCGGTTGCCGTGGCGGTCGACGGCCAGTGCGGGCACCAGTACCACCGCCGCGTCGGCGATCGATCCGGCGGGCAACCACGGCGGCGCGGGCTCGCGGAGACCGAACTCGGCTGCCACCAACGTGCCGGGTACATACTCACCCCACTGCATCGGCATTGCCCGGCCGTCCCCGTCGTTGCGGGCGACCGGAAGCAGTACGCGCACACCGAGTTCCAACAGGGTGTCCAACATGGCCGCAGACCCCGGTTCGGAGCCGACCGGAACGTAGGCGCAGACCGTTTGCCCGGGACGGACCAGTGCGGGCAGCCAGTGGCAAATTGCCTGCGCCTCGCGGTTGCGGCAGTCGTCGGTCGCGGCCCGTCTTGCACGGAGAACGCCAGCTCGCAACTCGGTCTTGGTCGGCGGGGTCACGCCCTCCACCATTTCAGAACGGACGTTAGTGTGTGAACGATGAGCACCTCTCCCAAGGCGCCTGAAGTGCCGATTCCCTACACGGCCGTGGTCCCCGCGGCCGGTCTGGGCACGCGCTTCCTGCCCGCGACCAAGACGGTCCCGAAGGAACTGCTGCCTGTGGTCGACACCCCCGGCATCGAGCTGGTCGCGGCGGAGGCGGCCGAGGCCGGCGCCGAGCGGCTGATCATCATCACCTCCGAGGGCAAAGACGGTGTCGTCGCGCACTTCGTCGAGGACCTGGTGCTTGAGGGCACGCTGGAGGCCCGCGGCAAGAAGACCATGCTGGAGAAGGTGCGGCGGGCTCCCGCGCTGATCAAGGTCGAGTCGGTGGTGCAGGCGGAGCCGCTCGGGCTGGGTCATGCCATCGGTTGCGTCGAGAGTGCGTTGGCTCCCGACGAGGACGCGATTGCGGTGCTGCTGCCCGACGATCTGGTGTTGCCGACGGGCGTGTTGGAGACCATGTCGAAGGTGCGGGCCAAGCGCGGCGGCACGGTCCTGTGCGCCATCGAGGTCCCTGAAGACAAGATCAGCGCCTACGGCGTCTTCGACGTCGAGACGGTGCCCGATGCGGCCAACCCGAACGTGCTGCGCGTCAAGGGCATGGTGGAAAAGCCCAAGTCCGAAGACGCGCCGTCGCCGTACGCCGCGGCCGGCCGCTACCTGCTGGACCGGGCGATCTTCGATGCGCTACGTCGGGTTTCGCGCGGTGTGGGTGGCGAGATCCAGCTGACCGACGCCATCGCGCTGCTGATCGAAGAGGGCCATCCGGTGCACGTGGTCGTGCACCGCGGAGCCCGACACGACCTGGGAAATCCCGGCGGCTACCTGAAGGCTGCGGTTGACTTTGCGTTGGAACGTGACGACTACGGCCCCGAATTGCGGAGCTGGTTGGTCGAACGGTTGGGTCTGGCCGGACAGGAGGGCTAGCAACGCGTCGGGCCCTACGCCGCGCGTTGTCCGGCAGTCGGGGCCCGTAGATAGGAAGGCGTGTTGTGCGTTCGGTCGAGGAACAGCAGGCTCGGGTAGCGGCTGCCGCGGTGGCGCCCCGGCCGGTGCGAGTGGCCATCGCCGAGTCACAAGGTCTGATGTGTGCCGAAGAGGTCGTGACCGAACGGCCCATGCCGGGATTCGATCAGGCCGCGATCGACGGCTATGCGGTCCGCAGCGTGGACGTGTTGTCGGTGGGCGACGGTGCCGGTGAGATCAGCTTGCCGGTGATGGGCTCGATCGAGGCGGGGGCGCGGACCCCGAGCCGTTTGCAGCCCCGGCAGGCTGCCCGGGTGCAGACCGGTGCGCCGATGCCGACGCTGGCCGACGCGGTGCTCCCGTTGCGGTGGACCGACGGTGGCGAGAGCCGGGTCCGGATCCTGCGCAGCGTGCGTTCGGGCGCCTACGTCCGGCGCACCGGAGACGACGTGCAACCCGGTGATGTCGCGGTGCGGGCCGGCACCATCATCGGTCCGGCCCAGGTGGGCCTGTTGGCAGCGGTGGGACGGGACCGGGTGCTGGTGCACCCGCGGCCCAGGTTGTCGGTGATGTGCGTGGGCGGCGAGCTCGTCGACGTGTCCCGCAGCCCGGGAACCGGGCAGGTGTACGACGTGAACTCGTATGCGCTCGCCGCGGCGGGCCGGGATGCGGGCGCGGAGGTCAACCGCGTCGGCATCATCAGCACCGACCCGCGGGAACTGCGGGAAACCGTTGAGGGCCAAGTCAATCGCAATGAGATCGTGGTGATCGCCGGGGCGGTGGGCGGTGCCGCCGCCGAATCGGTGCGCAGTGTGCTCACCGAACTCGGCGAGATGGAGGTGTCCCGGATCGCGATGCATCCCGGGTCGGTGCAGGGCTTCGGGCAGCTCGGCCGGGACCGCGTTCCGGTCTTCCTGCTGCCCGCCAACCCGGTCAGCGCGCTGGTGGTGTTCGAGGTGATGGTCCGCCCGCTGATCCGGCTCTCACTGGGCAAGCGCCAGCCCATGCGACGCGTGGTGCAGGCCCGCACGCTGGCACCGATCAGCTCGGTGGCCGGGCGCACGGGATACCTGCGCGGGCAGTTGATGCGGGACCAGGACACCGGCGAGTACCTGGTGCAGGCACTCGGCGGGGCGCCCGGGGCGTCGACGCATCTGCTGGCCACCCTCGCCGAGGCGAACTGTCTCGTGGTGATTCCGAGCGAGGTGGATGAGGTCCGGACCGGCGAAACCGTGGATGTGGCATTCCTGGCCCAGCGCGGCTGATAAGACTTCATTCGATGAATGACGGTGTGACGAATCGACTGTGCGGATGAGCCTGCTGCGGTCCAGTGCCTTTCACCCGGGTTGGCCCGGGCCGATCGGTCCGCTGCGGGTGCAGGCGGGCGTGGTGCGGCTACGCCCGGTGCGGCTGCGCGACGCCGCGGTGTGGAGCCGGATCCGGTTGGCTGACCAGGCCCACCTGGAGCCCTGGGAGCCGGTAAGTGGCGTGGATTGGCATGTCCGCCATGGGGTTTCGTCGTGGCCGGCGATCTGCTCGGGTTTGCGCGGTGAGGCCCGGCGCGGGCGGATGCTGCCGTATGTGATCGAGCTCGACGGCGAGTTCGCCGGCCAGCTCACGATCGGCAATGTCACCCATGGCGCGCTGCGATCGGCCTGGATCGGCTACTGGGTGGCCAGTGACAAGACCGGCGGCGGGGTGGCGACCGGAGCGCTGGCGCTGGGTCTCGACCACTGCTTCACCGGGGTGCAGTTGCACCGGGTCGAGGCCACGGTGCGGCCCGAGAACGCCGCAAGCCGGGCTGTGTTGGCACGCGTGGGGTTCCGCGAGGAGGGCCTGTTGCGTCGCTATCTCGAGGTCGACGGTGCCTGGCGGGACCACCTTCTGGTGGCGGTCACGTTGGAGGAGCTGAAACATTCGGCGTCTCAAGCCCTTGTGTCGGCCGGGCGGGCCAGTTGGTGCTGAGCTGTCCGGGTCGGCCCGGATTGCGGCGCGCCGTGTCGAAACTGCGCCCAGGGTCGTGATTTCGCCGGATTCACAGCCCTGGAAGCCATCTCAGCGAATTCGGGTTCTTGAGCTGTTACCAATGTGACACGTGTGACTAGTGGTGCTTGTATCGAATGAATTACAGGTGTGTAATTGTGTCGGCGCGCCATCCATGGATGCGCTGGTCACAGACCTAGCCTGAAGGGGAAAGGAGCAGGCGTCATGCCAAGCATCCCCCAGTCACTGCTGTGGATTTCCCTTGTCGTTCTCTGGCTTTTCGTTTTGGTCCCGATGTTGATCAGCAAGCGCGACTCGGTGCGTCGCACCAGTGACGTCGCCCTGGCGACACGAGTTCTCAACAGTGGCCGCAACGCACAACGCTTACGACGCGGCCCGGCCGCCGGGCATCACAGCGATCCGCACTGGAAACACACGGCCGACCACCTCGACGAGAACCTCGATGACGACTTCGAGGAAGACGAAGAGCCGGCCGAAGTGCGCGTGCACGCCACCGTGCAGCGCACCGTTGTGGTGGCCGCCGTGAGCGTCGAGACCCCCGAACCCGACTATCTGGATGTCGACGTCGTCGACGAGGATTCCGGTGCACTGCCGGTCGGTGCGATGGCCGAGGCTGCCGAACCCGTCGCCGAACCCGAGGAAGTCGCCGAGCCCGAACTCGAGCTGGAATTCGAGACGCAGCCTGAAGCGGAAGCCGAGCCGGAACCGGAGCCCGAAGCGGAGCCTGAGCCCGTCGCGGTCGAGGAGCCGGCCGCGGAGTTCGACACTGTCGAATCCGAGGCCCAGACCGAGCGCATCGCAGTGGATCTCGATGAGAACCAGGAGCCCGAGGGCGCGCCGGATCCCGTCGGCGTCGACGATGAAGAAGAACTTGCCGACGAGTACGAGTACGTCGACGACTCGTCGGGTCTGGAACCCGAGGCCGAGGACGAACCGGTCGGCGAGGAATCGGCAGAGACCCCCGTCGGATCGCCGAGTGCGCCCCGGCAGCGCCGGTTCGAGTCCAAGACCGCCGCGGAGGTCAGTGCCCGCAAGTTCCGGTTCCGCAAGCGCGTGCTCGCGGTGCTGGCGGCCACGATGCTGTTCTCGGCGGGCGCTGCCTTCCTGGTGACGCCGTCGGCCTGGTGGGTGTGTGGCGGTGCCGGCACGGTCACCGTGCTGTACCTGGCCTATCTGCGCCGCCAGACGCGTATCGAGGAACAGTTGCGGCGTCGTCGTGCACAACGGATGGCGCGGTCCCGGCTGGGCGTGGAGAGCACCGACGACCACAAGCTCGACGTGGTGCCGGCGCGCTTGCGTAGGCCCGGCGCAGTGGTGCTCGACATCGACGACGAGGATCCGATCTTCGAGCACCTGGCCTACGCGTCGTATGGGTCGATGTCGCGCGAATACGATCTACCGCGGGCTTCCGGCCAGTAGGCCGGCCGGTTTCCGCTTCCGGGCCGACGGCTGGTAGCCTTTCGTTCCGGTACCAGGGGCTATAGCGCAGTTGGTAGCGCGTCTCGTTCGCATCGAGAAGGTCAGGGGTTCGATTCCCCTTAGCTCCACTCTCAAATGGCAGGTCAGGCAACTGATCTGCCATTTCTGGTTTGTGGGCGGCCCACAGTAACGCCTCCGCGTCCGTCTCCGTCGCCCCTTGAAGATCAATCCAGCCTTCACCCGTGCTGCGGCGCACTAAGCGGACATAATTCAGAAGATCGTATGGTCATCGCATGGTCTAGGTATCTGATGGACTGCCTGTACAGGGATAATGCTCCAGATTGTTGACGCTCAGATGTTCTTGGTCATACGGTTGTGGCAAATATGTCGGCTAGGGCCCGATATGGGCCTCGCGGAAGGTGGGAACGTCGATGAACGTCAACAGCGTGGCTCCCAACGTCTTCGACGCGGGGCTGCCGACCCTCAGTTACAACCTCACCGCCACTCCGCACGACATCCTCGAAGATGTCCGAGCGGCGCAGGCACGCGCGCCTATCGCCATCGGGCCTCTCGGCCCGGAAATCCTGTCCTACGAACTGGCTCGCGACATACTGCGTGACAACAGATTCCGTCTCCCACCCGGTATCACTCTGGCGGCCCAGGGCATCACATCTGGTCCCTTGTTCGACAAGATGGTGGGCAGCCTCCTGGGCCTGGACGGTGCACCACATGTGCGGTTGCGCAAGCTGGTTTCCAAGGCGTTCACTCCCCGCGCGACATCACGCCTTCAAGACACGATCCACGACGTGGTGAACGGGCTGATCGATCGAGTGGTCGACGCCGGGCAGTGCGACGTCGTGACCGACATCGCGCGTCCCTATCCCACCCCGATCATGTGCGCGCTGATCGGTGCGCCTCGCGCGGACTGGCATTTGTTCGCGGACTGGACCGAGGAGGTCTTCAAAGCCCTCAACTTTCAGCCGGACGCCAATTTCGACGAGTCCACGATCATGCGGGCATGGGGCGAACTCGACGACTACGTCGACGGCATGGTTGCCGCCCGCCGGGACAATCTGACCGACGATCTGCTGTCCGAGCTGATTCGCGCCGAAAGTGACGGCGACCGGCTGAATCTCGACGAACTCCGCATGCTGGTGGCCGGGTTCCTGATGGCGGGAACGGACACAACGCGAAACCAGCTGGCGGCATCGGTTCAGGTGCTCTGCGAGCATCCGGACCAATGGGCGAAGCTGCGCGACCATCCGGAACTTGCGATGCGGGCGGTCGAGGAGAGCATGCGCCACTCGCCAGCGGCCTGTATCGTGCCGCGAGCCGCCGTCGAGGATGTCGAGTTCGGTGGCTATCTGTTCCCGGCGGGGACCTTCGTACTCGCGAACACCTTTGCCGCCAATCGAGATCCGGCCATCTATGACGATGCTGACCGCTTCGACATCGCGCGCAACGACGTTCCCGCAATTCTGACGTTCGGCGGTGGCGCGCACTATTGCCTGGGGGCGAACCTCGCGCGCCGGGAACTGGCGGAAGCACTCACAGTCCTCACCCGCCGCCTCCCCACCACCCATCGTGTCGGGCCGGCTCCATGGAAATCGGTGCTCGGAATGACCGGTCCTACAACTCTTCCGATTGAATTCACCAGCGACAGGCTGGTGGCGGCGAATGCGTAGTCGTGGCTGGGCGGGTTCGACGCCCTCATCGGACGAGGAAGCTATCTCGCGCATCCTGACTGCGGTAGATGAGGAGATTGCCGAGCATGGAGCCGGGATACGTCTCGCCGACGTCGCCCGCCGACTCGGCGTCACTCGCCAGACGGTGTACCGCTACTTTCCCAACGCCGACGCGCTGCTCATCGCCAGTGCAATGCGTGCCGTCAACGGATTCATCGACCAGGTCACGGATCAGGTCAGCGGCGTCGGCGACCCGGTCACCGCAGTGGTCGAAAGCGTTTCATTTGGAATCGAGACCCTCTCCGGCGATCCACAGCTGGAGAAGCTACTGACCCGTCGAGAGGGCGGCGAACCCGTCACCTCGCTGACTTCCGACACGGCTATCACCTTCTGCTTGTCCGTCTTTGACCGACTCGATGTCGATTGGAGACTTCACGGCTTCGACGACACCGCCCTGCGTGAACTTGCCGAGATGACGTTGCGTACGGTGCAATCGATATTGACCGATCCTGGACCGGGGCCCCGCACGGGACAAGCATTGCGCCGCTTCGTCTCTCGCTGGCTGGGCCCGGCAATCCTCTATCCACGATGGGCGTCGTTGTCGATTTACGGACGGGCATCAGACGATGTTCATCGAGTCGAGCAGGGTGGTCAGTAGTTCCTGGTTTCCTGATATGGCGATGTCGGATGTGCGCCAGTCGACCCGTTTGGTCGCCCACACCGGAAAACTGTTGACATTGCCTCGTATAGAGGCAACCGGGCCGCAATCGCCAGCAGCGGTAGCGATCGTGCCGTCCGGTCGGATGAGCCACCGGCCACCACCGTCGCCATAGAGTTCCAGGCAGACTGGCGCTCTCAGCCATGAGGGCGGGGCAGCCCTCAGTTGATTGGCCAGCACAGCCAGCATCCACTCGACAACGACGGACATGCGTCCGGCGTCCGTACCGGGCGCAGGTGCGCCGATGGCGTGGGCGATGTCATGGCGTAGATGAGTGTGATGGTCGAAGACAAGTGCTCCGGGTAGGACCAGGCCGACCGTGAATGATCCGAGTTCGCCGAGGCGGGTGCGTAGCGCACGTGCCGGTGACCTGGCGACCAGCGAGGCTGCACGTAGTGTTCGGCCGCTCCACCGTTCGTATTCGGCCAGTACCTGGCTCCAATGCCAGTGGCGTCGGGAATCGACCGGGATGTTGTTGGCGCGCTCAATGTCTCGCGTCGTCAACAGCGTGATCGCGGCAGGGGTGAAAAGAGCGCGACAGCTGGCGCCGAGGTGGGCCACGACATCTTGCACGCGCCATCCGGCGGCCGCGCTGTCGGCCCGCCACTGCGACTGGGACAACTCGGCGCAGAAGCTCAACAAGGCAGCGCGTTCTCGTTGGAACGCGGCGACTCGATCGATCGTCACCGGTTGTCGTCCTCGTCCCGAGTCTTGAGCGCAAAGTCCGAGCTGGCGACGATGGTCTTGGCCAGTCGGTCGCGATATCCGGCGCGTTGCCTCGTGTCGACTCCTCGCATGGCGCGGTCGTAGTCGGTAGCCCGTAAGAAAGGCTGTCGGAGGCGCGGCGGCAACAGGGCCAGTGTGCGCATCAGGGCGCCCGACCATGCCGGGACAGTGACCTCGGGCTTGGCGGCCAGGCCGGCTTGCACGATCGCCGCCGCGACCGTCGACGGGTCCGAGATCGGCACTCCGCGTTCGGGAACGCCACTCGACAGCTCGGTGCGGACCACGCCCGGCAGCACCACCGAGGCCGTCACCCCCGATCCATGCAACTCCTGCTGAAGCGCATGGGTGAAGCCGACAACACCGAACTTGCTCGCGCTGTACGCCGCGACACCTCCGCCGGCGACGCGCCCCAACACCGAGGCGATGTTGATGATCTGCCCGCGCCGTCGCTCCAGCATGCCAGGTAGAACGATGTGACAGCCGAGGATGACGCCCCACAGGTTGATGTCGATCGTCGCACGGACCGATGCCAACTCGCCTTCGGTGAACGTGCCGACCGGCATGATTCCGGCGTTGTTGACGAGCACATCGATGGCGCCCGCTTCGTCGTGGACGGCGGCGACGAACCGCTCGTAGGACGTCTGGGACGACACGTCGAGACCGTGTCCGGATGCTCCTCGTCCGATTGCTGCGGCGGCCTCTTTGGCCGCCTGTTCGTCGAGGTCGCCGATGACGATCCGTGCCCCGCGTTCAGCGAAAGCGGCCGCCGTTGCGTGTCCGATGCCCCGAGCCCCACCGGTGATGACGACGACGGCATTGCGGAGATTTTCGTGAGGCAAGGTCAGTTCCCCTTCTCGATAAGTTTGACTAACGGTCAAACTTGACCGTCAGTGCTACGGTGGACGAAGTTTGACCGAAAGTCAATGTTTGGAGGATCGATGGCGAGTGGTGCGCGTCGACATCGCGATCCGGCCCGACGGGCAGAGCTACTGGTTGCGGCGGCCGACTGTTTCGCCAGCCGTGCATTCGATGACGTATCGATGGATGACATCGCTGAGCGCGCGGGCGTCACCAAGGGGTTGCTGTTCTACTACTTCGGTTCCAAGCGGCAGTGCTACCTGGCGGTCATCGAGGACTTCCATCGCCAGCTGCTCGACCACGCGCGGATGAACGAGGATGTCCCGCCTCGTGAGTTGATGTCCGCCATGCTCGACCGGTATCTGGATTTCGCAGTGAGCTCGGAGGCGGCCTACCGCCTGATCATGAGTGGCGGTCTTGGTGTCGACCCGGAGGTGCGTGCGTTCGTCGCCGACCACCGCGCTCAGTATCGGGCGCTGTTCACTCAGATGGTCTTGCCGGGTCAGGCTGAGCCCCCGGCCATGCGGGTCGCACTCGAAGGATTTCTGAGTTTCATGGAGGGTGCAACGCTGGACTGGTTGAGTCACCGCAAAATCAGCCGAGAAGCATTGCACCGCTTGATCATGTCGCTGGCCGCAGCCGTTCCGATGGCGGCCGTAGCAGCAGACCCGACGCTGGAACCCGAGCCCGTCGGTGAGGCGATGCCGCAGGTTTGAGGGGGCCTCCTTAGCGACGCTGCGTCAAGCCGCGCGCCCGCAGGTTGATCGGCAGGTCATCGGCCGGCATCGGTCCGGTGCCCCAGGTCAGCTGGGGCCGGTAATCGTCAGGCACGTTCCACTCGAACCGGCGCAGCATCTGATGCATGGTGGTCTTGACGGTCATGTCGGCGAACTGCTGGCCGATGCACTTGTGTGCTCCGCCGCCGAACGGCGCGAACACGTAACGGCTCACCGCGGCACGAGATGTGGCGTTGTCCACGAACCGCTCCGGGTTGAAGGTGTCCGGATCGGGCCACCAGTCGGAAAGACGCATGGAGGCATAGACATTGATGGCCACCTGGGTTTTGCGTGGGACGAAGTGACCGAGGATCTCGGTATCGCGAACCGTTTGGCGGAAGAGCGCGCCGGCCGGCGCGTACATCCGCAGGATCTCCTTGAAGCCGGCGTCGAGCAGGGGATAGGCATCGAGGTCGAGAACGGTCGGGGTGTCGTTCGGGTGAGCGAGCGCCTCTTCGCGAAGCGCGTCCTGCCACTGCCGGTTTCGGCCCAGTTCGTAGGTCAGCATGGACAACGCGATGGCGGTGGTGTCGTGCGCGGCCATCAGCAGGAAGATCATGTGGTTCACGATGTCGGCCTGGGTGAACCGGGCACCGTCCTCGTCCTCACTGCGGCACAACATCGAGAACAGGTCGGTGCCGTCGCCGCGTTGGCGGTCGGGAACCTGCGCGGCGAAGTAACGCTCGAGCCGCTCCCTGGCCCGTAGCCCCCTGGCCCACACACCGCCGGGCACGTCGGCCCGCACCAGTGCCTGCCCGCCGCGGACCGTGTCGTGGAAATCGGCCGACAACTGGTCGGATTCGGGACCGAGGTGAGTGCCGACAAACACCTCCGCGGCCTGCTCGAGCAGCAGATGCTTGATGGACGGATAGAACGGAAAGCTCTGTGTCGAGGGCCAATTGCGAAGCGTGCGATCGATACTGGGCCGCATCAGTTCGAGGTAGCCGTCCAGCGCGCTGCGGGTGAAGGCCTGCTGCATGATGCGGCGGTGATCGCGGTGTTCGTCGAAGTCGAGCAACATGATTCCGCGGTGGAAGAACGGTCCGATGACCGGCGCCCAGCCGCGGGTGCTGGAGAACACCTTGTCCCGGTTGATCCATGCGGTTTCCAAGGCGTCAGGGCCCATGAGGCCGACGACGCGAAAGCCGACGCCGCCGGCCCAGGACACCGGTCCGTAGCGCTCGTAGCGATCCCGGGCGAAGGACAGCGGGTCGGCCAGGGAGCTCAACACGTGGCCGAGGAACGGGAAACCGTAGTTGCCCATGACCGGCTTGAGATTCGATCCCGGTGGCGGAGTGGCCAGCGGGTGATCTCCGCTGGGAAACCGTGACGTGACAGCGGCGCCGAACGCCTGCAGGCGGTGTTTGTTCGCCGGCGACGCGAGGCACGTGGCCAACGTCGTCATCCGTCGATCCGATTGAGATAGTCGCGGCGACGGTTTTCGTCGAAATGGCCGGGTGGCTCGTTGCGGGTGGCGAGTCGTTTGAACAATTGCATCACCGGTTCCGGCGTGGCTTCCTCCAGCAGTCCGAACGGCGACAACCATTTCGGGACGGTGACTTCGCGTCCGGGGTTGCGTGCGCTGTCGGCGATGACGGTTCCGATCTGCTCGGGTTGCCGGGTGGGGAGAAGGTCGAGGGTGACTCCTGCGGTCAGGTCGGTGTGGACTGCGGTAGGCATGACCGTAGTGATGGTGACGTCGGAGTGGGCGATTTCGGCGCGAACGGCTCGTGACAACGCCGCCACCGCGTACTTCGTCGCGCAGTACACCGACATGCCCGGAGTGGTCACCTTGGCCGCCATCGATGCGACGTTCACGATGTGGCCGTGATTACGATCGAGCATGCCGGGAAGAAACTCGTGCATGCCGTTGACGACGCCGGTCAGATTGACGGCGATCTCTTGGTGGTACGCCGCGAGTTTCTGGCCGACGAAGGGGCCCATGTGCTGGATGCCTGCGTTGTTCACCAACATCGCCACCGGTCCGTCAGCGCGGGCAGCGCGGTGAAACGCCGCCACACTCGCAGCGTCCGTGACGTCGAGATGTGCGGCGTTGGCCCCGATCTCATGTGCGGTGCGGGTGGCTGCATCGGCGTCGACGTCACCTATCCACACCCTCGCGCCCCGCTCGACCAGAGCCACCGCGGTGGCTCGACCGATACCGCGTGCGCCGCCGGTGACGCATACGACGGCCCCGGCGAGATCGATCACCGGCCGGCGCTTTCGTCGCTGAACTCCCGCAATGCGAAGTATGCGATGGGTCGCACTTCGCCGCTGTGCATGTTCAACAGGGCCCGCCCGAGATAGAGGCCGGGCAGCAGCTCGACGATTTCGTCGCGGGTCCGTTTGATCGGGAAGGTGCGCACGCTGGGGTTCCGGTATTCATCCGGGCTGTAGTCCAGTGCCCGAACCTTGATGTAGGGCGGGATAGCCGCGGTGTCGATGCGGTGGGTGAACTCGAATCCCACCATCTCGGATCCGGCCCGACGCAGTCCGCGGTACAGGGGCGCGATGACGCGCATCGCGTACTTGGCGATCGGCGCGAGCCGGTTGAAGCCGGTATCGGTGTCGAACGTCTTTCCGCGCCAGGTCGGTTCGATCTTCAACAGCGGATTGGCCAGGGACGCCTCGGGAATGCCGAAGAGGTTGCCGACGATCAGACCCTCCATGGCTCCGTGCGGTCCGTCGGGTTCGTGTCCCCGCTCGAACAGCGCGGCGAGTTGGTCGCGGCGACCCGCGGTGCCGAGTTCCTGTAGGTAGTCCCAGCCCTGGCGCCGGGCCAGGGCCGGTGCCGTCTGCGCCAACTCGCGCAAGTCGTTCAACACCGAGGTGTGGGCCGCGTCCGGTGCCTGATTGTCGATGCCGGTGTTCTTGGCT
>NZ_LZSY01000148.1 GCF_001665625.1 Mycolicibacterium peregrinum | reverse complement strand
GCGCCGTGGGGTTCGGTCACATGGGTGTGTCCGGTGGGGGTGGTGAATTCGATGGTGCCGTCGGGGAGTTGGCGGTCAGTCCAGCCGGGGCAGAACGTTTTCACCAAATGGTGTGCCCGACAAAATAATTTGGTGTTCGACGGGTGCGTCGGCCCGGCGGGCCAGGGGGCGGTGTGGTCAATGTCGCAGCGTTCGGCGGGGGCGTCACAACCGGGGAACCGGCAGGTGAGATCGCGCCAGTGGATGAACTCCGACAACGCCACCGACGGGCGGTACCGCGGCTCAGCCGCAGCGGACTCAGCTGCTTCGGCCGCATTCCCGGTGGGCATACGCACCGGTTTGACCGTGCCGGTGGCGGCCAGATCCCGCACGGATTCTGCGGGCAGGATTCCATGGCCGACCAGATACCCCGGATCATCACAGGTGCCGTTCACGGTGGATTGGTCGGCCAGCACATGCAACATCGCGGCATCGGCGGCCGCCCGCTGCTGTGCGGCCGGGCAGTCCTCACGCCGACACAGACACGGCATGCGGGATTCCA
>NZ_LZSY01000147.1 GCF_001665625.1 Mycolicibacterium peregrinum | reverse complement strand
AGCGCATTGCCCAGTGCGGTGGCAGAGCCCTGCAAGGCTGTGAAGAGCGAACCCGCGGTGGTGAGCTGATTCGTGATCACCTGCAGCAGGACAGGCGCGGGATCGGTCACCTCCGTGCCGATCAGGGCCGACACATTGGCGATCGTGTTCGCGAACAGGTCCGCATAGGCCTGGATTGGATCGGTTGCTGCAGACAGGCTCACCGCGGCCGACGAAACTGCCGGAACCGCGATGTCGGGCATCGGCGGAGCGACCGGACTCATCGCGATGGCACTGGCTCCGAACAACGCGACGCCAGCGGCGAGATAGGGACGAGCTGCGACTTGCATTGCTTCTCCTCTAGATGGATCCAATCCCCGACGAGGCTGAAGCTACCTGAGAGTAACTTTACAAATTTGCAGTTTTGAAAAGTTGCCGCCGACGAGCCTGGGGCGGCTAATGGAGTCGTGAGCAAGGTGAACTAGCTGCTAGATAGCGGTGCTTAGGTGTTCTTGAAAATGCCGCGAGGCCTGGCCTGCCGAGGGGGCTGGTAACTGTCGCCAATGGCCGTTGAATATAACGAGTTCGCTGGTTCCGTCGTTCAGTGGAGAAAGTCTTGTGAAACGCCGCGCGAGCGGGGCGATCTTGATGTTTGCGAAATCAACGGTTCCAGGCGCCGCGCGGCGGCCGTCTCCCGGGCTCTCGAGCGGGAGCGGCGGCGGGTCGCCCGCTGTGCTGCAGACCCCACCGGCGAGTTCGCCATGCCGTTGCTGGGGCAATGAAAAGTCGGAGGCGCTCATTTTGCGTCGAGCGGGTCCGCAGCGCCCCGGCAGGGCGCACAGCTGAGTGGAGGCTGAGAACTTCCGAAGAAGCGAAAGGCCCTCTCCATCGGGTCGATGGAGAGGGCCTGGCGCTGGTGCTGGGGTTACTTGTCGGAGCCCTTGTCAGAGCCGCTGGACGACTCGGACTTCTTCTGAGCGCCCTTCTGGGCGCCGGCCTTGTCCTTCTTCAGCCCGTCGGTCAGCTTCTTGACGGCGGACTTCACCTGGGTGCGGACGGCCTTGGCGGAGTTCGCCTTTTCCTGTCCCTTGGCGGCCTTCGGCGATGCCTTCGTCGACAGCTTGGTGACGGCCTTGGTGGTGTCGTCACTGTCGCTGGCGTCCGTACCGGTGCCGGCGGAGTCTGCGGCGTCGGCGTTCGGCGCAGCCGCACCATCGGCGGCGTCCGAGACGGCGTCAGGGGCGGCACCATCGACGGCGTCAGAGGCATTGCCCGCGTTGGTAACTGGGGCCGATGCGGGCGTCTCTTCCTTCAGGGTCGAGACCTCGATCGTCACGGGTGCCTGGGCAGTCAGGGCCTTGGCGGTCGGGAGCTCGATCGGTGGGTCGAACGGCTTGGGCTTGAGCTGCTTGAAGGCGTTGGCGAAGGTGTCCTCGATGTAGTTGCCCATGGAGATCGTCGCATCGGTCTGGAAGACCACACTCTCGGCGAAATCGGCGATGCCGTGTTGGAGCGCGTTGATCACCTTGACCGGATCGCCGGTGGTGACGGCGTTCACCACGTCCTGAGCTCCGACGAGAGCCTGCTTCAGAATGGCGCGCGGCTGACCGTCCAGGTCGTACCCGACACCGACGGTGGCGGCGGCCAGTCCGATCACGACACCGAGTGCGGCCTCCGATGCAGCGTCGATGAGCGGTTGCGGAATGTTGAGTACATGCCCGACCGCGTTGATCTCGGGGGACACCGCGAAGATCAAGATGTTGATGATGGGCTGCATCCCGTCCAACACCAAGCCGTCGAGCGCACCGCCGGGATCACCGGCGGCGATCTTCGCCATCGCGGCCTCGAGTCCGGCGGGCAGGCCGGCGCCCAAGTCGCTCAAGGCTTCACTGAGAGCGGTCCCGGCCGCAGACGTGGTTTCACCGAGTGCTGCGAGGTTGGGGCCGAAATTCTGGGCCGCGATGACAGCGTCGGCCAGTACCTTCGCGATCTGCCACGCCGGCGGAGTGGACAGCGCCACCTGGTAACCGGCGACCGCGTTCTCGACGAGCTGCTTTGCGATCGGTGCCGGGTTGGTGGTCTGGCGCTCGATGATGTTGCTGACCATCGTCTGCGTGGCGGCGAACGCGGGCTCGAAAACCGTCAGCGGGTTGTCCACGCCGGCGGTCAGGGCGACCGGCATGTGTACCGGTGAGAGGGTCGGCACGGACGGGGCCATCGGGCTGACCGCGATGGCGCTGGCACCCACGAGTGCCACGCCGGCGGCCAGGTATGACCGTGAAGCGAGCTGCATTGAATCTCCTTACGGGAGCGTAACTAACGTCGGCGCAGAAGTTACCCCAAAGTAAGTTGAGTTGTCTGCAAATTTTCTTAACTAATTTTCAGCTGGCAGGAACCCGTGTGGGGCTCCGCAAATGAACCTCGGGTATCTGAGATATTGCTGGTAGTCGGGATTTCCCGTGGTCGCACCAGTCCATTGCGAAACTGGTCGTAGCGTTATGGGGCATGACATCGGCCTGTTGTAGCAAACAGTTGGCTGGTCATGTCACTAGGTTGCCAGCGAAGGTGTGATCGACGAGTCCGGCTAGGTTACCCAGCAGTAATGTCGCCGGGGTGGCGGCTGGAAAGTTAGCGCGCACACAGTGGACATTGGGTGTGATCTGTAAAACACGGCCACCATCGATGCGGCGCCGCCCACTAATGGGACCAGCGGTCTCGGTATTCGCACCGTGCTTGCGTCGGCAACTATGTGGCAGGCTCGGTCAGTTTCAAAATCTACGGATTTCGTTGCCGAGTTTGCCTGGTCTAATCAGTCGACCATTACCTCGTGGTGCTTCTCGGCAAGCGATTGCAGCCCGTGGGCCGCGAGCGCGGCGGCGAGGAACGGCAGCAGTACCCAGTACGGCGGACGGGCCAACTCCCAGACAAAAAGTGCCGCCCAGATGGGAGCCCGCTGCGTCACCGCAAGCACGCCGGCGGCACAAGTCAGCGACACCGCGGCGATGCTCACGGTGTGTTCGGTCCAGGTGTTGATCGACAGAGCGATCACGGACCCGAGGGCCGCACCGGTCGCGAGCGACGGCGTCAGCATGCCGCCCACCGCGCCCGCACGTAGAAAGATCGCCGTCAGGAGCGGCTTCAGCAGCAGGATCGCCGCGGCCGAGCCCACCGTCAGGGCGCTGTTCAGGCTGACCGTGAGAATGCTCTTGCCGTTGCCCGGCAGCTCCGGCAACCACACCGAACCCAGGCCCACCAACAGCCCGGCGAGGGCAATGCCGGGGATTATCAGCCACGACGTGACCGGCGTGGCGGGTCGCGCGATCGCCATGATCCGGTTGAACGCGGCCCCCACCGCGAATGCCAGCGGCGCCATCACCAAGGCGAAAGCGGTGAGTAGATAGGACAATTCAGGCTTCGGCCAATCGAGCGGAGCCCGCACATGGGTCACCGGCGATGCAACTGCCACAGCGAGCGCCGAGGTGATCAACGCGGCGCCGACGGCTCGCGGGTGCCACGTGTGCATCATGATCCGGATCGCGAACAGGGCGCCACCGACCGGGACGCTGTACACCGCGCCGAGTCCGGCCCCTGCGGCGCAGGCGAGCAGAATCTCGCGGTCGTGGGGCGTCAGTGCCCACCGGGACGTTCCGACGTCACCGAGCACCGCAGCCATCTGACGCGGCGCGCCCTCACGGCCCAGGGACGCGCCCGCGCCGACGACCAGAACCTGCAGCCCGGCATCGACCGTCATCGCTACCCGGGGGATGGGTCGGTGATCGGCGATGGTCGAGGCGAGTCCGGGTACCACGTAGTGCCGGCGCAGAATCCACCAGCCGAAACCGGCCAGTGCGCCACCGATCATCGGTCCGACCGTGCGTCGCACCGGGCTGCTGCCGGTGACACCGTCGAGCAGCGAGCCGAACGTGAAGTCATAGGTGAGGTGTTCGACGAAGTGCAGAAGGACCGTCGTCGCCATCCCCGCGACGCCCGCCAACAGCCCGATCACGACGATGCTGCAGCCGAACTCAAGCTCGCGCCGGGTCACTCGAGTGAATGTAGGCGCGGAGGTGGGGCAGCGCTCGACTTTCTGCGCCGCCCACGGCCCGTCGCTATCGTCAGTCACGATGCCCAGCGAAACGCCCCGACTGTTGTTCGTTCACGCCCACCCGGACGACGAGACCCTCACCACCGGCGCCACGATCGCGCACTACGCAGCGCGCGGTGCCGACGTCCGGGTGGTCACGTGCACCCTCGGAGAGGAGGGGGAGGTCATCGGCGACCGCTACGCCCGGTTGGCCGTCGACCAAGCCGATCAACTCGGCGGATACCGGATCAGCGAGCTGACCAAGGCCCTGAGCGCACTCGGCATCGGGGCACCGCACTTCCTGGGCGGCCCCGGCCGATGGCGGGACTCGGGCATGGAGGGCTCACCGGCGCGCAAGCAGCAGCGCTTCATCGACGCCGATTTCGACGAAGCCGTGAGCGAACTCGTGCGCATCATCGAGGAGATGCGACCGCACGTCGTCGTCACCTACGACCCGGACGGCGGGTATGGGCACCCCGACCACAAGCAAGCCCACCGCGTCACCACCGCGGCCGTCGCGGCCGCCGGATGGGCCGTGCCCAAGTTCTATTGGACGGTCATGGCCAGCTCCGCGATGCGGGCCGGCCTCCAGAGCCTGCGGGACGTGCCGACCGACTGGATCCGGATCGATGTCGGAGATGTTCCCTTCGGATACGCCGACGACCGGATCGACGCCGTCGTCGACGCTGCCGCCCAGTTGCCTGCCAAGATCGCCGCGATGCGCGCGCACGCCACCCAGGTCACCGTCGCCGCCGACGGCAGCGCCTTCGCCCTGTCCAACAACCTCGCCCTGCCACTGCTCGGTGAGGAGCACTATGTGCTGGTTTCGGGCGACGCGGGCGAGCGCGACGCACGCGGGTGGGAAACCGACCTGCTGACCGGACTGAATCTGCAATAGCCAAAACCGGACGAGGTAAGCTCGCCACTCAGAAGCGTCGAAGGGACATTCATGGACCCCGATCTGGATCCGAATCTGCAGCACTGGCAGGACCGTTTTGACAACTACGAGTGGGTAGTGGGTTCGATGGTCGGACTGCTCGACAGCATTCCCACCTGACCTCGCCCTCCGACCTTGTGCTGGGCCGTATCGTCCTGGCACTGCTCGCGGTTGACGGCATCATCTCCGCCGTCGTAGGCGCACTTCTGCTGCCTACATATATTGGACCGATTCCCTTCCCGGTGAGCGCGCTGGCGGCCGGAGCGGTCAACACCGCGCTCGTATGGGCAGCCATGTACTGGACCGACTCCATGCGGATGGCGGCGCTGCCGCTGTGGACCTGGCTGGCCGCCGTCGTCGCGATGACCTTCGGTGGACCCGGTGGCGACATCATCTTCGCCGGCCCAGGACTGATGGCCTACGGCTCGCTGATATTCATCGCCGCCGGTGCGCTACCACCGGTGGCGATGCTGCGACGGCGTCACCGCCGCTGACCTACTTCTTGTTGTCCTTCTTCGACTTGCCGGTGTCGCCGGAGTTCTTGGACTGCTTGGCATCCTTGGGCTTTGCGTCCTTGGGTGAAGCCGTCTTATCCGTCTTGTCCACCTTGGTCTTCGGCTTCGGCGCCAGGTTCTTCACGGCCGTCTTCACCGCGTCACGTGCGTCGTCGCCCGCCTTCGTCGCGTCCGTTCTGGCCTTGTCGACCGCTGCGCGGACGCCTTGTCGCACCGAAGGGGCCGCCGGCTTGCCGGCCGAGACCTGGTCGGTGTCGGTCTTGACGGCTTCTTCTGTGTCAGCGTCGGTGACGGCCGGGTCGGCAACGGTGTTCCGCAGCGACTGACGGACCGAGCGCGGGACCACGCCGATCTCGTCGGTGACCTGCTTGAACTGCTGACCGACGTTGCCCGCAACATCCTTGACGGTCTCGTTCAGGCCGGTCGCGAGGTTCGCTGAAGTGTTCTCGATGTTGTCGATGGTGCCTTCGACGGCCTGGACGACCGAGCTTCCGGCAACTTCTGTGACCGGCGTCTTTTCGGTCGCCGCCGCTTGCTCTTTGAGCCGGTCAGCGAGGGTCGCGAGACCGGTCCCCTCGGTCAGTGTCTTGACTGCCGTGGCGAAGTCGTCGCGGGCCTTGGTGATCGCATCGGTGAGGTGGGTGAGCGGGTTCTGGACGGCGCCTTCGAGGGCTGCTGTCGGTGCGGCGAGCGTGCTGGCCAGGAACGGTCCCTGCAGCGGCGGACGCGGCGGCAGGGGGATTGGCGGCAGCGGGATGAATGTGCCGACGACGTCGATGCCCAGCCATGCGACAGCCAAGACTGCGTCTGCGCCGAAGTCGGCGAGGTTCTGGATGATGCCGCCGTCACCGCGCAACCAGTCGGTGAAGTTGAAGACCCCGCTGGCGACGAGGGACTCGCCGAATGTGTAGGCGTCCATGAGCAGCCCGCCGGCCCATCCGCCGACCCAGGGGATCCATCCGAGTGCGTATGCGCCGACTTCGAATCCCCACTGCACCCAGGGCTCGACCGTCACATAGGCCTGGTCGATCGTGTTGGCCAAGTTGGGGGCGATCGCGATCGCGGTCGGTGCCGCGGTGACATTGCCGGTCGCCGCGGCGGCTGGCGCCGCGCCGAAGGCCGGAGCCGAGCCTGTCTGACCCGAGAGATTCGGCGCCACCGCGGCGGTCATCCGGCTCGCCGCGGCCAGCAGATCGACCATCGCCTGCGTCAGCTGCGGCTGAGTCGATGTCGGGTGTGCAGGGACTGCAATGTCGGCCGGGGCGGCCTGTACCGGGGTGAGCGCGATGGCGGTGGCGGTGGCTGCGGCGGCTCCCGCTACGAGATACGTACGAACACTTGTGGACATCACGACTCCCTCGGTATCCCCTTCCCGACGGAAACAACTTACGCGGTCGGCAACCCATTCGTCGCACCTTTAAGTTGTGTGTCCAGTAAGGGCCCCGCATTGCAGTGACTTGCACGGTCTACTGTGGCCGGTATGCCGGGCGCATTGGTTTCAGAATGTGAGACGCGTGGATGATCGTGCACAACGACGGGGTTACACGGAAGTGGCTCTGAACCCCCAGCACGGCGCCGATCTGCCCACCCCGGCCGTCCCACCGAAGCCTGCTGCGCCCAGCGCGCCGCCCACTTCGGCAGCTCTGCGCCGGGTGTTGCGCCGGGCCCGTGACGGCGTGACCCTCAATGTGGACGAGGCCGCGATCGCCATGACCGCCCGTGGCGAGGATCTGGCCGATCTTTGTGCCAGCGCCGCCCGGGTGCGCGATGCGGGCCTGGAAACGGCGGGCCGGCGTGGAGCCAGCGGTCGGCTTCCGGTCAGTTATTCGCGCAAGGTCTTCATCCCCGTCACGCATCTGTGCCGCGACACCTGCCACTACTGCACCTTCGTGACCGTGCCCGGCAAGCTGCGCGCCCAGGGCATGGGCATGTACATGGAGCCCGACGAGATTCTCGATGTCGCCCGCCGGGGCGCCGAGCTGGGCTGCAAGGAGGCGTTGTTCACCTTGGGCGACCGTCCCGAGGAACGCTGGGACGAGGCCCGGCAGTGGCTCGACGAGCGCGGCTACGACTCCACGCTGGACTACGTGCGGGCCATGGCCATCCGCGTGCTCGAGGAGACCGGTCTGCTGCCGCATCTCAACCCGGGCGTGATGAGCTGGTCCGAGCTGTCTCGGCTGAAGCCCGTCGCACCGTCGATGGGCATGATGCTGGAGACCACCTCCCGGCGCCTGTTCGAGGTCAAGGGCGAGGCGCATTACGGCAGTCCCGACAAGGATCCAGCGGTGCGGCTGCGCACCCTGGACGACGCCGGCCGGTTGTCCATCCCGTTCACCACCGGCCTGCTGGTCGGAATCGGCGAGACCCTGACCGAACGTGCCGAGACGATGCACGCAATCCGCAAGTCCCACAAGGAGTTCGGGCACGTTCAGGAAGTGATCGTGCAGAACTTCCGGGCCAAGGACCACACCGCCATGGCGTCGACGCCCGATGCCGGGATCGACGACTTCATCGCGACGATCGCGGTGACCCGCCTGGTGCTGGGGCCGAAGATGCGTATCCAGGCACCGCCGAATCTGGTGTCGCGCGACGAATGCCTGGCGCTCATCGGCGCCGGTGTCGACGACTGGGGCGGTGTGTCACCGCTGACCCCCGATCACGTCAACCCCGAACGGCCCTGGCCGGCACTGGACGATCTCGCCGACGTCACCGGCGAGGCCGGCTACGACCTGGTGCAGCGACTCACCGCCCAACCGCAGTACGTGCAGGCCGGCGCGGCCTGGATCGATCCGCGGGTGCGCGGGCACGTCGACGCGCTCGCCGACCCCGACACCGGGTTCGCCCTCGACGTCAACCCGGTAGGGCGGCCGTGGCAGGAACCCGACGAAGCATCAGAATCGTTGGGCCGCACCGATCTGCACTCCGCGATCGACTCCGAAGGCAGGCTCACCGAGACCCGGAGCGACCTCGACAGCGCGTTCGGCGACTGGGAGTCGATCCGCGCCAAGGTGCACGAACTGGCCGCCCGCGCGCCCGAACGCGTCGACACCGACGTGCTGGCCGCATTGCGTTCCGCCGAACGTGATCCGGGCGGCTGCAGCGACGACGAGTACCTCGCGTTGGCCACCGCGGACGGTCCGGCGCTGGACGCGGTTGCCGCCCTGGCGGATTCGCTGCGCCGCGATGTCGTCGGCGACGACGTCACCTACGTCGTCAACCGCAACATCAACTTCACCAACATCTGCTACACCGGCTGCCGGTTCTGCGCCTTCGCGCAACGCAAGGGCGACGCCGACGCGTACTCCCTGTCCACCGCCGAGGTGGCCGACCGGGCCTGGGAAGCGCACGTCGCCGGTGCCACCGAAGTCTGCATGCAGGGCGGCATCGACCCCGAGCTTCCCGTCACCGGTTACGCCGACCTGGTGCGGGCCGTCAAGGCCCGCGTGCCCTCGATGCACGTGCACGCGTTCTCGCCCATGGAGATCGCCAACGGCGTCACCCGCAGCGGGTTGTCCGTACGCGAATGGCTGACGTCGCTACGCGAGGCCGGGCTGGGATCGATCCCCGGCACGGCCGCCGAGATCCTCGACGACGAGGTGCGTTGGGTGCTCACCAAGGGCAAGCTGCCGGCCTCGGAGTGGATCAACGTGGTGACGACCGCGCACGAGGTGGGGCTGCGCTCGTCGTCGACAATGATGTACGGCCACGTCGATACGCCCAAGCACTGGGTGGGCCACCTCAACGTGCTCCGCGGCATCCAGGATCAGACCGGCGGCTTCACCGAGTTCGTGCCGCTGCCGTTCGTGCATCAGTCCTCGCCGCTGTACCTGGCCGGCGGCTCCCGTCCCGGGCCGACACACCGCGACAACCGCGCGGTCCACGCACTGGCCCGGATCATGCTGCACGGCCGGATCCCGTCGATTCAGACGTCGTGGGTCAAACTCGGCGTGGAACGCACCCAGGTGATGCTGCGCGGCGGTGCCAACGATCTCGGCGGCACGTTGATGGAGGAGACCATCTCCCGGATGGCCGGTTCCGAGAACGGTTCGGCCAAAACTGTGGCCGAGCTCGTCGCGATCGCCGAGGGCATCGGCCGCCCTGCCCGTCAACGCACCACGGATTACTCGCCGCTGGCTGCCTGATCTCGTTTCACCGCGAGCGTGCGCGTCTGCCGGTGGACACGCCGCGGAACGTCAGCATTTTGCGCACGCTCGCGCGAGCGTGCCCGGACTCCACGAGCATCGGCGCAGGTGACGCGTACTTCCGATAGTCCGCAGTTGGCCCCCTCATGCCTGTACGAGCGTGCCTGAACTGCGGGGATCTTGCGGCGCGCCGGGCAGCAGACACGCACCCTCGGCCAGAAACGGCGGAAAAAAATCTGCGAAACCGGGAATGGAATCGGACCACGGTCCGGTTATGTCTGCTGGAGGTGCCGGATCGACCGGGCCGCACAACCCAAGGAGACACCATGACCGTCGCAGTAGCCACCGACCTGACCGCAGGCACCTGGGCCATCGACCCCGTGCACTCGTCGATCAACTTTTCCGTCCGCCACCTCATGGTGAGCAAGGTCCGTGGCAGCTTTGAGACGTTCGGTGGTGCGATCACCGTCGCCGAGGACGGCACGCCGTCGGTAAGCGCCACCATCGACGTCAACTCCATCGACACCCGCAACGAGCAGCGCGACGCACACGTGCGGTCCGCAGACTTCTTCGACGCCGACAATCACCCGACCGCCACCTTCGTCTCCACCGGCGTGCGCCCTGACGGTGACGACTACATCGTCGACGGCGACTTCACCCTCAAGGGCGTGACCAAGCCGGTTTCCCTCAAGCTCGAGTACAACGGTGTCAACCCCGGCATGGGCCAGGGTCCGGTCGCCGGTTTCGAGGCTTCGGTCGTGTTGAACCGCAAGGACTTCGGCATCGACATCGACATGCCGCTGGAGACCGGCGGCACCGTCGTCGGCGACAAGGTTACCATCACCCTCGAAATCGAGGCCCTCAAGCAGGCGTGATCCGCCGCTCGACCGACCGTTTTGTCACGCTGGAGTGGCTCTCGGAAACGAGGGCCACTCCAGCGTGACATTGGTGCGTCGGCATCGGCAGGGAGCGCCCGTTTCAGTGCCGGCCCACGTGGGACTCGGCCCTCATCCGTTCGACCATATGCGGATAGTGCAGTTCGAAAGCCGGCCGCTCGGAACGGATCCGGGGCAACTCGGTGAAGTTGTGCCGCGGGGGCGGGCAACTGGTGGCCCACTCCAGTGAGTTGCCGTAGCCCCACGGGTCGTCGACGACGACAGGTTCGCCGTAGCGCCAGCTCTTGAAGACGTTCCATACGAACGGCAACATCGACACACCCAGGGTGAAGGCGCCGATGCTCGAAACCACATTGAGCGTGGTGAAACCGTCTGACGGCAGGTAGTCGGCATAGCGGCGGGGCATGCCCTCGTTGCCCAGCCAGTGCTGCACCAGGAATGTGGTGTGAAAACCGATGAACGTCAACCAGAAATGGATCTTGCCCAGGCGCTCGTCGAGCAACCGGCCGGTCATCTTCGGGAACCAGAAGTACACCCCTCCGAACGAGGCGAACACGATGGTGCCGAACAGCACGTAGTGGAAGTGTGCGATCAGGAAGTAGGTGTCGGTGACGTGGAAGTCGATCGGCGGGCTGGCCAGCATGACTCCGGACAGTCCACCGAGCAGGAAGGTGACCATGAAGCCCACGGAGAACAGCATGGGTGTTTCAAAGGTCAACTGTCCCTTCCACATTGTGCCGATCCAGTTGAAGAACTTGATACCTGTCGGCACGGCGATGAAGTACGACATCAGCGAAAAGAACGGCAGTAGAACGGCTCCCGTTGCGAACATGTGGTGAGCCCAGACCGCCATCGACAAGGCGCCGATGCTGATCGTCGCATAGACCAGCGTGGTGTAGCCGAACAGCGGCTTGCGGGAGAACACCGGGATGATCTCGGTGACGATGCCGAAGAACGGCAACGCCACCACGTAGACCTCGGGATGGCCGAAGAACCAGAACAGGTGCTGCCACAGGATGGCTCCGCCGTTGGCGGGGTCGTAGATGTGGGCACCGAGGTGCCGGTCAGCGGCCAGGCCGAACAATGCCGCGGTCAGCAGCGGGAACACCATCAGCACCAGAATGCTGGTGACGAGGATGTTCCAGGTGAAGATCGGCATCCGGAACATCACCATGCCGGGCGCGCGCATACACACCACGGTGGTGATCATGTTGACCGCACCGAGGATGGTGCCGAGCCCGGCCACGGCCAGGCCCAGGATCCACAGGTCGCCGCCGGCGCCGGGGGAGTGGATGGCGTTACTGAGTGGTGCGTAGCCGGTCCAGCCGAAGTCTGCGGCGCCTCCAGGGGTGATGAACCCCGCGAGCGCAATGAGCGCGCCGAACACGAACAGCCAGAACGAAAGCGCGTTGAGCCGCGGGAACGCGACGTCGGGCGCACCGATCTGTAGAGGCAGCACGAGGTTGGCGAACCCGAACACGATCGGGGTGGCGTAGAACAGCAGCATCACGGTGCCGTGCATGGTGAACAACTGGTTGTACTGCTCGGTGGACAGGAACTGCAGCCCAGGTTCGGCGAGTTCGGTGCGGATGAACAACGCCATCAAGCCACCGGTGAAGAAGAAGACGTAGCAGGCGACCATGTACATGATTCCGATCAGCTTGTGATCGGTGGTCGTGATGAGCTTGTAGACCAGGTTTCCGCGAGGCCCCAGGCGCGGCGGGAAAGGCCGCGTACTGACGAGGTCGGTGCCGATGGATGAGGTTGTGTGTGCCGTCATCGCGTTGCTCCAGTTTTTACAAACAAACCTTGTATAAACTATGGGCCATGACATACGTGATCGGCAAGCCATGTGTCGATGTGATGGACCGCGCGTGCGTCGAGGAATGCCCGGTCGACTGCATCTACGAGGGCGCCCGTGCGCTATACATCCATCCCGACGAGTGTGTGGACTGCGGCGCCTGCGAGCCCGTCTGCCCGGTCGAGGCCATCTATTACGAAGACGACCTGCCCGACGAGTTCGAGGCCTACAAGGAGGACAACGACGCGTTCTTCTCCGAGACGCTGCCGGGACGGGACGAGCCGTTGGGTTCGCCCGGCGGGGCGGCCAAACTGGGGCCGGTGGCCGCCGACGCGCCGCTGGTGGCGAGCCTGCCGCCGCAACAGCCATGAACGCGCCGCGGGGAAGACGCCGCGACGTCCTGACGCTGCTGCGCGCCACCGATGCGCCGATGAGCATCGCGGCCATCGCGGAAAAACTCGATGTGCACGTCAACACCGTGCGATTCCACCTCGACGCGCTGCTCGAGCAGGAACAGATCCGCCGGGTCACAGGGGCACGCGACAAGCCTGGGCGACCGCCACAGCTGTTCGCCGCGGTCCGTGGCATGGACCCGGGCGGTCCGCGCCACTACCGGTTGCTCGCCGAGGCATTGGCCGAGTCGGTGGCGTCACAAGCACCGGGCGCGGGCACCGGTGAGGCCGGGCGCAAGATGGGTGCCCAGTTGGCGGCCTCCCGTTCCGATGCGGCCGATGGAACAGCCGTCGAGAAGTTGGTCGACCTGCTCGACGACCTCGGCTTCGCCCCCGAGGCCGACGCCGCAGGCTCCGAAATCTCCTTGCGGCACTGCCCATTTCTGGAAATCGCACGGGAACGCCCCGAGGTGATCTGCCCGATTCACCTGGGCCTGATGCAGGGGGCGATGACGGCCTGGGACGCGCCGGTCACGGTCGACGGCCTGCTCCCGTTCGTGGAGTCCGACCGGTGCGTTGCACAACTGAGCGGCTGATCAGCGGCTAGTCCCGGTGTCTGGCCAGACCATTGGCCAGCGCCTCACCAAGACTGGCGGGGTTCTTCAAGAACGGCGTGATGATGTCGACCGGCAGTGGGAACACCACTGTCGAATTCTGGTCCGCACCAAGCTCAAGCAGTGTCTGCAGATACCTGAGCTGTAGCGAGGCCGGGTTCTTCGACAGCGTCTCGGCGGCCTGACGCAGCTCGTCGGAGGCCTGCAGTTCGCCGCGCGCGTTGATCACCTTGGCACGGCGCTCACGTTCGGCCTCAGCCTCACGGGCCATCGCCCGCTGCATCGATTCGGGGATCTCCACATCTTTGATCTCGACCACGCGGACCTCGACACCCCAGCGGGCGCTCTGGGTTTCGATGATGCCGCGCAGGTCGACGTTGAGATCCTCGCGGTGCGCCAGCAGCGTGTCCAGATCGGCCCGGCCCAGCAGTGACCGCAGCGTGGTCTGCGCGATCTGCGACGTGGCCACCGCGTAGTTCTCCACGGCCATAATCGCTTTCAGCGGATCGGTGACTTGGAACATCACGACGGCGTTGACCCGGGCCGGCACATTGTCGCGGGTGATCACTTCCTGCGGCGGG
>NZ_LZSY01000146.1 GCF_001665625.1 Mycolicibacterium peregrinum | reverse complement strand
GTGGCGTGCAACCGGCGGTGCATGGTGACCATTGCCTGGCCCACCTCGGGCATGCGCGCGACGAGCTCTTCGATCTGGGCCGAGGTGGTCGGGCCGTCGGCCAGGATCTCGCGCAGATCCGACACCAGCCGGGCATCGGCATCGGGGGTGAAGTACTGAGTCGGCAGATCGAAGAGCTCGTCGCGCGCATGCCCGAGGTGGGCCAGGCAATGGTCACCATGCACCGCCGGTTGCACGACGCCACCGCCGAGCTGGAGGCCGTCCACGGCCGGACCAACTTGGATGCGCAAACCGGTACCCAACAGCCGATGCCGTTCGAAGAGGTACGTGATTTCTTCTACGACCGGCGCAATTACATCGATGCGCTCGACCGCGCCGCCGAAGACCTGTTCACCCGTCACCGTCTCCAGATCGGCGGCCTCGACCGGCAACTGGCCGATCTGTTGTCCACGGAGTTCGGCATCTCGGTGATCGTGGACAACGGAGATGTCCTGGGGTCCAGCGTCAAACGCCGGTACCAGCCCGAAGCCGGCACACTCCACGTGGCGCGATGGCTGCTGCCGGGCCAGCGCGCATTCCAGCTCGCTACCCAGATTGCCTTGCTGCTGCACTCTGAGCTGATCAATTCGATCGTGGCCACCGATGACCAGTTGAGCTCGGAAGCAAGGGATGTCGCGCGGATCGGGCTGGCCAACTACTTCGCCGGCGCCCTGTTACTCCCCTACCGGATGTTCCTGTCCGCCGCCGAGGATCTGCGTTACGACATCGATCAGCTCGCCCGGCGGTTCGAGATGGGATTCGAGACGATCTGTCATCGGCTGTCCACTCTTCAGCGGCCGGATGCGCGTGGCGTGCCGTTCATCTTCGTTCGCACCGACAGCGCGGGAAACATCTCGAAGCGGCAGTCCGCCACCGCCTTTCACTTCTCCCGGGTGGGCGGAAACTGTCCACTGTGGGTGGTGCACCAAGCTTTCTCCCGTCCCGGCGAGTTCTTGACCCAGGTCGCTCAGATGCCTGACGGCCGGAGCTATTTCTGGATCGCGAGAACCTCGGCGTCGGCACCGAGCCGATATCTGGGTACACCCAAGAGTTTCGCCATCGGGCTCGGCTGCGACCTGAGCCATGCCGACAAGCTCGTCTATTCGGCGGGCATCGATCTGAGCGATCCCGAGGCCACGGTGCCCATCGGCGCGGGTTGCCGGATCTGCGACCGCCCGGCCTGCCCGCAACGGGCGTTCCCCTACGTGGGCAGACCGGTGCAGGTCGACCCGCAGACCAGCAGCAATCTGCCCTACTCACCGACGGTGTGACCGGCGCTGTCGACGTTCGGGGCGGCGCAGCCCAGCGGGTGTGCAATCCGCGAGGTCAATGCGGGAGAATGGCCCGGTGGAATGCGTGGTGGCACGAGAGGCGCTTTCGGCGCGCCTGGATGGGGAGCGTGAGCCGGTCCCCTCTGCGCGCGTCGACGAGCATCTGCGTGACTGCCAGGAGTGTGCCAACTGGTACGACCGGGCCGGAGCGCTGGGGCTGCAATTGCGCGACCTGGCCGACACCGGACTGATCGGCGCAGTCAGCGGACGCCCGGACCGCGGGGCCGGCGCGCTGAGCGGACTCTGGCACCGGCTGAGCCCACACCTGCTGACCACCGCGATCATCACCATCGGGATCGTCCAGCTGGGCTTGGCGGTCGCGCAGGCGGCAGGCATCAATTTCGGGATGGTTGCAGCCCACCATGGCTCGGCCAGCGGAGCCCACCTGCTGAACGAGTCCACGGCGTGGTCCGCGGCGCTGGGAATCGCGACGATCGCGATGGCCTTCCGCCGTCGAATCGCGCCCGGTCTGGCGTGCGTGCTGGTGATCTACTGCGGATTCCTCACCTATTACGTGGTGTCGGATGCGCTGGCGGGACTCGTCACCCCGGTCCGGGTCCTGAGTCATGTCCCGGTGGCTCTGGCGGCGATCGTCTCGATGTGGGCGTCACGCACCAAGCGACCGAACGACCCGTCGCCCAGGGCACACGGTGAAGATGACGAATCGGGCCCGGCCGCACCGACCCGTCGTCATCTCCGTGCCGCGGACGACCCAGCCGCCTGAGCCGCTTACACCATCACGCCGAACATGATCGCCATACCGGCGGCCATCATCGTCCGGCACAGTGTGCCGAAATGCGAGAACGGCGAAGTGTCGGACTGCTGACGTGCCGCGAAGTAGCGGTGCAGCCACACCGCGGCGGCAATCGCGAAACCAATGGTCAGCAGCCAGTTGACGGCAGGGATCCAGAGCGGCGGCTGCGCCGAGACGTGTTCCATGGCCATCGTGGTGCTGCCATGGTGTCCGGTCATGTGCATGGCGTGCATGTCCTGACCGCCCGCGGCGACCGTTTCGGTATGGCGCCCAAGCACATTGCCGTTCATGGCGGCGTACATCCAGGCCATCGCCAGCATCATTGCGGCGTGATAGCCGTCGATCGCCCGCCCCTGGGTCGTTGCGGACCTCAGCACACCGGCCAGGAACCAGGCCGCGGCGACCAGGAAGAAGAACATCGGGCCGAGTGTGGGCAGTTCGGCCCCTCGCGGCCAGGCCATCACCATCATCGCGACGGCCATCGCCAGATGCAGCAGTTGGCTCATCACAGCGCTCGGCCGGCCACGCGAGCCCACCAACGCGTAGGCGCACTCGACCGCGCTCAACGCGAACAACCCCGTCACAACCCAGCGGAGTGCAAGATCGGCGATCATTCCGGGTCCTGTCTACAAGAGTGTCGGGCGGCTTCGTCTCTTGGTCGCAGACGAGAGTGCCAGAGTTCCCGCACCCATCAGCACTACGACACGTTGTCGTAGAATCGCATGGCCGCGACGTTCGGTTCGGTTCCGCGGCGGAAGGCCGGTTCGACTATGGCGCGAGTGCGCATGTCCACTGCGGCCGGGGTGTGGCGGGAACGCCTGACACTGCTCGGCATCGTCGCAGGTTGCACTGTGGTGTTGTCCATGAGCGGCGCGCACCTGGGCGCGCAGCGGCTGGCCGCTGCAGGCATCGCTGACCCGGGAACGGCCACCAGTGCAGCTCGGCTGCTCGGGCACTGGGCCGGCACTTTGGCTGCTGTGCTTTGCGTCGGAGCACTTGTCTGGATTGTGACGACCGCGACACCTCGCGAGGACGGGCGGATCGACGCGGCATCCTTTCCGGTGCATCTGCTTGTCGAACGCATCGCCATTTTCTGGGCCTGCTGCGCCACCGCGATGATCGTCATCTCGGCGTCCGCCGACGCGGGGATTCCCATCGGCCGGCTTGTCGCCGGGCCCGGGCTCGGAAGCACCATCGCGGCCTCCGAGGTCGCCCGCGGCTGGTGCGTGACAGCGATATGTGCGCTGGTGTTGGCGGTCGGCGTGCGGTTCACTCTCCGCTGGATGGGTCATTGCGTGGCACTGCTGCCTGCGTTGATCGGCGTCATCGCGGTACCGGTGACCGGGAATGCCGGGCAGGGACCGGATCACGACATCGCCACGAGCGCCGTCATCGTGTTCTCGGTGGCGATGGCGGTGTGGACCGGAACGAAGATCGTCTCCGCGCTACTGCAGGACGTTGTGTTCCGACGCCGGATCCAGGCGTTGCAACTGACGTGCGGTGCGGTCACGATCGTCTACGGCGCCCTCCTGGCCACGCTGATGTTGGGCGGGTTGCCGATCCTGGGGTCGGCCTACGGGCGGGCCGTGGTGGTCGCCGGGGTGCTGCTGGTACTGGTGTGGGCCGGCGACGGCGTACTTCTGTTGGCTCGGCGCACGCCGTCGCGACTGGTCAACAGTGTGTCCGCGGCGGCCATGATCGTCGTCACCGCCGCGGTGGCGCTCGCCGCGAACAGTGTGCCTCCCCGATTCACGGTCCACGAGTTCACCACGTGGGACGTCTTTTTGGGCTATCAGCTCGATGCGCCGCCGAATCCGGTCAGCCTGATCACCGAGTGGCGGTTCGACCCCCTGATCGGGACCGCAGCCATCGTGCTTGCACTCGGCTACCTCGTCGCGGTGGTTCGGCTGCGGCGACGCGGTGACCAGTGGCCGGTGGGACGCACGATCGCCTGGTCTCTGGGTTGCCTCGCCTTGCTGATCACCACGAGCTCCGGAGTGCGGGCCTACGGATCAGCGATGTTCAGCGTGCACATGGGCGAACACATGGCGCTGAACATGTTCGTCCCGGTACTCCTGGTGCTCGGTGCACCTGTCACGCTCGCGCTGCGGGTGCTGCCCTCCGCGCCGAAAGGTAAAACGCCTGGTCCCCGCGAGTGGCTGGTGTGGTTCGTGCACGCCCCGGTGACGCGATTCCTGTCGCACCCCGTGACGGCGTTCCTCCTGTTCGTCGGATCGCTGTACCTCGTGTACTTCACGCCCCTGTTCGACACCTTGATCCGGTATCACTGGGGCCACGAGTTCATGAGCGTGCATTTCCTGCTGACCGGCTACCTGTATTACTGGGGGATCATCGGCATCGACCCCGGTCCGCGGCGACTCCCCTTCCTGGGGCGGCTCGGGCTCCTGTTCGCGGTGATGCCGTTCCATGCCTTCTTCGGTATCGCCACGATGACGATGACCTCGTCCCTGGGCGAGAGCTTCTACCGGTCCGTCAATCTGCCTTGGTTGCAGAGTATTTCGGATGACCAACATATGGGCGGCGCCATTGCCTGGGGTTCGAGCGAGCTGCCGGTCGTCATCGTGGTGATTGCCCTGGTGGCCCAGTGGGCACGTCAGGACCGCCGGGCGGGTGCACGCGAGGACCGCCACAGCGATCGCGGGTACGACGACGAACTCGACGCCTACAACGCCATGCTGAGCGAGCTGGCCCGCAACCGGCGTTGACTCCTAGGTCATTCGGCCGCGTCGGAACCGCACGTGCAGTTGCTCCCGCAGGTGCAGTTTTCACACGTACAGTTCGGGTTGTCGCACTTGGTCGACTCCACGGTTTCATTGCTGGTCATGCATATGAGGTTACGCCCCAGGGGTGCCGATCACGCCACAACGGAACTAATCACGTCGTGCTCCCGACCAATCAGCAGGGCCATCGAGAACCGCAGTGCGCAACTGCCTCTCGTGCCCGCATTGAAGGCGTAGCTCTACGAGCCGTGGGGGGAACCACAACCATGCAGCGGTCGCATCGATTGCCCGCGCCCCGGCTGGAGCTGTGGGAGTGGCAGCGGCTGGGACGGTGTCGAGATTCCGGGCAGGCGATGTTCTTCTTCGGCCCGGACGGGGAAGATCGGCGCACCCGCAACCGAAGGGTTCAGCAGGCCAAGCGGGTGTGCGCAGACTGCCCGGTACAGTCGACATGTCGTGACCACGCACTCGCCGCGGCCGAGCAGCACGGTATCTGGGGCGGCCTGACCCCAAGCGAACGTGACGCGATTCTCGAGAATTCGCCGCCCCGCCACGCCCCTATGGTCCAGGTCAGGTAGTCAGACACATTGATGAGCGAGGTATCTCGGTGACGACGAGGCAGACCAGCGACACGGTCGAGGCCGAACTACGGGCGATCGAGCGTCGGGTCTTCGAAGACGTCTGGATCAGCGCCACGCGCGCCCGTGCTCTGGCCGCACTCGCCACCGCATTGACGGTGACCGCCGTGGCACTGCAGGCGACCGGCGCGACACCTGCCGGCGTTACGCGCAACGGGCACTGGATATCCCTGGTGGCGTTCTCCCTGTTCGCCTTCGCGGCATCCGGATCGGCATTCGCTCTGCTGCGCCGCCGTTTTCGATGGTGCTGCATGGCGATGTGCGCGTCGGCTGTCGCCACTGTTGTTGGCGCCGGGGCGTTCTGGTGGCATCACACCACACATACCGCTTCCTGGATTCCGGCGGCACTGGGCACACTCTTCGTTGCGGCACTGACCGCAGCATGGCTTGGTGTGTGCCTGGCCCCGCTGGCCTCGTCTCAGCCGGATATGCGCGCTGCCGGCAACTGAGCATCACCGAACGTATTCGGTTGCACCGTACCGTAATTGCGCAACCGCAGGCTGTTCGAGACCACCAGGAAAGACGACACCGCCATCGCCGCACCGGCGATCAACGGGTTCAGCAGGCCCGCCGCAGCGATCGGGATGGCCGCGACGTTGTACCCGAAGGCCCAGATCATGTTGACCCGGATGGTCCGCATCGTCGCCCGGGCCAGCCCCAACGCCTGCGGGACCGAATCGAGGTTGTCGCGAACCAGGATGATGTCGGCCGCGCCGATGGCTACGTCGGTCCCCCGACCGATGGCCAGGCCCAGGTCTGCGCAGGCCAACGCGGGGCCGTCGTTGATCCCGTCGCCGACCATGGCCACCACCCGGCCCTGGTCGCGCAGCTTCTCGATCGCGCCGACCTTGTCCTCCGGCAGCACCTCGGCGACGACGTCGTCGATGCCCACGGCCGCGCCGATCGCGGCTGCCGTGGCGGCGTTGTCACCCGTGAGCAGCATGGTCTTCATGCCCTCGGCGTGGAGCTGGGCGATCGCACCGGCCGCCGAATCCTTGACGGCGTCGGCGACACAGATGGCGCCGCGCACGGCATCGCCGCAGGCGACGAATACCACTGTCTGGCCCCGTGACTCGCCGAACTTGCGGGCAGCCGCCAGATCGGCGGGCACCACCCGGTCCCGGGTGACCCAGGCCGGACGCCCGACCGCCACGGCGACCCCGTCCACCGAACCGGTCACACCGTGGCCGGCGAACGCCTGGAAATCCTCCACTGCGGCGATATCCCGACCCGCACGGGCGGTGACGATCGCATGGGCCACCGGATGCTCGGACGCCGACTCGACCGCTGCCGCGTACGCGAGAACTTCGTCCTCGTCCCATCCGTCGCCCTCTGCGACGACGACGGTGATGACCTGAGGCTGCCCGGTGGTCAGGGTGCCGGTCTTGTCGAAGACGACCGTGTCGACGGCGCGGATGGCCTCCAGTGCGCGATGGCCCTTGAGGAAGATGCCGAGTTGAGCGCCCCGACCCGAGGCCACCATCATCGCCGTCGGGGTCGCCAACCCCAGCGCGCACGGGCAGGCGATCACCAGCACTGCCAGGGCAGCCGATACGGCTCGGTTGACATCTCCATCGATCAGCAGCCAGCAGATCGCGGTGGCCGCCGCGATCACGAGCACGCAGGGCACGAACACCGCGGCGATGCGGTCAGCCAGTCTCTGCGCGTCGGCCTTCTGGGCCTGCGCCTGCTCCACGAGGCGGACCATCCCGGCGAACCGGGTATCGGGCCCCACCGCGGCGGCCTCGACGACCAAGCGACCATCGAGGACGACGGTGCCACCCACCACGCTCGAACCTTCGTGGGTCTGCACCGGTTTCGACTCTCCGGTCATGGCGCTGACGTCGACCGCGGCCGCCCCGCTCACCACGAGACCGTCGGCCGCGATGGCCTCGCCGGGACGCACGACGAACCGCTGGCCCTCTTTGAGCTCGTCCGCGGGCAACACCAGTTCGCCGCCATCGGCAAGCAACACCGTGACCGACTTGGCGCCCAGCGCGGCAAGCGCGCGCAGCGCTCCCCCGGCGCGCGAGCGTGCCCGGGCTTCGAAGTAACGGCCGGCGAGCACGAAAACCGTTACGCCCGCGGCGACCTCGAGGTAGATCGCATCGCTGCCGAGCAGCGCCTGCCAGATCCCCGCAGCGTGGTAGGTCTGATGATCGAAGAAGATCGTGTACATCGACCACACGGTGGCCGCGGTCACGCCGATAGAGATCAAGGTCTCCATGGTCGAGGTTCCGTGCCGGGCGTTGCGCAGCGCAGTGCGGTGGAACGGCCACGCCGCCCACGTCACGATCGGCGCCGCCAACGCGGTGAGCACCCACTGCCATCCGGCGAATCGGGTGTCGGGCACCACGGCAAACATCACCGACAGATCGGCCAGGGGAATGAACAACACTGCGGCGATCGCGAGGCGCCGGAGCAGGCTGTGGGCATGGTCGGCATCGGGGTCGACGTCGGTCGTGGAGCGCTCGGTCCGGGGCGCCGCCTGGTAACCGGCCCGCTCGATGACCGCACAGAGCTGCTCGACACCGATGTCGGGATCGGCTTCCACCGTGGCGACGCGTGTGGCGAAGTTCACTGACGCCCGTACCCCGTCGACCTTGTTGAGTTTGTTCTCCACGCGGGCAGCGCAGGCCCCGCACGACATTCCTGTGACGTCGAGCGCAATGCGCTGAGTCACCTCTTTGTCGGGGACAGTTGCTGTTGTCACCACCACTCCCAATTGCTCACTCACCACGTCGGTGGCATATGTCACCGAAGAAGTAGTCGGTCCAGCCCGATGCCGAGTTCCCGGGCGTCATCGAATAATGTCGATGGCTGTGACTACCGAACGCAGCGAGGATCACGTTACGCGGCTGGCCTTCGCCGCCGGCCGCGGTGATTCGGCGGCGCTCGAGCAATTCATCCGGGCCACCCAGACCGACGTCTGGCGAACGGTCGCCTACCTGGGCGATTCCGGGTCTGCCGACGACCTGACCCAAGAGACGTTCATGCGCGCCATCACCGCGCTGCCCCGGTTCAGTGGCCGGTCCTCGGCCCGCACCTGGCTGCTGTCGATCGCTCGGCGGGTTGTGGTCGACCAGATTCGGCACAAGCAGAGCCGGCCGCGGACCCAGCACGGTGTGGACGTCGAGCAGGTTCTCGAGAGCTACCGCCCGGTAGGTGGGTTCGAGAAGATGGTCGAGATTCGCCTCCTGTTGGACGGACTCGATCCCGACCGGCGGCACGCGCTGTTGCTGACCCAGGTCCTCGGCTTGTCCTACGCGGAAGCGGCCGAGGTATGCGGCTGCCCGGTCGGCACCATTCGTTCACGGGTCGCCCGCGCCCGCGAAGACCTGATCGCGGCGGCCGAACGCGACGATCTGACCGGCTGAGGCAGCACGACCCGACCCGCATCGGCGGGTTGCGCCGCTTGACCAGCCGGCCGTGTCATCGGACGCTCGTGTTCCCGGACGCGCCGAGTTCATCGGGCTCTTCCGCTCGGTAGGTCTGATACTCAGAGATCGCCGCGCGAATGAGCTCTGCGTTGTCCGTCGCCGTGCAGCCATCGGGCAGTTCGATGCCGTCTTCGAAGCCGATGCGGATCTGGGCACCGTCCTCGGCCGCTGCCCGCAGCACCGGCCACACCGTCGCCTCATCTCCGTGGTAGAGCAACGGAGCGCGAACGCCACCCGCGCGGAGGGCAGCAGCCATTTCCCTGCAGGCCTCGACGGCGACGTCGGGGTCCTCGGCGAGAGGCTCGATCAGCACCCTGACATTCTGATCCAGAACTGAGGAGCGCAAGAGCGCGGGAACGTCGTCGATCGACCACACGGCGCTCTCAAGCGTCATGCCCCTGGAAACCACCAGTTGTGCCGTCTCCTCGGCGCCCTCCTCGCAGAATGCCACCGAGGCGAAGTCGGGCAGGCTCCGCCACGACCTGACCGCCTCGAGACGCTCGACGTGACCGCCCTGCACCGTCCATAGGCCGGTGGTCGTGCCGACGCAGGCATGTGGTGCGATCGCGCGAATCGCACCCAGCACGCTGTCGAGACGGTCCGGATCAATGCTCTGTCCACCCTCGTCGTCTCGCACGTGGAAGTGGACGACGTCGGCGCCGGCTTCGATGGCCAACTTGGTCTGCTCGGCGATCGCCTCGGGTGTGGTCGGCGAACCCGGGTGGTCCTCGTGGGTGCATCCACCGTTGATCGCGGCCTTGAGGAACAAGATGTAATCCTTCGAATCAATTGGGGTAGAGGTATTTTCGGCTGCCCTCACGCAAGCGCCCCGAGCTTGCGGAGTATCTCGTCGGCTCCCGTCTCCGCACCGAGGATCGCGCCGTCCCACAGGGTCTTCACGAAGGCCGGCTCCTCCTCATCGTCTTCGATCGCGGTCGGCAATGCTGACCTCAGGACCTCTCGATCGACGGCGAGCACACCGTTGGCATCGCCGAGAACCACGTCGCCCGGATTGATGGCGGCACCCGCGCATGCGACGGGCACGTTGATGGCACCGTTGTCGATCCCGTGCAGTTTGGTTGTCAGGACAGAGGTGCCATACGCGTAGACCGGGAGACCAAGGCCGCGGAGCGCTTCGATATCGGTACACACGCCGTCGATCACCACGCCGGCAGCGCCACGGGCGGCGAGCGCGTTCGCGACGACGGCCCCCAAAGGTGCGCGGAGCCGGTCGTTCCCGGTGTGAACAACCAGCACATCGCCGGTGCGTACCCGGCTCGCGACATGGTGCAGGAGCGTCGAATCCGTCGGTGTCAGAGAGACTGTCACCGCCACACCGACCATCCGTCGGTCTCCGGCCTGCCGCCGCAGATCGGGCGTCGTGAAACCCTCTTCGAGGGTGTGCCCCAAGGTCGGGAAGTCGACGCGACCGATGAGATCGCGCAGATCGTCGTCCAGACATGGGGGCATGGGGTTGATCAGAATGGGCATCAAACAGCCTTTCCGAGAACGCGATTCGCGAGCACCGGCACGGTCGCACGTACCTCGGCCAACCGGTCCCGTGAGAGCGGAAAGACAATCAGTTCGTCTCGCTCGTCACCCAGTGAACCTTTGACCACGCCCATCGGGTCGACGATCATGCTCCGCCCGACGCAGTCTTCACTGGCCACCCCCGAAGCCAGAACCCAGCAGGTGTTCTCGATAGCCCTGGCTCGGATGAGTGTCTCCCAATGGTCCTCCTTGAGCGGTCCGCTCACCCATGCCGTGGAGACCGAGAGAACGTCGGCCCCGGCGTCTACGAGGGCCCGGCTGAACTCGGGGAACCGGATGTCGTAGCAGTTGACCAGACCGATATTGAAGTCACCAACCGCGACGACGACGGGCGTTCCGTCCCCGGGTTGCACATAGTCGGACTCGCGGTAGGCGAACGCGTCGTACAGGTGCGTCTTGCGGTACTCGGCAATCACCGTCCCGGAACCATCGACAGCCACGATGGTGTTGTACGGGCGATTCGCGGCACCCATGCCCTCGTAACCGCCGGCGATAACGGTCAGGCCGAACCGCTGCGCGAGTTCAGCGATCGCATCGACGAACTGCGGCCATCCCGCCGTCGCCTCCTCGCGAATGTTGCCGACCACGAGATCGGACGTGAACATGGATTCTTCTGGCAGGACGAGCAATTCGGCCGCTGAGTCGGCCGCGCGTTTGGCGAGGCCTTCGATCGCGCGAATATTCTCGGGCAGTCGGCCCGAAGGAGAAAACTGCCCTACGGCAACCTTCATGGTGATCCTTTCTAAAAGATGTGGGCAGTCAGTCGCGCAGCCAGCGCACACTGGTGTGCGCCCAGCCGAGCTTGACCTTCTGGCCGACGGAGAACCGGTGCTCGCGGCCCCCTGTGTTCGCGACATGCGCGATGAGCGCGCTCTGTCGTTCCGGGACGACGATCCGGTACTCGGTGTCACGCCCGAGGAAGATGGCTTCTGTGACGTCACCGACGATGACCACGTCGTCGACGACGGGATCGTCGAACTCGTGGACGTTGACGAGTTCGGGCCGGATCGACGCGAACATCCCGTCGATGTTCGAGTCTGGGTCGATCGAGGGCCCGCCGGCCTGCGCGGCGAGACGACCCGTCAGGAGGTTCGAGACGCCGATGAAGTCCGCCACGAACCTGGTCGCCGGGCGGTCGTAGAGCGACTGCGGGTCATCGACTTGCAGCAGATGTCCGTCGTTCATGACCGCGATTCGATCCGACATCGTGAGCGCCTCCTCCTGGTCGTGCGTCACGTAGACGAAGGTGATACCGACTTCGCGCTGCATCCGCTTCAGTTCGACCTGCATCTGCTTGCGGAGCTTCAAGTCGAGAGCGCCCAGCGGCTCGTCCAAGAGCACCAGCGCCGGACGCGACACCAGCGCGCGTGCCAATGCCACTCGTTGCCGCTGACCGCCTGAGAGTTCGTTCGGCTTGCGGCCTTCCATGCCGGTGAGGTGAACGAGGTCCAAGGACTCCCGAACCGAATGGTCGATCGACTTCTTCGGGTGCTTGCGCACCCTCAACTCGAAAGCGATGTTGTCGTACACCGACAAGTGCGGGAAGAGCGCATAGCTCTGGAACACCATGTTCAGATCACGCTTGTGCGCGGGCTTGGACTCGATCGGCTCACCGTCCAACACGATCGAACCCGATGTCGGCGTCTCGAATCCGGCAATCATGCGCATCAACGTGGTCTTGCCGCACCCGGATGGACCGAGGATGGAGAAGAATTCGTTGTCCAGGATTTGCAGGGAGATGTTGTCGACGGCGTTACCGTGCCCGAAGGACTTGCAGACATCCGTCAGTTCGATTGCCACTCCCTGACGGCCGGATTCCCGGCGCGCTGTGGGTGATGCTTCGCTGGTCAAGGTCATGAGGCCTTCACCTTGGTCCAACCCTGCTGGAAGTACGGCATGGCCTTTCCGGGGTCGAGCACGAAATCGGCGTCGGCGATTGCCTCGGCGGACTGGTAAACGGCGCCGTTGTTTCTCAGCTCTGGCCTGACCAGGGGCAGGGCCGCCTCGTTCGGCGTCGCCAAATCACCGTCGTTGGAGCCCATGGCGGCGATCTCGGGTCGCAATGTGAAGGACAGCCACTTGTACGCGTTGAGGATGTTGGGCGCACCCTTGGCGACCGCGAAGGTGTCGGTCCACAGAGTGCCGCCCTCTTCCGGAAGCACGTAATGGACGTTCGGGTTGGAGTCGAGCACCTTGGCCATCGTCGTACCGCTCCAGGCTTGCGCGATGCATGCTTGACCAGTGTCGAGGAGATCGGTGTAGTTGGTGGCGTTGTAGCCGGCGAGCAGCGGCTTTTGCTCGACGAGGGACTCGGTTGCCTTGTTGATCTCGGCCTGGTCAGTGCTGGAGGCCGCGTAGCCGTTGATCTGGAGTGCGGCAATGTATGCAGCGAGCATGTTGTCGAGCATGTACATCTTGCCCTTGTACTGGGGGTCCCACAACGCCTTCCAGCTCGACGGTGCCTGTTTCACGCACTGGTCGTTGTAGCCGATGCCGGTTGTACCCCAGACCCAGGGAATGCTGTGACGGTTGTCGGGGTCGAAATCGGTGTTGCGCCATTTCTCACCGAGGTTGTTCAGTCCGTCGATCTTGCCGTGGTTGAGTTCCTGGATGAGGTTCTGCCCGACGAGCTGCTGAACCGCATACTGGCTGGGCTGAACGATGTCGTAGCCGCTGGCACCCGCGGCGAGCTTCGAGATCATGGTCTCGTTGCTATCGAAGGTGTCGATCGTGACGTCGACTCCGGTCTCCTTCTCGAAGGCCTCGACAACGGATTCGGGAACCTCACCGTCCCAGGCGTATACGTTCAGCTTGTCGGTGGCCGCGGCGTTGTTGATGTCAGTGGCGGTACCACCACCACCGCAGGCCGATAAGGCTGAGACAGCCAGGACCAAGACCGCGGAGCACGCGATCCTTCGGGGGTTGCGCATAGCTTCTCCTTCGTACGACGGCCGACTCGGTCGAGTCGGCTGGCTAGTTCTTGGGGGCGAGGATGTTGCGCATCTGGCGCGCTCCGACGAGAAGCACAATGATCATCGTGCTTGCGATGAGAACGGTTCCGAGGGCGTTGATCTCGGGGGTCAGGCCGGTCTTCAGCAGCGAGTACACCCGCAATGGAAGGGTGGTGGTTCCAACACCGTTCGTGAATGTGGAGATGACGATGTCCTCGAACGAGATGGTGAAGCTCAGCAGCCAGGTGGCCAGAAGAGCAGGTGCCATGAGCGGGATCGTCACCCGCCACATGGTCTGCCTGCCGGTGCAGCCGAGGTCGGCAGCCGCTTCGGGGAGCGAGGGGTCGAGAGTGGAGTACGCCGCGGTCAAGATCAGGACTGCGTAGGGAAGGGTCACGATCAGATGACCGATCGACAAGGTGGTGAACCCGAGATTCACGTTGGCCTGCACAAACAAGGTCAACAGCGCAACTCCCAACACAATCTCCGGGACGATCAGCGGGATCGCGACCAGACCCATGAAGACGCGTTTGCCGGGGAGTTTGGTCTTGTGCAGCGCGGCGGCGGCCAGGAAACCGAATACCGTTGCGAGGGTGGCTGATACCGCACCGATGATCGCGCTGACGCGCAGCGCCTCGATGAGTTGCGTGTCCTGGATCAGGACTGCGTACCAGCGGGTGGTGAAGCCGCCCCACTTGTAGGTGAGATTGGAGTCGTTGAACGAAAGTGCGACGACGGCGCCGATCGGTATGTAGAGGAAGAGGATTGCGCCCTTCGCCACCAAGCCGGTGAGCACCTCCATGGGGTGCCGTCGTGTTTTCTTCGTAGCGGTCCGCCCGGCGCCGCCGGTTGTTGCGAGCCGTTTGAGGATCGTCGATCTCATCATCGGACGGCCGCCTTTCTACGCGCGCGCCGGGCGAGCGCCCCGAGGCCGAGGAGTGTGACCGCCATCAACGCGAGCAAAACGACGGATGCGGCCGCCCCCATGGGTTGGTTTCGGAACTCGGTGTTGAGAGTGACGATGACGTTGCCGACAAGCTGGTTCTTGCCCCCGCCCAGCAGCACGGGTATCACGAAGACTCCAAGAGTGGGGATGAAGGTGAGCAGCGCCGCCCCGATCAGACCCGGTTGGACCAACGGCACAAGGATGCGACGGTGTACGCCCCACCATCCGCAGCCAAGATCCGAGGCGGCTTCGCTGAGCGACATGTCGAGCTGTCTCATCGAGGCGTAGATGGGAAATACGGTGGTAGGCAGGAACGCGTACAGCAGCCCGAGGAATACCGCGCCATTGCTGGGAATCCATCCGTCGGTGGCATTGGGAAAGCCGAGTACGTCGAAGAAGGCATTGATGGGACCACCCGGACTGAGCAGGTTGACCCAGGCGAAGACGCGGACGAGGAAGTCGGTCCAGAACGGAATCACGATGAGGAGCAGCAGCATCGACTGAACACGCGGGCTCCGTGTGACGATGTAGTACGAGAGTATGTAGCCGATCACCATGCATATGACGGTGTTGGCGGCCGCAATATAGAGGCTGTAGGTCAGGACCTTGACGTACACCGGGTCATAGATCGCGCGGAAGTTGTCCAACGTCCATCCGCCCTCGATGCCGCCATAGTCGTCGACGGAGGCAAAGCTGGTCCTGATGACAATCACGAGTGGGACCAGCACGAACATGACAACGGTGAGTATCACCGGCGCCAAGAGCGCGAGGCTGCTCCAATCCTTGCGACGCAGTGCCGTTCTCGTGCCTCGAGCCGCCGCAGCGGTACCTCGACGCTCGTCGTGCGCTAATAGCATGTCAATTGCTCTCGTTTGTTCATCGGAGATTCCGACCCGGATTCGCGGGAGTCTGATGCGCCGTTCCCGTCCTCGAGATCGTATTTGGCGCTTCGAGTCGTGCATGATGGAAGTGGCTACGATATCCGTCAACATTCCCCACTTTTGACGACTGGATTCGTAGCGATGCACCTTTGACATCGGAGGCATGTTTTGCCACGTGAATTCGATTTGGACGATTTCGACCGCCGAATCATCGATCAGCTGCGGATTGATGGCCGCAAAGCGTTTTCCGAGGTCGGTCGAGCGGTGGGCCTGTCCGAGGGGGCCGTCCGCAACCGCTACGCGCGGCTGCAGCGCCTAGGCGTGGTCCAGGTGGTCGGCATGGCCGACTCTCCGAGGATCGGCGAGTTGCTCGTGCACTTGTGCCTGCGCGTTCGCGGGGTCCCGGTCGCGTCTGTGGCAGACCAATTGGCCAGGATTCCCCAAGTGAGGTTCGTGGCCCTCGTCGCTGGCAGTTACGACATCGTCGTCGACCTGACGGCTGAGAATGTCGGTGAGTTGGCCGAACTGCTCAACGGTCGCATCCACCGGATCAAGGGCGTCTACCAGTTGGAATGCTCGACGGCGCTCGAGACCGCCAAGGACTCGTACCTGTGGGCCGGCTTCAGTGAGCCCCTCCCGACGACTAGTGAGATCCTCCGCCGCTGACATCCTGCCCAAAGGAATGCGCCAAGCCGGTCCAGGAGTAGTCCTTCGTCAGCGACAACAGGATCAGGGTCTCCAAATCGGCCACGCCTGGCGTTGCCCTGATCTGATCTTGTAGTTCGATCAGCTGATTCTGATCTCGGCAGGTGGCCTCAAGGAACAGCTCGTAGCTTCCGGCACAGATTCCGACGTAGGCCACCGCGGGCAAGCCTGTGAGGATGGAGGCCACTGCTCGCGGAGACAGTTCCCGCGTCCGGATGAGGAATCGGATCGATTGGTGTCCGAGCGAAAGCGGGTTGCACAGCGCCACGATCTGCAGCACTTTCTCCGACTGCAGGCGGCTGACCCGTTGGCGGACAGTACCTTCCGAGATGGCCAGCTCTTTAGCGATCGCGGTGAATGCCATGCGTCCGTCTCGTTGCAACAGATCGAGGATGCGACGGTCGACCGAGTCGATCTTCCGTGGCGATCCGGGTTGTACGGAATCGGCAGCCATGAGTGTCAGCGTATGGGCATTCTGCGCTCCTGACACTCGTAGTGCTCAGCCGGGCCCGACAAAATCACTACCTGTTGCGTGACGCTGGTGCCGTTGTTGTCGCATTCCTTCGGTTGGAGTTCTGTCGCCATCCCACAACGACGTCCACGGCCACGAACACCACCAGGCTGACACCCAGCAACGGGATGAACCAGCCCACGGCGGCGGCCACCAGGACCACCGCGACCGCCGCGCCGGGCGGTAGACCGGTGAGGACACCGCGACGGGGTGCACTACCCACCAGGGCACGGCTCGCCGTGGGGCGACGGTGCCACCACAGCAAGTAACCGCGCACGATCACGGTGACCAACGCGACCGCAAGGCCCAACAACACGAGCTGGTTGGCGACCCCGAACAGCAGTCCCATGTGCAGTTGGATGCCCCATGCGGAAAGCTTTGCCGCCAAGGGCCAGTCGGCGAACCACGAGATGTCGGTCACCTTCGCGGAGGTTCCGTCGACAGCCATCGCATTGTTCGACATCACCCAGGGCTGCCGGGTCTGCGCCACGGTGAACGCGGTGTGCGAGTTCGCGGGAATCCCAACCTCGACCTTGCCGCCGACCCCGGCATCGCTCGCTGCCTTCAGCACCCCGTCGATGTCGCCCGCCAGCGACGCGTTGGCCACGTGTGCGGCGGAGGGGGCCGCAACGCCGTGATGCCCTTCGTGACCGGACATGAGGCCGGGCATATCCTCCGCTGCGCCGTCGAGCGCCGTCGACACGGTCGGCGTCGTCCACGACAGCGCGGCACGGACAGCGGTGATGTTGTCGCCGGCGAACCGCGACCAGGTGAGCCCTGTCGCCGACAGGAACAGCAATCCGACGGCGATCCAGATCCCCACCGCCCCATGCCAGTTCAATGCGCGCGCTCGACCCCGGAGGGCGCGGTCGAGCGTCAACAACCGGGGCTCTGCACCGCCGCGCCGCGACATACGACGGTATCTGCCCCACCACAGGAACACCCCGGCCAGCGCGATCAGCCACAGCCACGACGCCGCAAGTTCGCTGTACATGCGGCCCGGCTCGCCCAGATGCAGGCTGCGGTGCATCTGATCGATCCAGGTCCGCAGTGGCAGTGCGCCACTGCTGCCGTACACCGTGAGCTCTCCGTGCGAGGCGCCCGTCACCGGGTCGATGAACACAGCATGACGTTCGGACTCACCCAATGACGGATCGTCGAACATGACGCGCGTGGTTTCACCCGGCCCGGTGGCCGGGCGAACCGCGGCGACCGCCAGATCGGGTCGCACGGTTTGGGCCGCGCGGATCTGTTCGGCAACCGGCAGCAGGTCACCGCTGCTGTGGGATTGAAGTTGATCCCGATAGACGAACTGCTCGATGGTGGGTGCGATCGCGTACAGGCCGCCGCTGATCGCGGCGATCAGCAGGAAGGGCCCGACGAAGATCCCGGCATAAAAGTGCAGACGCAGCAGGAACGCGCGGTAATGCGCTGTCCCCGCCGGTGGCGAGATCGACGATTCCGGAGGCGTGGTTTCATCTGTGGCTGTCGACGGGTTCTCGCCCATGGCTCCTCAGCGGTCGAACGGTTCCTCGATAAGAGTGGTCGTTCGCGCCGCGCCGACAGTTCCCGACAAATATTCAGCCACCCATGTGCCCGACGGTCACCCACCGGATGGCCCTCGCCACCAAGGAGGGTTTCGAGGACGGCCCCTCGGGCGCGGTTTCGGGGGCGTCGAGGGCGGTGCGCTCTTCGGCGTGGTAGCCGGCCTGCTCAACGGCATCGCAGAGGTCGGCCACACTGATGTCGGGGCCGGCATCGATGGTCGCGATCTTGGTGGAGATGGCGACCGAGGCCTGCACCCCGTCGATCTTGTTCAGCGCGTTCTCGACCCGGCGCGAACACGCTCCGCAGGACATTCCTGTCACGTCGAGTCGGATCCGTCGGGTACCTGATGTCTCGTGTGCGACCACGTCTGTCACTGCCATCCCTCACTGTCTAACGGCGTCTGATTGATGAGTCGTTGCACAGGCGGGTTGAGTTCCCGAGCCTTGGGTGAGCAGTGCCCGCACCGAGGTCGGCTCCGCCGCGAGCTCGCCGACGAATCGCACGTCCAGCGGTAAGGCGGGGTACCCGGCCAGGTACTCCGCGTAGGTGCGTCCATCGAGCTGCAGGCCCAACCCGATCCACGCGTCGATCACCGACCAACGCCGCGGATTGGCTGTTGCCCAATCACTTTCGTCCAACCGGCGCTTCCACTCGTGGCTGTCGACCTCTTCGGAGGCAATCGTGCCGAGCAACTGCCGGTATGCCACCGTCTGCCCGCGCATCACCTCGATCCCGGAACCCAGCTCGTCCGGTCCACCGAACTCGGGCAATCGGCGAAGAATGCTCTCCGCCGCCGCGCGGCCGGTCGTCACTTCCTCGATCAACTCCACCGCCGGGTAGGCCTGTAGCGCACGGCAGGCATCGGCAACGGCCACCAGGATGTCGGCGGACCCGCGCAGTTGTTCGGTTGTTCCCAGGACCCGGGGCAGGCGCACGATGGTGAAGTCGAGGTCTCGACCGGCCCCGGCCACTGCCAGTTCTGCGAGTGCCTTGGAGGCTGCGTAGGGGTACGGAGCCTGACACGGGTCGACGACGTGTGGCGAGGAAACATCCGCATTGACGACATAGGACGAAAGGTGCACCAGCCGGGCACCGGTCGCCGCACACGAATCGGCCATGGTCTTCACCAATTCCACATTGGCCGAACGGAGTTCGCGGTAAGGAACCACCACGTTGGTGTTCCCGATGCAGTTGACGACAGTCTGGGCACCGGTCTCGCGGATCAGCGCCTCCAACTCGACCGGACCGAAACCGGCGACGAGGGTCTCGATGCGGACGCCTGGCGTGCCGCGAAGCTCCGTCCAGACCCGGTTGTCGGGGAGGTCCGATCGGGTGGCCAACACCAGGTCGGGGCGCAGCACATCCGAGCGGGTCAGCTCCAGAATCGCCTCGGCGAATCCGGTCCCCAGCACTCCGGAGGAACCGAGCACCAGCACGGGCTCTGCACCGTGGGCGGACGGTCCCCGTCGTCTCGGCGCTGTCGGGGCGTCCCGCGTCGAAAGTCCCGTGAAGTCACGCTCGATCTCCATCGCCGTGTCGGTATCCATCCAGCTGCCGGTGAACGACATGTCGTCCACCAGGTTCGCCGCGGTGTCGGCACTGATGAGGTCCAGGATCGACACCTGCCGACCGAGATACCTCCGGGTAGCGGGCAGGATTCGCACGAGGTCCAATGACCCGATGCCTTCGTGCAAGAGCGACGCATGCGGTGTGATCGACCTCTCGAGGCAGACGCTCCAGAGTGCGGCGAGACCGTCGGGCCGCTCTCCTGCTTCGGCGGTGTGGGTTCCTGATCCAGACGCGGCAGGTCCCGGCAGCCTCGCCGTGTCGACCTTCCCACCGGGCTTACGCGGAATGCTCGCGACGCTGGAAACAGAGAACGACGGCACCCGCGAGTCCACCAGGATGTTCCTGATACGTGCTGCCGCAGCAGGGTCTTCATCACCGTCGCGGGTTCGCTGGGTTTCGAACCACACCCCAAGACCGCCGTTGTGAAGCTCGACCGCAACGTCGACCACGGTCGGGTCGGTCCCGATACGTCGGGTGATCTCGGCGGTGTCGACGCGCTTGCCCGCGATCTTGACGATCGCGTCCTTACGTCCCGCGAACATCGGGTATCCGTCACCGTCGATCGTCACCCGGTCGGCAGTCGAAAAGGCTCGCTGTCGCCGGCCGTCGGGCGTCACGACCCAGCCGAAACTGGCGCTGTCCACGCCGAGGTAGCCGCAGGCCACCATCTCCCCCATCACCACGACTTCGCCGAACGCGACCACCACCGCGTTCGGAACGAGTGGTCGCCCCAGTCGAAGGCGCCCGCCGTACTCGATCACCTGGCCACCGTCGATGATCGGCAAGTAGGTCACCACGACGGTGGTCTCTGTCGGGCCATAGCTCGACACCAGCGAAACATCCTCGGCGCCCACGGTGTCGATCCACTTGTCGACAACGGTCGGGCGGACCGGCTCGCCGCCGATCACAATCTGTCGGAGTCGAGAGCGGCCGACTCCGGAGATCGCGTCGAGATCCTCACCCCAGAGCTGCCACAGCGCGGTGGGCAGATCGACGATGGTGGCTCCACTTTCCACCAGATCATAGGTAAGGGCCTGCAGATCAGTGTCTTTCACTGCGGCTGAACGGACGATCCCTGCCCCGGCCAGTGCGGCACCGAACACTTCTTCGACGCTGATATCCGATGTCAGCGGCGCACATTGGAGGATCGTGTCATCCGGTCCCCAGCCATATGCCCGGGTCGCGCCGACGCAGAACGCCGCGAGTGCACCGTGGCTGACGTGCACGAGTTTGGGTTCCCCGGTCGACCCCGACGTGGGCATGACGTAGGCGGTCCTGATGGCCAGATACGGGTCCGTCGCCGTCTGCTCGACACGGGCCTCCACCAGGCGGCGAAGGTCCCCGTCGAGATGCGGCAGGATGGTCGCCGACGCGACATCGACGATGTGCGCCGAGATCCCGTTGCCGGATTGGTTGATTCGTTCGGCCCGCGATTTCAGCTGATCATCGCGGTCGCAGACGCTGTACCCGCACCCCGCGAAGTGACACCCGATCAAGAGGCCGATTGTCTTGTCGGTGCCGTCATCGGCGAACACCACCACATCGCCCGGCGCCGCACCGATTTCGAGCAGCCAGGCGATCGAGGAATCGACGTGGGCGTGGCGACGACGACATTCAGCGATGGTCTCGGGACAGTCGAGAAACCACGCGGGTGCCGGCGATGCCGCAGGCTCAGATTCTTCCGAAACCGGGCACAGCGACCCGTCCGTGGCGACCGGTCGCCAGGCGCCGACCGTCATCGCGATCGGGGAATCCCACATCGCCGGCATCGATCTCAGGGCGGCCGCGATCCGGGTCGCCACGTTCGAGACACTCTCCCGGGGCAGATCGGGCCGATTCCACATGTTGAGGGTCAATGTGCGGTGGTGCTCGTCGAGCACGGCCGCGACCGTGATGCCCTCGACCGGTCCGATATCCGACGTCACCGGTGCGTCCGACAAGAACGGCGCCAGCTCAGGCGCACAGGGCTCACGTAGAAAATTGAGCGTCAACGTCTCCACGGAGGTGGTCCGATTGATCGCCAGATACATTCGGCGGTACTGCTCTTCGCGCAGCCAACGGCGCCGGCCGGCCTTGACATAGCCCCGGTCCACCACGCGCACCAGGTCAGCCACCGAGGCGTACGGAGAAAATCGGACCGGCTGCGCCAACGAGTTGACCAAGCACGTCGCGACATCGAGGTCAGGATCACCGAAGCGGTTGTCGACCGCGTGTACCAGCAGGCTCTCGGTGGTGTGACGAAGGCTCGCGTCCACCGCCGTTGCCGCCGCCGCGACGAGGATGTTGAGCGGGATGTTCTCCCGGGCGGCCAGATCAACGATCTGGTCGTAGTCTTCGCCGCGGACCACCACAGTTTCGACGAGAACCCCTCTGGCCGCGGTGGCGGGGCCGCCAGCGGCCGCAGGTCCGTGACCCCCCTCCTCGGCAGCCGCGGCGAGCTCCCGCTGCACAACGGTGGTGAGCCCCGTGAGAGATTTGTCGATCCGGGTCGCCTCTCGGCGGTGAGCGGTGGCGACACCGGTCAGACCGGCACGAACACAGGTGGTGTCACCAGGGTCGGCGCCGGAAAGGAAGCGCCCCAGGTCGGCTTCGATGATGCCGATCGCTCCCCCGTCGAGCAGAATGTGATGCGCGTGGGCAGCAAGGCCGACAACCAGGCCACTGCTGTCGAGATGCACGGTATAGCGCACCAATGGCGTTGCGAAGATACCCGATTCCCACTCGTGCGACAGCGCGGCGTAGGCGTCACTACCGGACACCTGCACGATATCGTCGGCGGCCAGCCGCGGCACGAGCTCGGGATAACCGCCGGGATCGGACGGCGCCGACAGCACACACAGCTGAACCGGGTTGGCGCAGATGGTCTTCCGTAGAGCGGCCAGGAACTCCGGCTGCGGCGTCGGACGCAACCGGTAGTGCCTTCCGATCAGGTACAGGTGCGGATCATCATCCTGCAGCAGCCCGTTGAAGATGTTCTGCTGTGATCGACTCAGCGGAATGCGTTGCAAATGAGAATCTTCAGGCAGGTTCACCCAGCTTCTCCAACTCCTGGACCCATCCCGCGAGCGACAGGTTGTCCGCCAGCCGCCGCGGAACATCCGATTCCCGATCGATGCCGAGCTGCTTCATCAACAGCACGAAGCGAACGGAGTCCAGCCCGAGATCTCGTAGGTCGGTGGCGTCACCGTCGATGAGATCTGACTCGTCGACGTAGAGCACCTCAGCGAGTGCAGCGAGGATTCTGCTTCTCGACGTCTCACCCACCGGTTACCACGCCCAAGGCCGCCCGCATGATCTTGCCGGACTGGGTGCGGGGAATCTCCTGCACGAACCTGATTGTCGACGGCCTGGCCATCGGCTCAGATTCCTCTCGGAAGCGGGCCGCAATGGCGTGCTTGAGCTTCCTGGCCCCGGAATCGTCCATGCCCATCGACGTGACCACGGCCAAACCCACCAGCGCGCCGAACTCCTCGTCGGGGATCTCGAAGCAGGCTGCCTCCTCGACGCCCGCTACCCGCTCGGCGATTCGATCGACCTCATCGGGCGCGATGTTGACACCTCCGGAGATGATCATCTCCGATGACCGCCCCCTGATGTAGAAGAAGCCGTCGTCGTGACGATCGAGAAGGTCTCCCGTGTTCACCCACCCGTCGACCAGAGCTTCGGCGGTACGGTCGGCGTCTTCCCAATACCCCAACATGTTCGCCGGGGACTTGATCCACAGCGTGCCCGAAGACGCCGAACCGGAGGAGGACCTGGTGGGTGGACCGCCGCCGTCACCGTCCAGATGGACCTCCACGCCGGGATACGGCCGCCCGACCGCCCCGGCTTCGATCCTGGCGACCGACCCTTCCTCGGTGGGAAGACACAATGCGGTGCAGCCGGTTTCGCTGAGCCCGTAGACCTGAGCGGTATGAACCCCGGCAGCTTCGACAAAGCTGACATCGGAGGCAACCGCGCGGGATCCGCCGTAACCCACCATGCGCAGTGCTGGCGGGACCGGTTTTCCGGCGGCCCGCAGTTCGGCAACGAGGCGGGTCAGGAGCGTGGGCACCAGGCACGTCGTCGCGACGTCGTTCGCGGTGAGGATCTCGGCGATCGACGCGGAAGTCTCACCGCCGGTGATACAGAGGCCGCCCTGCATCAGGCAATTGAGGATCCACCAGAGACCGCCGATGTGCGTCGCGGGCAACGGTGAGTAGGTCGTTTCGCCGACGACCCAGTCAACCCAGGTCAACTCCGCTCGCTTCAGGATGTCGGCGATGGAGTAGAAAGTCCGGTTGGGCAACAGCACGGCTTTCGGCGCGCCGGTCGTGCCACTGGTGAAGATCATCGCCAGCGGGTGATCTGCTCCATCGACGAGATCGCGGGGCGATGGGTCTGACACCGGTTGGTCAGCGCGGTCGGCCGCGCCTGCGGCGATGTTGACATCGAAGGCAGGGATTGCCTGGAGCGAACTCGTGAGGTCGGACGTTTGCAGCCGGCAGCCCGGTGCGGTCAAAATCGCAGCGGGGTTGGTGATTTCGCCGAAACGGTCAACGGTTGCCGGAGGCAGTCCGCCGTCCACCATGACCGCGATGGCGCCCACTGCAGCACAGGCCAGCACCGACAGGTAGGTCTCGGGTCCATTGTCCGAGACGACGAACACACGGTGTCCCCGAGCGACCGATCGGGAGGCGAGATCGGCTGCCATCCTGTCCACTTCGGCCATCAGGTCCCGGTACCGAATCGAGCTGGTTCCGTCGCAGCGACGGAGGGCGATCGCCTCGGGACGTTGTCGCGCCCGCTCGGCGATGCGTTCCAGCACCGTGGATGGTGGGGGTGTCATAGCCATCTTGCTCTCGTAGAAGGTCAGGGGATGTTGAGTGCGGCCAGTTCGACTTCGCCGGATGCGGCGCCCCCGTCCTCATCCCAGAATTCGACCGTGCACGGAATCTTGAGATAGCGGATCGTCCGGTCGACCACCTCGAAGTCCTTGCACAGCAACCGCGCCGAGAACTTCTGGGACTTGATCGGACGCTTGAACCGCGATTTGGTCGTCTTGATCAACATGCTGGGGAGTTGATAGTTGAAGTAGTCCTCGATCGACCAACCCCGGAATTCGGGTATCACCTCGTTGAGGATGGCCGGCGCAAATGCGCTGTACGCGAGTTGGTTGAAGCACAGGACCCATTCGGCGGCGTTGAAGTGACCGGTGTCCCGGATGTATGCGGGCTCTTTGATGCTGAAGTTCCCCACGGCGGATACCGAGGTCTCGGTGGCCTCGTATTCCGCATCGAGAAGGTACCGACACCCTTTGTAGGAATAGGGTTCCAACACCTTGACCAGCAGATCCTCGGGGATCGGCGCCATGTGGGTGATGTCGTACCCACTCGTGACCACGGACAGTGTTTCGGCGGTGCTCATTCTCATACCCCATATCCCGGTGTTGTGAGGCCGTCCAGCATGGTCAGCCGATGTGTCGTCAGAGTTCCTGGCGTCGTTCCGTGTTTCGCCCGGTGCATCAGAACCCGGTTGTCCCACAACACGACATCGCCCACTTCGTAGTGCTGGGCATGGATGAACGGCGAGGTGAAATCCGGATCGAGCTGCCCGGTGGCGGTCATGAGATCCTGCAGCACAGTGGGATCCAGAACACTTCCGTTCTCGTCCTCGATCTTCGTGGTGCCGGATGCGCAGATGTACAGGATCTCCTGCCCGGTCTTCGGGTGTCTGATCACCGTCGGCCAGGCGATCGGAGGCGTGGTCCTGGAGATCTCATCCCATACCTCGCCGATCGGCTTGTACACGTCATGCGGGCGAATCTTGATGTGCCGCCGCGGATCATGCGTGGCGAAGGTGCCACGGACGGGGTCGCGCACGGCATCGGGCAGGGATTCCCACACCTTGTTCAGATCGATGAAGTAGGTCCCTCGGTCAGTCCCCGGCACGGCGAGAGGTACCACCATCGAGAATGCGAACGGCTCGGGCATGAACATGTAGTCGATGTGCCAGAACGCACCGGTCCTCGGGACGCCGAGCCCCTCCTCGGTGGAGGAAACGAAGATCTCCGGGTGGTCTTTGTGGTGATAGATCGGCTCGTAGTACGTGACGACGTCGCCGACGATGCGGCCCAACCGGAGGAATTCCTCGGGCGTCGGATGAACGTCTTTCAGAATCACCAGCTTGTTCTGATAGACGATCTCCCTGATCTCGTCCCTGGTGATGCCGTCGAGATTTTTGGGGTCGATTCCCGTGACGTGCGCCCCGAGCCCCTCCCCCAACACATTCAGCGTCAACTCTTCTCCTCGTTCGGCACAGTTGTGCGACTACCGGATTGGTCGAATCAAACTCGTTGAAAGTTCCGGCTATTCGGGATTTTTCTGTGAACTACCTGTCCAGGTGGCCGGCAGCATCGGGACGGATTCTCCGGAGCTTTCAGACCGAACCATCCCCGCCGCGGTTGCATTCGCGGCGACCGCAGCGGCGCCGGAGAACCCGAGAGTGGTTACCCCCTGGGCACTGGAGAGCGGTGACGCGGGTCGGCCGCTATCAGGGACCTCCGCTGCCTCGGTGTCCTCCAGAAATTCGTGGCGGTAGCTCCGGGCGCGGTCTCGGTCGCGACCAGACTGCTTTCGACGAGTACGCGCGATGACCGCTGCCCTGGCCGCCGCGACGGTGGCCAAGGTATCCGCCATTTCTCCAGGGGATTTCGCACCGGCCCTCGGACCTGCCGCCACTGCCGGCGGATCCAGACCCGGTACGGCGTAGCCAGCGAGGGACGGGCCTGCCGGTCCGCCCGCGGCACCAGGACTGCTCGGGGCGGGTACACCTGACCCCGTAGTGGGCTGCGGAAGTGCTGTTGGCCCCGTGGACAGGGGCAGCGGCATTCGGACATCGACCGACCCGCCGGCGCGATGGCCGGCGTCGACATCGGCGGGTCCTGGCATCGAGCCAGGTACCGGAACCCGGTTCTGCAGCAGCGTCAGTGCGCTCAACGCGCTGAGGGCACTGAGCGCCGGCGCGAAGAACGGCAGGAGCAGTAGCGAGTACGAGGCGTAGTACGGGTACCAGAGCATGTCGTAGAGCACCAACGCGATGGCGGCGAGGATGGCGGTCTCGGCCGGGTTGAAACCCAGTTGCGCGAAGAACTGTTGGAACGTTTCAAGGAGCTGTTGGGGATTGCCGGCTCCCGAGATGAGGTCCGAGATCAGCTTCCAGATGTCGTTCAGCGGCAGGTCGCCTGAGGTTGTGCTCGACGTGTTCGGCTGCTCGCTCGGCGCTTCTCTCCCCGGCGCCAGGATCGACGGAGCCGGCCGGGTCTGCGGAACCACCGAGTACGCGCTCGCGGCCGCCGCTTCGTAGGTGGCCATCGATTCGGCCGCCTGAAACCACATCCGCACGTAATCGGCCTCGTTGAGTGCGATCGGAATGGTGTTGATACCGAAGAAGTTGGTGGCCAGCAGCACGCCGTGGGTGACATGGTTCACCGCGAGTTCCGCCAGGGTCGGCATGGTTGCCAGCGCGCTGCTGTACGCCGCAGCGACCGCCTCATGCTGCGCGGCGGTGACGGCACTGTCGGCTGAAGCCTGCTCCAGCCACGCCAGGTAAGGGCCGTGGGCAGCCACATACTGTGCGGCGCTGGGCCCTTCCCAACTGCTGGTCTGCACGTCGGCCAGGATCTGCGTGAGTTCCACCGCCGCTGCGCTGTATTGCGCACTCAAGCCCTGCCACTGGGCAGCTGCCGCAACCAGGGATCCTGGACCGGGTCCGGCGGTCAACAAAGCCGAATGCACCTCAGGAGGCACCGCAAACCAGAGCGGTGCGGTCACGTCATCACCTCCTCGCATGAGCGTTGATTGCGACCACACAGCCCGGTACGCGTTGCCTCGTAATTCAGCTAGTCGGGCCCGTGCGCCAGAAAGTTCCCGAGAAGTCGGTATTGACCGGTCAACCGGGGCAATGACTCTCGATGGTGTGACACGTGTGCCGCTGCTTGTGCGTTCACGGGTACGGTCGGCGCATGCCAGTCATCGACGCTCGTCACCTGACCGCGATCTCAGAGACCGCGCTCCTGACCCTGCACCAGAGAGCAGCCGAGGCGGCGCGTCCCGACGGCATCATCGAGGACCCGCTGGCGATCGCGCTGCGCGACAGCCTCGGGTACGACTACCAGCATTTCGGCCGTACGCACCAGGCCACCGCCCTGCGGGCCGTCGCGTTCGACAACGCCACCCGCCGTTATCTGCAGATGCAGCCGCGGGCCACCGTGGTTGCCCTGGCCGAGGGCCTGCAGACCAGCTTCTGGCGCCTCGACAATGGCGAGATGAATTGGCTCTCTGTGGATCTGGAGCCGATTGTGCGGCTGCGTCAGCAACTGCTTCCGCCCTCGGACCGACTCCGCAACCTGGCACAGTCCGCGTTCGACTACTCCTGGATGGACCAGGTTGACCCCGCCAACGGTGTGCTGATCACCGCCGAGGGCTTGTTCCAATACCTGGAGCGCGACGCGGTGTTGGATCTCATTGCGACATGTGCCGCCAGATTCCCCGGAGGACAGCTGATCTTCGACAGCGTCCCTCGATTTCTGAGCTGGTACTCGCAGCGACGCGGCATCAAACTCAGCAAGGAGTACACCGCGCCGCCGATGCCGTTCTCGTTGACCGCCGACCGGTATGACGAGCTGCGTGCCATCCGCGGCGTTCGTGCCGTACACGAACTCGAGATGCCTGCGGGACGCGGCAAGGTCCTGTCGCGCGCCGCGGCACTCGTCTACCGAACCCGCTCGCTCCAGCGCTTCCGAGCGCCTACCAACGTCATCGAGTTCGGTTGATACATCGCAGTAGTGGGCCTACGCGACGCCGATCAGCGCGGCACGGGCCAATACCTCTTCGGCCTTCTTCACATGAGCGGCGTCGACGAGAACACCCTCGACTCCGACCGCTCCACGACCCGCCGCCTCGGCCTCCCGGTACGCCGCGACGTTGCGGTGCGCCAATGCGACCTCCTCGGCCGACGGGGCGAACACCTCATTGGCGATCGGCACCTGGCTGGGGTGGATGGCCCATTTTCCGGTGTAGCCGTATAGCGACGATCGACGCGCCTCGGCCTCGTAGCCGGCAACGTCCGCGTAGTCGGGGTACGGAGAGTCGATGGCGTCGATTCCGGCGATTCGCGCCGCGACCATGATCTTGTTGCGCGCATACGCCCAGAAGTCACCGGGGTACTCACCCATCGGCACGAAATTGGTGTCCACCCGTGCACCCTGGGACAGCGAGAAGTCGCCGACGCCGAAGATCACGGCGTCCAGTCGCGGGCTCGCCCGTACGATCTCCTCGGCGTTGGCCAGTCCTTCGACCTCCTCGATCAGTACCTCAAGCCGAATCTTCTTCTCCAAGGCCAGCTTTTCTTCCAGCTGGGTCAGCAGCAGGTCGACCCACCAGACGTCCTTGGCGGTGCGGGCCTTGGGAATGACGATGGTGTCGAGTTGGGCACCGGCATGAGTGACGACCTCGATGATGTCGTCGTGGCACCACGGGGTGTCGAGACCGTTGATCCGGATCGCGCGTGCGGTCCGGCCCCAGTCGAGCTCGGTCAGCGCCCGGATGGCCTTGGCCCGCGACTCCACCTTGAGCCCCACCGGAGTCGCGTCCTCCAGATCAAGGAACACCAAGTCGGCACCGCAGGTGACTCCCTTGATGAACATGTGGTCATTGCAGGCAGGCAGGGCGAGCTCAGAACGGCGAACCAGATTGGTCATGAGATGTGAATTCCTTTGCATAACTGAGTGTCAGAGCACACCAACGGTGTGCAAGTGATCGATTTCTTCAGCTGTCAGACCCAACAGCTCGTGGTAGACCTCGGCGTTGTGTTCACCGAGTCGGGGGCCCAGCGAGTCCACCCTCCCGGCGTTCCCCGAGAATCTCGGGACCGGCGCCTGCACCGTCATGGCGCCGAGTTCGTCGTCGGCGACCGATACGAACACTCCACGATGCTGCAGTTGCTCGTCAGCCACCAGATCGGCGATCTCGTACACTGGCGCGGCGGCCACTTCGGCAGCGTCGAACACCGCCATTGCCTCCGACAAGGTATGCGCGGCAACCCATTCCGCGACAACCGAGTCAACTTCAGCGGCGCGCGCCAACCGGCGCTGAGGATCCGAGAAATCGTCGTCGGACACCAGGTCATCGCGTCCGATGGCGCGGAATACCCTCAATGCCAGGCTCGGCGAACTTCCGGACATGGCCAGCCAACGCCCATCGGACGTGCGATAGGTGTTGCGGGGCGCTGATATGTCCCAGCGATTGCCTGCGCGGCGCGGAACGATACCGAGCTGGTCATACCCCAACAGGTTCTGCTCCAGCAGTCGAGCCAGCGGGTCGACGAGATTGATGTCGATCAATTGACCACCGGCGCCGTGCACGTCGCGGTGATAGAGCGCCATCATCACGGCATAGGCGGCGTTCAGCGACGCCACCCCGTCGGCGAGCATGAATGGGGGCAGAGTCGGCGGACCTTCGGCTTCGCCTGTCACATGGGCGAATCCGCTCATCGCCTCGCCCAGTGTGCCGAACCCGGGGCGCTCGCTCTTGGGCCCGGACAGTCCGTACCCGGTGATGTGCAGCATCACGACACGATTGTTGACCAACCGCAACGACTCGTAATCCAGACCCCATTTGGCCAGTGTCTGCGGCCGGGTGTTGACGATCACGACGTCCGACTTCTCGACCAGGCGCCGCACCAGATCCTGGCCTTCGGTCACCCGCAGATTGGCGGTCACCGATTTCTTGTTGCGGGACACTGACTTCCACATCAACCCGACACCGTCACGTTGGTTGCCCCAGGTGCGGATGGGGTCACCCTGCCCGGGCTGTTCAACCTTGATGACATCAGCTCCGAACTCGCCCAGATACGTCGCGGCCAGGGGGGCCGCCGCGAGCGTGGCGAGGTCGAGCACCCGAATCCCGCTGAGCATGCCGCCCATCTACGACGCGGACCTGGTGAGTGCGCCGGCGGGCCGATCCAGACCCAGGTGGTCACGCAGAGTGGACCCGCTGTATTGGGTGCGGAACAATCCCCGATGCTGCAGCTCTGGCACCACCATCCGGACGAAGTCCTCGTAGGATCCCGGGGAATGCGTTGCGGCCATGACGAATCCGTCGCAGGCGCCGCTGGTGAACCACTCCTCCATCTGGTCCGCCACCTGCGTTCCGGTGCCGACGAAGCGTGGGCCTTGCAGCAGGGTGGCACGATGTCCCGCCAGGTCGCGCACCGTCACCTTGTCCCCGCCGATATGTGCGCGCAGGTTCTGCACCAGGCCCCGGATGCCCGAGACCGAGGCGATCAGCTCATCGGTCACCGGGTCGTCGAGATCGTGCTGGGCGAAGTCGTAGTTCATCAACTCCGACAGCAGGGTCAGCGACGCCATCGGATCCACCAGGTCGTTGAGGAACATGTCCTCACGTTCCTTGGCATGGGATTCGGACTCACCTACCACCGCGTAGGCCATCGGACAGATCCGCACCGATGAGGGGTCCCGCCCGGTGGCGGCGATTCGCGCTTTCTGATCGCTGTAATGCTCGCGTGCCACATCGATGCCAGGATCGCCGGTGAAGATGAGATCTGCCCAGCGTGAGGCGAATTCACGCCCCCGGCCCGACGAACCGGCCTGAAGAATGACCGGACGCCCCTGCGGCGTGCGCGGCACGGTCAGCGGGCCACGCGAGGAGAAGTAACGGCCGACGTGGCCGAGTTCGTGCACCTTGCCCGGATCGGCGTAGTAGCCAGATGCCCGATCGTGCTGGATCGCGCCGTCCTCCCAGGTGTCCCAGAGGCCCGCGACCACGTCGAGGAACTCGTCGGCGCGGTCGTAGCGCTCGTCGTGACCGAGGTGGGATTCCAGACCGAAGTTCTGCGCCTCGCTGTCGTTGACCGAGGTGACGACGTTCCACGCCGCTCGCCCGCGGGACAGATGGTCCAGCGTCGCGAAGGTGCGGGCGACGTGGAATGGGGCGTAGTAGGTGGTCGAGTAGGTGGCACCGAGTCCGATGTGGGACGTCGTCTGCGCGAGCACTCCGAGGATGACACTCAGATCCAGCTTGACCGGCCGGGCCCCATAGCGGACCGCCTCGTCCACCGAGCCACCGTAGATCCCGGGCATCGCCAGGCGGTCGTCGAAGAACATCAGGTCGAAGCAACCTTCTTCGAGCTGCCGGCCGACCTTCGCGTAATACGACGCATCGAGATAGCCGTGCTCGGTCGCTGGGTGACGCCACGAACCTGCGTATACCGAGGTGCTTCCTGCCTGCATGAATGCCACGAGCGCCATCTGATCTGTCCGCATGTTCGGAATCTAACATCTGATATATCAGATATCAAGGATGATGTTTGACGGATCGGTACGCTGCACGGATGACCCCGCTTGACATCTCGGGCACCGTTCGCGAGCGCGCGGCTCGCGAACTGCGCGACCGGATCATCACCGGCGTGCTCGCGCCCGGGTCACGCATCGACCTCGATGCCATCACCGAAGAGTTCGCGACCAGCCGCACCCCGGTACGGGAGGCGCTGCTGGAACTGTCCTTCGAAGGGCTGGTGCGGGTGGCTCCCCGCAGCGGGATCACCGTCATCGGCGTCAAGTCCGAAGACGTGACCGACAGCTTCACCATCCTCGGTGTCCTCACCGGGCAGGCCGCCGCCTGGGCGGCCGAACGAATCACACCTGACGAACTCGCCCGGCTACGCGAACTGGCCGCCGACGTTGCCCGGCGGTCGGGCGAGGACAGCATCGGCGAGGCAAACTGGCTGTTCCACCAGGAGATTCACCGCGCCGCCCACTCCCCTCGCTTGCTGACCCAGATCCGACAGGCCGCACGGGTGGTGCCGTCGAACTTCCTGACGGTGTTTCCCGAGCATGAGAAACACTCGCTCGACGAGCATGAGCAGCTGCTGGACGCCCTGGAGGCCAAGGACGCCGAGGCCGCCCGCACCATCGCCGAGCGCCACGTCCTGGAGGCCGGGCGCTCGTTGGCGGCCTGGCTCAACGCTCAGACCGCCACGAGCTGACCCCGACACCGGGCTACCCCGCGCGCACCTTCGCGGTAGCGGTGACCAGATGCTTGAGCGACTCGGTCACCTCATCAGTGGTCCGGGTCTTCAAACCGCAGTCGGGATTGACCCAGAGCCGCTCGGCCGGAACGGCTTTGAGCGCCTCCCGCAATGATGTGACGATCTCGTCGACCCCGGGCACCCGGGGCGAGTGGATGTCGTACACACCCGGGCCGACGCTGTTGGAGAAGCCGATGCCGTTGAGGTCATCGAGCACCTCCATATGCGATCGGGCCGCCTCGATCGACGTCACATCGGCATCCAGGTCGGCGATCGCCCCAATCACCTCACCGAACTCCGAATAGCACAGGTGGGTGTGGATCTGCGTGGAGTCGGCAACCCCGGAGGTGGACAGCCGGAACGCGTCGACCGCCCAACTCAGATAGGCCTCCTTGTCCTTGGTGCGTAGCGGCAGCAGTTCGCGTAGCGCGGGCTCGTCGACCTGGATGATCGCGATACCTGCCGACTGCAGGTCCACCGTCTCGTCCCGGATTGCCAGGGCGACCTGAAAAGCGGTGTCGGCCAACGGCTGGTCATCGCGGACGAAAGACCAAGCCAAGATGGTCACCGGCCCGGTGAGCATGCCCTTGACCGGCTTGTCGGTGAGCGACTGCGCGTACGTAGCCCAGTCAACCGTCATCGGCTGCTGACGAGTGACGTCACCGAACAACACCGGCGGACGCACACAACGGCTGCCATACGACTGGACCCACCCGTTCTTGGTGGCGAAGAAGCCGTCGAGCTGCTCGGCGAAATACTGCACCATGTCGTTGCGTTCGGGTTCACCGTGCACGAGCACGTCCAACCCAAGCTGCTCCTGCAGCCGGATCACCGATTCAATCTCGGCCTGCATCCGGTTGCGGTACTCGGCCTCGTCGATCTCGCCGGCCACCAGCGCCGCCCGCGCCTTGCGGATGTCGACGGTCTGCGGGAACGAGCCGATTGTGGTGGTCGGCAGCGACGGCAGGCTGAGCCGCTCATCCTGCGCCCTGCGACGTTCGGTGGCGGCACCGCGGCTGATGCCGCCCGCCAGGACGGACTCCAGCCGAGCCCGCACGCTGTCGTTGTGAAGCCGGGGATCGCCGGCTCTCGACGCGGCCGCCGCGTTGGACGACTCGATCTCGGCGGCCACCTTCTCTTCGCCGTCGCGCAGCGCTACCGCCAGAGTCGCCACCTCGAAGACCTTCTCGGCGCCGAACGCCAACCAGCTGCGCAGTGCGCCATCGAGACCGTCTTCCGGGTCGAGCGTGTACGGCACATGCAGAGTCGAGCATGACGTCGAAACTGCAACTGCCTTGGCATTTCCGGGGAGTGCCGTCAGAGTGTGCAGCGCGCTTTCAAGATTGGTACGCCAGATGTTGCGCCCGTCGACCACGCCCGCCACCAGCAGCTTGCCCGCAAGCTCGGGAACCGCTGACAGCGCCGAGGCAGATCCGGCCACCAAATCGATGCCAATCGCTTCGACCGGCGTCCGCGCCAGAGCGGGCAATGCGTCGGTGAGTGCACCGAAGTAGGTCGCGACGAAGATCGCCGGCCGCTTCGCCAGCTCAGCCAGCCGGGTGTATGTGCGCTCAGCCAGCTCGGCAGCATTGTCGAGGATGTCGGTCACCAGGACGGGTTCGTCGATCTGTACCCACGTGACGCCCTTGTCCGCGAGCACCGCGAGCAGTTCGGCGTACACACCGACGAGCTCGTCCAGCCTGGCCGTGGGAGCGTCGGCGCCCTCGACCGCCTTGGACAGGGCCAGGAACGTGATCGGGCCGACCACCACCGGGCGAGCCGGAACACCTTGGGCTGCCGCCTCTTCCAGCTCACCGAGTATCTTCGCCGGGTTGAGCGCGAAGGTGGTGCCCGACCCGATCTCGGGCACGATGTAGTGGTAGTTGGTGTCGAACCACTTGGTCATCTCCAGCGGCGCGATGTCGTCGTTCCCGCGAGCCGCGGCGAAGTAGCGGTCGAGGTCATCGGCGATGCCGTCGACCCGGGACGGCAGGGCACCGACCAGGACCGCTGTGTCGAGCACCTGGTCGTAATAGGAGAAATCGTTGACCGGGACCGAATCCAGCCCGGCCGCGACCAGCGCCTTCCAGGTGTCGCGGCGCAAAGTAGCGGCGACGGACTCCAGTTCGGCGCGATCGATCCGCCCGGCCCAGTACTTCTCGACGGCACGCTTGAGTTCACGATTGGGCCCGATTCGGGGTGACCCCAGAATGGTGGCGGAAAAGGGTGTTGCGGTTGTGCTCATGACGAGGTCCTTCAACGTACGAAGAGGATGGCCACCGCCAGGAGACACCGAGCCGAACGCAGCCACCCGCCACGAGTGAACCGCTTTCGGCCACTGCCCATTCCGCGAGGCGATGAACCACCGGACGCGGCGCGCCCGGTACGGCTGGCAGGTCTTCGGACTCACAGGCACGCACGTGGACCGTGCTCCTACTGGCCGTCGCTTCCCAGCCGCACATTTCTGCGGGCCAGTGCTGATGACGGCGGTCGTTCCTGCATACCGCTGCGGGACAGTCCCGGATTCTCACCGGGTTCCCTCTCACGTCGCATCTCGATCAGCCTGCGACGCTCGATGTCGGCACCGTAAACGTCCCGGCGCCGACAAACCAGCTGCGTGGCTCAGACTACCCCGTGGTCAGCACTCCTCATCGAGGCATCGCGGCCTTGATCTTGTCCACCACGTCGGCTGCCTGGGTCACTGAGGATCCCGCCGGCTTGCACGCTTGGATGTCCATGACGAGGTTCGCGGCGGCGGCCAGCGCGCGCTGGCAGTCGCGGGTCTGGTCACCGTCGACGCGGGTGAACGGCAGGGTGAGTTCGTCTTCGGTTCTGGTGAGCGTGCCGCTCTTCCACTTGGGCAGCGGTTCACCGTTGAGCGTGATGTTCACTTTGTGGTCGGTGCACTTGGACCAGCGTTCCGCCGACTGAGCAAGAAAGTCGTCGGCGTCCTGCGCAGACGGAAAGATCACCACCGACTGCACCAGAAGGTTCTCCCAGTTGTCATTGTCCGGTGCCCGCAGCAGCACCTGGCGCATCGCGGCCCAGTGATCCCCGTAGATGGCGGACTCGTTTACCTGCCAGGCGCCCAGGCAGTTCAGGTTGGGCAGCAGGTTGCGATGGTCGCTCATCTCCGTGACCGGTGGGTGCGCTGTCATCCCGTCGGTCCCCATCAGCGTGTTGACCTCTTCGGTGCTGAGCAGCAGACCCTCGAGTGCCGACTTGGGCACGTCCTTCGGCGGCCCCGGGACTGTGTCGCCGTTACCGGAACAACTGGTGGCCATCAGCACGAGCGCAACCAACGAGATCACAAGCCGGATCACGGTAATCCTTTACTGGAGGCACAGTGCACCGCGCAGGTGGGTGAATGTTCAAAGATCGCAGGTGCCGGCCCGAGCCGCGATTACCCAATCATTCCAACGTGATTGGCACTTCGTCAGGCGTGTGTGCCCGCGGCGGCACAGGCCATCTGCGCGTTGTTGGCATCGTTGTTGAGCTGGGTCGCCGTGTCGTTGAGCGATTGACCGCCGGTCCGCAGCCCCATCTTCAGCAGCAGCTTGGTGGCACCGAAAGACCATGAGCGCATCGGGTTGGCAATGTCGGGCGAGAGTCCCGGTGTGCCTGCGGCATTCATCGCCGACGCGGCGGCTTCGCGCAGCGCCGTCCGGCCACTGGTGTTCGTCGTACTGATGGTCGGATCCCCGTAGTCGGGCCGCTCCACACCTTCGATCGAATCGGCGAAATCGCCGTAGAAGGTCGATGCCGAATCGAGCGCGTTGGCGAACGTCGAGCAAGCCGTAACCGCAGGCACGCCAGGGTCATCCGTACTCGCAACCGGCACCGGCACCGGACCCGCAACCGGCACACCCGCCGTCACCGGCGGCAACTCGGGCACCGCGGGCGCCGCCGGCCCCGGTGCGCCCGCCTCATCGCCGGGTTCCGCGAACGCGGCGGGCGCGGAACCAAACCCAATGCTGAAGGCAATGAGCAACGATGCCACGCCTCGCTCGTACACCTGAGACGACCTCAACGATTCCTCCGTCAGTCGGATAGCAGTTCGACGCCAAGGCGCCACAGTTGACGTCCGCGCCTCATCGACGCATCTGCCGTCCCCCCCGGATGCACCTCACCGTCGAGGGTCCACATGTCCAAAAGGTGAACTGCAGGCCAACCCGTTCCCCCTAACGGTCGTCCATTGTGCGCCGGCCGCACCCGCCGATGCCTCATATATGTAATGCGCTGCAGCACACGCTATTTCCCAGCAACCTCACAGGTTCGGCGATTCCAGCTCGACGGAAATGAGGTGGCAACTGTTGGGACGTTGTTCACCAAACCGAAACGCGACCGGTTCATGATTCGTCGCGACAGATTCCTTGGGCCCTTTGATTTTTGACGACCACGGCGCGTCGCATAACGCAGGGCCCAAAACCACGAGAGGCGCAAGTTCACGCATGTTGAGTCGTTTTGCCCCCCTGGCTGCAGTCTGCATGTTGGCCCCTGTAGCGATTGCGCCCCTTGCATATGCAGATCCCCCGCCGCCGCCGGACCCCCCGGTGGTCAGTGGTGCGACCGGCAG
>NZ_LZSY01000145.1 GCF_001665625.1 Mycolicibacterium peregrinum | reverse complement strand
AGTCCTCGAAGATCTGCTCGGCGGTCACCGGTAACCTGCACCCGCACGGTGGCGCATCGATGTACGGGGCCGCGGCGCTCATGGCCGCCGAGTTCCAGCGCGTGAAAGTCATTGACGGACAAGGCGCATTCCCCCGCATCCAGGGCGACATTCCCGCCGCGGACCGCTACACCGAGATGCGGCTGTCGGCTCCCGGTGCCGCGCTGACCGCCGAACTCGACGATCACGCCGTACCCATGGTGCAGACCTTCGACGGCGAGTGGACCGAGCCGACGATGCTGCCGGCCCAGTGGCCGGTGCTGCTCTGCAACGGCGCGGTCGGCATCGCCGAAGGGTGGGCCACCAAGGTGCCCGCGCACAATCCGCGTGAGGTGATGGCCGCCTGCCGGGCTCTGCTGGCCCGACCGAACACAACCGATGACACGTTGATGAAGCTCATCCCCGGACCCGACTGGGGCTGCGGGTCCACCGTGGTCGGCTCGAACGGCCTGCGGGAGTACATCACCACCGGCCGCGGCATGTTCACCGTCCGCGGCACCCTGACGGTCGACGGCAAGAACGTCATCGTCACCGAGCTCCCTCCCGGCGTCGCCAGTAACACTGTGCAGGACAGGATCCGAGCCCTGGTCGAGTCCGGCGAGTTGTCCGGCGTGGCCGACATGTCGGACCTGACCGACCGTCGCAACGGGCTGCGCATCGTCGTCACCGCCAAACGCGGCCACAGCGCCGAGACCATCCGCGAGCAGCTGCTGGCGCTGACACCGCTGGAGTCGACATTCGCCGCCAGCCTGGTCGCCCTCGACGAGGACCGGGTGCCGCGCTGGTGGTCGGTGCGGGAGCTGATCTCCGCGTTCCTGCATCTGCGTGACTCCGTGGTGTTGCACCGCAGCGAGTACCGGTTGGAGAAGGTCACCGCGCGTCGCCACCTGGTGGCAGGCTTGATGAAGATCCACCTCGACATCGATGCTGCCGTCGCGGTCATCCGAGGCTCCGACACCGTCGACGACGCCCGGCAGGGACTGCAGCAGCGATTCGAAATCGACGAAGAGCAGGCCAATTACGTTCTGGCCCTGCAGCTTCGACGGTTGACCAAGCTCGATGTGATCGAGCTGCAGGCCGAAGCCGACAAGCTGGACGCCGAGTTCGCCGAGCTGACCGAACTGGTCTCCAACCCCGATGCGCGCCGAAAGGTGATCGACAAGGAGCTGGTGGAGACCGCGAAACTGTTCAAGGGCCCCGAATTCGACCGCCGCACCGTGCTGGACCTCGAGGCCACCCCGACCGCGTCGTCTGCCGACGAGGACGGCCCCAGGGAGCGGAAGGTCAACACCTCCTGGCGCCTCGACGACCGCGGCGTGTTCTCCGACAGCCACGGCGAACTGCTCACCTCGGGTCTGGGATGGGCGGTGTGGACCGACGGCCGGGTCAAGTTCACCAATGGCAACGGCCTGCCGTTCAAGATCCGCGACATCCCGGTGGCGCCGGACATCACCGGGTTGCTGCGCTCCGGGGTGATGCCGACCGGCTATCACCTGGCGCTGGTGACGCGGCGTGGCAAGATCCTGCGCATCGACCCGGCCGCGGTGAACCCGCAGGGTGTGGCCGGCAACGGCGTGGCCGGGGTGAAGCTGGTCGCCGATGACGCCGGCGACGAGGTGATCGCCGCGCTGCCGATCAGTTGCGAAAACGGCGAGGCCATCCTTTCCACGTCCGAGAAGAGCTGGAAGGTCACCGAAGTCGCCGACATCCCGGTCAAGGGCCGCGGCGGCGCCGGTGTCGGGTTCCACCCGTTCGTCAAGGGCGAGGACGCTCTGCTGTCGGCGGCGATCTCGGCAACCGGTTTCGTGCGCGGACGCCGGGCCGTGCGGGCCGAAAACCGCGCGAAGGCCTCGGTCAAGGGCTCGGGCAGCGATGTGACGCCGGCCCCGTCAGAGTGAGGTTGTCCTTCAAGATCACGAATGGAGCACGGACCGCGCGGCAACACTGTTAACAGTAGTCACTTTGTTAACATCGCGGCATGCAGGACTCGCCTGGGAGCAGCGACCTGCGCCGAACAGGTCCGGTTTCCCGGCGTGACGCGCTGCGCTACGCCGCCACCGTGTCGGCGCTGGCCGGGCTGGGTGCGGCAGCGGCAAGCGTCGGTGCGCCTGCGGCGTCGGCCGCCGCCCCCACGCTGATCGACTTCGCCATGCGTCAGATTCCGGCGCAGCACATCCGGGCCGCCGGCCACTCCGGGGTGATCAACTACGTCTCGACGTCACGTCCGGGCTCATCCATGGGCGCCAAACCGATCACCCTGCCCTACGCCAAGCAGCTGACCGCCGCCGGATTGGTGATCGTCAGCAACTACCAGTACGGCAAGCCCGGCGGGACCGCCCCATCGGACTTCACCCGGGGATACGCCGGCGGCGTGGCCGACGCCCGCACCGCCTGGCAACTACACACCGCGGCCGGTGGCGGCCAGAGTGCACCGATCTTCTTCAGCGTCGACGACGATATCGACCGCAACACCTGGAACAACGTCGCCCTGCAGTGGTTCCGCGGGATCAACTCGGTGCTCGGTGTGCAGCGCACCGGCATCTACGGGGGAATCCGACCGTGCCAGTGGGCAATTGGCGATGGTGTCGTCGGCAGATCGACCACCCCCGGCCGTGCCTGGGCGTGGCAGACCCGGTCCTGGTCTGGCGGGCAGGTCCACCCTGCCGCGGTTCTGTACCAACGGGTGGTGAGTACCGCGTCGAATCCGGGACCGGTGGTCGGCGGGCTCGAAGTCGACGTCAACGATGCGCTGGCCCAAGATGTCGGCCAGTGGAACCTACATCCGTAGCGTCGCAGCTCAGATCGGCGCGAGGCGACCGGCCCAGGGCATTGCCTGCTCGAGCTGAGCCGCCAACCTGAGCAGCAGCGATTCACCGGCAAGCGGTGCGACGAACTGGACACCGAGCGGCAGACCTTCCGCGGTCCAGTGCAGGGGCAACGAGATCGCCGGGCGGCCGGTGATGTTCGCCAGTTGCGTGTAGGGCACCCAGCCGAGGTTCTTGTCCACCATGTCATCGACGATCTTGGTGTAGCGCAACAGGCTTGCGGTACGTGTCTTGATCAATGCGTCCGCCGCATGTTGCAGCACGACCGGCAGATCGAACTCACCGATCCGCGGCGGCAGGGTTGCCAGGGAGGGCGTCAACAGCAGGTCGTACGACTCGAAGAACGTGCTCAGCCGCAGAGTGTGTTCCTGGCGACGCTGCACCGCATCCAGATAGTCGACGCTGCTCGTGGCGCGGCCGATCGCCGCCATGATGAGCGTGTCACGTTCAAACGCGTCGTCGCCCGCGCCGGTCAGCCGTTTGGCCTCGGCGAGCTCCCACGCGCTGTAGACGAACCAGGTCAGCAGGAAGTCGCGGGCAAGCGCGGCGTCGTCGAAGGGCGCTTGAGGAAGTTCCTCGACATGGTGGCCAAGCTCGGTGAGCGCGGCAGCAGTTGCCTCGACGGCTGCGAACGCCTCGCGGTGTGGCGCGGGATTGATCGCCGTGGGCACCCGAAGCCCGATACGCAGTTTCCCGGGATCCGCCCCCACGCAGGATGTGAACGACTCGGCCGGCAGACTCGGCACGTACGGCCCGAAGGCTTCCCCGCCGCTGAGGACATCGAGCATCGTCGCGGTGTCGCGCACCGTCCGTGATACGACGCCTTGAACTGCCGCGCCGTGCATGGATTCTCCGACTACCGGACCCGACGGTGTGAGCCCGCGGCCCGGTTTCAGCCCGACGAGACCACAGCTGGCCGCCGGAATGCGGATCGATCCGCCGCCGTCGTTGGCACCGGCGCAGGGCACGATGCCGGCGGCAACGGCCGCTGCCGACCCTCCCGAACTACCGCCCGGCGACCTTGTCAGATCCCACGGATTGCGGGCCGGCCCCCACGCGTCGGGCTCGGTGATTCCCTTCGCGCCGAACTCCGGTGTGTTGGTCTTGCCGAAGATGACCAGGCCCGCGTCGATCCAGCGCTGGACGACAGTGGCGTGCTCGGGGACGTTCAGCGACATCAGCGCACGTGAACCGGCCGAGGTGGGCAAGCCCGCGTAGTCCTGCGCAAGATCCTTGATCAGAAAGGGCACCCCGGCGAAAGGCCCGGTCAGATCGTCCGTCGGCGCTGCCGGAACGTCGCGCACGATCGCGTTGATCTTCGGGTTGACCGCCGCCGCGCGCTGCTGAGCGGTCGCGAGCAGCTCAGCCGCCGAAACCTGCTTTTCAGCAACCAATTTCGCCAGAGATGTGGCGTCGTGTGCCCGGTACTCGTCAAAGTCCACCCCATGAACCTAGACTGCGCCGGCGTCGTGCGGTGAGTTACCGCCGGCGACGACGGGGGCACCGTTTGACGACAGCTCAAAATGGCTACCAACAAAGCATGTCTGAACCCAACACCGGCAACCGCATCGACGACGTCGCCCCCGGTGACATCATCACTCTCGGTGGCGGTGAACCGGCCTGCAAGGTGGTCCACAAGGAACCGACCGAATCGGGCTTCTTGGTCACCTTCGAGGTGGACGACGGCGAGATGTTCCAGCGGGAGGTGGCCGCCGGAACACCGGTCACGCGGTCCTTGGAGTCCAAGTGGGAGTCGACTCAGACCCCGACCGCGCACCCAAAGTCCTGAAACCGGCGGCATCAAGTCTCAGCGCACGAGAGTGGCACCGCCGTCCAACCGGATCTGCTGTCCGGTCATGAACCGGGACTCGTCGGCCAGCAGATACAGCGCCGTATAACCGGTCTCCCAGGCACTGGCCCGGCCCATCTTCAGCTTCACCACTTCGGCGTAGGCTTCGTCGACCTCATCGGGCTCGAACCCGAACAGCGACTGGGAATCGGTGTTGCCCAGCGTCGAGTCGATCGGGCCGAGCATCAGCGTGTTGGCGCGGATGCCTGCGGCGGCGAACTGTGCGGCGGTCAGTTCCGTGATGTAGTTCAACCCGCACTTGCCCAGCGCGTAGGGCATGATCCCGATGTTGAGTCCGACTTCGTTCTTGATGCTGGCGATGGACGAGATATTGATGATGCTGCCGGTTGAACCGCCCTCGTTCTTCTCCATGCATTGTGCGGCAAAGAGATTGCAGTAGTAGCAGCCCAGCATGTTCACGTTGATGCCATGGTTGAAGTCGTCGGCGCTCATCGAGTTGTTCACCCGGTCGAAGGGCGGATTGATCGCCACGCTGTAGACCATCCCGTCCACGCGGCCGCTGTTCTGCATCGCGGTGTCGAAGATGCGCTGGCAGTCGTCCTTTTCGGCGACGTCGGCCTGGACCGCGTACGCCTTGCCCTTCTCTGCGGTGATCATGTTCACCGTCTCCTGTGCGGCAGCGAGATTGCGGTCGACGACCACCACCTCGGCGCCGTGGCGCGCGGCCACGATGGCGGTGGCGCGGCCGTTGCCGATCTTGGGACCGGGCATCTGCCCGCCGCCCACGACGACAACCACCTTGCCGGTCAGATCGAACACGGTGCGGCCGGGACGCTCGAAATCTGTTGACATGATTACTCTTTCCTTGACTAATGAGCTAGATACGGATGGCCCGCTCCGGGCAGCCGTCGACCGCTTCGGCGACGGCGCCTTCGAGCTCGGGAGGGATGTCGGTGTCGATGGCCTCGGCGTAGCCGCCGTCGGTCAGCGTGAACACCTGCGGACACAGGGCCGCGCACACGCCGTGTCCGCGGCACAGATCGTCATCGACGACGACTTTCATCGGGACGCCTTTGTCGTGTCCGCGGCCGGGGTCAGGTTGAGGTGCAGATCGGTGAGACCTCGCAGGATGTAGGTCGGCACATAGTCGTAGCGTCGCGCGTGGGCGGCGCCGTGCCGGGCCTCGTCGATCTCGATCGCACCGGTGCTTTCCAGCAGCCGCTGGATCACCACTTTTGCCTCGGCCCGGGCCAGTGGTGCGCCGACGCAGCTGTGGACACCGCGGCCGAAGGCGATGTGCCGGCGGGCGTTGTGCCGGTCGAGGTCGAAGACGTCAGGGTTGTCGAACTGGCGCGGATCTCGGTTGGCTGCACCGTAGTGCACCATCACCACAGTGCCTGCGGGGATCTCTACACCGCCGACGGTCGTGGTGGCACGGGCGAGCCGGAAATCCCCGCGGATCGGGCTCTCGAAGCGCAGCGCCTCTTCGACGAAGTTCGGGACCTGGTCGGGGGTACGGCGCAGCTGCTCTTGGAGTTCGGGATTCTCGGCCAGGATCTTCAATGCCGAGGACAGCAGTCGGACCGTGGTCTCCTGACCGGCCGAGAAGAGATTGGCCGCCACCCGCACCACATCCATGACCTCCGGGGTCGACCCATCCGGGAACGTCGCGTGCGCCATCTCGGTCATGACGTCACCGCGAGGTTCGCGGCGCCGCTCCGAGATGTAGTCGGCGAAACGGTGGTAGAGGAATTCCAGCGGCGCGTGCGTCATCACCGTGTCGTCCGTACTGCCCAGCGAGTTGTCCCCGGTCAGCCGTTCGGTGAGCTCGGGACGGTCCGCCTCGGGAACACCGAGGAGATCCGCAATGACCAACAGCGCGAAGGGATTGGCGACAGCGCCGAGGAACTCGCCTCCACCGCCGGCGACGTACGGCTGCAGCACCTGATCGGCAAGGCGCCACATGAACGCCTCGTTTTCCTTCAGGCGTTTGGGGGTGATCAGGCGGCTCAGCAGCGAGCGGTGCGCGGTGTGTTTTGGCGGGTCGAACGACGGGAGTTGGTCACTGAACGGCAGTTCGTCACGGTGAGCCTCGATCAGCGCCCGGACTTCCGCCTCATCGCGCCCCTCCAGCGTCACCGGGAACCCAGGGGTCGGGCCGGTGACGGTATTGCACGACGAGAAGGAGTCGTGGTCGCTCACGACCGCCAACGCTTCGTCGTAGCCGGTGACGATCACCACGTTCTGCGACGGCTCGCGGAGCACGGGACTGGCCGTCCGCATGCGCTCAAGGATCGGGTAGGGATCCGCGACCAACGCGGCGTCGTGGAAGAAATCGACGCCCTGGAGCGGGGACGTATCGGTGGACGAAGTCTGCTGCGGTGCGGTGTTCAACGGCATGGTGTTCTCCTCGACTGGGCTGAGGCAAGCTGACCAGCTTGGCGCAGAAATACTGACCAAACGTACAGCTGGTTCCTGACCAATCGTACAGGCATATACTGTACGAATGGTCAGGCAGGGCGATTTTGTTAGGAAAGCTACATTTAGGTCGGTGCGGTGAGCGGTTCCGCGTCCGGCGCCGGCGGCACGACCCGGCAGAAGTTGATCGAGGCCGCCATCGAACTGTTCCGGCGGCACAGCGTCGCCGGCACCTCGCTGCAGATGATCTCCGACGAGCTAGGTCTGACGAAATCGGCGATCTACCACCATTTCCGCACTCGCGATGAGCTGCTGACCGCCATCATGGAGCCCGTCGTCAACGAGCTTGCCGCACTCGTGGAAACCGCCGAAACCCAGCGCGGGAGCCGTGCCCAAGCCGAATCGATGCTCACCGGCTACATTTCCCTCGCGGTGTCGCACCGCGACCTGTTTCCTATCCTCACCGGCGACCCCGGGGTCACCGAACTCCTCCGAGGGCAACCGCAATGGCGCGCGATCGTGAAACGACAAGCCGATCTGCTCGCCGGTGCGGAGCCTGGCGTGGCCGGCCAGGTCCGCGCGGCCATCGTCATGGCCGGCATCTCGGCGGCCGTCGGGGTGGAATTCGCCGGTCTCGACGACGGTGAGCTCTACGGCCAACTGGTCACGGCGAGCCGACGCACACTCGATCTGCGACCACCACGACACGCACCGGGACCGCTCGCCTGCGGGTGACTGCCGTTTCCTCCGTTGCCGCCAGAATCCCCCTTGGGCAAGCTGAGTACCAACTCACCCGCGAAGGAGCACCTGTGGAGTACACAACGATTCGGCACGAGCTCGACGACGGCATCCTCACCGTCGTCCTCGACCGCCCCGACAACCTCAATGCCTTCACCGTCGAGATGGCCGAAGAGTTGGAACGCACCTTTGTGACGGTCAACGACGATGACACCGTGCGCGCCGTCATCGTGACGGGCGAAGGCCGGGCATTCTGTGCCGGCATGGACCTGTCGAGCGAAGGCAACGTGTTCGGCCTCGACGAGTCGAAGTCACCAACACTGGCCGACATGGCCGACCTCGACGATCCCGAACTGCGCCGGGTCCGCGACACCGGCGGTCGAGTCACCCTGGCGATCTACGCCTGCCGCAAGCCCGTCATCGCTGCCATCAACGGGGCCGCGGTCGGAATCGGCGCGACGATGACGCTGGCCATGGATGCCCGGCTCATGTCGACGAAGGCCCGCTTCGGGCTGGTCTTCGGAAAGCTCGGAATCACACCGGAAGCCTGTTCCACCTGGTTCCTCCCCCGAATCGTCGGCATGCCAGCGGCTTTGGACCTGGTCTACCGCTCTGACATCCTCACCGCAGAGACGGCCCGCGAGATCGGACTGGCCCAGGCCGTCCACGAACCGGACGCCTTGATCACCGAAGCCCGGGCGCTCGCCGACGCGTGGACCCGTGACCGCTCCCCGGTCTCGGTCGCCCTCATGCGGCAGATGCTCTACCGCAACTCCGCCGAGCCGCACCCCGTCGACGCACACCGGATCGACTCACTGGCCATGTTCTACACGAGCATCGGCGACGGCCACGACGGCGTGCGAGCCTTCCTCGACAAGCGCACTCCAGAGTTCACCGGGCGGGCCTCCGAGATGCCGCCGTTCTATGAGGAGTGGGTCGACGGCTAGGGACAGCAGCCGCACTGCGGGTTTCAAATCACCGACCAGCAACAGAGCGCAGTTGCGCGATGGAGCACCTCGGTAGGCTGCCTGAGCGGCATACCCCCCGCTCGATCGGAGGCCGATACCCGTGCTCGACGCTGACGATGTGCGCAGCATCGCGCTCTCTTTCCCAGAGACCGCCGAGAAAGAGCGCTGGGGCCATCCGACCTTCGACGTGGCGGGCAAGATGTTCGTTACGGTGCCCGACGACGAAACCTCATTTGCCGTGCGCTGCCCCCGATTTGACCGCGAGGAATTGATTGCCGCCGAACCGCAGAAGTTCTGGGTGCCCCAACACGAGGCCGCATCAGCGTGGGTACGGGTCCGGTTGGCTGAACTGGAGGATTCGCAGGAACTCCGCGACATTCTGCTCGACTCATGGCGGCAAGCCGCGCCCAGCCGCCTGACCGAGTAGCTACGCGCTGCTGTCGGCCTGCACCGCCGGTTGTCGCAACGGGTGCGCGCCTCAACCACCCCTTGTCACATAACGCTACGGGCAGTAGCGTAACGCCGCGTGACCCGGAGTTTCCATGTCGGCCAGCCGTTCACCACCCCCGATGCCGACATCGCGGCGGCATTGGAGCAGGTCAGCATCCCGACGCTGCTGCTCTCGCTCGTGCACATCACCGGCGACCCGCGGTACATCCGCGAGTTCAAACAGGCCGGCCTGTTCCTCAACGAGGTCCAGGGCTTCATGAGCGAAGAGGACAAAGCGCGGGCCCGTGAGGTGGCGCTACCGGTGATCGCCGACTACCGCGATCGCGGCTGCCCAGTGCCCGACCCGCTGCCCGCCGAACTGGTGCGGGAGATGCTGGACTGGGCGGCCTGTGAACCGGTCGACGAGGACAACCTGCCGCTGATGCTCGAGGAGCTCGACCTCGAAGGGGTCGACCCACGGCGGCCCACACCACTGCAGGGCACGCAAGACTTCAGCGTCATCGTGATCGGCTGCGGCGAGTCCGGGGTGCTGGCCGGGGTACGCCTCAAGCAGGCCGGTATCGATTTCACCATCGTGGAGAAGAACGCCGGACCGGGCGGAACCTGGTGGGAGAACAGCTATCCCGGCGCCCGGGTAGACGTGGCCAACCACTTCTACTGTTACAGCTTCGAACCCAGCAACCACTGGGATCACTTCTTCGCCGAACAGCACGAACTGCGCCAGTACTTCCGCGACGTGGTGGACCGCCACGACCTCGAGCCGAACATCCGATGGAACACCGAAGTGGTGTCCGCGGAATGGGACGGCGGGATGTGGAACGTCACGGTGCGCTCGGCCGCCGGCACCGAGACACTAAGGGCCAACGCCGTCATCACCGCCGTCGGTCAGCTCAACCGGCCGCAGATCCCCGAGTTCCCCGGCGCGGAAACCTTTGCGGGACCGGCCTTTCACTCGGCGGCGTGGAACCACGATGTCGACGTCACCGGCAAGCGGGTCGCGCTGATCGGCGCCGGCGCCAGCGGGTTCCAGATCGCCCCCGCCATCGCCGACAAGGTCGCCCACCTCACGGTCTTCCAGCGCACCGCGCAGTGGATGTTCCCCAACCCGATGTACCACGAGTCCGTCGCCGACGGTGTCCGCTGGGCCATGGAACACCTGCCGTACTACGGCCGCTGGTATCGCTTCCTGCTGTTGTGGCCCGGAGCCGACAAGGGCCTGGACGCCGCCCGGGTGGATCCCGACTACGACGACCACGGCAATGCGGTCAGCGAGATCAACGCCATCGCCCGCATCATGTTCACCGACTGGATCACCACCCAGGTCGGTGACGACGCAGGGCTGCTAGCCAAGGTGCTGCCCGACTACCCGGCCACCGGTAAGCGCACGCTGCAGGACAATGGCAGCTGGCTGGGCGCCCTCAAACGCGACAACGTGGACCTGATCCGCACCCCGATCGAACGCATCACCCCGAGCGGGGTCGTCACGACCGACGGCGAGACGTACGACGTCGATATCATCGTGTACGCCACCGGTTTTCGGGCCACCGACGTGCTGTTCCCGATGAAGGTCACCGGGCGTGACGACATCGACCTGCATGATGCCTGGGGACAGCGTCCGTACGCCTACCGGGGCATCACGGTGCCGGGATTCCCGAACTTCTTCATGACCTACGGCCCGGGAACCCACCTGGCCCACGGCGGCAGCCTCATCCTGAACTCCGAACTCCAGATGCGCTACATCAATCAGTGCCTGGAGCACCTGATCACCGAGGGCCTGCGGACCATGGAGCCTCTGCCCGAGCCGACCAAGGAATGGCACCGGCGTTCGCAGGAAGCGATCCGGCAGACCGTGTGGGCGCAGCCCTCCATCAAGCACTCGTATTTCAAGAATGCCGACGGCGAGATCCACACCGTCAGCCCGTGGCGGTTGAGCGAATACCGGTCCGCCATCAACGAACCCGTCTGGTCAGACTTCACAGTGCAGGAGGCGTGAGCATGCGCGCAGTCGTCGTCGACAGTTCCGGAAAGGTCAGCGTCGAGACCCGGCCTGACCCGGTCCTGCCCGGTCCCGACGGGGCCGTCGTCAGGGTCGAGGCCGCGTCAATCTGCGGATCGGACCTGCACTTCCTGGAGGGCCACTACCCGATCGCCGATCCGGTGTCGGTCGGACATGAGGCCGTCGGCACGATCGTCGAAATCGGTCCGGAGGTCACCAGATTCGCCGTCGGCGACCAGGTGCTGGTGTCCTCGGTGGCCGGCTGCGGGCACTGCAGTGGCTGCGCGACCCACGACCCGATCCGTTGCCTGCAGGGTCCCCAGATCTTCGGCACCGGATTCCTCGGTGGCGCTCAGGCCGAACTGCTCGCGGTACCGGCGGCGAACTTCCAGCTTCTGAAGATGCCGGAGGGCATCAGCACCGAGCAGGCCCTGCTGCTCACCGACAACCTGGCCACCGGCTGGGCAGCGGCCAAACGCGCCGACATTCCGGTCGGCGGTTCCGTCGCGGTCATCGGCCTGGGCGCGGTCGGCATGTGCGCCCTGCGCAGCGCCATCACCCTCGGTGCGGCAAAGGTTTTCGCTGTCGACCCGGTGGAGGCCCGGCGCGAACGAGCGGAAGCCTCGGGAGCCATCACCTTCGCCCCGCCCTCGGCGCAGGCGATCCGGGAAGCCACCGGTGGCCTCGGCGTGGACTCCGTCATCGACGCGGTGGGCATGGACGCCTCGATCAACGACGCCATCGACGCCGCTCGGGCCGGTGGCACGGTGTCCGTCGTCGGCGTGCACGATTTGCAGCCCTATCCGATGCCCGCACTGGGCTGCCTGCTGCGCAGCCTGACGATCCGGTTCACCACCGCGCCGGTCCAGCAGACCTGGCCGGAACTGATTCCGCTGCTGCAGGCCGGTCGTCTCGACGTCGACGGGATCTTTACCACCACGATGTCGCTGGACGAGGCCGCCGACGGTTACGCCAAAGCGTTCTCCCGCTCGGGCGAGGACTTGAAGGTGCAGCTCAAGCCGTAACCGACATTCAGTTGCACTGGTAGACACGGCTTTTGACGCAAAGTCACGGCGCTTTGATCGATTTCACTGTCAATTCGCTGTGAACTTCATGAGCCTTCCCCCTCAGCGCAACCGGCCTTTTTTACAACACATCGTTGTTCTATGCAAATTTACGTGAGACGCTTCACAATCCGGAATTAACTCGCCGACAACGGAATAACAACTGCGGTGTCGACAGTTAAACGGACACGTGCGCCAATCGAACTCGTTAGTTGACTGTCCGAACGCGGCGCCGCAGCGCCAGGCACTGCCAACAGCCCGCACTGGGCGGCGCTGATGCGTCAAGGTCCGCTCGCCGGCCGGTACCCCGCGGTGGCCGCCATGGTCACCCTGGCGTTGATCCCCTACCTGGCGTTGTCTGCCGCGGTCGATCCGCTGGTACCGATCATCTCCGAGCAGCTGAACCTGTCGGCGCAGACCATGAGCCTCGGCTTCGGCCTGGGCAATGCCGCCTATGCGGTGGGCACGGTCCTCGCCGTGCAGTTCGCCCAGCACCTGCCCCAGCGCAGGATGCTGTTGGCCTATGCAGTCGTCCTGGTCCTGGGGTCGGTGATCGCCGCGTCGGCGGTCAACGGGGCGATGTTCATCGGCGGTCACATCCTGCAGGGTCTGGCCACCAGCATGCTGCTGATCGCCGCTGCCCCGCCGCTGACGATCGGCTTCCCCAGGGACAAGCTGCGGCACACCGCGGTGATCATGAACATGTGCGTGTTCGGGGCCGTCGCGCTCGGCCCGTTCATCGGTGGTGCGCAGGCCGAAGCTCTCGCGTGGCGGCCACTGTTCTGGATCATTGCCGCGATCGCCGTCGGAGCCCTTGTCATGGCGGCCCTGACCTTCGAGGACGCTCCACCTGCCGACCTCGACGCACCGCGTGACCTGCGGGCCATCGGGTTGGCGTCGGTCGGCTGCGCCGCCGCTTTCATCGGTGCCGCACAACTGACCAGCCATGAATTCACCGACCCGGTGGCGATCGTGCCGATGCTCGGCGGCCTGGCCCTGATCGTGCTGCTCATCGTGTATCAGTTCCGGTCCCGCCGGCCGTTGCTGACCGTGCGCACCATGCTGACCAGTGCGATTCCCGTGGCCGGCGTCGGAGTCGCGCTGTTCGCGGCGGCCGCGTCGGTGGCGGCGACCGCGCTGACAGCCCAGGTCTTCATGGAGACCTACAGCCCGGTACAGGTGGGGCTGCTGTACCTGCCGGAACTCGGCGGCGCGATCGTGATGGCGTTCGTGTTCGGTTCGGTCATCTCGAAACGGTCGATGCACTACCTTCCGCTCGTCGGCATGGGCCTGCTCGCCGCCGGGATCTTGCTGTTTCGGCTCGCCATCCCGGCCAATCAACCGCTGGCCCTGCTCGCCTCGGCGCTGACCGGGCTGGCGCTGGGCGCCACGGTGGCCCCTGCACTGTTCGTCGCCGGATTCTCGCTGCAGTCCAACAGCCTTCAGCGCGTGTTCGCGATCATCGAGTTGTTGCGGGCCGTGGCCGCCTTCATGGTGGCGCCGATCTTCGCCCATTTCGCGGCCAGAGCGGCCGGCGGTCTCACCGCGGGCGCCGGCGACGCCCTGTGGATCGGATTCGGACTGGCCGTCGGTGGCGCTGTCTTCGGAGTGGCCGTCTATGCGCTCAGCGGCGCCCGGCCCCAGACACCCGACCTCGACCAGTTCCTCGACGGTGAATCGCCGGCCTGGTACTCGCCGCCGCTGCTGGCGCGGCTCCGGCCCGGCCTGCCCGCCCCGATCCCCGCATCAAGCCGTGACCGGCGGGTGACGGCATCCGAGGCGGGAGCGATGCCTGTTGCTGCGACCGGACCGGTGCTGTTCGCCTATGACGGATCACAACGCGCCGCCGGCGCCATCGAACGCGCCGCGGCCGAACTGCCGGTCGGTCGCGACGCCGTGGTGGTCTGTGTCTGGCAGCCGGTGGATGTCGGATTCACGCCGGTCGAGACGACGCATTTCGACGCCGACCAGGCGACCGAGGTACGACGGGCCGCCGAGCAGACGGCTGCTCACGGCGCATCGCTGGCCACCAGGGCGGGTTTCTCCGCCCGCAGCGTGACGGTCGAAGCGGCGCCGATCTGGAAAGGCATCGTCGAGACGGCTCAGGAACTCAATGCCAGCCTGATCGTTGTCGGCCCACACCGGCGCAGCGGACTGCTGGGCCACCTGGAAGGCAGCGTGGCCGGCGCCGTCGTCGCGCACTCCACCACCCCGGTCCTGGTCATCCCGGAGGACTGTCGACGTCCACCCTGCGTGGAGGGCGCCGGCCACTCGAACGTTCACGCCGTGGCCGCAGGATCAACGTCGGATCGCGAGTAGTTGCGCAGGTTGTCCCGCAGCGTGGACACGCCGCGCTGCATCGTCTTGAGTTCGTCCAGCGACAGCCCCGTCGCGGCCAAGAGGTCCATCTCCAGGGTCTGCGCCCGGAGCGCGCGGCCGGCGTCGGTGAGGCTCACGCGCACCTGACGCTCGTCGTCGGGATCGCGTTGCCGCGTCACGTATCCCAGCGCTTCGAGCCGCTTGAGGATCGGCGTCAGCGTGTTCGACTCCAGGAACAGCTTCTCCCCGAGGCCGCCGACCGTCTGGTGATCCTGCTCCGAGAGCGCGACGAGCGCGATGTACTGCGTATACGTGATGCCGTGCCGATCCAGGATCGGCTTGTAGGCCTTGCCGTACGCGAGGTTGGCCGAGTAGACGGCAAAGCACAGGAAATCGGAGAGTTGCGGAGCCTCGGGCGCCATGGTCCAAATTATATCGGATCCGATTTAGTCGGACGGGATGAAATACATGACCACCCCGCGTTCATCTCTAACGCGTCCAATTGGAGCCGATCATCCACCCGAAGGAGAACGCCGTGACCACCAGCCAGACCGACAACGTGCTGTACACCGCCCAGACCCACACCACCGGCGGGCGTCAGGGTGAGGCCTACAGCTCCGACGGCAACCTCGACATCCAGCTCACCCCGCCCGGAGGCAACGGCTCCGGCACCAACCCCGAGCAGTTGTTCGCGGCGGGCTGGTCGGCCTGCTTCCTGAGCGCCATGGGCCTGACCGCGGGCAAGCACGACGTGAAGCTGCCCGCCGAGACCGCCGTGGATGCCGAGGTAGACCTGCTCAACACCGACGGGGCATTCTCACTGCGGGCACGGCTGAACGTCACCATCCCCGGTGTCGATCGGGAGACCGCCCAGGCCATCGCCGATGACGCGCACCAGGTCTGCCCGTACTCGAAGGCCACCCGCGGCAACATCGACGTGACCATCAGCGTCGCCTGACGGAGCAGTGGATCGAATGGCCACTTGTCGCACGCCTTTCGCGTAATCGCGTGTCACAAGTGGCCACTCGGCAGGCATTCACAGGCGGTCAGTTACTCCTTCAAGTCCAGTACCGGCGTCGGCCACTGGAAGCCACGAGTAACTCCGGCCAGCCACACGAATCCCACTGCCAGCCAAGTCAACCCGATCACCAACGTCAGCCCCGACAAGCTGGTCCACAGCCACACGGTCAGCAGGAAGCCGATCATCGGCAGCACGAGATTGCTGATCACCCTGGCACCGTCGCGCTCCTGCCGGTCGACGAAATAGTGCTTGATCACCGACAGGTTCACCACCGAAAACGCCACCAGTGCACCGAAACTGATCACCGAGGCCAGGGTGGTCAGGCTGATCACGGTGGCCAGCAGCGACACGACTGACACCGCCAGGATCGCGTACACCGGAGTGGCGAACCGCGGCGAGACGTGACCGAAGAACGAGCGCGGCAGGATCCCGTCGCGCCCCATGGCATACAGGATCCGGGCCACCGACGCCTGCGACGCGATCGCGGATCCGAGCGCACCGGCGACATACGCCGCGGTGAAGAAGGTCTGAAGGAACTGGCCGCCCGCTGTCAGCATCAGATCCAGCGATCCGGACTCGACATCGGTGAACTGGTTGGAGGGGAACACCAGCTGCCCGAGATAGGACAGCACGACGAAGATCACCCCGGCCACCACGGTGGCGATCATGATCGCCCGCGGAACGGACCGCTTGGGATCCTTGGCTTCCTCCGACAGCGTGGACACCGCGTCGAACCCCAGGAACGACAGGCACAGGATGGCCGCGCCGGCCAGCACCGGACTGAATCCCGTTGCGCCGCCGTCACCATGGAAGGGGGCCATCAGGTCCACCGCGCCCAGGCTGAACACCTTGGAACAGGCCAACACCAAGAAAGTCACGATGAAGATCGCCTGTATCGCGATGATGACGAGATTCGCCCGCGCCACCGACACGATGCCGACAATGTTGAGCACCGTCACCCCCGCGATGGACAGCACGACGAACACCCAACCGGGGATCGCCGGAACCGCGGCGTTGAGATAGATGCCGATCACCAGGTAGTTGATCATCGGCAGGAACAGGTAATCCAGCAGCAGTGACCAGCCGGCGAGGAATCCGATCGGCGCGCCGAACGACTTCTGGGTGTACGTATATGCCGATCCCGCAACTGGATAGGCGACGGCCATCCTGGCGTAGGAACGCGCGGTGAACACCATGGCGGCCAAAGTGACCAGGTATGCGACGGACAACCTGCCGCCGGTGGTCTGGGTGACGATGCCATAGGTGGTGAAGACCGTGAGCGGCACCATGTAGACCAGACCGAACAGCACCAACGACGGCAGCCCGAGCGCGCGGCGCAACCGCCCCTCGGTGGCCTCAGCCAAATCGGCCATGACATTTCCTCTCATTCTGCGGCCGAATAGACCTGTGTGCCTTGGAGATAGGTGGCGCGCACTTGCACCTGTGACAGTTCCGACGGGGGGATATACCTCGGATCACGGTCCAGCCAGACGAGATCGGCACTCGCCCCTGGCGCGATGTGGCCCCAATCAGCTTCGGCAAAGGCCTGATACGCCACGGCTCCGGTGTAGGAGGCCAGGGCGGGCTCGATCGGGAGCACCTCTTCGGGTGTCCACCCCCCGGCCGGCTCACCGTCGGAGGTGCACCGCGACACCGCCACCGCGATGCCGTCCAACGGCGCACCCGAAGAGACCGGCCAATCCGATCCGAACGCCAATGCCGCACCGGAATTCTCCAGGGTCCGCATCCGGTACTGCCGATCCGCACGCTGGGCCCCCAGTCGCGGGATCGTGAGCACCGTCATCAGGGCATCCATCTGCGCCCACAACGGCTGCATGTTCGGGATCACTCCGAGTTCGGAGAATCGCCCGAGGTCGGCGTCGTCCACGAGCTGAGCGTGCGCGATCACCGGGCGTCGGTCGCGTGGACCATTGTGCCGCGCAACGTATTCGATGGCGTCCAGGGCCTGGCGGACCGCGGCATCGCCGATGGCGTGGATATGGATCTGCAGGCCCAGCTCGTCGACTTTCCTGGCCGCCTCCGCCAGAGCATCGCCTTCCCACAACTGCATACCGTGGGAGTGCAGGCCCGAACAGTAGGGCTCGAGCAGGGCGCCGGTCTCGTTCTCCACCACCCCGTCGGCGAAGAATTTCACGGTCTGCGCGGTCAGCAGCGGCGAACCCATCGCCACAACCCGGTCTCTGGCCGCGGCGTATTGCGTTACCTGCGTGTCGAAGTGACGCGGATCGGCGTAGAACGCCAAGTTGAAGCGCATCCGCAGGGCGCCGTCTCGGGCCGCCGCGAGGTAGGCATCGAGTTCGGCCGGTTCGACCCAGGCATCCTGAACCCACGTCACGCCATGGGCCAGGTAGTAGTCGGCGGCCGTGCCCAATGCGGCGATCCGCACCGCTTCGTCACGGGGCGGCATGACCGCGGTGATCAGGTCCGTGGCGCCCCATTCCCGCAGCGTGCCCAGCGGGGTGCCGTCCTCGCGACGCGGGATCTCCCCGAGGGCCGGCTCCGGGGTGTCGGCGGTGATGCCGGCCCGCTGCAGTGCGACCGAGTTGACCCACAGGGTGTGATAGTCCCAGGCACGCAACACCACTGGCCGGTCCGGGACCGCGGCGTCGAGCCAGCGCGCGTCGAACAGTCCGCCGGGAGCGAGACTGCCGTCATACGATGCCCCGACGATCCACTCCTGATCGGGGTTCGAATCTGCGAATTCTTTGACCGCCGCTACGATCTGGTCGATCGACTCACATGGCCGCACCGCAGGTCCTGCCGATTCCAGACCGCCGAACAGCGGGTGGGCGTGACCGTCACCGAACGAAGGCATCAGGAATCCACCTTCGAGGTCCACCGTCCGGTCGGCCGTGGCCGCCAGTGCGTCGGCGCCGACTGCGCGCACCACACCGTCGGCAACGAGCAGTGCGTCGGTGGTGTGGCCGGGCGTCCAGATCACGCCGCCGTGGAACAAGGTGGAGCTCGCACCGAGCTCGGGCGGCGCATTGCGGGCGGTCATGCGACGGCCTCCCTCTGGATCGGGGATGGTTGTTGTTGGGTGATGCAATGGATTCCACCGCCACGCTCGAAGAGTGGGCGGGCGTCGACGGCCACGACCTCGCGGCCGGGATACTGCTCGGCCAGGATCGCCCGCGCCTCCGCGTCGTGCGGATCATCGAATGCGCAGGCGATCACGCCGCCGTTGACAACCAGGTGGTTGATGTAGCTGTAGTCGACGTAACCGTCGGCATCGGTGAGAGTGGCCGGCGCGGGCATCTCGACGATGTCGAACCTGTCTTCGACGGCCGATCGAATCCCTTTGCACACCATGCTGTCCGGATGTGATTCGTCGCGCTGGGTATGCAGGAGCAGACGCCCCGGAGCGGTGAGGGCCGCGACGATGTCGACGTGACCGCGCGTGCCGTAGCGCTGGCTGTCTCGGGTCAGTCCGTACGGCAGCCACACCACGTCGGTCGCTCCGATGGTCCGCGCCAGTTCGGTCTCCACACCGGCCTTGGTGGCGCCGGAATTTCGGTGCGGGTCGAGTTGCACGGTCTCGGTGACCAGCACCGTGCCGTGCCCGTCGGTCTGGATACCTCCGCCCTCGTTGACGAGCGCGGACGGCACGACGGTGACGCCCGCGAGTTCGCCCACCATCGCCCCGATCTTGGCGTCGCGGTCCCAACGTGCCCAGTCCTGGGCGCCCCAACCGTTGAACGTCCAGTCGACGGCAGCCACCGACCCGTCGTCGGCGTGCACGAACGTGGGCCCGATATCCCGCATCCAGGCATCGTTCAACGGCGCCTCGATGAGCTCGATGTCTTGAGACACATAGCGTTTCGCGACCGCGAGCTCGGCGGGGTCGACGAGCATCGTGACCGGTTCGAACTGCCCCACGGCATGAGCCACGGCGGCCCAGGTGGACCGGGCCTCATGGCGCGCCTGCTCGGTGTCCCCGAGCGAATAGCCATCCGAAGGAAAGGCCATCCACACCCGATCCTGCGGTGCGCCCTCGGCGGGCATCAGGTATGAGGTCACCAACCGTTCCTATTTCACGACCGGCGTGGCCGCATGGCCATCGCCGTACGGGTGGGCAGGGTCGACCGGAGCGGTCAGCCGGCCGTAGCTGTCAGGGCGCCGGGTGACCAGGAACGGGAACAGCTCCAGCCAGTCACGCCGCTGGTCCAGGTCGAGATCGGCGACCAGCACGGCCTCCTCGTCGCGCGGCGCCTGCACCAGCACGCGACCGTAGGGGTCCGAGATGAACGACGAGCCGTAGAACGAGACGGTGCCCTCGTCCCCGGTTCGGTTGGGCACCACCATGAACAAGCCGCTGCTGATGCCGTTGGCCACGATCACCTGCTGCCACAAGGGCTGGGTGTCGAACGCGGGGAAGACCGGCTCCGATCCGATCGCGGTCGGATAGACCACGATCTCGGCGCCACCGAGCGAATAGTTGCGGGCCACTTCGGGGAACCATTCGTCCCAGCAGGTGGGCAGGCCGACCCGTGCGCCCAGCCCCTCGGGGTCATACACCGGGTACGGATCGTCGTCCGCGGAAGCCGGGCCCGGTCGAAAGTAGGTGTCCTCGTAGTACCCCGCCGAGATCGGGATGTGCATCTTGCGGGTACGCCCGACCAGCTCGCCCGACGGCGACACCAGGATCGCGGTGTTGTAGCCCAGGCCGTCGGCCGCGGGAGCCTTCTCATACAGCGAGGCGTGCACGAAGATCCCGTTGGCCTGCGCCGCCTCGGCCGCGAGTGCAAAGGTCGGGCCGTCGGTCAGCTCCTCGGCCCCATCCCCCGGGTTGGGCCCGGCCGGGGTGTCGGCCGGGTAGCGCAGCAGCGTGATCTCGGGCAGGAACACCGCGGTGGCGCCGGCACCGGCGGCGCGGTCGATGCCGTCGCGCAACACCTTGGTGAGTTCTGCGGCGTCAGGCCGCCAGCGGTGCTGCACCAACCCCACCCGCAGAGGCGGTCGCTGTGATGCGGTGCTGCGCGACAGCGAGTCGGGGGCGCTCGCAGTGAGCGTGATCATGGGACTCCTAAAACGAATGTGATTCGTTTATTGTGTGAGCCAGGACACCATTTGTAAAGAGTTAAGTTCGATCAGGGGGGACAGAACATGGGGCGACCACCATCACCGATCCTGTCAATCGACCGGATCTCCAGTGCGGCAATGGATCTCGTCTGCACAACCGGCGGTTTCACCATGCCCGAACTGGCCCGCAGGCTCAAGGTCAGCCCGTCGTCGCTGTACAACCACGTCTCCGGGCGCGAGCAGATCGTCGAACTCCTCCGTGAACGGGCGATGTCAGAGGTGCACCTGCCCGACCTGCACGCCGAGCGGCCATGGATCGACATCCTGGCCGACATCATGCGCTCGTACCGCAGCAGCTTCGCCCGCTACCCGCAGTTGATTCCCTTGCTCACAGCCCACGCCGTCAACAGCAGCCAGGCACTGACCATGTACAACGCGATCGCCGTAACCCTGACCCGCGGAGGCTTCAATCCGACCGACACATTGCGGATCATCACGTTGGTCGACAACTACGTGCTGGGGTCCGCGCTGGACCTCACCGCACCCGACCGGCCGTGGGAGTCGAGCGCCGAGGTCGGCCCGGAACTGACCGCTGCGCTCGACACCGGTGCGCCCAGGCCCGCGCGCGCCGACGATGCGTTCGAGTTCGGCTTGGCGGTGCTGCTGCGCGGGCTCGTGCAGCAGTGAGTCGCCTACCCGCCGCAGCGGTTACGGAAATCGATCGCCGGTTGCCGGATCCCCGTCAGTTCGGCCCGGATCTGCGGCTTGTCCTGGAGATAGACCTTCACCGATTCGGCCATCTGCTCGTTCGACTGCCCCTTGAGGCTGGTGAAGAACGCGTTGACGTCGGGATGGGTGAACAGATACGCCGAGGTGGACGCGCGGACGCCGGCCATCACACCGGCCAGGTCAGCGGCGGTGCAGTTCGGCTCGTCTGCCGCGGCGACGGGCACACCAACGGCCAAGAGCGACAAGCTGATTGCACCGGCGGCGATGACACGGGAGAACATCGTGGCTCCTAAGTGGACTCGGGTGAATGGGCGGAGGCTCATGGCCGCCCCGGACGCCAACCGCCACCGCCGCCACCACCACCGTTGTCAGGGCGGCCGGGGTCGAGATTGATCTCCAGACCCCAGTCGCCGCAGTACCAGTCGTTGGCACACGGATACGGGTAGTACGGACCGGCCTTCGGCGGCGTCGGCCCACCGCCACGGACATTGCCCTGCGCGCACACCGTGGAACCTCCGGCGTCGACGCAGTCGGCAACGGCGGCCGGTGCAGCGGCAATGGAGATAGCGATCGGGATGGTCAAACCGGTCAATCCGAGCAATGCCGGATACCACGTGATCCGCATGGCCACTCCTCAGTCGGTCCGCGTTGTGCCGAGAATAGATCTCAGGGGACGCCCAATATGCGGGAACGACAATAGCTGGTCACCGAGCGCAGCGCAGCGCCACTCACGGCGGTCGTAACTGGTTGTATTCGTGAAGATCTCAAGGGTGCCCGCGAAGATGCGCGCTACCTAGCCTGACGCGCGTGAACGAAGACTGGCTGGCCGTGATCGTCGGCCTCATCCTCTTGACCCTCGTCCTCGTCGGTGCCATCCCCGGCGGCGTGATCCCATGACCAGCACCGAGGAACGCTCGCAGCAGCGATCGCCGAAGGCCGGCTACGCCGTCGCCGGTGTGCTCGTGGTCATCGCGTTGGGTGCGGCGACCAGATTCCTGGAAACCGAGGTGCCCCACTGGGCCGCCGGGACACCACTGGCCAAAGTCGCCAAATCAGTCGAATTCCCGGTCTACGCAATCGCTCTCGGGCTCATCGGCAACGCCATCCTGGCCAGGTTCGCGCTCCGCGACCTCCTGTCTCAAGGGTTTCGCACCGAGTTCTTCATCAAGACCGGCCTGGTCCTGCTCGGGGCGTCGATCAACCTCAAGGTGCTCGCCACCGCCGCGGGACCGGCGATCATCCAGGCACTCCTTCTGATTTCGATCGTCTTCGGATTCACCTGGTGGCTGGGTGGGCGGCTGGGCCTGGACGACAAACTGCGCGCGCTACTGGCCTCGGCGGTCTCCATCTGCGGGGTGAGTGCGGCCATCGCCGCCGCCGGCGCCGTTCAGGCCCGAAAAGAGCAGCTGGCCTACGCCGCGTCGCTCGTCATCGTGTTCGCGCTACCGTCGATCTTCTTGCTGCCCTGGCTCGCCGACGTGTTCGGGCTGTCCGACGCCGTCGCCGGTGCCTGGATCGGCGGCAATATCGACACCACCGCGGCCGTCGCCGCGGCAGGCACGATCGCCGGTGAGCAGGCACTGCAGATCGCCACGATCGTCAAGACCACTCAGAACGCGCTGATCGGCATCGTCGCCATCGCTCTCACCGCGTACTTCGCCTTGAAGGTCGAACGCCGAACTGACACACCTGACCCAGCAGTGGCACGCCCGTCTCTGCGCGAATTCTGGGACCGCTTCCCGAAATTCGTGCTCGGCTTCATCGCCGCCTCGGTGATCGGCACGCTGTACCTGCAGTTCGCCGCCGACGGTAAATCGGCCATCGCAACGGTCAACGACCTGCGAACCTGGTTCCTGATCTTCGCGTTCGTGGCCATCGGACTGGAGTTCTCGCTCCGCGGACTGAAGGAAGCCGGCTGGCGACCGATCGTGCTGTTCGCCGCGGCGACCGTCGTGAACGTCGTGGTGGCGCTGGGTCTGGCCTCGATCCTGTTCGGCGGATTGTTCGGCACCTTCACCACGGGGTAGCTAAACGGTTACCCTGGCTAAGTGCCGACAACCTGGTCGCGGCGAGGGTTTTTCACGGTCACCGCTGGGATGGCCCTGGTCGCCGCATGCAGCACGCAAAAACCCGGCGAAGTTGCGAAAGACGGTTCGGTGACCGTCCGCCACCTCTTCGGAGACACCAACATCCCGGGTCCACCGCAACGCGTGGTCAGCGCGGGATTCACCGAACAGGACAACCTGCTGGCCCTCGGCGTCGTGCCCGTCGCAACGACCGAGTGGTTCGGCGGTGAGCCGTTCGCGGTGTGGCCCTGGGCGCAACCGAAACTCGGGGCCGCCCAGCCAACCGTGCTGGGCTTGAGCGACGGGATCCAGGTCGACGCGATCGCGGCGCTCAAACCAGACCTGATCGTGGCCACCAATGCCGGACTCGACGCCGACACCTTCGCCAAACTCTCCGAGATCGCCCCGACCATCGCACAGTCCGGACCGGACGCGTTCTTCGAACCCTGGCGCGACCAGGCCACCCTGATCGGCCAGGCCCTGTTCCAGAACGACGCGACGACGGGACTGGTCACCGGCGTGGACGACAAGTTCAAGGCAGTGGCCACCAACAATCCGCGCTTCGCCGGCAAGAAGGCGATGCTGCTCGCCGGTACGCTGTTCCGCGACAGTGTCCAGGCACAGACCGGGTGGCGGACCGAATTCCTCACCCAGATGGGCTTCGCCGTGCCCCCGACACCCGACCTCATCCCGCGCTCAGATTTCTCCTCGGTGCTCGACGCCGCCGATGTATTGATCTGGACCACCGAGAACGACGCAGAGCGCGACGCCCTGCTGGCCGACCCGGGCATCGCCGAGCTCAAAGCCACCACCCGCAAGCGGCACGTGTTCACTCCCAAAGAGCTGTCCGGCGCCATCGCGTTCGCCTCGCCGCTGTCCTACCCGCTGGTCGCCGACCAGCTGCCACCGCTGCTCAACCAGGCACTGACCTGACAAGATGACCGGGTGACAAGCACCCAGGAACACTCCGAACACCGCGGCACCGCCAGCATCGGCTCGGCCTACTATCCGGTGCTCGTCGCGGTTTTCACGGCCCTGGTGATCATCTCCAACGTCACCGCCACCAAAGGAGTCGCCTTCGGACCGATCATCGGCAACTGGTCGATCATCACCGACGGCGGCTTCATCGTCTTCCCGCTCACCTACGTGATCGGCGACGTGCTCTCCGAGGTGTACGGGTTCAAGGCCGCGCGCCGAGCGATCTTCCTGGGTTTCTCGATGAATGCCCTTGCCGCGCTCGCATTCTGGGCCACCATCTATCTGCCCGCTGCGGACTTCTACACCAACCAGGAGCACTTCGAGAACATCGTCCACGCCTACACCCAGTTGATCGTGGCGGGCCTGGCCGGATTCATCGTCGGGCAGACCATCAACGCCTGGGTCGTCGTCGCCATCAAGGAACGCACCAAGGAAAAGCACCTGTGGGCCCGCCTGGTCGGATCCACCTTCGCCGGCCAGCTCGGCGACACCCTGGTTTTCTGCGGTATCGCGGCCAGCGCGATCGGCATCAGCACCTTCGGGGACTTCGTCACCTACGCCGCGCTGGGCTGGGTCTACAAGACCGCGGTCGAGGTGATCATGCTGCCGATCACCTACCGCGTGATCGCCACCATCAAGCGCCGCGAGCCGACTTATCAGGCCGCCGTGTGAGGCTTCGTTAAGGCACCTCTGGCAAGGTTCACAGAGCCGGAGCTTTCTTAGCTACTCGCGGGTAGCTTCAGGTCATGAGTGTGACATCAGAGGTGATGGACGCGACGGGACCGACCCTGAACCCGGGCACCGCTCGCGACTATGGCGATCAGGCTCTGCTGCTCGAGTTCGACAGCACGGCCGATGTTTTGGCGTGGACCGCCACTCTCACGGCGGCCCAACTACTCGGTGTGGTCGATATCGTGCCTGCGTCACGCACGATCTTGATCAAGCTGGCCGATCCGCGCTACCAGGCGCCCACCCGACAACGGCTGGGCAAGCTGCAGCTACAACCCGGTGCGGCCCCGGTCCGTCCGGTCGGCCAGGCCGACGTGACCATCGACGTGGTCTACGACGGCGCCGACCTGCGCGACGTGGCCACGCTGACCCGGCTGACCCCGGAACAGGTGATCGCGGCGCACACCGGCAGTCAGTGGCAGGTCGGATTCATGGGCTTCGCACCCGGATTCGCCTACCTCGTCGGCGGCGACGAACGACTACAGGTACCGCGCCGAGCCGAGCCCCGCACCAATGTCCCGCCCGGCGCGGTCGCGCTGGCCGGCGAGTTCAGCGGCATCTACCCACGGCAGTCACCCGGCGGCTGGCAGTTGATCGGACGCACCGACGCGGTGTTGTTCGACATTCATCGGGACCAACCCGCGCTGCTCACCCCGGGTACGTGGGTGCAGTTCCGGGCCATCGGCTAGTCGGCGAGGAGGACATCATGACCACAACATTGGAAGTGCTGCGGACCGGCCCGCTGGCCCTCGTCGAGGACCTCGGCCGGGCCGGCATGGCCCACCTCGGTGTCACCCGCTCGGGGGCGGCCGACCGACGGTCTCACACGCTGGCCAACCGACTCGTCGCCAACCCCGGTGAGCACGCCACCATCGAGGTGATGTTCGGCGGGTTCTCGGCCCGGGTGCGCGGCGGGGACGTCTCGATCGCGGTGACGGGCGCCGACACAGACCCCGCGGTCAACGGTATTCCGTTCGGCACCAACAGCATTCACCACGTGCACGACGGCGAGGTGATCTCGCTGGGCGCCCCGCACTCGGGGCTGCGCAGCTACCTGGCGGTACGCGGCGGCATCGCCGTCGAACCGGTCCTGGGATCGCGGAGCTACGACGTGATGTCGGCGATCGGGCCGGCGCCGCTACGCCCCGGCGACATTCTGCCGGTCGGTGAGCACACCGCCGACCTGCCCGAGACCGACCAGGCGCCCGTCGCGGCCATCAGCGATGACGTGCTGGAACTCAACGTGGTGCCTGGCCCCCGTGACGACTGGTTCGTCGACCCCGACGTGCTGATCCGGACCAACTGGCTGGTCACCACCCGCAGCGACCGGGTCGGGATGCGCCTGGTCGGCATGCCGCTGGACTACCGCTGGCCCGACCGTCAACTGCCCAGCGAGGGAGCGACCCGCGGAGCAATCCAGATACCGCCCAACGGTTTTCCGGTGATTCTCGGGCCCGACCACCCCGTCACCGGCGGCTACCCGGTGATCGGTGTGGTGACCGACGAAGACATCGACAAACTGAGCCAGGCCAGGCCAGGCCAGACTGTCCGGTTGCACTGGGCGCACCCCCGGCGGCCGTTCCAGGGCTAGCTGTCTAAACGGTTCCCGTCGCCAATTTCTACGTCAGGGTTGCGATCCCGGCGATCAACGACCCAGGTGTAGGAAACGACGCCCGGGGGCTTGGCGCTCGGGAAGCCCGGCGCTCGGGGAGCCCGCGCCCCGGGGAGCTCGGCCGATGCGCTGGACGGCCCGCAAGCTAGAGACACCGGCGCGCGGCGCTGGTAGAACATGGGTGTGCCCACACAGGATGTCAGCTCGCCGTCCGTCCGAGGCGGGATCCTGCACACCGCGCGACTCGTCCACACCTCCGATCTCGACCACGAGACCCGTGAGGGCGCGCGACGCATGGTCATCGAGGCCTTCGACGGGGATTTCAGTGACGCCGACTGGGAGCACTCGCTCGGCGGGATGCACGCGTTCATCTGCCATCACGGCGCCCTCATCGCCCACGCCGCAGTGGTCCAGCGCCGCCTGATCTACCGCGACACCGCGCTGCGCTGCGGCTACGTGGAAGCCGTGGCGGTACGCGAGGATTGGCGCGGCCAGGGCCTGGCCACCGCCGTCATGGACGCCGTCGAGCAGGTTTTGCGCGGCGCCTACCAACTCGGCGCACTCAGCTCATCGGAGTCCGCACGGGACATGTACCTCTCCCGCGGGTGGGTGCCCTGGCAGGGCACGACCTCGGTGCTGCAGCCGGCCGGTGTGACGCGCACACCCGAGGACGACCGGGGGCTGTTCGTCCTCCCGATCGATCTGCCGGCAGGCTTGGAACTCGACACCACAGCCGAGATCACCTGCGACTGGCGCGACGGGGACGTCTGGTAACCACCGGACGCACAGTCTCACACCCATGTGTGTGAGCGGGTGAGCGGAATTTCACGGCCGGGTCACCGCAGGGCGCATTCGGGCAATAAACGCTTCCTAGCGTTTCCGCCATGCCCACTCTGTTGAAGTCGAATCGCATCACGAACTGGGATCCCGAGGACACCGTGGCCTGGGAAGCCGGCAACAAGTACATCGCGCGACGGAATCTGATCTGGTCGGTTTTCGCCGAACACGTCGGCTTCTCCGTCTGGTCCATCTGGTCGGTCATGGTCCTGTTCATGCCCGAGGCGGTCTACGGCTTCTCGGCCGGGGACAAATTCCTGCTCGGCGCGACCGCCACCCTGGTGGGCGCGTGCCTGCGGATTCCGTACACCTTGGCCACCGCCACGTTCGGCGGCCGCAACTGGACGGTGTTCTCCGCTTTCGTGCTCCTGATCCCCACGGTGGGAACCATGTTGCTGCTGGCCCATCCAGGCCTGCCGCTCTGGCCCTACCTGATCTGTGCGGCCCTCGCCGGGTTCGGCGGCGGCAACTTCGCCTCGTCGATGACCAACATCAACGCCTTCTACCCGCAACGACTCAAGGGCTGGGCATTGGGCCTCAACGCCGGCGGCGGCAACATCGGTGTTCCCATGATCCAGCTGGTCGGCCTGCTGGTGATCGCCACCGCAGGTAACCGCTCCCCGTACTGGGTGTGCGCCATCTACCTCGTCGCATTGGCCGTTGCCGGCATCGGCGCGGCGTTGTGCATGGACAACCTCGAGCAGCACAAGATCGACCTCGGTGCGATGAAATCGATTCTGGCAGTACCCGATACCTGGGTGATCTCGCTGCTCTACATCGGCACCTTCGGATCCTTCATCGGGTTCTCCTTCGCCTTCGGCCAGGTCCTGCAGATCAACTTCGCCGCAGGTGGTCAAACGGCGGCGCAGGCGTCGCTGCATGCCGCACAGATCGCCTTCATCGGCCCGTTGCTCGGTTCGGTCTCGCGGGTGTACGGAGGCAAGTTGGCCGACCGGATCGGCGGCGGCCGGGTGACCCTGGCGGTGTTCGGCGGCATGATCTTGGCGGCCGGGCTGCTGGTCGCGATCAGCATGTTCGACGATCAGACCGCGGGTGCCGCCAACGGTCTGATGATGAGCGGCTACGTCATCGGATTTGTGGCCCTGTTCCTGCTCAGCGGCCTGGGTAACGGATCTGTCTACAAGATGATCCCGTCCATCTTCGAGGCCCGCAGCCACTCGCTGGACATGAGCGAGGAAGACCGGCAGCACTGGTCACGGTCGATGTCCGGCGCACTGATCGGCTTCGCCGGTGCGATCGGGGCCTTGGGTGGATTCGGCATCAACATGGCACTGCGTCAGTCCTACCTGTCCAGCGGATCGGCGACCGCGGCGTTCTGCCTCTTCCTGGCCTTCTACATCCTCGCCTCGGCGTGCACGTGGTTCCGCTACGTCCGCCGGCCTGCTGCGACGGGCGTCACAACGGTCGCCGAAGACCGACACGCCTCGGCAATGGCCGGGTAATCACTTGGAAACACGAGATACCTTCACTGGACACATGACCGAGCCCGACTGGGCACCGCTCACCGGCTTTCGCGTGGCGGTGACCTCCGCCCGACGTTCCGATGAGCTCAGCGCGCTGCTGACCAGGCGCGGCGCGACGGTTACCAGTGCGGCCGCCATCACGATGGTCCCGTTGCCCGACGATGAGGAACTACGCGCGCACACCGAGTCGCTCATCGCCGTGCCCCCGGACATCGTGGTGGCGACCACGGGTATCGGCTTCCGCGGCTGGTTCGCCGCGGCCGACGGGTGGGGCCTGGCCGGCGAACTGACCGACGCGCTGGGCAAGGCCCGCATCGTCTCCCGTGGCCCGAAAGCCACCGGGGCCTTGCGGGCCGCGGGCCTGCCCGAGGAATGGTCACCGGAATCGGAATCCTCCCGGGAGGTGTTGCGCTACCTCATCGAGCAGGGCGTGGCAGGGCAACGAATCGCCGTACAACTGCACGGAGCCACCGACGAATGGGACCCGTTCCCCGAGTTTCTCGACGAGATGCGGGCCGCGGGAGCCGATGTGGTGCCGATCCGGGTGTATCGCTGGCATCCCGCGCCACGGGACGGCGAATTCGACCAGATGGTCGCCGGAATCGCCGAACGACGTTTCGATGCAGTCAGTTTCACCTCGGCCATGGCCGTTGCCTCGGTCCTGATGCGGGCCACCGAGATGGACCTCGCCGACCGGGTGCTGGCCGCACTGCGCACCGACGTCCACGCCATGTGCGTCGGCCCGGTCACCGCACGGCCACTGGTCCGCCTCGGTGTGCCGACCTCGGCACCGGAGCGAATGCGGTTGGGCGCCTTGGCCCGTCACATCACCGATGAACTGCCCCTGCTCCAGGCGCGGACCGTCCACGTCGCCGGACACTCGCTCGAGATCCGGGGCACGTGCGTCCTGGTCGACGGCGCGGTCAAGTCGCTGTCCCCGGCTTCGATGGCCACCATCCGGGCCCTGTCGCAACGGCCTGGGGCGGTGGTGTCGCGGTTCGATCTGCTCAGCGCACTGCCGGGCACCGGCACCGATACCCACGCCGTGGAGACCGCGGTGCTGCGGCTTCGTACTGCGTTGGGAGACAAGAACATCGTGTCGACAGTGGTCAAGCGGGGTTACCGGCTGGCCGTCGACGACGCCGAGATGGCCCGGATCCGATGAGCCTGGTCCTGGTGGCGCACGGCACCCGCAAGCCGGGCGGCGTGGCAATGGTCGGCGATCTCGCCGCGCGGGTATCCGACCTACTGGGCCGGCCTGTGCACGTGTCGTTTGTCGACGTGGTCGGACCGACCCCCAGTGAGGTTCTCGCGTCGCTGCCGACGGATGCCCCCGCAGTGGTGGTACCGGCATTCCTGGCTGCCGGATATCACGTCCGGGTCGACGTTCCCGCCCACGTGACCGCCAGTGAGCACCCGGCCGTCACCGTCACCAAGCCGCTGGGCCCCTGCCCGGGAACGGTCCGGGTTCTCGCCGATCGGCTCATCGAATCCGGATGGCGGCCAGGCGATTCGGTAGTCCTGGCGGCCGCGGGGACCTCGGACAGAAATGCCCAATCTGACCTTCGCCGTACCGCTGCGCTGCTGTCAGCGATGACCGGCGATCGCGTAGAACTGGCCTTCGCCGCCACCGGCGCGCCGAGTGTTGCCGAAGCCGTCTCCGCGCAACGCGGCCGCGGCCATCGCCGCATAGCTGTGGCGTCCTACCTGCTCGCCGACGGGCTTTTCCAGGACCGGCTGCGTGAATCCGGCGCCGACCTCGTCAGTGAACCACTGGGCACCCACCCCGGCATGGTTCGGCTGATTGCGAACCGCTTCCGGCGCGCCGGAGTACTGAGCCTGCCTGCCGCGGCGTAGCCGGATCGAGTGCGCGACGAGCGGCCCGGCCCAGCCCACGATCATCAGTGCGCCGCCGGCACCCGCGACCGACAAGGCCGCAGATCGTCGCGCACCGACCATCTCCGAACATTGCTCGACGTAATCGCTGGCCATGTATCCCGGCCCGGCGAGCGTGTGTTGATCCAGGTTCAGGCGGTCCTGCTGGGCGGCAACTTGGTAGTTCGGATGCGCTCCGTTACCGCACGGAATGGGTTCGCCGGCACGATCCACGGCATTCAAACCCAGAGGCACCAACGCTGCCCCGAGTGCGCCCAGCATCGCTGCCGCCCCCACCAGATTCAAAACCGAACGCGCAAACATCCCTTGTCAGCCCCTCTGACGCCGCTTCCTTGAGAGGGAGTCTAAACACACCCAGCGAACAATTCTAGTTAGCCAGCGAGAGGTACGCCACGCCATTGATGACATTCACCGATGGTGCAATTCTGGCAAATTTCCCAGGGAAACAGCCGTTGTACAGGTAGTTGACGCGGTAACAAATTTCCCGATCGTTTGCCGGCGGCTCACCGTGGCAGATCGGACCCGAGAACTCAGCTATCGTTATCGCGATCATCGGACAGCGTGACGGGAGTGCAGGTAAAGGTGCAGGTGACAACACCGGTGGGCGCTGCCCGCCACGGCGGCGTACTCGGCCGTGCGACCCGGTAACCGGGTCCCGGCCGAACGTCTGCGTGAACACCTGCTGAACACTCTGGAACGCACGTCTCGGCCGATGACGACCTCACAGCTACGCGACGACATGCACGAGCATTTCCGTGCACCCGTCGTCATCGAGTCCGTGTACCGCAACCTGACGGTGCTCGAACGACGCGGCGCCGTCGAACGCCGCAAACTCCAGGGGCGGGACGCGCACTGGAGCAAAGCGCCCGATCAGGCCGCGAGCTGAACGAACCCTCCCGGGGTGACCCGCGTGCGGTAGACCGGGATCGCCACGGCGGTGTCGTCGAGGCAACGACCGTCATCGAGTGCGAAGGCCTGCTTCTTGATCGGCGACTGCACCGTTGCGCGTCCACCACGATCTCCCACGATCCCGCGCGAGAGCACCGCGGCTCCGGAGAACGGGTCGATGTTTCCCACCGCGTGCAACGTGCCGTCGTCGAGACGGAACAGTGCCGCCTGCGAGCCGTCGGGCAGCAGTACCGCGACGCCACGGCAGGGCATCAGATAGTCATAGCGGCAGGCCGTCGTCCACCCCGAAACCGAAGGGGTGTACACGTCGTTGCCATCGTCGAGCAGGGTCATTTCGCCTCCTGGATAATTGACGGCATACCGAGATTCGTTTTGCTCCTCGCGTCCGCGAATTCCGTAGCGCCCGGCACCTTCCGGCCGGCCCGCTCGGTGAAGGTGATGGTCGGATCGTCCACATCGGGTGCATTGACGAACGACACGAAGCGCGAGAGCTTCTCCGGATCCTCGAGCACGCCCTTCCATTCGCAGGCGTAGCCGGCAACGTGACGTTCCATGGCCGCCTCGAATTCGGCCGCCAGGCCGAGGGAGTCCTCGCACACGACCTCGCGCAGGTGGTCCAGGCCGCCATCAAGAGCTTCCAACCAGGGGGCCGTCCTTTGCAGCCGATCCGCGGTGCGGATGTAGAACATCAGGAAACGGTCGATGTAGCGGACCAGTGTCTCGTCATCGAGATCCCCGGCCAGCAGCTGGGCGTGCCGCGGTGACATGCCGCCATTGCCGCACACGTAGAGGTTCCAGCCCTGTTCGGTGGCGATGATGCCGACGTCCTTGCTCTGCGCCTCCGCGCACTCACGCGCACATCCCGAGACGGCCATCTTGATCTTGTGCGGCGCGCGCAGGCCCCGGTAACGCTTCTCGATCTCCACGGCCATGTTCACCGAATCCTGCTGCCCGTATCGGCACCAGGTGCTGCCCACGCAGCTCTTCACGGTGCGCAGCGACTTGCCGTAGGCGTGCCCGGACTCCATGCCCCCCTCGACCAGACGCGCCCAGATCTGCGGCAACTGCTCCACGCGGGCACCGAACATGTCGATCCGCTGGCCGCCGGTGATCTTGGTGTAGAGATCGAAATCCCTTGCGATCTCACCGATCAGGATCAGCTGCTCCGGGGTGATCTCCCCGCCGGGCGACCGCGGCACCACCGAGTAACTGCCGTTCTTCTGGATGTTGGCCAGGAAGTGGTCGTTCGAATCCTGCAGTGAGGCCTGCTCACCGGAGAGCACGTGGTCGGAACTGGTGGAGGCCAGGATCGACGCGACGGTGGGTTTGCAGATGTCGCAACCCTTTCCGGTACCGAACTTCTCGATCAGACCGGAGAAGGTACGGATCTCGGTGGCACCGATGATCTCGAAGAGTTCGGCCCGCGACTGGCTGAAGTGCTCGCACAGCGCCTTGGACTGCTCGACCCCCTCGGCCTCCAGCAGCTGCTTGAGCAGCGGGACGCAAGATCCACACGAGGTGCCGGCCAGCGTGCACTTCTTCAGGCTGGGCACATCGTCGCAGCCACCGCAGATGGCTTCCTTGAGATCGCCCTTGGTCACGTTGTTGCACGAGCAGATCTGGGCGATGTCGGGCAGCGCACCGACACCGAGAGCCGAAGCCCCGGAGGCGCCTTCAGCGGCCGGTGCGATCAACGACAGCGGGTCACCCGGCAGTTCGCTGGCCACCATCGGACGCAGCACTCCGTAGGCCGACGCGTCACCGACCAGGATGCCGCCGAGCAGCGTCTTGGCGTCGTCGGAGAGGACCAGCTTGGCGTAGGTCTGCTTCACCGGATCGTTGACGACGACATCCAGACAGTTCGGCGTCCGACCCTGGGCATCACCGAAGCTGGCCACGTCCACGCCGAGCAGTTTGAGTTTGGTGGACATGTCGGCTTCGGGGAACTCGGCCGCGCCGCCGAGCAGCCGGTCGGCGACCACCTCGGCGCTGGTGTAGCCGGGGCCCACCAAGCCGTAGCAGCGCCCCTCGATCGCGGCCACCTCACCGATCGCAAAGATGCTGGGATCACTGGTGACACAGGACAAATCAGTCATCACACCGCCGCGCTGCGCGATGTCGAGACCCGCTTGACGGGCCAGCTCGTCACGCGGACGCACCCCGGCCGCGAACACGATCACACTGGCATCGACACTGCTGCCGTCATTGAGCGACACCCGCACCGAATCGTCGATCCGAGATTTCTTCAGCGGCTTGTGCCGCTGCACCGGCTGAATGCTCTCGGTGCTGACGCCGGTGTGCACCTCGATACCGAGGCCCCTGATCATCCGGTTCAGCAGGGCACCGCCGGCCGGATCGAGCTGTGCCGCCATCAGATGCGGCGACATCTCCAGGACGTGGGTCGCCAACCCGAACGCGCGCAACGCATTCGCGGCCTCCAGGCCGAGCAGGCCGCCACCGATCACCACGCCGACCGGCGTCTTCGAATCGCGCGCGGCCAGTGCGCCGGCCCGGATGGCGTCGAGGTCGTCCAGCGTGCGGTAGACGTGGCAGTGCGGCAGGTCGTGGCCCGGCACCGGCGGCACGAAGGCATACGAACCGGTGGCCAGCACCAGCGCGTCGTAGGCGATGCTCTCGCCGTCGGCGGTGCGGACGGTCTTGGCATCCCGGTCGATCTCGGCGACTGCGCAGCCCAACCGCAGGTCGACCCGGTCGTCGCCGGAGTAGGCATTACCGGGCAGCGCCAGCCGGGACCGGTCCCAGTGCTCGGTGTAACCGGTCAGGCCGACCCGGTCATAGGCGGCGTCAGCTTCCTCGGACAAGACGGTGACCCGCCAGGTTCCCGCGGCGTCACGGGACCGCAACGCCTCGACGAAGCGGTGTCCCACCATGCCGTGTCCGATGACCACGACGTTCTGTGTTGACGACATACGGCGAGGTTAGAAACCCGACGTTGCCGAAATGTCGCCCTGTGTGAATCGCCCGTCACGGTGTGCTCACGGTCCGCGCGCCGCAGATGTGAGATTGCCGGGTGGTGTGCCGGTCAGCCCGCTTGACGCTCCAGCGCCCGGCCGATGACCCGGGCCGCCTCGTCAAAACGCTGCGGATCGGGCCCGGAATAGTTGAGTCGCAGGTAAGGCCCGGACGGCTCCGCGGGAAACCACTCATTGCCTGCCGCGACCAGCACCGACTCGGCCTCGCACTCACGCACCAGGCGCGCCAGGTTGATCGCGTCGGGCAGCCGCAGCCACAGGTGAAGCCCGCCGCGGGGCACCTGCTCCAACTGCGCCCCGGATGCGTGCTCGGCGAGCGCGGTGATCAACTGATCACGTCGGGCCCGTAATTGCCGACGCACGTCGCGCAGGTGGGTTCGCCAGGCCGGCTGGGTCACCACATCCAGCGCGGCGGCCTGCAACAGCCCACTGACATACATCGACTCCGCTCCACGATCGGCGAGAATCCGGTCGCGCGCAGGACCTCTGGCCACCATCGCGGCCACCCGGACCGACGGCGACACACTCTTGGTCAGCGACCTCAGATAGATGACGTGGCCCGCGTCGTCGGATGCCGCCACCGGCCGGGACGTGCTGTCGATACCGAAATCGTGTGCCCAGTCATCCTCGACCAGGAAGGCGCCGTGACTGCGGACCACCTCGAGCACCTGGCCGGCCAGGTCCGGATCCCATTGCCCACCGGTCGGATTGGCGAAGTTGGGCTGAGCGTAGAACACCCGGGCGCCACTTTGGGCGAACGCACGCGAAAGTTCCTCGGGGTCAGGGCCTCTCGGCCCGCTCGGTACCGGCACCAACCGCACACCGCTCTGAGCCGCCGCCAGGATGGCGCCCCAGTAACTGGGTGACTCGATCAACATCGGCTGCCCGAATCCGACCAGGGCGCGAAAGATGGAGCTCAGGCCACTCTGGCTCCCGGGCAACACGATCACCTCACGTGCCGTCGGCGCGGTCACGCCGGCCCCGAACGACTCGGCCAGTTCCTGGGCGAACCACGCTTGCAGATCGGGGCGGCCGGGCGCAGGCGCCGGGCTCAGCGCAGCGTCCCCGCGGGCAGCTCGGGCGAATGCGGTGCGGACCAACCGCTGAGGAAGCAATTCGTGAACGGGATAGCCGGAGTGCAACGCGATCAGGTCGGGCGCGACGCTCCGCAGCGGAGTCGACAGCGCCGGGATCCGCGCTTGCGGGGATCCCAGGGCGGCCGTCTGCCAGCCGTAGTCGGGAAGGCGCGCGCTGCGCACCGCGCGCACGAACGTTCCGACACCCGGCCGGCTCTCCACCAGGCCCTGACTCCGCAGCGTGCGCATGGCCTTGGCCACCGTCACCGGACTGGCCGCATATTCCGCCACCAGAGCGCGGTTGGACGGTAGCTGCGCGCCCGGCGGCGCGGTGGTGACCCACTTTCGCAGACCGGACACGATGCGCTCAGTGCTATCGTTATCCATGTTGAAACAGAGTAGCGCTACTATCCATAGTTCGTCAGCGCTATCCCACCCCGGGTTGTGGTGGGGATTGTTGGGCGTGACGGCCTTCTCGTTCACCATCGTGTTCACCAAAGTCGCCATCGGCGGACTGTCTCCCCTGTTCATCGGCGCAGGGCGCGCCGTCGTCGCCGCCGCCATCGCGGTCGCCGCCCTGGCCCTGACCCGACAGGCGCTGCCCAGGGGCCGGCAATGGGCGCGGTTGGCCGTAGTGGCCGCCGGGGTCGTGGCCGGGTTTCCGCTACTGACCTCTTATGCGCTGACGGTCGTCCCGGCCAGTCACGGCGCCATCGTGGTGGCGCTACTTCCGGCCGCCACCGCGGTGTGCGCGGTGCTGCGCGGCCACGAGCGTCCGCCGGGCACCTTCTGGGCGTTGGCCGCCGCCGGGGCGCTGGCGGCGGTGGTGTTCGCCATGGTGCACGGCGCCGGCCTCGGTCATCTGAGCTGGCCGGACCTCCTGCTGTTCGGCGCGGTGCTCGCCGCGGCGATCGGGTACGCCGAGGGCGGTTTACTGGCCAGGGAACTGGGCGCGTGGCAGACCGTGTCGTGGGCCCTGGTGGTCGCGGCGCCGGTGATGCTGGCCTTGACGACGCTGGCCGTGGTGCAGCAACCGCCGCATGCGACGCCGGTGCAGTGGACGGCATTCGGGTATCTCGCGGCCGTCAGCATGTACCTGGGCTTCTTCGCCTGGTACCGCGGCCTGGCCATCGGACCCATGACACGGGTGAGCCAGGTGCAGTTGATCCAACCGGTTCTCACTCTCGGCTGGGCCGCGCTGCTGCTGCACGAACGGCTGACCTGGTCGACGGTGCTCGGCGGCGCGGTGGTCATCGGATGTGCGGCGCTGGCCGTTCGCGTCCGCCTGCGGTGATTCTTCGGACCGACGCCGAAAGCCGGTGGAACCCAAGGGTTCCACCGGCTTTCGCATAGGTCAGATGTTTACCGGGAAATCCGAGCTGTAGACGTCACCGCGAATGCGTCCCGGTGGCGGTGGCCCCTCGACGACCACCCACGCCTGCGTGGCATCCTCAGCCAGTTGACCGGCGACCGTCACGGTCGCCGTCCCACTCGCATCGGTGTGCAGCGTTGCACCCGCCACCCCGGGATCCCCGACGTTGCACGTAGCCACCGACGGCCGCGGCAGTTGGATGAGCCTGACCCGGTAGTCGGTGTCGGGCGTGGCCGACTGCAGCGACACCTCGGCACCTACGTGCGAGCCATCGGCGCCGATGCTGGCCCGGCCGGAGCCGGAACCCGAGCCCATCCCGCCGAGAAACAACGCCTTCGTGAAATCACATCCGCGGATCGAGTTCGACAACGGCACCGTCGTCGCCGCTCCGGCCGGTGCCGCACCGACCCCACTGAGCACCAGCCCACCGGCCGCAGCCAGTGTCACCACACTTCTCATGCGCCAACCCATCGCCGCATCCCACCTGCTCGACGTATCAGTGCGTCATTATTGGCACAGATCGCACACCGAGAAGCGGAAGTTCGCGCAAAAAGACGGGTCGGCCGCGAACGGCTAGCGCCAGCGCCTCAGCACGTCCTTGGCCCGCGCACTAAGCACGGCCTGCAGGAACGGCCCGAAGGTAATCCGCCCCACTCCGATGGCCGCCAACGCGGCGAGGTCGGCGGAATCCGCCGGAACTGTCACGCTGACCGGCAGCGGCACGGCAGAAACGAAGCGCCCCAGCCCTTCCGGGTCGGCCAGGCCGGCCGGGAACAGCGAATCGGCACCGGCGGCCGCCGCCTCGGACAGGCGAGCGATCCCCCGATCCACCCGATCGGCGGCGGCCCCGTCCTTGCGCAGGAACAGGTCCGTGCGCGCATTGATCACCACGTGCACACCCGCGGCGTCGGCGGCCGCGCGCAACTGCCCGACCAACTCGGCGTGCTCGGCCGGACTGCGCAGTCGCTTGTCCTCCTTGTGCACGGTGTCCTCAAGGTTGAAGCCGACCGCTCCGACGTCGAGCAGGCCTTCGATCAGCCGCTCCGGCCGCTCGCCATAGCCGGATTCGATGTCCACCGACACCGGCACATCCACCGCCTCGGTGATCTGCCGTACCCGGGTCAGCACGTCGTCGAATGACATTCCCTCTCCGTCGGACTTGCCGATGGACTCGGCCAGCGGGTGGCTACCCACCGTGAGTGCCGAAAACCCCTCGCCGACTGCCAGCCGGGCCGACCAGGCGTCCCAGACCGTGGGCAGCACAACGGGGTTGCCGGGCCGGTGCAGCGCCAGCAGCGCCGCAGCCCGGTCCTGCAACGTGGTCTCACTCATACGTCCTCCAGATGCTCAGATGTGCTGCTCAGATGTCATACGGCCGACCGCGAAGCCGCCGAAACCAACACTACGACCTGGGTTCCCGGAGCTCATCCGGTGCGCCGGCCGACGACCCTCCGGACGTGATGCGCATCACGTCCCGATCGTGATGTGGCTAGCATTGGTTGTCGTACTGTGAGCCCCGACACCTTCAGCCCGAGGAGGTCACTTGTCCACCACCACTGAGTTCTCCGAACTGCACAACCTGATCGGCGACATGCGTCGTTGCGTCACCACGTTGGCGGCGAAGTACGGGGATTCCCCCGCCATGCGCCGCGTCGTGAACGACGCCGAGCGGATCCTCAACGACATCGAGCGGTTGGACATCGACGCCGAAGAGTTGGAGATGCGTCACGGCGTGACTCGCCAAAAACAAGGCCGCGAAAAGATCGGCATCCCCGACACCCAATACGGAAGCGAGTTCTGGCAGGACGTCGCCGACGAGGGTCTCGGCGGATACCGCTGAGCACGCGGGCGCCTGCGCCCGCCGGACAACTGAACTGAAGAAAGGGAACCGTGAGCGCACCCACTGCTGACCGTCGCGCGACCGGGGTCTTCTCGTCAACACGAGCGCAGATCCCCGAGCGCACCCTCCGGACCGATCGGTGGTGGCAGTCGCCCCTGGTCGTCGATCTCGGCTTCGCCGCCTTCGTCGTCTATGCGACTGTGCGCGCTTTCCTGCAGAGCAATTACTACGTACCGCAGTACAACTATCTGACGCCGTTCTACTCACCGTGCGTCAGCCAGGGCTGCACCCCGGAGGCCAGCCACTTCTGGCCACAGTTCCTGCCCGACGTGTGGTGGCTGCCGTACGCGGCCTTGTCACTGCCGTTCCTGCTGCTGTTCCGCCTGACCTGCTACTACTATCGCGGCGCGTACTACCGCTCGGTCTGGCAGTCGCCCACCGCATGCGCGGTCGCCGAGCCGCACGCGAAGTACACGGGCGAGAGCCGGCTGCCGCTGATCATCCAGAACACCCACCGGTACTTCTTCTACATCGCCGGCATCATCTCGCTGATCAACTCCTATGACGCGATCGTCGCGTTCCACTCGGACAAGACCGCCAGCGGCTTCGGCTTCGGCCTCGGCAACCTCATCCTGCTGGGCAACGTCATCATGCTGTGGGTCTACACCCTGTCCTGCCATTCGTGCCGCCACGTCGCGGGCGGACGCCTCAAGCATTTCTCCAAACACCCTGTGCGGTACTGGATGTGGACGCAGATCAGCAAGCTCAACGTCCGCCACAAGCAGTACGCGTGGATCACGCTCGGCACCCTGATGCTGACGGACTTCTACATCATGCTGGTAGCCAGTGGCACCATCTCTGACCTGAGATTCATTGGTTAGCAACCGTTTACACAAATTAGGGATAAAGACTGCATGACATCGGAATTGGAACGGCACTCCTACGACGTAGTCGTGATCGGTGCCGGTGGGGCTGGACTACGCGCCGTGATCGAGGCACGCGAACGCGGCCTGCGCGTGGCGGTGGTGACCAAGTCGTTGTTCGGCAAGGCCCACACCGTGATGGCCGAGGGCGGGTGCGCCGCGGCGATGCGCAACGTCAACACCAAGGACTCCTGGCAGGTCCACTTCGGTGACACCATGCGCGGCGGCAAGTTCCTCAACAACTGGCGGATGGCCGAGCTGCACGCGCAGGAAGCCCCCGACCGGGTGTGGGAGCTGGAAACCTATGGCGCGCTGTTCGACCGGACCAAGGACGGCAAGATCAGCCAGCGCAACTTCGGCGGACACACCTACCCAAGGCTGGCCCACGTCGGCGACCGCACCGGCCTGGAGATCATCCGCACGCTGCAGCAGAAGATCGTCTCGCTGCAGCAGGAGGACAAGGCCGAGCTCGGCGACTACGAAGCCCGGATCAAGGTCTTCCACGAGTGCTCGATCACCGAACTGATCAAAGACGGCGACCGGATCGCGGGCGCCTTCGGTTACTACCGCGAGACCGGAAACTTCGTGCTGTTCGAGGCTCCCGCGATCGTGCTGGCCACCGGCGGTATCGGCAAGTCGTTCAAGGTGTCGTCGAACTCCTGGGAGTACACCGGTGACGGCCACGCCCTGGCGCTGCGCGCCGGGTCCGGTCTGATCAACATGGAGTTCATCCAGTTCCACCCGACCGGCATGGTGTGGCCGCTGTCGGTGAAGGGCATCCTGGTCACCGAAGGTGTCCGCGGTGACGGCGGAGTGCTGAAGAACTCCGAGGGCAAGCGGTTCATGTTCGACTACATCCCCTCGGTGTTCAAGGGCCAGTACGCCGAGACCGAGGAAGAAGCCGACCAGTGGCTCAAGGACAACGATTCGGCGCGCCGCACCCCTGACCTGCTCCCCCGCGACGAGGTGGCCCGCGCCATCAACTCCGAGGTCAAGGCGGGCCGCGGTTCGCCGCATGGCGGTGTCTACCTCGACATCGCCTCGCGCATGCCCACCGAGGAGATCAAGCGCCGGTTGCCCTCGATGTACCACCAGTTCATGGAGCTGGCCGAAGTCGACATCACCAAGGACGAGATGGAAGTCGGCCCGACCTGTCACTACGTGATGGGCGGTATCGAGGTCGATCCGGACACCGGAGGCGCCGCCACCCTCGGGCTGTTCGCAGCAGGAGAGTGCTCGGGCGGTATGCACGGCTCGAATCGCCTTGGTGGCAACTCACTTTCGGATCTGCTGGTGTTCGGGCGGCGCGCCGGACTGGGTGCAGCCGACTATGTGCAGGCGCTGCCGGAGCGGCCCAAGGTGTCGGAGGCCGCACTCATCGAGGCCACCGAACTCGCGTTGGCGCCGTTCGAAACTCACACGAACCCGGAGAATCCGTACACGCTGCACGCCGAATTGCAGCAGTGCATGAACGACCTGGTCGGCATCATCCGGAAGGCCGACGAGATCGAGGAAGCGCTGACCAAGCTCGCCGAGCTGCGCACCCGCGTGCACAACGTCAGCGTCGAGGGCGGCCGCGTCTTCAATCCGGGCTGGCACCTGGCCATCGACATGCGCAACATGCTGCTCGTCAGCGAGTGCGTCGCCAAGGCCGCGCTGGCCCGCACCGAAAGCCGTGGCGGACACACCCGCGACGACCATCCGGAGATGGACGCCAACTGGCGCAACACTCTGCTGGTGTGCCGCGCGTCCGGCGATGACCAGGTGGTGCCGGACGTGACCGTGACGCCCGAGTCGCAGCTGCCCATGCGGGAGGACCTGCTGGCGACGTTCGAACTGTCCGAACTCGAAAAGTATTACACCGAGCAAGAACTGGCCGAACACCCCGATAGGAAGGGCTGAGCATGAGTGCGTATGACGCGAACCTGCGGGTGTGGCGCGGCGACGAAACCGGAGGCGAGCTGCACGACTACACCGTCGAGGTGAACGACGGTGAGGTGGTACTCGACATCATCCACCGGCTGCAGGCCACCCAGGCCGGCGATCTGGCGGTGCGGTGGAACTGCAAGGCCGGCAAGTGCGGATCGTGCTCGGCCGAGATCAACGGCCGCCCGAGGCTGATGTGCATGACCCGGATGTCGACCTTCGACCCGGACGAAACTGTCACTGTGACGCCGATGCGGACGTTCCCGGTGATGCGCGACCTGGTGACCGATGTGTCCTTCAACTACGAGAAGGCTCGCCAGATCCCGTCGTTCACCCCACCGAAGGACCTGCAGCCGGGCGAATACCGGATGCAGCAAGAGGACGTCGAGCGCAGCCAGGAATTCCGCAAGTGCATCGAGTGCTTCCTGTGCCAGAACGTGTGCCACGTCGTGCGTGATCACGAGGAGAACAAAGAGGCGTTCGCCGGGCCGCGGTTCCACATGCGGATCGCGGAGTTGGACATGCACCCACTCGACGTCATGGACCGCAAGGACATGGCTCAGGATGACTTCGGCCTCGGCTACTGCAACATCACCAAGTGCTGCACCGAGGTGTGCCCGGAGAACATCAAGATCACCGACAACGCACTGATCCCGATGAAGGAACGGGTTGCCGACCGCAAGTACGACCCGATTGAGATGGCCGACGGCACGGACCACATGGCCACCCTGCGGACACGACTGGCCGTTGCCGCCGACCGC
>NZ_LZSY01000144.1 GCF_001665625.1 Mycolicibacterium peregrinum | reverse complement strand
CGATCACCAGCAGCGGCAGCAGCGCGGTGAACACCGACCGGTACACGATCAGCAGGATCAGCGCGATCAGCCCGGCGGTGGCGATCGAAATGAACACCAGGTCGTGCTCGGCTGAGGCGATCTGATCGGCGAACGTGGCCGGTGGCCCTGTCACATAGGCCGTGGTGGACGTGTTGGCGAATGCCGTGTCGGTGAGATCGCGCACGGCTTGCACGGATTCGGCCGCGGTGGGATCACCGAGCGTGCCGGCCACCCCGACCGGCAGATACCAGGCCTTGCCGTCACCGCTGACCGCCTGGGTTCTGGTGACCGGGTCGGCCAGCAGATCCTGGACCAGCAGGACATGGTCGTGATCGGCGCGCAACCGCCCCACCAGATCCTGATAGCGCAGCTGATTATCGGGGGTCAGACCGGCCGGGTCTTGCATCGCGACGAACAGCATCGTCTTGGAGCCCTGCTCACCGAACGCCTCACTCATGCGGTCCACGGTCTGAAACGAGGGCACATCACGCGGGATCAGATCGACCGACTGTTGGCGCACCACCGTCTCCAGCTGCGGGAACAGCAGCGCCAGCACCACCGCGGCCGCGATCCATCCACCGATCACCAATGCCTTGTGGCCCACCGTGAACGCCGCGAGCCGACCCAACCGGGCGCTGTATTCCGAAGATCCGGACAGATCGACGCCGCGCCGGCCACGGGAAGGCCCAGCATCTCCGGTTCGATCGCCCATCCCCACGCCTCCCAAGAAACGAAACTATCGGTATCGCTACGATACTAATAGTCCCACACGAGGATCGGAAGGGCCGCGCCGACCTTTCGGGCCATGGTTGCGGCTGGGCGCGGTGGGGGGTGAATTAACTTGCGGTGTCCTCAGATTCGTCGTCGGGCAGGTCGTGGCGCACCACCCGCACCCGCCCGCGGGGCAGGCATGCCATGTAGCCGTGGCGTTTGCCGTAGAGCTCCCAGGAGGTCGCGGCCTCCTGGGGGGCGACATCGATGCGATGCCCGCGGGAAAAACCCAGGTGCAACCCGCCGCCCTCGTCGCACCACGCCCCCGTGCACACCGCGCCGGCCAGGTCCAGCAACGGACGCTGCTGGACCGAGACGTTGCCCGGGTCGATGAGGACCTGCTCTTCGGGATAAGACGATCCGATCGGCGGCAGGGTCAGCCGGATCGGGGTGGCGATCACCAATTCGTTGTAATCGTCGAGGTCGAGCACCAATCCGTCGCGCAACGAGACACGCTGAACGGTGCACCGCTCGATCCAGGGGGTATGCATGCCCGGCTCCCTTCGACACGTCGTTGTGTCGCTTTATGGTACTGGGAGTAGCGCAGCGATACTACTAGTATCGCTAAGTGGTGGTGTGGGTGCCGTGCACCAGCTGTCGGGTTGTGCGGTCGATGCGTTCGCGGGCCAGGTCCGCATCGATCCGGCCGCCGATGACGGCGATCAGGTTGGCCAGCCACACGTCGGCGATCAGGCTGGCCACGTCCCGGTCATGTGCGCTGGGTGTGGGCCCGCCCAGGGCGCGGGCCAGCATGTCCTCGATCACCGCGACAGCGTGCTCGATCGCGCTGGTGGCCTCGGTGTCGGCCACGACGAACGCACGCACCATCGCCTCGGTCAGGTGCGGGTTGGCCTGCCAGGCTGTGTGCAGGTGGGTGGTCAACCGCCCCAGCCGGGCCTGCGGCGCCAGTTCACCGGTACTCCAGACGAATTCGGTGTCGAGACGTTCGAATTCGCGGGCCAGCACCGTCACCAGCAGATGGCTTTTGGATCGGAAATGCCGATACAGCGAGCTGGCGGCAATGCCGGCCTGCGCGGCCACCGCACGCATCTGCACACCGTCAAAACCGTGTGCTGAGGCCACCGTCCACGCGGCATCCAGGATCGCCTCGCGACGCGCCCACACCGAGGCCGCCGGCCGGCGCGGGCGCCGCACCCGGTCCCGGGGTGCGGCGGTGGGCGCGCTCACCGCGACCCCGCGTCGGGGCCGGCGCCACCGTAGCGGGCCAGCTCGGCGAACAACTCCCCGAAACCGCTGATGTCACCGTGGGCGGCGAAATGGGCCGCATCCACCGTGATGAACACCGCCGAGGCGGTGAACCGGGTGACACCGTCCACGCCGACCCCCACCCCGTCCACATGCAACGCCCGGCCCTCGCGGGTGGCGATCCGCGCGGTCAGCCGATGCGTACATCCCAACGGCACCGGCTGCAGATAGTCCACCGTCAAACGGCGCGTCACCGCCGGGGTGGCCGCGATCCACAACGAAAACCCCAGCACGTCATCACAGGCCGCGGCGATCGCGCCACCGTGTGCGAGCCCCGGCGCACCGATATGACGCTCATCGAACACCAGATCAGCGAACACCTCATCGCCGCACCGAAACACCTCCAGCTGCAAACCGTGCGGATTGTCCGGCCCGCAGCCCATGCAGGTCGGCGTGTGTGACGGCAACCGCTGCGGCTGATCAGCACCCATCACGGCCTCCTCACACCCGGGCAGCCCCGCCACCGCGTCCCGACCCGGGACCGCCGGTACTAGCAGTTTCGCTGCGCTACTATCGGTACCATAACCGGGAGAGCGGGGGCAACGCACCGGCGATCGGAACACCAGGAGGTCAGGTGGGGACAGAACCCGCGGCGGCACCCGACGACGAGGACGACGTCGACCCGCGCCGCACCCGATCGCGCACCCGACTGCTCGACGCCGCGGCCAACCTGCTCAAAACCGGTGGGATCGAAGCCGTCACCATCGACGCGGTCACTAAAGCCTCCAAGGTCGCCCGCACCACCCTCTACCGCCACTTCAACAGTTCCTCACAACTGCTCGCGGCCACCTTCGAACGCCTTCTGCCCCAAGTCATCCCGCCCGCCCCGACCAGCGGCACCCTGCGTGAGCGGCTCATCGAACTGCTCTCGCGCCAAGCCGACCTGTTCGCCGAAGCGCCGCTGCACGTCACCACCTTGGCCTGGGCCGCGTTGGGCCCCACCGAAACGCACGACAGCGACAGCGATACCGGCCAACACGCCACCGCCAGCATGCTGCGCACCCGGGTGATCGAGCAGTACCGGCGGCCTTTCGACGAAATCCTGCACAGCCCCGAAACCTTCGACCAACTCGGCGAACTCGACATCGAACTGGCACTGTGCCAACTGGTCGGCCCCCTGGTCTTCGCCAGAATGACCGGCCTACGCGCCATCGGCCACCACGACTGCACCCGCATCGTCGACGACTTCATCACCGCGCAAACCACGCAGCGACCCGCACAACCAGCCAGCTAGGAGTTGGTGTCCGGGTGGGGTTTGCCGGCCAGTTGCCCGTGCAGGGTCGCGATGATGTGGTCGCGTTCGCGCAGTTGGGCTTTCAGGTCGGCGATCTGGGCGTCTCGTGCCTTCAGGCGGGTCCGTAGCGCGGTGATGATGCTGCTCTCGGTGTCGGTAGCCGGTGGTGGCGGTGGATCGGGGGCGGCGGCCAGCGGCTGGGTGGTGCGGATCTGTTCTCGCAGTTGGGGGCGGCGGTGGATGACGCTGCGTGACACTCCGGCGTGGCGGGCCAGGCTGCTGACGTTGATGTCGAGGCCCTGCTTGCGCATCTTCTTCAGGGCCCGATCGATACGGGCCTCGACGTCGGCGCTGCGTTTGCGGGCGCTGGCCTCAAGGGCGGTGAGGGAGGCGGGGGTGACGGTCATGCGGGTGTGTGAGGATCGGCTTTGCGCAGTGCTGAATCGTGCGCACCGCGGGTGGCCACAGGTTGCAGCGGGATGCGGTTGGCCGTCCCGGCCCCGGCGATCGCCTCCTGATGGGTGCGTTGATCTGCGGTCAGGCGGTCCAGGATGGCTTGCAGGGAATGCAATTCGCGCAGGCGTTGGGCGACCCATACGTTGTCATCGGTGAGTTCGCGGCCGGTGCGCTGGCGGTACTGCTGACGTCTGATCTCGACCAGCGCCGTGGTCTTGGCGTGCTGATCTTTGAGTTCGTCGAGGTGGGTGGCGTCGGTGGCGAAATGCCCGCA
>NZ_LZSY01000143.1 GCF_001665625.1 Mycolicibacterium peregrinum | reverse complement strand
CGCGGTCAATGGCAAGGGCGGCGACCAGGGCATCGACATCGAGATCAACGTCTATGGCAGGCCATGGATCATGCAGCTCAAGTTCTTCCCAGGAGAGTTTTCGACCGAACGTCGAAAGCGCCGCCGCCAGATCGTCGATTCGTATCACCAGGCCCAACAGCCTCGGCCGGTCATCTGGTCGTTGTCGTCCTGTCCTTATGCTCTACTCCCGAACACCAATTCGTGACGAGCCTCCACGGCGGCCGGCCGGCCCCCTACATCACCGTCATTGACCGCGACGATCTCGACAAGCGGATGGCTGACGCTCCCCACATCGAGTCCTACGTGCACCGCACCACCAACTCGGAGCTGGAACGACTGGCCAAGATCTACAACCAGGAAAAGGCTGCCGTCCTCGGAGGAGTAACCGACGTGCTGACCCAGGTCCGCGACCTCGGCAGCGTCGTCAACACCCTCGATCCCGAATGGGCCATTGGCTTCGCATCCGCCCCAGGGGGATCCACTAGCTCGGTCATGGTGGCCCCGCGACGCCCTGGCGCGGCGATACACAACCCTATCCGAATGGCCGTAGGTGTCGACGAACTCGATCCGGAGCTGAGCCGCCAACTCCTGCGAAGCATCGGCTATGCGGTGCCGGGGACCGTGATAATGCCAGCCAACGTCATACGGTCGGTACACATTTCGGGAGGCCCGTTCGTCGCTGGCGAATATCCTCCGGGGGAGGTCCATCTGGTCACCCCGTCAGGTGCGGGAGGCCGCGGCAAGACGGTGGAACTGCGCGCATTTCAGCGTGACAACACCGACGTTCAGATTTTCGAGGGCACCGTCATCAACCATTCCCTGCCCGGACCCGCGGGAGGGACCATTGAGGCGGCGTTCTGCGACGGTCGCCTCACGTTGCGGATGCTCCTGCCATACACCGTGGGCCCGGCGCACGAGGTTTTCGGTCCGCCCGGCGTGGGCCTGTCTTACGACTTCGCTGCTACGAGATCGACCAGTGGAACGCGCAAGGCGCCACTCGCGGCGTTCTCGATCTGCTGGAAGCGCCCGCGCCGGTTGCGTGGCACATCTATCACGCCGTCTGCGATCCCGACCCTGATCACGAGGGCTAGAGCTTCCCGGCGTCGCAATGCGCAACATGGCCCCAGCTCGTCGCCTGGACGGCGCACGTGGTCGAAAAGCCCTGGGCCCGATACACAACCTGGGTTGCCTTGCTGCGGTCAATTCTGACCAACAGCGGTGCGAGCGCGTCCGCAGGCCGCTAGTACCGATCCATGAATCCCGCGGTATCGCCACCGGGCCCCGTCAACTGGCCAAGGCGAATGGAGCCTGGTGACGATGCCGGGCTCGCGGCCCTGCGTTAAGCCGCCCCGCGTTCGTGGCACGAGACGATCCCACTTCTGAAGGCGGTGTGCACATTGGCAGATGAACCGTCCCGCTCGGCCGGCAAAAGCGCAAAGCCGGTCCCGGACTGGATACAAGCACACGGGATTGTGGACCGCCCCACAGGGTTGAAGCGTGCGCGGGCGTCGCGGCAACTCGTGACGGCTGCAACCACCAATGCCTTGGGGAGGGATTCTTCGTTCGGGCCCGCCCCACTGTTGCTGGGAGGCTTGATCAACCGGGGCATCGGTCTACACGAGGGCGCGATCGCTGCCCTCGAAACCGACAACCCGTTCTCAGCGTTTACCCTCATTCGCTCCTTGGCAGAGAACGCAGCGAGCTTGCTGTATGCCGTGGAGCATCCGACCAAGATTGAGCGGATCCTAGGCTTGGACGGCAGCCGCGCAATGGCCATCGGAAAGATCACGTCGTATGCGAACCGAAGCGAGCGCTTCGGCGCGTTTCAGCTGGTCTACTCGCAGTTGAGCGAGTACGCCCATCCGCTGTCGAAGTCGATCACGGCTTCGGCTTCGATGGACGACGAGAAGTTTCGGTGGTGGGGTACGCCGGCATTCAGGCCGGGAAATGACTTCCTGATGGCCTGTGTCTGGCTGATCGAACTTGCCGGGGCCAATGCGGATCTGATCGTCGATTTCGCCAACGTTCAGGGGTGGTGAAGGAAAGGCGCTGCGGGACAGCGCCGCTGCGAAGTGGGGCAGTGGAGGCCGTGCCGGCCGAGGCGGGGCATGTCTCCGGTCCGGTTCGGTGGAACCCGGGTATGTGTGGGAGCTCGGGACAGGTGCCCAGAAAGCGGAGAAGCGTCGACCCGCACGTGGGT
>NZ_LZSY01000142.1 GCF_001665625.1 Mycolicibacterium peregrinum | reverse complement strand
GCGGACTACAACCTGCTACTGGTCTCCCGATTCAAAGAGGAGATCCACGCAGGCTTGAACACCGGCATCATCCGCGCCATGGGCGGCACCGGGTCGGTGGTCACCTCGGCAGGCCTGGTGTTCGCGTTCACCATGATGTCGATGGCAGTCAGCGAACTCGCCGTGATCGGCCAGGTGGGCACCACCATCGGTCTGGGCCTCTTGTTCGACACCCTGGTCATCCGCTCCTTCATGACCCCGTCCATCGCAGCCCTGATGGGCAAGTGGTTCTGGTGGCCGCAGATGGTGCGCCAGCGGCCCAAGCCCGAGCCGTGGCCGAAGCCGATCCAGCGCGAGCCGCAGGACTCGCTGGCTTAGCCCTACCCTCAAACTCCGCGAGCGTGCGTGTCTGCTGATTGGACACGCACGCTCGCGGCGTTTCGAGAGGTCGTTTACCGCACGAGCGCCACGGCGAAACCGTCCCAGCCCTTGGTGCCCACGGTTTGAATGGCCGCGGTGTCCAACCGCGGATCGGCACCCATCATCTCCAGCATGTCGCGCACGGCCTGCGCCTGTGCGTCGTCGGGCGCCGGTGCGAGCACCCGACCGAAGCGGGTCACGTTGTCGACCACGATGATCGAGCCCGGCCGACCCAGTCGGATCGCCCACTCGAC
>NZ_LZSY01000141.1 GCF_001665625.1 Mycolicibacterium peregrinum | reverse complement strand
CGCATCCCCGCCGGCGACATCGACTACCGGGTGGTGCGGATGCTCATCGCCCGTACCGGCATCGTCGACCCCGCAGTCTGGGCCGGCCTGGATGAAGAACTCGCGGCCCGGGCCCACCGGTGGATGCGGCTGTCTGAACGGCAGTTGCGGGACCGGGTGGATCAATGGATCGCCAAACTCGACCCCCACGGGGTACGGGTTCCACCCCCGATCGACGACGGGCGGTTTGTTCAGGTGGAGGCGAGCAGCCCCGGCATGGCGTCGGTGTGGGCCAACATCCACGCCGCCGACGGGGTCGCACTGAATCAACGCCTCGATGCGGTCGCCGACACCGTCTGCAAACACGACCCCCGTACCCAGGAGCAGCGCCGCGCCGATGCGGTGGGACCGGTGGCCCGACTGGAATCCCGCATGCCCTGCCTGTGTCGGCGCGAAGACTGCCCCGCCGCACAGCAGCGGGCGGCCGCCGATGCCGCGGTGGTGCATGTGCTGGCCGACCA
>NZ_LZSY01000140.1 GCF_001665625.1 Mycolicibacterium peregrinum | reverse complement strand
ACCGGTGCGGCCGGTGGTGTGCTGCTGCGTCCGTTCGCCCGCCTGATCGCCTCGACCGGTGACAGCGTCACCACCTATGGCGAGCCTTGGAACATGAATTAAGGACATGAACGTCCGGTAGTCATCCCGCCAATCGGCGCGTCCCGCTTCTTCTTCGAAGAGCCGGGCGCGCCGATTGTCTTTTCGGCGCTACGGTGGCCTCATGACGCCGCAGAGCCCGGTTTCGGTGCTCGGGGAAGACGAGTGCTGGCAGTTGCTGTCGAGCGTGACGCTGGGGCGTCTGGTCACGACGGTCGGCACCCGGCTCGAAATCTTCCCGGTCAACTTCGTCGTCCAGCGCCGCACCGTGTTGTTCCGGACTGCCGAGGGCACCAAGCTGATCAGCGCCCTGTGGAACGACCGGGTGCTGTTCGAAGCCGACGAGCACGACGTGGTCGGGGGCTGGAGCGTGATCGTGCGGGGCGAACCGCAGCTTCTTGAGACGCCGGACGAGATCGCCGCGGCCGAGAGCGGGCAGCTGCTCTCCTGGATTGCCACCACAAAACGTCGCTACGTCCGCATCCACCCGAAGGAGATCTCCGGACGCAGGTTCGTGTTCGGCTCCGAACCGGAGGATATGTAGCGGTCTACACCCAGTACGGCACGCGTGCCCGGTACTGGCGCATGGCGATCGCCGCGAAGCCCCAACCGATCGCCGTCAGAGCCAGGACCACAATCCAGTGCCGCGCCTCCTGATCGGCGCCCAACAGTGGGGCCCGCACGATGTCCAGGTAGTGGAGCAGCGGATTGATCTCGACGATCTTCGCCCACGATCCGGCGCCCTGCTGTTGCAGCGTCGACTCGTTCCAGATGATCGGAGTCATGAAGAACAACAGCTGAACCACCGAGGCCAACAGCGGACCGATGTCGCGGTAGCGGGTGGCGAGGATGCCGAAGCAGATCGACACCCATACGCAGTTCAGCACGATCAGGCCGAGCGCCGGGATGACCGCCAGGTCGGTCCACTTCCAGGGTTTCGGATAGACGATCGCGATGATCACGAAGATGACGATGTTGTGGCCGAACAGGATCAGCTGCCGCCACACCAACCGGTAGACGTGCACCGACAACGGGGTCGGAAGTTGTTTGATCAGGCCCTCATTGGCGATGAACACCTCGGAACCTTCGAGGATCGACGCGTTGATCAGATTCCAGATGATCAACCCGAGCGTGACGTAGGGCAGGTGCTCTTCCAGAGGGAGCTTGAACAGCTTCGAGTACAGCAGGCCCATCGCCACCGCGGTGGTGCCGGTGGCGATCGTGATCCAGAACGGACCGAGCACACTGCGCCGGTAGCGCTGCTTGATGTCCTGCCAGCCGAGGTGCAGCCACAGCTCGCGCTTGCTGAAGCCGTCGGAGAGATCGCGTACGGCCCGGGCCATGGTCTTGGAGTCGGACGCCGCGTCGGTGAACGTCATCTGTTGCTTCTCCCGTCGCTTCGCTCGCCCCGAAAAAACCTTTCGCTACTGCCCAACCGCCGCAGGCGGATCCATTCACGCAGACCTGCGGGGTCGCGGCGGGACACCAGAAAGTACCAGCCGAACCGCATCCACTCCTGCGGCAGCAGTTTGCGCAAACCTGGCTGGGACAGCAGGTAGCCCCGGTTGCGGTAGGTGAAGAACCGCTTCGTCTCGTCGTCCGGGTATTGCGTGTGCATCCGACCGCCCAGGATCGGCTTGAACTCATCGGTCCCGCATGGGTGCAGATAGCTTGCGGTCAAACAGGTTCCGAACGGCAGACCGGAGCGGACCAGTCGCCGGTGCAGCTCGACCTCGTCGCCGCGGACGAACAGGCGCAGATCGGGGACGCCGACGGACTCCACTGTGGCGGCCCGGAACAGGGCGCCGTTGAACAGCGAGGCGATACCGGGCAGCAGGGCACCCTCACCCTCGGTGCGCAACTCGCTGACCAGTCGACGCCACACCAGTCCGCGGCGCAGCGGGAACGCCAGGCGCTCCGGATCGTCGAGGTTGCACACCATGGGCGAGACCTCGGCCAGGCTGTACTGCTCGGCACAGGCCAGCAGGGTGGAAAGCACCGTGTTGTCGGCAGGACGGCCGTCGTCGTCGGCCAGCCAGATCCAGTCCGCTCCCTGGGCTAGAGCATGCAGCATGCCCAGCGCGAAACCTCCTGCACCGCCGAGGTTTCGGCGGGAACCGAGATACGTCGCGGGTACCGGCTGGCTCAGGACCAGCTCGCGTACATCCTCGTCGTTGTCATTGTCGACCACGATCAGGTGATCGGGTTTGCGATCCTGGGTGACCACCGCGGCAAGGGATTTGGTGAGCAGTTCCCGACGCCGGTGCGTCACGATCACCGCGACGACGGATTCAGGCTCCACGGGCCGTTTCCTCCAACACCTCACGCACATGCCGGGCCGCATCCGGACCCTCGTAGGCACCGACAACCTCTTCGATGCCCCCGGTCATCCGGATGGTGCCGTGGTCGATCCACATCGCGGTCTTGCACAGGCGGGCCAGAAACTCGTTGGAATGGCTTGCGAACACCAGGATCCCGGACCGTTCCACCAGGCTCTGCAGACGTGACTGCGCCTTCTTCAGGAACTCCGCGTCGACCGCGCCGATGCCTTCGTCGAGCAGCAGGATCTCGGGGTCGATGCTGGTGACCACGCCCATCGCGAGGCGCACCCGCATACCGGTCGAGTAGGTCCGCAACGGCATCGACAGGTACTCGCCCAGTTCGGTGAACTCGGCGATCTCGTCGACCTTGGCAAGCATCTGCTTGCGGGTCTGTCCGAGGAACAGTCCACGGATGATGATGTTCTCGAAACCCGAGATCTCAGGGTCCATCCCGACACCGAGGTCGAAGACCGGAGCCACCCGCCCACTCACCGTGGCCGAGCCTCGCGTCGGCTCGTAGATACCCGAAAGTAGCCGCAGGAGTGTGGATTTGCCCGCACCGTTGTGGCCGACCAGACCGACCCGGTCGCCCATTTTCAGCGACATCGTGATGTCGCGCAGTGCTTCGATGACGACGACGTTGGACTCGTTGCGTCCGATGGCGCCGCCGGCCTTGCCGAGGAACGCCTTCTTCAGCGAGCGGGTCTTGGCATCGAAGATGGGGAACTCCACCCATGCTTCGCGCGTCGAGATAAACGGATCAGACAACGCGACCTACAGGTACTGACCGGTGCCGGGGTGCGACGGGCCGCCGCGCTGCCCGCCCGGGACCTGCAGTCCTGGCGGAAGGGCTCCCTGGCGCATCTGCTCGAGCTGCGCGCGGGCCGCCATCTGCTGGGCGAACAACGCCGTCTGGATGCCGTGGAACAGGCCTTCCAGCCAGCCGACCAGCTGTGCCTGCGCGATGCGGAGTTCGGCGTCGGACGGAATGCTGTCCTCGGTGAAGGGCAGCGTCAGCCGCTCGAGTTCTTCCCGCAGTTCGGGGGCCAGACCGTCCTCGAGCTCGCGGATGCTGGTGCGGTGGATGTCGCGCAGCCGGTTGCGGCTGGCGTCGTCGAGCGGAGCGGCGCGCACCTCTTCGAGGAGCTGCTTGATCATGGTGCCGATCCGCATGACCTTGGCCGGCTGCTCGACGAGGTCTGTCAGCGACTTGCCGTCAGCTTCGGCATCGGTCTCATCGGCCGTGCTGGCGAGGATCTCGATGTTGTCATCGTCGGGGTTGATGGTCATGGCCTTCCCTTGGATCGGTCGTGTCAGTTCGTCTTCTTCGCCGCGTTCTCTCCGTGCCAGCGGTAGATGCGGTCCTCACCGTTGTCGTAGATCTTCTCCCACGACCGTGAGCTGTCTAGCGACACTAGTCCGTCGGGCATCACGAACCCGCGGACCACCGGTGTGCTGGTGAGCACGTAGCGGATGTTGAGTGCCTCGACCGCCTCGGCAACGCGGGGATCGGTGTCGGCATCATCTGCGTATGCCCAGAAAATAAACCGGTGATACCCCGGACCTTGCTGCATCGGATAGTCGTAGTGCGTCCACAGCGGGTGTAGCCCCGAAACCGCGTACATCCAGGCGGTGCCGTCGGTGTTGGCGTCGCCGATCAACGTGGTGCGGGCATCCGGCAGTTCAGCCAGGTAGGCGAAGGCCTCGAGGTCCTTGGCGCCGATCATCACCGAGTCGTACTTCTGTCCGAACAGGTACTTGTGCCGGGGGAAGTAGTGCCAGGCCAGGCCCACTGTGGTGGCGACCAGTGCGACGGCGGCCGCCGCGTGGATCCAGGTCGGTCGGGCGCCGGCCCGGCGCAGCGCAGCGGCGCCCAGCAGGACCAGTGCGCCCAGACCGATCGCCGCCATCGGCGCGTACAGAAGGGTGACCACTGCCGACAACCGGCGCGGATCGCTGTAGAACAGGTCGCTGAACTTTCCGGTGATGGCGCCCACCGGCCCGCCGAACGGTGCGCCGGAATGCACGATCGACGCGATGAGGATCAGCCACACCGCCAGCGGCCACCAGATCTTCTTGACCAGCATGACCACTCCGCCGATGGCGGCCAGAGCGATGAGGGCGTTCTGGATCGGGAAGTCGTTGAGGTGGCGGGTGTGCTGGACGACGGCCGCGAACAGCGAGTGCTTCTTGCCGAGGTGGTTGACGAAGGCGTGGCCGACGATGATGTCGGCTTGCTGAAGGACCGCGAGAAATTGGGGCAGCAGGATCACCAGGGCCGGTACCGCGACGGCGGCCAGCGTCAGGAAGTCGGAGAGCCGGCCGCGCACCGGCTGCCACAGTGCATGCCCCAGCCACCAGACGCCCACCAGCAGCGCCGCCACCACGCCACCCGTGAGGTGCACGGAGAAGACGCCGACCGTGGCGAGTGCGGCCAGCCCGATACGGTCGCGATGGGCCGGGGTCGAGGCGATGAGGGCGAACACCGGTACCGCGAGGCCGTAGGCCACCAGGTTGGGCATTGCCGCCACATCGAACTCGACGTAGGGCACGGCGGTGAACGATGCGGCGAGTGCTGCCGCGGTGCCCGCAACCACGGCGGTGCGCATCTGGCAGGTGTGCGGGCGAACCATCTTCCACGCCAGGACTGCCGCGCTCACCGGGAACAGCCATACTGCCGCGACGACCGAACTCACGGTGTACGCGGTGGTCGCGGCGGCACCGGTGAGCTGGCAGTAGACGGCCGCAAGAGCATGGAAGGCCGACGGGTAGTAGAGCGCCTCGTGGGTCTCGACGTTGCGCAGTTCACCCATGTGGGTCGGAGAAGCCTGGCCGGTGTCGAGGATCCACCGGATGGTGTTGGCGTGCCACACCGAGTCCCAGGTGCTGGGAATGGATTGCCAGTGCGGGAGCCCGGCGAAAGCGGCGGCGGCGATCAGGACGGCGCCCAGCACCACCCCCGCCGCAACCACCAATGCCGGCTTGATGGCGATGCCCGACGCCTCGGCGTCGCGGTCCCGGTAGCGGACGAGCAGCCTCCGCAACCCGGCCACCAGGGCGGCAACGATGGCCACAGCAAACAATGCTGACCATGCATTCCACGGGACGCCGACGGCCCCGAGTGGAACGATCGTCAACGCGACAGTGCCGTAGGTCAAGGCTGGACCCACTGCGACCGCCGTCGACACGGTGAGTCCACCCGCCCTGGCTATCAGCGCCCCGGGTATTACCAGCAACAACAGTGCGATTAGCACTCCGAACCCGAAGCCCACTGGACTAGTATGGCTGCCCAGGGCGACCCGGTCCGAGCACGGTCTCTTCAAGTGCAAACGTGCGGTCGGGCGCTCACCAAATCGTGTCGGTTTGTGATATTTGCGGACGCTCTAAGGTGGCTGGCATGGCATACGACGTCGCCCGGGTGCGTGGCTTGCACCCGTCATTGGGCGATGGGTGGGTCCACTTCGATGCCCAGAACGGCATGCTGGTGCCCGATTCCGTCGCGACGACGGTGTCCACTGCGTTCCGAGGCTCGATGCCCACGGCAGTGGGACCGCACCCATCGGCACGCCGCAGCGCGGCCGTCCTCACCGCTGCCCGTCAGGCTGTCGCCGACCTGGTCAACGCCGATCCGCGGGGCGTGGTGCTGGGCGCAGACCGGGCCCAACTGCTGACCTCGCTGGCCGAGGCCTCCTCCAGTCGGGTCGGCCTCGGCTACGAGGTGGTGGTCACCCGCCTGGACGACGAGGCGAACATCGCGCCCTGGTTACGGGCGGCGAATCGCTATGGCGCCAAGGTCAAGTGGGCCGAGGTCGACATCGAGACGGGAGAGCTGCCGTCCTGGCAGTGGGAAGGGCTGATCGACAAGCCGACCCGTCTGGTGGCCATCGCTTCGGCGTCGTCGACGCTGGGAACCGTCACCGATCTGAGCGAGGTGACAAAGCTCACGCATGAGGTCGGCGGAATGGTGGTCGTCGACCACTCGGCCGCGGCTCCGTACCGGCTGATCGACATCAACGAGATCGACGCCGACGTCGTCGCCCTCAACGCTGTGCCGTGGGGTGGCCCTCCGATCGGTGCCCTGGTGTTCCGCGACCCGTCGGTGATCGACTCGCTGGCCTCGGTGTCGTTGAACCCCCAGGCGACCGGCCCGGCCCGGCTCGAGGTGGGCATGCACCAGTACGGCTTCCTTGGTGGCGTGGTGGCCAGCATCGAGTACCTGTCGAACCTCGATGACACGGCCAGCGGCTCGCGGCGCGAACGGCTGGCCGTGTCGATGCAGTCGGCCGGGGCGTATCTGGACCGCCTGTTCGAGTACCTAGTGGCCTCGCTGCGCTCCTTGCCGTTGGTGATGGTGATCGGCAGGCCGGAGTCGCAGATTCCGGTGCTCAGCTTCGTGGTGCGGGACGTGCCGGCCGAGCGGGTGGTGCAACGGCTGGCCGACAACGGCATCCTGGCGATCTCGAATGCCAGCTCCCGCGTGCTGGACGTGATCGGGGTGAACGACATCGGTGGCGCGGTGACCGTGGGGTTGTCGCACTACTCGACGGGCGCCGAGGTCGATCAGCTCGTGCGGGCACTGGCCTCGCTGGGCTGATCGCGCTAGACCGTCAGGACGATCTTTCCCGACACCTCGCCGGAGGCGAGCAGTTCGTGGGCCTGCTGAGCCTGCTGGATGGGCAGTTCGGCACCGATGATCGGCCGCACCCGCCCGTCGGCGATCATCGGCCACACGTTGTCGAGGACCGCCCGCACGATCTCGCCCTTGCCGCCGGGTCCGTCGACGGGCCGGGGACGCAGCGAGGTGGCGATGACGCCGGCGCGCTTACCGAGCAGCTTGGCGATGTTCAGCTCGGCCTTGATGCCGCCCTGCATGCCGATGATCACCAGCCGGCCGCCGGTGGCCAGGGCGTCGACATTGCGGTCGAGGTAGGCGGCGCCCATGATGTCGAGGATCACGTCTGCCCCGGAGCCCCCGGTCTCGGCCCGCACCCGTTCGACGAAGTCCTCGTCCCGGTAGTTGATGGTGATGTCGGCGCCGAGCTCGCGGCACAGGGCGAGCTTGTCCGCCGACCCTGCAGTTACGGCGACCCGCGCGCCGAGTGCGTGGGCCACCTGGGTGCCGTGGGTGCCGATGCCGCTGGCGCCGCCGTGGAACAGGACGAGCTGGCCGGCCTGCAGACCTGCCGTCATCACGACGTTCGACCACACTGTGGAGGCCACTTCGGGTAGGCCTGCGGCCTCGCTCAGGGCAACGCCATCAGGCAATGGCAGCACCTGGGCGGCGGGTACGGCGACAAATTCCGCGTAGCCGCCGCCGGCGAGCAATGCACATACGGGTTGCCCAACTGACCAGTCGGTAACATACGCGCCGAGCTCGGCGACGGTGCCCGACACCTCCAGTCCGATGACCTCGCTGGCGCCTGGCGGGGGCGGATACTTGCCCGCCGCTTGCAGCAAGTCGGCCCGATTGACGCCCGCGGCGTGAACCCGGATCAGAATCTCGTCGTTTGCTGGTGTGATATCAGCGACGTTTTCCCAGGTCAGATGGCCATCGACGGAAGCGACAATTGCATGCATTTTTTCCACGCTACAAGCCTTCTGTTTCCCAAGCGCAGCAATACTGACGTCCCTTACGATTGCGCCCATGGCGGGGATGATTGCGGGGCGCACGGCGGGTGACATGCCGGGCCTGGACATCGCCGAGCAGAGGTCATGGCAGAACTACCTCGACTCGGCGTTGCGAATGTATGCGACCTTGAACCGGTCGTTGGTAGATGCGCATCATCTGACGCTGAATGATGTGCGCCTGCTCGATATCTTGGACAAGTCGTCGACCGGGTCGGCGCGGATGGGTGACTTGGCCGAGCGGCTGATGTCTCTGCCCAGCCGGGTAACCCGGCAGATCCGACGGCTGGAAGTTCAGAACCTGGTGACCAGGTGTGCCAGTCCGGACGACGGGCGCGGCGTGGTCGCCACGATCACCGAAGAAGGCAGGGTCGCCGTCCGCGAGGCGATGGTGACCTACGGGCAGGGCGTCCGCTCGCACTTCCTCGGCAGGCTTTCGCGTCCACAGATCGCGGCAATGGGGGAGAACTGTCGCCGCATCAGCGTCGCGCTGAAGAACGGATCGCCGCCCGCGCACATCGGCCGGGTGTGAAGCCCGTACTCTTGTCGGCGGTGGCGTGGCAGAGCGGCCTAATGCACTCGCCTTGAAAGCGAGAGACGGCTAACACCGTCCGGGGGTTCAAATCCCTCCGCCACCGCCATAAGGCGTGTGAGCCCGCCGGCCGTCAGGCGATGAGTCGATCGCTCAGACAGCAAGTGCCCGCAGATAGCGGCGGCGAAAGAAGCGTTGCGCGATCAGCAACGCGGGAAACAGCGGCCGCCAGGGCCACTCGGGTGCAGGCCGCGTCAGGGAGCGCAGTGTCAGAAATACTGTGCCGACGGCATTTCGGTGCACGATGAATGCCTCTTCGCCACAGACAGGGTGTCCGAGTCGCGTGCCGTACGCGAAACCGCAACGATCGTCGTCGTCGACGACAGCGACGACCCGTACCGGCTCCCGTACGACGACAGGTCCCCACCTTGCCGTGATGCAAAAGTCGGAACCTTCAACGGCAACACTGTTCGGTGTGACATCGAAGCCGCTGCGCCGCTTGATGCCCCACTGCATCACCTCGGCCGCCGCGAAGATCCACACAGCATTCCCGTGGCCGACGACGATCGTGTGCTCGAAGCGGCGGAAGGTCGGTGGATTGGCCGTCCAGACATCGCGGCCGGGTTCGGTGAGGCTTGCACCGGCATAGGTCAGTTCCGCCGGAAATGTCGGCATGGGAACAAGGGTACGGCTCGAGGATGGCATCCACGGGCTTCAATGAGCTTGGGGTGTAGTCAAGTTCGATGCCGGAGACGTTGAGTGGGGCCGCCCTCAGTCCGCCCGCAGCACATCGAGCATCCCCGGCCGCAGCTGATCTGCGATCTGGCCCCACGGCACCGTGACGACTACGTAGTCACCCATTACGTGGGCCACTGACACGTAGACCTCGAGCCCGCTCGACGTGGGCAACCAGTTGGCGTCGATGTCCTCGCCCGAGACCGAGCTCTCGTTGAGCCGCCCGCTGGTGTCCAGCTGCGGCAGGAGCGTCCGCAGCCGGGCCTGCGCGGCGGGGCGATCCTGGTACAGATCATCGACGGTGACCGGCGTCGCGGTGTGGGTCGCGATCACCACGGTGCCCAGACTCTGGTTGGGGTGCGCGGCGCCTTTGCCATACCAGAGCAGGACGATGCGCCCGGCGACGACGCCGGACCCGATCCTGGTCACGCCGCTACCGAACCCGCCGGGCAGCTCCCCGTCGTCCACGCTCATGTCGGCGGACTGTGCGGGCATCCCGGCCCGCGAGGCCTGCATGGCAGCGTTGAAGCGCGCAGTGACGGCCGGGTCGCCGCCGGACAGCTGAGGGATGGTCACCGACTTGTCCGGTTGCGAGCCTGGCTCCGTGATCGACGTGATTGTGTAACCGTGCGCATCGGTGGCCAGTGGTGGGGCCGAGGATGCGGCGGACGGTTCGTGCTTCGTGCTCGATGGCGTCGTACTGGCCTGTGCCGCAGAGGTTGTCGCACTTGTCGGGACGGCTGGTGGCGACGGTGCGGTGGTCGGCCCGCAACCTGTGAGGGTGACAGCGGCTACTGCGGCAGCTGCGACCAGTCTTGCCGGCAACATGAAGGTGAATCCTATCGGTCGGCTGCGGCCAGTCGCGGCGCATTGCAGCGGGTGTCTCCCGATGAAGGTGCCGGCCCTGATCGCAGCGCGCGAGCAGCGAACGAACACGAGGTGCTGGGTAGGTCTGCGCGGCCGACGAAGGTCGATCAGAACGCAAGTTGCAGCGTGACGAGCGACAGAAGCGCCAGCGGCGCAGAGGCCATGAGTACCAACACTATTGGGACGACCATGCGACCCGCGACAACTGCCACCCATGCGCATCCTCCGGCCACGACGCCACTCACTGCGGCGATGCGGTTACCCAACACGTCGGTCCCCGGTGGCGCGACGCCATTCTCGAATCTGGATGCCATGTCCGTGTCGGAGAGCACCGCGAACACCAGTAGATACGCGACAACCATCGCAGCGATGCCGATGAACGACAGCGGCCCGCGGCGACTCGGTTCGTGATTCATGACGCCATCGTGGGTCACGGAGTGGACGACCGGATCAGTAGAAATACGCGATCAACTTCTTGGGGCTCAACCGAATACCGGCAATCCGTTCGGGCCGATCTGTGGCGGCGGCATGAAGCACGGCGGGATGCCCGGCGCGTACGGCGGCACGCACGGCTGCGGAAAGCACGGTTGCCCATTCCAATAGGACGGTTGGTTCGGCGGGCACACGGTCATCGGATCGGCCATGGCGCTCACGGCGCCCGACAGCGCGGTCGCGGCGGCGAGCACCGTTGCCGCGAGGACCGTGCACAGCGTTGCCGGGAGCGAAGAAGGCAACTTGAACAACGTCGTCGACGCCATGCCTTGAAACGATAGCGGTTAACTGCGCGATGAGATGTGTTCCGCGGGTTCGCCGTACACCTACCTGTGCCGACACTAGGCTCGCTCGCATGTGCACAAGAGTCATGTGGCCCGAAGCGGGGGATGCGGTTCTGGTCGGCAGGAACATGGACTTCCACAAGGACCTGATGACCAATCTGTGGAAGCAACCCCGCGGCGTCAAACGGGATGACGGGGTTTCGGGCAAGCTCACCTGGACCTCGAAGTACGGCAGCGTGGTCGCCACGGCCTTCGACATCACCTCTGTCGACGGCATGAACGAGGCGGGCCTGGCCGGACACATCCTGTGGCTGGCGGAATCGACCTACGGTGAGCCTGACGATTCGCGCACCCAACTCGGCCAGGGCATCTGGCTCCAGTATTTCCTGGACAACTTCGCGACGGTGGCGGAGGCGACCGCGTGGATCGCGGAGACCGATGTCCAGGTCGTACAGATGGACGATCCGACCGGCGGGGTCCGCCCCGGATTGCACTTGGCGCTCGACGATGCGACCGGGGATTCGGCGATCATCGAGTACGTCGACGGCAAGGCCCGGGTGTACCACTCGAAGGACTACAAGGTGATGACCAATTCGCCGACGTTCGATCAGCAGCTGGAACTGGTGAAGTCGTTCACCGGTCTGGGTGGCGATCAGCCGATCCCGGGCTCCACCCTGGCCAGCGACCGCTTCGCCCGGGCCAGTTACTACGCCGGCCGACTGCCCAAACCGGCCGGCCAGGTGGAGGCCATCGCCGGCATGTTCTCGGTGATCCGTAACGCCGCGCAGCCGTTCCGCATCCCGGACCCGGGCAAGCCCGATGCCTCGCAGACCATCTGGCAGGTGGTCCTGGATCTCACCAACAAGCGGTACGTCTACGAGTCCACCACCCGTCCGAACATCGTGTGGGTGGATCTGGCGGATCTCGACTTCTCGGAGGGCGGTCCGCAGCTCAAACTCGACCTGATCGGTGAACTCGCCGTGCAAGGCGGCATCGCCGGCAACGTGGCCCACAAATTCGAGGACAAGGGTGCCATGACCTTCTTGTCGCTGGCGATGCTCCGTGAGCTGGAGGAAGGTGCGGCCGGGGCGAAGTGAGCCGCCTCTGAACCGTTCATCCAAAAATAACCTACGGTCCCGTAACCTACGCTACCGTAGGTTACGGAATGGCGCGTTGACGCCGCTGTGTCGCCAATACCTTGGGAGGACTGGAATGGACGCCCAGAGCGGAGTGCTCCACGAACTGGAACCGGTTGTCGCGAGCAATCTCGACCGCCATCTCTCGATGGCGCGGGAATGGTTTCCGCACGACTACGTCCCGTGGAGTCGGGGGCGCGACTTCGCCTTTCTGGACGGGGAAGACTGGCAACCCGAGGATTCGCCGCTGGATCACGTCGCCAAAGTGGCCATGACGGTGAATCTGCTGCCGAGGACAACCTGCCGTCCTACCACCGTGAGATCGCCACGCGCTTCTCCCGCGACGGCGCGTGGGGCACCTGGGTCGGGCAGTGGACCGCCGAAGAGGGGCGCCACAGCATCGCCCTGCGCGACTACCTCGTCGTCACGCGCGGTGTGGATCCCGTTGCCCTGGAACGTCTTCGCATGGCCCATACGGTGGCGGGGTACGACTCTGGCGACAAGACGCCGCTTGCGGCGATGGCCTATGTGTCGTTCCAGGAGCTGGCGACGCGGGTGTCGCACCGCAACACCGGGCGGGCATCCGGTTGCCTCATTGCCGATCAGTTGCTCGCCCGGATAGCCGCCGACGAGAACCTGCACATGGTCTTCTACCGCAATCTCATGGCGGCGGCGCTGGACATCGCGCCTGACGCCTCGATGATCGCCATCCGTGACGAGGTGGTGAACTTCGCGATGCCGGGTCTGGGGATGGCCGACTTCGCGCAGAATGCGATCACCATCGCCAAGGCCGGCATCTACGATCTGCGCGTCCATCACGACGACGTGGTGCAGCCGGTGTTGCGCTTCTGGCGGATTTTCGACCGAACCGATTTCGGGCCGGAAGGTGAGAAGGCCCGCGAGGAGCTAGCCCAGTTCCTCGATGCGGTCGACGAGCGCGCCCGGTTCTACGAGGAGAAACGCGAGCGCCAGCGCGTTGGCGCGGCTTCCTAGCAACCTGAAGGCCGCCACCGCGCCGCGCTAAACGTGTCGCACATCACACCTTCGGGGAGATTCACTCCGCCTTGATCTTGGGTATCGAGGAGTAGTTGGTGCGAAAAGTTGTCGCGGGTCGGAACGAGTGGGGTCGAGAAATGAACCGGATTGGTCGTTGGTTGGCGGCAGTGGCATCGTCGGCGTTCGTGGCGGGTGGGTGCATCGCCGCTGCCGGGCAGGCTTCTGCGGATTCATGTGCGGACGTGCAGGTGGTATTCGCGCGGGGCACGTTCGAGCCGCCGGGCGTGGGTGGTGTCGGGGACGCGTTCGTCAACGCACTGCAGGCCAGGACCGGCGGGAAGTCCGTCGACGTCTACGCGGTGAATTACCCTGCCTCACTTGACTTTGCGACTGCGGCCGACGGTGTCGCCGACGCGAGCAACAAGGTCAGGGCAACGGTGGCGGCCTGCCCCGACACCAAGATCGTGCTGGGCGGTTTCTCCCAGGGTGCTGCGGTGGCCGCTTACCTCACTGAGGATGCGGTGCCGCAGGGGTTCGTGTTGCCGCCGAGCATCAGTGGCCCGTTGCCCGCGGAGGTGGCCGATCATGTCGCCGCGGTGGCGCTGTTCGGCAAGCCGTCGAGCGGCTTCCTCCAGATGATCTACACCGGCGCACCGCCGATCACGGTTGGCCCCCGGTACGCCGGGAAGACCGATGATCTGTGTATCCCGGAGGACCCGGTGTGCTCGCCGACCGGTGGTGACAGCAATGCGCACAACCTGTACGCGGCGAACGGCTTGACGGACCAGGCTGCCGACTACGTGGCCGGCAAGCTGGGTGTCAAGCCCGCCGACCGCAGTGTCGATCAGGCTGCCGGGCGGTAGGAGCTCCGAAGCTGACACACGCTACTGTTCGGGCACGTTCTCGGATAGGGGAGAGTCAGTGACGGATCAAGAGCCACAGTTGACGGCGGGCCAGAAGGCCAAGCTGTACCTTCAGGCCGCAGGCGCGTTCGCGCGCAATCCCAAGGCGCTGGTCGCTCTCGTGAAGTACAAGATGGCAGAGCGGAAGTCGGCCAAAGAAGCAGGCTGACACGGCGTCACGGTCAGGCCGCGCCCAATTGGCGTGCGGCCTGACCCAGCATTTCCACACCGGTCGCGATCTGATCCTCGGTCAGGTTGGCATACCCGAGGATCAGCCCGGGGGGCGCGGTCGCCGGATCGGCGTAACAGGGCCCCAACGGCTCCAGTCGGATACGTGACTCGGCGGCGCGTCGGGTCAGCTCCTCGAGCGGGAATCCTTCCGGAAATCGCACGGTCAGGTGCACGCCTGCGGCCGCGCCGAGAACCTCGGCCTGGGGTAGGTGCCGCGACAACGCTGTCAGCAGCGCGGCGCGGCGGGCCGGATAGCGTCGGCGCATCTGCCGTAGGTGACGGTCGTAGCCACCGGAGGTCAGGAACTGGGCGAACGCGATCTGATCCATCACCGAGCTCCCGGTGTCGGCAAGGCTTTTGGCGGTTCTGACCCGCTCGATCAGGTGGGCGGGCAACACCATCCAGCCGATGCGCAGCCCCGGGGCCAAGGTCTTACTGGTCGAGCCGAGGTACACCACCCGGTCCGGCGCGACTCCCTGCAGAGCGCCCACCGGCGCCCGGTCGTAGCGGTACTCGGCGTCGTAGTCGTCTTCGATGATCAACCGCCCGGGCTGGGCCCATTCGAGAAGTGCGGTGCGCCGGACGGCCGAGAGCACCACCCCTGTCGGCGATTGGTGGGCCGGAGTGGTCAGCACCGCCGTGGCATTGCCGGCGGCCAGTGCGGCGACGTCGATACCGTTGTCGTCCACCGGGATCGGGACCGGCTCGACACCGTTGTGGCGCAGGATCATCCGGTGCAACCAGAATCCGGGATTCTCTGCCGCGATCGGCCCGTCGAGGCATCGGGCCAGCAGCGCGACGGCTTGGGTTGCGCCCGAGCACAACACGATGCGGCGTGGATCGGCGACCACGCCGCGGGTACGGCGCAGGTAGTCGGCCACCGCGCTCCGGGCGGCCGGCAGCCCGTGGGGCGCCACGTAGCCGAATGCGCTGGATTCGATCTCGGCCAGGCCCTGGCGCATGGCCCGTAGCCAGGCCTGACGCGGGAAGCTGGCGAGATCCGGTGAGCCTGGCGCGAAGTCGATGTCGAAGCGGGGGCGGGCGCGGTCAGGACCGAAGCTGCCGGAGGGGGCGGCGTCGACGGCCGCGACCCGGGTGCTGCCGCCCTGGCTGCTGTGCAGGAATCCCTCTGCCGTCAGTTGCCCGTAGGCCTCGACCACGAGCCGTCTCGACACTCCGAGGTCGGCGGACAGGACACGGGTGGACGGCATCCGGGACGCCGGAGCCAGCCGACCGGAACGGATGGCATCGCGCAGTCCGTCGGCGAGTTGACGATGCAACGGCGCCTTGCTGCCCCGATCGAGTTCGACCAACAGCTCCGGACCCGAACTGGTACCCGAATCTGCCATGGAATTGGAGCCTACTCGGAGACCACTGCGGCGTTAGCGTGATGCCATGGCCAATGCCGCGCCGCCGGTGCCGCAGACCCGGCGCTACCCCGAAGTGGTCCTCGCCGTGTTCGGCGCCTACTCGGTGATCCTCGGTCTGTTCATGTTGTTCGCGCCGGGCACATTCTTCGACACCCTTGGAGCGTTCGGCACACGCAACGATCACTACATCCTCGACAACGCCTCGTTCGAGTTACCGCTCGGGCTGATGATGCTGGCGGCGCTGAAGTGGCCGCGTTGGCGCGTGCCCACGCTGGCCTTCGCGACCGCGCACTGGGTCCTGCATTCGTTGAGTCACCTGATCGACACCAACCACGCCGCAGGCAACTGGGTGGGTTGGTTGGAAGCTGCGGGTCTGGTGCTGACCACGGTGCTACTGGCAATTGCCTTACGTATCAGCATGTCCGACCAGAAATTCAACGTAGAGGCAGGAGAACCATAGATGCGTGTCCTGGTGGCGGGTGCAACCAGTGTCCCGGGAATCCCATTGCTGCGGGAGCTCACCGCACGCGGTCACGAGGTGATCGGGGTGACCCGCTCGTCGGGCAAGACCGCCCAGATCTCCGCCGCGGGTGCCAAACCGGTGGTGGCCGACGTCCTCGATACAGGCCAGATCGACGCGGTGCTGGCCGAATTCGCACCGGAGGCGGTGGTGAGCCTGCTGACCACACTGCCGAAGTGGGGTCCGAAGCGCCCCAAGGACTTCGGCCCCGCCACCGAACTGTGGAGTCGTGGGGCGCCGAACCTGCTGGCAGCGGCCCAACGTGCGGGCGTGCGCCGCGTGGTCGCGGAATCGGTCATCTTCGCCTACGGCTATGGCACAGACGGGCCGACCCGGATCGACGAGAGCGATCCCTACCCGGGGCCGCCACCGCCGCACGGCGCCGAGTTCCTGGAGGCGCTTCGTGGCATGGAACGCACGGTGTTGAGCTCGGGTGAACACAGCGGCACCGAGGGAATCGTGTTGCGCTACGGCGTCTTCTACGGGCCTGGGGTGATCCACGACGAACTGTTCCACCGGCTCGCGAAGTGGTGGGCCCTGCCGGCACTGACCGGTCCGGGAGTCCTGTCCTGGGTACACATCGACGACGTCGCCCGGGCCACCGCCGACGCCCTCGACAGGGGCCGGGGCGGGCAGATCTACAACATCGTCGACGACCGCCCGCAGTCCTTCGGCGACTACGCCAGGGAGCTCAGCCGCAAGCTACACAGGCCGCCACCGGTGCCGATCTCGCACCGGCTGGTAGGACTGGTCGCCTCGTACCCGGCGACCGCATTCGGGCAGGCGTGGCTTCCGCTGTCGAACGCGAAAGCCAAGGCCGAACTCGGCTGGACGCCTATTCCCCGGTGAACTGCGGCGGGCGCTTCTGGAACATCGCGGTGACCGCCTCGGCCAGATCCTTGGACGGCAGGAACGCCGAGTTCCACGCGGCCACGTACCGCAGGCTCTCGGCCACCCTGGCGGTGCGCTGCTGATCCAGCACGTCCTTGACGCCGGCGACGGTCAGCGGCGGGTTGGCGGCGATCTCGTTGGCAGTGGCGTGCGCCGCCGCCAACGAGGCATCGGCGTCGTCGTACACGTCGTTGACCAGACCGATGCGCGCGGCATGCGATGCGTCCACGTCTTTACCGGTCAGAACCAGCTCGCGCAGGTGCCCGTCCGACAGGATCAGCGGCAGGCGGGCCAGGCTGCCCACGTCGGCGACGATGGCCAGCTTGGTCTCGCGCACCGAGAATTTGGCGTCGGCGCTGGCGTAGCGGATGTCCACCGCGCTGATCAGGTCGACGCCGCCGCCGATGCACCAGCCGTGGATCGACGCGATGGTGGGGGTGCGGCAGTCGGCGACAGCGGTGATGGCGCCCTGCATCTTGCGCAGGGTGGTGTGGAAATCGGCCCGGGCCTTCGCGCCGGCGTCCAGTCCCGGCATCGTCGCGCCCATGGCAGGCAGGTCCAGGCCATAACTGAAGTTCTTGCCCGAGCCGGTCAGCACGATCGCGCGTACGTCCGGGTCGGCGTCGAGAGCGCCGAACACGTCGGGCATCTCCGCCCAGAACGCCGGACCCATCGCGTTGCCCTTGCCGGGACCCAACAGCGTCACCTGGGCGACGTAGTCCTTGATCTCGACGGAAACGGACTCGTACGTGTCAGACATGGAGTGGACACTACCGAGTATGGATGAACTCGATAGCGCCGAGGCCACCCTCGACGTGCTGCAACGCGTGCTGAGCGGCATCACTGCGGACGATCTGTCCCGTCCGACACCGTGTCGCGAGTTCGACGTGGCGGGGCTGACGGACCACCTGCTGAACTCCATCACCCTGATCGGCTCTGCGGCCGATGCGCAGCTTCCCGAACGCAACCCAGACACCTCGGTGGAGGAGCAGGTGCTCAGCGCGGCGCGGCCGGCCGTGGCGGCTTGGCGCCGACGCGGAGTGGACGGCACCGTTCCGTTCGGTCCGGGGGAGGCCCCGGCGCGGATGATGGCCCGGATCCTGTCACTCGAATTCCTGGTGCACGCCTGGGATTACGCCGCGGCCACCGGACAGACGGTCGACGTGTCGGATGATCAACCGCAGCGTGTCCTGGAGTGGGCGCGCGGAATCATCACGCCCGACGGGCGGGTGCGCGCCGGATTCGACGATCCGGTCGAGATCAGCGATGGGGCGCCGGTGCTGGACCAGCTGCTGGCCTTCACCGGCCGCCGGCCGCAGGGTTAGACGCGCTGCAGGTAGAAGTACAGGTAGCGAGCCGCCCCCGAAGTGGTGTCGACCGCGCCCTTGCCGTTCATGATGCCGACGACGGTGTTGTCGTCGACCACCTTGAAGTGGTCGTGCACGGGACGGCCGTCGTAGACCATGGTCGCGGTCACCTCGCCGCGGAACTCCTCCAGCCACAGGCTGGCCTCGCCGTTCATGGCCTCCGTGTTGGAGAACTTGTTGCCCTCGGCGTCCAGACACACGAGCGGCTGGGCCTCGGCGGCCGACCGGAACGTCTTGCCGAACCAGTTGAGCCGGTTCATGAATCCGTTCGCCTTGTGGCCGGTCTGGAATTCGCCGCCCTTCCACTCGCCGAGCATGAAGTCGATGCTCGCGGGCCGCAGCAGCGCCCAGAACGCGTCGAGTTCGGCGTCGGGGATCTGACCCTCGCGGCTGACGAATCCGTCGAACGTGCCGCGTACACCGTTCACTTCGTCTCTCCTGTCCGAGTCCCGGCATCACCCGCGATCCAGCGCGTGGCGAATTCCAGGAAGGCGTCGTTCTCGTGCGGGGCTCCGATGGTGACCCGCACGCCGTCCTCACCGTACGGGCGCACGATGAGGAGGTTGTCGGCGGCCCTGGCCACGAAGTCCAGCGTGCGTTCGGCCAAAGGTAACCAGACGAAGTTGGCCTGCGACGGTGGGAGCGTGAATCCGGCTTCACGCAGGGACGCGCTGACGCGGATGCGCTCGGCGACGACAGCGTCGGTGCGGGCCAGGAGTTCGTCGGCGGCCTCCAGCGAGGCGATGGCCGCGGCCTGGGACACGCTCGTGGCGCTGAAGGGCACGTAGACCTTGCCCAGGGCGGTCACGATCTCCGGATCGGCGACGGCGTACCCGACCCGCAGACCGGCCAGCCCGTAGGCCTTCGAGAAGGTGCGCAGAACAACGACATTGCGATGCGAGCGGACCAGACCGAGGCTGTCGGGCAGCAGCCCGTCGCGGATGTACTCCACGTAGGCCTCGTCGAGCACGATCAGGATGTCGTCGGGCACCGCCGCCACGAACCGGGCCAGCGCCTCGGGTTCGACGACGGTGGAAGTCGGGTTGTTCGGATTGCAGACGAAGATCAGCCGGGTGCGGTCGGTGACCGCCGCGAGCATGGCGTCGAGATCGTGAGTCTCGTCACGCAACGGCACCGGCACGCCCGTCGCGCCGGCGGTGCGGATCTGCAGCGGATAGATCTCGAAACTGCGCCATCCGTACACGACTTCGTCGCCGGGAGCGGATGTGATTTGTATCAACTGCTGGCACAGGCTCACCGAACCGCAGCCGACGGCGATGTTCTCTGGCGCGAAACCCACGTGCTTGGCCAGATGTTCGCGCAGGTCAAGGTACCCGTTGTCGGGGTAGCGGTTGATGTTCTCGGTGGCTCGCACGATCGCCTCGCGCACGCTGGGAAGCGGCGGATGCACGGTTTCGTTGCTCGCGATCTTGATTGCGCCTGGAACTGTTTTGCCTGGTGCGTACGCCGGGAGGTCGGCCATTTCGGGGCGCAAACGGATACTCACTTGGCCAGAATAGGGGAGGCTGTGTACTGTGTGCCCTCGGCGGTTTCGGGCGACAGGACGGAGTCCGGTACCCTCACAGAAGTTCGAAGGAGGCGTGCCAGAGCGGCCGAATGGGACTCACTGCTAATGAGTTGTCCCCCTTACAGGGGACCGGAGGTTCAAATCCTCTCGCCTCCGCCACGGTTGACTTGTCAACCGCACAACTGAATAACGCTAGGCGCCCGTAGCTCAACGGATAGAGCATCTGACTACGGATCAGAAGGTTAGGGGTTCGAATCCCTTCGGGCGCACTCTGAAAAAGCGAGGCGTGGTCTGCGGACCGCGCCTCGCTTTGTTTCGTCGAGATCTACACCAGGGCTGTGCTTCTTGCGAGACAGCGACCCTGGCGTCGATCTCGGCGACTACAGGGGCGAAGCCTCAGTCGGAAGCGACGGCGGTGGCGATGTCGACCGCCATCTCGCGCAGAACGTCGTCGGTGACGAACTGACGCGCGCTCTGGCGGTCCAGCCGCAGCACGGAGACCAGTAGTTCGATGTGGCCGGCCACCTGGACCCGGGCGAGTTCGGGCGGCAGATGCAGCCCGTGCAACTCTGCGAGGAACCCGCGCAGCACGGTGACGCGATCGTTCATCCACGGTGGCCGGCCGGTCACCGTGGATGTCGAGCTCTTCAGCTGCCCGATGTAGCGGCGCTTCCGCGGCTGCTCGAACGCGCCGTGGTGGGTCTGACGCGCCGATTCTGCGGGACGCGTGCGCGCGCGCACCCGGATGTCACCGTGTGGTGAAGCGCATCCGGTGAATGCCGCCGTGCGCATGACCTTGGCGGTTGCCATGGCGTGTCTGTGACCCATCGTTCCCGTACCTGCCGACAAAAGTTGTTTGCCAGTTAACTTTACGGGAACGTCTCAGGTTCAGCTCAGGTTCGAGGCCGGGGCCTCAGTTCCAGAGCACCGCGATCGCCGACGCGAGCAGGGGCAACACGCCCGCGGCGATGAAGAGTGCCATGACCGGTTGGCCGCCCGCTCGACGCTGCCGTGCCGTGCCGATGCCCAACACCGCACCGAGCGCCACCAGGATGACCAGCTTGGTGCCGATCTTGGGGTAGTTCAGCACGATGCCGGCGGGCCAGGGCGCGGCCAGTGCCATGCCGGTGACGAGCGACAGCACCATGCCGTAGGTCATCACCGGGGTGATCAGGAAGCGTCGGGCTGCGGCCTCGGCGATCCAGGCGCCGACCATGACTGCGAAACCGATGAGATGCGCATAAACAACTACGTTGCGTAGTAGATCCATGGTCGGAGTGTAAGCGGTACGAGATCCCGTGCTCACCGGCATCGGTCACGTAGGCTCGGCTGGCATGCGGCTGCTGCTGATCGCCGATACCCATGTCCCCAAGCGCGCCAAGGATCTGCCGGCTCAGGTGTGGGAGGAGGTGGACCAGGCGGATGTCGTTGTCCACGCCGGTGATTGGGTCGACCCCGCACTGCTCGACGCGCTCAGTTCACGCGCGGCGCACCTGATCGGCTGCTGGGGCAACAACGACGGGGCCGAGTTGCGCAGGCGACTACCCGAGCGTGCCGACGTGACGCTCGACGGTCTGCGATTCACCGTGGTGCACGAGACCGGTGCGGCCACAGGTCGGGAGGCCCGGATGGCCCGCGACTATCCCGGTACCGACGTCCTGGTGTTCGGCCACAGTCACATCCCCTGGGATACCACCGCGAAAACCGGTCTGCGCCTGTTGAATCCGGGATCGCCGACGGACCGGCGTCGCCAGCCGTACTGCACGTACATGACGGCTCGTATCGCCTCGGGCGTGTTGTCGGACGTCAGCCTGCACACGCTGGATAGGCCTTGACGTAACGGCTGGGCTAGCTCGCCTCTCCCGCGCAGATCAGCTCTATGTGTTTGGTGGCCCAATCTCCGAGTGGTTCAAGGGATTCGAGTAGCTCCCGGCCCGCGGGCGTCATGGAGTACTCCACCCGCGGCGGAACCTCGTGATAGCTCTCCCGATGTACGACGCCGTGCCGCTGGAGTTCCTTGAGGTGCTGGGTCAGCATCTTCTGGGACACCCCGGGCAGGCTTCGGTGCAGTGCGTTGAATCGTTTCGGGCCTTCCTGCAGCTCCCAGAGGATCAGCGGTTTCCATTTGCCATCCACCACGGCGAATGCCGCATCGAGTCCGCAGGTGTACTTGCCCAGTTGGGCCATCGGATATTCTCCCTGCTCAGGGCCAATAGTTTCGAAAAAGTAAGTATCCCACTTTTAAGTGGGTACTTGTCGGGTGGTCAGTGTCTCTCCAACGATGGTGGCATGACAACCACACGCCATACGATCAGTTTTCTCGGTCTCGGTGAGATGGGTTCAGCCCTGGCAGACACCGCCGTGAAGGCGGGCCACCCCACCGTCGTCTGGAACCGGACCGCTGCACGGACCGCCGCACTCGTCGAGGCAGGAGCCACCGCTGCGGCAGATCCGGCGGCGGCGCTCGACGCGGACGTGATCGTGGTCTGCCTGTTCGACCAGGCTTCGGTGCGTGAGGTTCTCGAGTCCGTCGCGGACCTGCTGGCCGGCCGCCGTGTGGTGAACCTGACCACCACATCACCAAATGGTGCGCGCGAATTGGCTCGCTGGGTTGCTTCCCACGGTGCCGACTATCTGGACGGCGGCATCATGGCGACGCCGGAGATGATCGCGACGCCGCAGTCGGCGATCCTCTACAGCGGCTCGGCCGCCTTGTTCGAAGACCATCGCGAGCTCTTCGAACTGTGGGGCAGCACTGAGTACTTCGGGGACGATGCGGGCCTGGCGTCGCTGTATGACATGGCGCTGCTGTCGGCCATGTACGTGATGTTCGCGGGTTTCGCACACGGAGCCGCCATGGTGGGAGCGGCCGGAGTGCCTGCGAAGGAGTTCGCCGCCCGCACGGCCGCGTGGCTGCCGGCCCTGATGCCCGCGATCGCCGGGTACGCGACCGTGATCGACGGTGGCGACTACTCGGTACCCGGCCAGCAGAGTCTGCACTTCTCCGATCTCAGTGACATCGTCAACGCCAGCCGGGACCAGGGGATCAGTACCGAAGTCGTCGACATGGTGCAACGGCTGATCCACCGGCAGATCGACGCCGGCCACGGCAACGACGGCTTCGCCCGCATCGTCGAGAGCATCAAGAACGGGGCGGCCGCATGACCACCACCGTCACCGTGCTCGGTCTCGGACCGATGGGCCAGGCGCTCGCGAGCGCGCTGGTGGCTGCGAAACACCGCACTACCGTGTGGAATCGGACAGCGGCCAAGGCCGACGCGCTCCGTGCCCGCGGCGCGCTGTGGGCCGACACACCCGCGCTGGCGGCCGCGGCCGGCGACCTCGTCCTGGTCAACGTCGTCGATCAGTCGGCCGCAGACGCGGTGCTGACCGCGGCGGGCGACGCACTCGCGGGCCGGGTGGTCATCGGATTGTCCTCGGATATCCCGGATTCGGCGCAGCACACCGCGGACCTGGTGACCGCACGCGGCGGACGTTATCTGGACGGGGCCATCATGACGCCGACCGACACCATCGGAACCCGCAGCGCGAGTATTCTTCTCGCCGGGCCGCGCGACGTGTTCGACGCCCACCGGGAAGTGCTCGAGGCGTTGGCGACGGTCAGCTGGGTCGGCGCAGATGTGGGTCGGGCCGCGGCCTTCGACATGGCCCTGCTCGATGTGTTCTGGACCTCGGTCAGCGGGTTCGTGCATGCCCTCGCGATGGCGGGTGCGCATGGCATCCCACCCACCGAGCTGCTGCCGCACGCGAACAACATCGCCGCGATCCTGCCGCCGATCTTCGGCGAGATCGCCGAACGCGTCGAGGACGACCGTCACAGCGACGCCGGCGCCTCGGTGTCCTCGGTGGCCGCCTCGGTGCGGCACCTGATCGCTGCGTCGCAGGCGGCGGGTCTGGACGCAGGCGCGCTGGAAGCCTTCCGGGGCTACGTGGACGCCGTGGTCGACGCCGGGCACGGGGAGGATGAAATCAGTCGGATCATTCCGGCAAGCGTGGCCGTGCCGTCACGCTGAAGTGGCAGGCTCGTCGGTATGGAGCAGAAGCCACCGGCCGCCGTCATCGAGGCCGCCCACCGCGAGCACCTGGCGAGCCTGCCTTTCGAGGACACGCGCGATTTCGACGACACCGACCGCGGTTTCATTGCCGCGCTCGACCCGTGTGTGGTGCGAGCGGCGGACGGAACTGTGGTGTGGGACAACGACGTCTATGCCTTCCTCGAAGGTGAGGCGCCGCCGTCGGTGCATCCGAGCCTCTGGCGCCAGTCGCAACTGTGCGCCAAGCAGGGCCTCTATGAGGTGGTCGAGGGCATCTATCAGGTGCGCGGGTTGGACATCTCGAACATCAGCTTCATCGAGGGCGATACCGGCGTCATCGTCATCGACCCGTTGATCTCCACCGAGGTGGCCGCGGCCGCGTTCAAGCTGTACCGCGAGCATCGCGGGGACCGGACCGTGGTCGCGGTCATCTACACCCACAGCCACGGCGACCACTTCGGCGGAGTCCTCGGCGTCACCAACCAGGCCGACGTCGACGCGGGCAAGGTGGCGGTGCTGGCGCCCGAGGGATTCGTCGAACACGCGGTGCAGGAGAACGTCTACGTCGGCACCGCGATGACCCGTCGCGCCACCTACCAATACGGCGGGCGGCTGGACCGCGGGCCGCAAGGCCAGGTCGGGTGCGGGCTCGGCCAGAGCACGTCCACTGGCGAGGTCGCGATGATCGTCCCCACCATCGACATCTGCCGCACCGGTGAGACCCACACCATCGATGGCGTCGAGATCGAGTTCCAGATGGCGCCCGGGACCGAGGCGCCCGCCGAGATGCACTTCTACTTCCCGAAGTTCCGCGCGTTGTGCATGGCCGAGAACGCCACCCACAATCTCCACAATCTGCTGACCCTGCGCGGTGCTCTGGTACGTGATCCGCACGGCTGGGCCGGGTATCTCACCGAGGCCATCGACACCTTCGCCGACCGGGCCGACGTCGTGTTCGCCTCGCACCACTGGCCGACATGGGGCCGGGAACGGATCGTGGAATTCCTTTCGCTGCAACGGGATCTGTACGCGTACCTGCACGATCAGACGTTGCGCCAGCTCAACCAGGGCTACACCGGCATCGAGATCGCCGAGCAGTTCCAGTTGCCGCCCGCGCTGGAGAGGGCCTGGCATGCCCGCGGTTACTACGGCTCGGTCAATCACAACGTCAAGGCGATCTACCAGCGCTACATGGGTTGGTTCGACGGCAACCCGGCCCGCCTGTGGCCACACCCGCCCGAAGCGCTGTCACCGCGCTACGTCGACGCGATTGGCGGCCCTGACCGGGTTGTCGAGCTGGCCGGCAAGGCCTTCGATGAAGGTGATTACCGCTGGGCGGCAACACTTCTGGACCATGTGATGTTCACCGATGCCGAGCACGCCGCGGCCCGCGCGCTCTATGCGGACACGCTGGAACAGCTCGCCTACGGTTCGGAGAACGCCACGTGGCGCAACTACTTCCTCTCTGGCGCTCTTGAGTTGCGTGAGGGCAAGTTCGGTACGGTCGGGCAGGTCACCGCGCCGACGATGCTGGCCCAGTTGAGTCCCGAGCAGATGTTCGACGTCCTCGCCATCAGCCTCAACGGGCCGCGGGCCTGGGATCTCGACCTGGCCGTCGACGTGACGTTCCTCGACACAGCGACGAACTACCGCGTGACGGTCCGCAACGGGGTGCTGGTCTACCGCAAGGCCGACGCCGACGCGGCGAGTGCGCTGACCACCGTGAAGCTGGCGAACAAGCTGCGACTGCTGGCCTTCGCTACGGGCGACGCCACGTCACCGGGCCTCGAGGTCACTGGTGACACCGACGCCCTGCCGTCGCTGTTGGCCGCTCTGGACCGACCCGACCCGGACTTCAACATCGTCACGCCGTGAGGTGAACAGAACTTTACATATATAGACACGAGGTAAAAACTCGTAACTTGTATTGACAAGTTGTGGTGATGTGGACCACAGTGTCCGCATGGGAAAACACAGCTACGACGTCGTGGTCGCGGGTGCAGGCATCGTCGGCCTGGCGCACGCCTATCACGCGCATCAGCGGGGACTGAGCGTCGCCGTGGTCGATCACGCCGACGGTGTCGTCGGCGCGTCGGTCCAGAACTTCGGCCACGCCTGCATCACCGCGCAGTCCGGCGTCGCGCGGGACTACGCCCGCAACGGCCGGCAACACTGGCTCGACCTGTCCCGCAAGGCGGGGTTCTGGTCGGCCGAGTCGGGTACGTTCTGCGTCGCCCGCCACGACGACGAGCTCGCGGTGATGGATGAGTTCGCCACCACCCGCGAGGACGGCGAGGTGCGCCTACTGAGCCGCGAGCTGCTCCTCGAGAAGATCCCGGTGGTGCCGACCGATGTCACCGGCGGCATGTACCTGCCGAACGACCTGCAGGTCGATCCGCGTACGGCCGCACCGTCGATCGCACGGTGGCTCGCCAGTGAAGGTGTCGACTTCCATTGGCGTACCGCGGCTTCCGGGTTCGAGCCGGGGGTGGTGCACACTTCGCGCGGACCGCTGCGCGCGGGTACGACATTCGTCACGGTCAACTACGACGTCGACCGGCTCTTCCCGGCGCTGGCCGAACGCGACGGTCTGCTGCGGTGCCGGCTGCACATGCTGCGGGCCCGGTTGCCGCTGGCCTTCGCCCTGCCCGCGCCGCTGTTCACCGGTTGGTCGCTGCTTAGATATTCGGGATTCGAGGGACTGCCGAGTACCGAAGCGGTGGCCGACAGGTTGCGCGCCGAACACCCCGATTACGTCGCGATCGACCTGCACCAGATGTACACCCCGCAGCCCGACGGCTCGCTGCTGATCGGCGACACCCACTACCGCGACATCTCCGCGCCGCCGTTCCAGTCCGAAGAGGGATTTGCCGTCCTTCTCGACGAGGCCCGGAAACTGTTCGGCGTCAATGACATCGAGGTGACCGAGCGCTGGCAGGGCGTCTACACCTCGGCGCCCGGGCAGGAGTTCCTGGTCGAGCAGCCCATCGAGGGCACCCACGTCGTCACCGTCACCACCGGTATCGGCATGACCACCAGCATGGGCCTCGCCCACGCCGGCGTCGGCAACGCGCTGGACCGACTCGCCGCCACCGTCTGAACGATCCAAACCGAAGGGATAAACCAATGGGTACCAAAGCAACTGATCCGATCAGCCTCGTCGTCTTCGACATGGCCGGCACCACCGTCGAGGACAGCGGGCTGGTTCAGCAGTCGTTCCTGGCCGCCGACAGTCATGCGGGTCTGTCGAAGACCGACGCCGACCGTGAGGAGATGCTGCGCTACGTCTCCGACACCATGGGCCAGTCCAAGATCGTGGTCTTCCGGCACCTGGCCAAGGGCAACGAGGAACAGGCGCAGGCCGCCAACAAGGAGTTCGAACGCTGCTATGCCCAGCTGGTCTCCGAGGGTAACTGCAGCCCGATCCCCGGCGCTGAAGATGTCATTACATCTTTGCGGTCCAGTGGTATCAAGACCGCGCTGACCACCGGGTTCGCCCATGAGACCCAGTCGGCCATCATCAATGCCCTGGGCTGGCACAACTTGGCCGACGTGGTGCTGTGTCCGTCCCCGGGCGTCCGCGGCCGGCCGTACCCGGACATGCCGCTGACCGCGCTGATGCAGACCGAAACCGATTCGGTGCGTTCGATGATCGTGCTGGGCGACTCCTCCTCGGACGTCATCAGTGGGCTGCGTGCCGGCGCGCGAGCCTCGATCGGCGTGCTGACCGGAGCCCACAACCGGGCTCAGCTGTCCGAGGCCGGCGCCACCCACATCCTCGACAGCGTCGCCGATCTCCCCGCTCTGGTGGCAGCCCTCCGGTAGTCCGCCACCCTCCACCGCCCCCGCGGCGGTCGGTCGCAGGCCGCGCCTCCCGACCGCCGCGCCCCCTCTGCACCGTTCTCGCAAGAGAAACCTGCCTTTGACGTTCGGCCACACTCGCTCGGCAATCTGCCCCGGCCCGTCAGCACACCGCCTGCCTGCAGCACGCCCACCAGAGGTGCAATCTCATGACCCAAACCGCGATTCCCGCTCCTACCACGATCGTTCCGCGCTACAAGCGCTGGCGGTTCCAGATCTTCGCCGTCACCTGGATCGCCTACGCCGGTTTCTATTTCACCCGGCAGGCCTTTTCTGTCGCCAAGCTCGGCATCCTCGAAGACCCGATCCTGAGCACGCACCTGACCAAGAGCACCCTGGCCAACCTCGATGCCGCCTACCTCGCGGCGTATGCGGCCGGGCAGTTCGTCTGGGGGCAGGTTTCCGACCGCTTCGGCCCGCGGGTGGTCATTCTCGGCGGTCTCGCGATATCGGCGATCGCCACCGTCTTCATGGGGCTGTTGCCCGCGCTGGTGTTCCTGCTGCCGCTGATGATCGTGCAGGGCCTGGCCCAGTCCACCGGCTGGTCCCCGACGCTGAGCAACATGGCCCAGTTCTTCTCGATCGGAGAACGGGGTCGGGTTCTCGGATTGTGGAGCACCAATTACGCATTCGGCGGCCTGGTGGCCGCACCGATTCTGGGTTGGGCCGCCTACGACGTGTTCGGCACCTGGCGGGCGGCGTTCTTCACCGGGGCGGCCATCGTGGTCGGGGTGTTCGTGCTCGTGCTGCTGTTCCAGCGCAACCGGCCGCAGGATGTCGGGTTGCCGCCGATCGAGGAGTACCGCGCTGCCCAGGATGCCCGGGAGGGCGTCGAACTCGACGAGACGCCCGAGGCCGAGGCGGTCGCCGAACCGACCCCGTCGTGGCGGGAGTCGCTGAAGGTGGTGCTGAGTGACAGCATGGTGAGAACCCTTGGCGCGTCGTACTTCCTGCTCAAGCCCGCCCGCTACGCGATCCTGCTGTGGGGGCCGGTGATCGTCGCGGAGCGTCTGGTCGACGGTGACAAATTCCAGGCCGTGACCATCCCGGTGGCGTTCGGTGTGGCGGGCGTGATCGCCCCGATCCTGCTCGGCCGGATCTCCGACCGCGTGTTCAGTGCGCGACGCGTGCCCGCCTGTGTGATCAGTCTAGGGATCCTGGTGGCGGTGCTCGCGCTGTTCGGTCCGCTGACCGCGACCGGCAGTGCCTGGGTCATGGTGGTGGTGCTCGGGCTGATCGGCCTGAGCGTGTACGGCGCCGACGCGATGATCTCCTGTGTCGCCGCGGTCGACTTCGGCACTTCCAAGCACGCCGGCACCGCGGCCGGGTTCATCAACTGTTGCGGTTCGGTCGGCGCGATCCTTGGCGGGCTGCTGCCCGGTTACCTGAGCACCTCGACGCTGTTCTACGGATTCGCCGGCGCCGCACTGCTGTCCGCGTTGCTGCTCATCCCGCACTGGAATCGGATGCCCGCCGCGGACTGATTCCCGCGAGCAGACGTGAACGCACCCCAACTCACCCGGTTTGGGGTGCGTTCACGTCTGTTCGGCGGAGGAAAACTTGGTGCGGGCGTTGACGATGCTGAACGTGACGACGTCGGGCCGGTAGCGGTCGTCGGCACACTCGAAGACGACGCCGTGCTGGTCCCGCGAGACTCGTCGCTCCCGCAACAACGGACTGCCCGGCGCGATCCCGAGATTCGCGGCGTCGTCCGGTCCGGCGGCGACCGCGTCGAGCACGTGTTCCATCGAGTCGAAGTACACGCCACGGCTGGCCAGATAGTCGGTCATCGACCCGGAGTCGGTATCGAACTCGAACAGCAGGGAACCCACGGATTCGATGAAGGTGCTGCGCTCGATCATCGCCGGTTCGCCGTCGAGCAGGCGGACACGCAACACCTCGACCACGAAGTCGTCGGCCGTCAAACCCAATGCCTCGATGGCGGTTTCGGAGGCACGGCGGCGCGCCACCTCGATCGTGCGGTTGCCCGCGACGCGCCCGGCACGCTCGGCCCACTGGGTGAACGGTGTGAACGTGTCCAGCGTCTGGGTGGCGTCATGACTGCGGACCACCGCCGGCTTGCCGCGCGAGACCCGGATCAGGCCCTCGTTCTTCAACGTCGCGAGAGCCTGGCGCACCGGGCCGCGCGACACGTCGAACTCGGCGCACAACGCACTCTCGGTGGGCAGTGGCGCTCCGATGGCGTAGTCGCGACGCCTGATGCGCTGACGCAGTTCTGAGGCGACGTGCTCGTGGCGCGAAACGGGCCCCGCCATCCGCATCCCTTCCGGTCAGGGTGTCATGACAAGTTTGCTACCCGGGCTACATTACCGCGCCCTGCTCAGGGCAGGCCGCCGTCTACCCGCAGGATCGATCCCGTGGTGAAGCTGGACGCATCAGACATCAGAAACAGTGCAGCCCCGACGATCTCGGGAGGGTTGCCGGCCCGCTGCAGGGCGAGGTGGGCGAACGGCTCGCCGGCCATGTCCCAGGCCTTGCTGACATCGGTGAGGAACGGCCCGGCCATCAGGGTGTTGACCCGCACGGTCGGACCGAACGCCTTGGCCAGCCCTTCGGTCATGGCGTTGAGCCCGGCCTTGGCCGCGGCGTAGGGGAGCATGTACTGGTCGGGCCGTAGCGAGCCGGATGAGCTGACGTTGATGATCGTGCCGCCGCCGTCGGCAACCATGCGTTCACCGAGCAGGGCCGAAAGCCGGAATGGCCCTTTGAGATTCAGGTTGAACACCGAGTCGAAGAGTTTCTCGCTGACCGAGCCCAGCGACTCGTACAGCGGTGACATGCCGGCGTTGTTGACCAACACGTCGACCTTGCCGAACCGCTCATACACCGCGTCCACCAGACCGTCGAGCTGGTCCCACCGGCCCACGTGCACCTGATAGGGCAGGGCAGCGCGACCGGTGGCCGCGCTGATCTCCTCCGCGGTGGTCACACATGAGTCCAGGTTGCGGCTGGCGATCACCACGTCGGCGCCGCACCGCGCGGCTCCCATCGCGATCTCGCGGCCCAGCCCGCGGCTGCCGCCGGTGACCAGGACCACCCGGTCGGTGAGGTCGAACAACTCGTCGGCATATCCCATGTGATGACCCTCTCCGGCCGGCTTACACCGCGGCCCTATGGTGACACGGTGCAACTGCTTCTGGTCCGACATGCTTTACCGCTGCGCAGCGAGCCCGGTCAAGGGTCCGATCCCGACCTGTCCGAAGAAGGCATCGCCCAGGCGCAGCGGCTGCCCGCCGCCCTGGCTCGCTTTCCCGTCAGCCGGCTCGTCAGCAGCCCGCAGCGGCGTGCGATCCAGACTGCGGGACCGGTCGCCAAGGAGCTGGGCCTGCAGGTCGAGGTCGACGAGCGGCTCGCCGAGTACGACCGCGACATGTCGCACTATGTGCCGATCGAGGAGATCGCGAAGGAGAACCCCGAGGAGCTGGCGCGGTTGGTGAACGGTCACCTGCCCAGCAGCGTGGACGAGAACGCGTTCATGGCCAGGATCGGCGCCGCGGTCGAGGACCTGGTGGAGGCCGGTGACCATGACGGCACCGTCGCGGTGTTCAGCCACGGTGGGGTGATCAACGTGCTGCTGCACCAGATCCTGCAGACCCAGCGGCTGCTGTCATTCCACGTCGACTACGCCTCGGTCACCCGGCTGCTGTCGTCGCGCTCGGGCAAGCTGGCCGTCGCCTCGGTCAACGGGACCGAACACGTATGGGACCTGCTGCCTCGAAATGTCCGGTGGTAAACAGTGACGGTGACGAATCTGGAGGGTCTCGACCTCAGCGCCCTGGACCGGCATCTGCGCTCGGAGGGCATCGCCCGCAGCGGTGAACTCCGCGCCGAACTGATCGCCGGTGGCCGTTCCAACCTGACGTTCCGGGTGTGCGACGACGAGTCCGCCTGGGTGCTGCGCCGTCCGCCGCTGCACGGTCTGACCCCGTCCGCACATGACATGGCCCGCGAGTACAAGGTGGTGGCGGGGCTGGCCGGCACCGCGGTACCGGTCGCCCGGGCAGTGACGATGAGCAACGACGACTCCGTGTTGGGTGCTCCGTTCCAGATGGTCGAGAACGTGGCCGGCAGGGTGGTCCGCAGCGCATCTGAGCTTGCCGAGCTGGGTGACGAGACCGTGATCAGCGACAGCGTCGACGCCCTGATCCGCGTGTTGGCCGACCTGCACGCGGTGGATCCCGAGGCCGTCGGTCTCGGCGATTTCGGCAAGCCCGCCGGCTACCTGGAACGGCAGGTACGTCGCTGGGGTTCGCAGTGGGACCTGGTCCGGCTGCCCGACGACCCCCGCGACGACGACGTCAAGCGCCTGCATCAGGCCCTGGCGGATTCGGTTCCGGCCCAGAGCCGCAACTCGATCGTGCACGGTGACTACCGCATCGACAACACGATCCTGGACGCGCAGGATCCGACGAAGGTCCTCGCGGTGCTCGACTGGGAGCTCTCCACGCTGGGCGACCCGCTGAGCGACGCCGCGCTGATGTGCGTGTACCGCGACCCGATGTTCAACCTGATCCTGAGCATGGAAGCGGCGTGGAGTTCACCGCAGATGCCGTCGGCCGACGAGTTGGCCAACCGCTACTCGGTGCAGTCCGGCCAGGACCTGGCGCACTGGGACTTCTACATGGCGCTGGCGTACTTCAAGGCAGCGATCATCGCCGCGGGTATCGACTTCCGTGCACGCCAAGGCTCTGAGGCGCCCGGCGGTTCGAGTGTCGGCGAGGCGGTGGCCCCGGCGATCGCCTCGGGCTTACGCGCCATCGGATGACGAGTCAGTCGCGCTGCGCGGCCTTGAAGTTCTTCTTGGCCGTGCGGCGCAACTGGAAGATTCGCGCCGATCCGGCGGCGACGGTCAGCAATCCGCCTGCCACCGCAGCGCCCAGGATGGCCACGCCTGTCGGCAACGACCAGTGCCAGGCCAGGAACGTCATCGGGACCGGCTCGGTGTTCTGCGCGATGAAGATCAGCAGCACGATGAGCACCAGGAAACCCAGGATCAATGCTGACCACAGGGCCCCGGCGCGGGTCAGTTTGGGCTCGGCGGCCTTACCTGACTTGGCGGGGGGCTTGCCGGCATCGGGGACTTTGCCTGGGTCAGGAGCCGGTGTCACCGGAACATTCGGCGTCGGCTCAGGCAGATCGGGCGATGCAGACGGATCGCTGGTCATACTGACATCTTTGCCCGTCGCGGCGTCAAAGCAAACACCCTGAGGTAAAGCGCGGCGGCATGTCGGGTGTGCCGTTAGGGTCTGGAGAAAGGCTGAACCGCCGAAAGGACGCGGATGCACCGCAAAACCCTGGCGACTCTGGCAATACTGCTTGCCTTCTTTTTGTCCGGTTGTGGCAGTGCCAATCCGTTGGGCGGCGGGCCGATCTCGGGTGACCTGAAGTCGATCACCGTCGGGTCGGCCGACTTCCCGGAGTCCAAGATCATCGCCGAGATCTATGCCCAGGCTCTGGAGGCCAATGACTTTCAGATCCGCCGGCAGTTCGGTATCGGTAGCCGCGAGACGTATGTGCCTGCGGTGCAGGACCACTCGATCGATCTGATCCCCGAGTACACCGGGAATCTCCTGCAGTACTTCGATGCCCAGGCTACTGCCACCACTCCGGACCAGGTGCTGATCGCGCTGTTCAAGGCGTTGCCGGGCGACCTGTCGATCCTGTATCCGTCACCGGCTGAAGACAAGGACACCCTCGCGGTCACCGCCGAGACCGCCCAGCGTTGGAACCTGAAGACCGTCGCCGATCTGGCTGCGCATTCGCCTGAGGTGAAAGTCGGTGCACCATCGGAGTTTCAAACCCGTCAGACCGGACTGGTCGGCCTGAAGTCCCGGTATGGGCTGGACATCGCGCCCGTCAATTTCGTCGCGATCAGTGACGGTGGCGGTCCGGCCACCGTTCAAGCTCTCAACAGCGGGGCCGTCACCGCCGCCAACATCTTCAGCACTTCACCGGCGATCGAGCAGTACCACCTGGTGCCTCTGGGGGATCCCGAGAACGTCTTCCTGGCCGCCAATGTCGTTCCACTGGTGGCCTCGCAGAAGATGTCGAATGAACTCAAGACCGTGCTCGACGCGGTGTCGGCCAAGCTCACCACCGAGGCCCTGATCGAGTTGAACACCGCGGTCGAGGGCAATGCCGGCGTCGACCCGGACGAGGCGGCGGAAAAGTGGATCAGGGACAACGGATTCGACAAACCGGTGACCAAGTGATGAGCGCTGGCGCGAAGAACAGAGGGCCCGAGTGATCACCTTCGAGAACGTCACCAAGCAGTACCCGGACGGCACGGTCGCCGTCGACAATCTCAATCTGGAAGTGCCGCAAGGCACGCTGACGGTGTTCGTCGGTCCGTCGGGCTGCGGTAAGACCACCTCGATGCGGATGATCAATCGGATGATCGACCCCACCTCGGGCACCATCACCGTCAACGGGGACGACATCAGCACGGTCGATCCGGTCAAGCTGCGTCTCGGCATCGGCTACGTCATCCAGAGCGCCGGCCTGATGCCGCATCTGCGGGTGGTCGACAACGTCGCGACCGTGCCCGTGCTGCGGGGCGAATCCCGGCGCAAGGCCCGCAAGGCCGCGATCGGCGTGATGGAACGGGTGGGGCTCGACCCGAAACTTGCCGACCGGTATCCGGCACAACTGTCCGGCGGGCAGCAGCAGCGGGTCGGGGTGGCCCGCGCGTTGGCCGCCGACCCGCCGATCCTGTTGATGGACGAGCCGTTCAGTGCGGTGGACCCGGTGGTCCGCGAGGACCTGCAGGCCGAAATCCTGCGATTGCAAAGCGAATTGCGCAAGACGATCGTGTTCGTCACGCACGACATCGACGAGGCGGTCAAGCTCGGGGACAAGGTCGCGGTGTTCGGCCGCGGCGGGGCGCTACTGCAATACGCCGATCCTGCCTTTGTGCTGTCGAATCCGGCCAACGAACTGGTATCGGCGTTCGTCGGTGCCGACCGTGGTTACCGCGGACTGCAGTTCTTTCACGCGAGCGGACTGCCATTGCACGAGATCGAACACGTCGACGAGGACGATATCGACGCGCTCGACCTGAGTCCGGGCCAGTGGCGGCTTGTCATCAAATCAGGCGCGCCGTTCGCGTGGATCAACGCCGAGGGCGTCGAGGTGCATCGCAAGGGCAACGCGCTCTACGACAGCACCATCGGCGGCGGGTCTTTCTTTCCACCCGACGGCACGCTGCGGCAGGCGCTGGACTCGGCGCTGTCGTCACCGAGCGGTCTCGGTGTCGCGGTCGACGAGGAAGGCCGGCTCGTCGGAGGTGTGCGCGCCGACGACGTGCTCGAGGCACTCAAGGAGCAGCGCCGCGTCCCGGAGCTGGGGTAGCCGTGCGGTATCTACTGAACCATCTCGACGACCTGTGGGTGTTGACCATCGTGCACCTGCGGTTGTCACTGGTGCCGATCGTGCTCGGGCTGCTGATCGCGGTGCCGTTGGGCGCGGCGGTTCAACGCACCACGGCGCTGCGGCGGCTGACCACCCTGACCGCGAGCATCATCTTCACCATCCCGTCGCTGGCGTTGTTCGTGGTGCTGCCGCTGGTCATCCCGACCCGCATCCTGGATGAGGCCAATGTCATTGTGGCGCTGACGCTTTACACCACGGCGCTGTTGGTGCGGGCGGTGCCGGAGGCGCTCGACGCGGTGGACGATCAGGTGCGTGACGCGGCAACGGCGATCGGCTACCGGCCGTGGGTGCGGATGCTCAAGGTGGAACTTCCGCTGGCCATCCCAGTCCTGATCGCCGGGCTGCGGGTGGTGGCCGTCACCAACATCTCGATGGTGTCGGTGGGTTCGGTGATCGGCATCGGCGGCCTCGGCACCTGGTTCACCGAGGGCTATCAGTCCAACAAGAGTGACCAGATCATCGCGGGGATCATCGCGATCTTCGTGCTGGCCGTCGTCATCGACACCCTGATCATGTTGGCCGGCAAGGCCATCACGCCGTGGAATCGCACGCCTCGAACGCCGCGGGCCACGCGCGCCAAGGCGGCAGCATGAACTTCCTGCAACAGGCACTCGACTTCATCTTCACCGCCGCCAACTGGGCCGGGCCCGCAGGGTTGACTGCCCGCATCGTCGAACACCTGCAGTACACCGTCGTCGCGGTGGCGGCTTCGGTGGTGATCGCGATCCCGGTCGGCCTGCTCATCGGGCACACCGGGCGCGGCACCTTCCTGGTCGTCACCGGGGTCAACGCGTTGCGCGCCCTGCCCACGCTCGGCGTGCTGCTGCTCGGGGTGTTGTTGTGGGGGCTCGGCTTGGTGCCGCCGACGGTGGCCCTGATGCTGCTGGGCATTCCTCCGTTGCTGGCCGGCACCTACGCCGGGATCGCGAACGTCGATCCCGCCGTGGTGGACGCAGCCAGATCGATGGGCATGACGGAGCGGCGGGTGCTGTTCGGGGTCGAGGTGCCCAACGCGCTGCCGTTGATCGTCGGCGGTCTGCGAACCGCGACGCTGCAGATCGTGGCGACCGCGACGGTGGCGGCCTACGCGAGTCTCGGCGGGTTGGGCCGGTATCTGATCGACGGCATCAAGGTGCGGCAGTTCCACATCGCGCTGGTGGGTGCGCTGATGGTGACGGCGCTGGCCTTGATTCTCGATGCCGCGCTGGCGTTCGCGGTGTGGCTCTCGGTACCCGGTAGTGGCCGCTTGGGAGGTCGACGACGGATTCCGCAGCCGTTGCTCGGCGACGAGGTGGCGCTCGAGTCGCGTCCGGCGGGGAGTTCCGGACTCGGCTACGAAGGCCGCGCGTCGTCGCATACGGTAGACGGGTGAGCGACGAGAAGGATCGTGCCTGGCCAGCAGTGTTGACCTGGCGGGCGCACGACGAACCCCGGATGGAATCCGCTCGGGTTCAGCTGTCGGGCAACAGGATCAAGGCCTATGGCCGGATCGTGGCGGCTTCCACCGATTCCCACCCGGCCTTCTCGGCCTCCTATGACCTGGTCACCGACGAGACCGGCGCCACCAAGCGGTTGTCTCTGACTGTCACGCTGGCCGAGCGGGAACGCCAGCTCTCCATCGCCCGCGATGAGGAGAACATGTGGCTGGTGCAGGATCACACCCAGACCAAGCGCTCGGACTTCGGCGGTGCGCTCGATGTGGATCTCGTGTTCAGCCCGTTCTTCAACGCGCTGCCGATCCGGCGGACGGGCCTGCACCAACGCGCGGAGTCGGTGACGCTGCCGGTGGTCTACGTGCGGTTGCCGGACCTGTCGGTGGAGACCGCGAACATCAGCTACAGCAGCCCGGGGCCCGGAGCCGCGGTGAAACTGCGCTCGCCCGTCGCCGACACCACCATCACGGTTGATCCCGACGGCTTCATCCTTGATTACCCAGGACTGGCAGAGCGGATCTGATCACCCCGCCGGCTCGTCCGGCGGCGGCCAGCTCGGCCCGCCAGTTGTCGGTGCCGACCACCGTGGTGATGATCTCGGGGCGGCTGAAGCTGTCGTAGCGCATCCGCGCGGCATGCCCGGTCTCGACCAGATCGGCCACCGAACCCGTGTCCGCCAGTGTCTCCTTGGCTCGCGTCAGCAGTTCGATGCCGTGTTCCAGCGCGGGCAGCAGCTGGTCGGCGTTGGCCTCGCACATGGCCCGCACCAGGTCCGGTGCGGTGGCCGCCACCCGGGTGCCGTCGCGGAATGATCCGGCGGCCAGGGCGAATGCCAGCGGAACTTCTCCGGCGATCACGGCCAGGGTCTCGGCGAACAGGTGCGGCAGGTGCGAGATCGTGGCCGCGGCGGCATCGTGCTCGTCGGAGCGGGCCGGCACCACGACGGCGTGGCAGTCCAGGGCCAGCTGGGCCACCTGGGACCAGACGCCGGCGTCGACGTGGTCGTCCACGCTGACCACCCACGCGGCGCCGGTGAACAGCGCGGCGTCACCGGCCGACCAGCCGGAGTGCGCGGTACCGGCCATCGGATGCCCGCCGACGAAGTTCTGCAGGAGGCCGGCTTGTTCCACCTCGGCGAGCACCGCGCCCTTGACACTGGTCACGTCGGTCAACGGGCACTGGGGTGCAGTGCTGCGGATGCGGTCGAGCATCTGCGGCAGGGCCGGCATCGGCACCGCCACCACGATCAGCGCGTTGCAGTCGGCCGCCCGGCGCAGCGCCGCGTCGAGGTCCGCCGTGGCGTCGAACCCGTCGAACTTGGCGGCCGCGACGGACTCCAGCGACCGGTTGTAGCCGAAGACCTCACGGCCCGCCCCGGCAGCGGCGCGCATCAGCGAGCCACCGATCAGACCGAGGCCCAACACGCACACGGGTGTGTTCGTCACGCATCAAGGTTGGCATACCGACCCGGCCGGGGCCGAGGGTGATCCCTGTCAAAATTGCTGGTCGGCGACTACCGTAGGCGGGCATGGAGGCGCAGCGTGCACCGGCAGACCTGCCCGATGGTTTCGGGGTGGCCGTTGTCCGGGAGGACGGCAGGTGGCGGTGCGCCCCGATGCGGTCGTCGTCGTTGAAGAGTTTGACCGCGGCCGAGACCGAGCTCCGCGAGCTGCGCAGCGCCGGGGCGGTCTTCGGACTGCTCGATGTGGACGACGAATTTTTCGTGATCGTGCGGCCCGCACCGGCGGGTACCCGGTTGCTGCTGTCGGACGCCACCGCGGCACTGGACTACGACATCGCCGCAGAGGCGCTGGAGAATTTGGACGCTGACCTGGAAGAAGAGGATCTCGAAGACTCGGATCCCTTCGAAGAGGGCGACCTCGCGGTGCTGTCCGACATCGGTCTGCACGAGGACGTGCTCGGGGTGATCTTGTCGGAGACCGACCTGTACGCCGACGAGCAGATCGGGCGGATCGCCCGCGAGATGGGCTTCGCCGACGAGCTGTCGGCGGTGCTCGACCGGCTCGGTCGGTGAGTGCCTCAGACGAATCCCTGATCCGCGCGGCGCTGGGGGCTGCCCGGACAGCCGGTCCGCGCGACGTGCCGATCGGTGCGGTGGTGTTCGCCGCCGACGGGACCGAGTTGGCGCGCGCTGCGAACGTCCGTGAGGCCACCGGCGACCCGGCCGGGCACGCCGAGATCGTGGCGATGCGCGAGGCCGCCCGGGTGCTCGGTGACGGGTGGCGGCTGGAAGGTGCGACGCTGGCCGTGACAGTCGAGCCGTGCACGATGTGCGCGGGCGCGTTGGTGCTTGCCCGGGTGGCGCGGGTGGTGTTCGGCGCCTGGGAACCCAAGACCGGGGCGGTCGGCTCGCTGTGGGATGTGGTGCGTGATCGCCGGCTCAACCACCGTCCCGAGGTGGTCGGCGGGGTCCTGGCCGACGAGTGCGCGGCCCTGCTGGAGGAGTTCTTCGCGGCCCAGCGGTAAGCGATTAGGGCTTGGCGCGCTCGCCCGGTAAGCTGCCACACGGTGGCGTGTCCGAGCGGCCTAAGGAGCACGCCTCGAAAGCGTGTGACGGGTAACCCCCGTCCGAGGGTTCAAATCCCTCCGCCACCGCCATAAATCCCGCACCTGTTCTCGCAGGTAGCGGGATTTTTTGCGATCAGCGCGCGACGCAGATCACTCGCCTGGGCGCTGTGTCGAGCGTGCAGCCTTTCTGTCGCTGATGGCGAAATTGCGACAACAACCTGCACGTTCGTCACAGGGTTTCCAACCGGGTGGCGGTGACGGTTCCGCTGCCGGCGTCTGAACCGACCTTGCGGGGATAGCGTGCGGCCAGTTCGGCGAAGCTGGTGAAAGACGTTGACCACCCCAGGCTTTCGATCCAGTGCCGGGCGTCGTCACCGAGGCCCCGATCGACATTGGACGTGCCGCGATACAGGTCCGCGGCGCCGTCCACCGACTTCAGTGTGGTGTTGAAGCTCTGGCTACCCATGGTCGGGAATTCGTACCGGCTGCCGGGCGCGGACAGTCGCGTGATCGCCTCGACCCCGGCGCGAGCCGCGGCCCTCGGCAGTGTCATCAGGGCATGGTCGACCCAATGCGTCGGGATGGTGGGATCAAACCCGTTGGTCACCAGGGATTCTGCCCAGTCTGAGTCGGACAGGTCGGCCTCGATGACGTGGCGCTCGCAGGTCGCGACGGCGTCGCGCAGGGTCGGTTCCTTGAAGGCGAAGAGCTGGGGTAGATCGACCTCGAACAGGTGCACGGACCCGGGCCAGGTCAGCCGGAACGCGTGGGTGTCCAGCCCGGCGCCGATCAACACGATCTGGGTGCGCCCGGCATCAGCCGCTTGGGTCAAGGCGTCGTCGACCAGGCGGACACCGACTGTGCGGGATTCGTACATCATCGCGGCCAATCGCAACACGGTCGCCCAGGTTTCGGCGGCACCCTCGGGCGCGTCCGGGGCGAGATAGGCCTGCTGTGCTGCCGCGACGAAGCGGGCGGCGTAAGGATCGGCATAGAGGCGGTCATCCCGTTCGGATTCCCGGGCTCGGATCACCGCGACCCCGACGGCGGTGAGTGGTGGGCCGGTCAGTGTTGTGGGCAGCTGTGAACCGTGCATGGATTCCCCCTCGATGCGTCTCATTCATTACTTGACGGCAGGTAAGTAATGGATCCGGCCACGCTAAGCTCATCCCTTACCGGGCGTCAAGTAATGGGAGGGGCTGGATGGCAGGTCGACGGACCGACACCCGCGACAAGATCCGCGCCGTGGCCCTTGAGCTGTTCTCGGCCCACGGCTACGACCACACCTCGATCCGTCAGATCGCCGAAAGTCTCGGGATCACGAAGGCCGCTGTCTACTACCACTTCCCGGCAAAAGAGGACATCGTGGTGAGCCTTGCCGACGATTTGCGTACGGGTGTGGACGAGATCCTGAGCTGGGCTGCCGATCAGCCTGCGGGCAGGGAAACCGGACTCGAGGTCCTGCGACGGTACGGCACGGTTCTGCACGGCACCGGCCGGGCCATGACGCGGTTCATGCACGAGAACTATGCGGCGTTCAATCGGCTCGGGGTCGGCGCCGACCTGCGCTACCAGTTCCGCACCGTTTCCGACGCCATGACTGCCCCCGACCACGATCCCGTCGCGGTGTATCACGCCCGCCAGGCCCTGCTGACCATCTCCTGGAGCGTGGCAATGATGGGTGACCTGCCGCTCACCGATGAGCAGTGCAACGACACGGCCATCGCGATCGCCGCGGACATTTACGAGCGCACCTTCTAGCGGCCCGATGTCCCAACTAGATCCGCGCCCACGGCGCGAAGGCGTTGCGCTGCCCGCGCAGTGACGGCTCGAGCTCGGGATAGTGCCGCAGCAACACCGAGGTCATGTCGTTGTGGTCGATCCAGTCCATGCCCTCGGGGGTGTAGACGCGCGGCGTGAAGTCCACGGTGTAGAACCGGTCGCTCTTGAGGCGACGGGTGGCCATCAGCACGAAGATCCGGAATGCGGTGTCGCTGAACCCGAATCCCTCTGGCAGTTTTTCGCCGAACATGCCGACGGTGGTGTCCACCTTCTCGATGTCGCCGCCGTAGATCTCGGCCATCACAGCGGCGGTGGAAGCGTCGCCGCCGCTGATCTGGTCGAAACTGGTCACCGGGTTCAGTCGCAATGCACGGCGGAAGTCGTTGTAGCGCGGGACTCCTCGTTCCCGGGAGCGCAGGATGTCGGTGGCGATCATGTCGAGTGTGTGTTCGTCGGTGCGCTGGAAGTTCCGCATGAAGTTCGGGCTGTTGTGCAGGGTGACCGCGCCAGGATGGGCGACGCCCAGCGAGTACAGGCACTCGGCCACACCCATGCTCTTGAGGACACCGCGGGAGTTCGCCCCGCCGTGGATCTCGCCGAAGGTGAGTTGGCGTGGCTCGACTCCGGTTGTCAGGCTGAGGAATTCATAATCATCGGGCACCAGGGGGTGCATCCGGTAGACGGTGACGAAGTCCTCGGTGATCGAATACGGGGCGGTGTGGTGGTCGGTGGTCGAGCCTGGGATACCGCTGACCACATCGCTGGACCCGATCCGGCCGAACAACTCCTTGACCCGCTCACCGGCCAGGCCGAACCAGTTGGCCCGCATCCCGATCTGCAGGGTCGGATGCCCCAGGATCGCCGGGGTCCATTCGATGGTGTGGATCTTGGCGATCAGCGCGGCGTTGATGAGTCGTGCCTTGTTGAACAGTTGGTCGTCGTCCCAGTTCGGATATGCCGCCCTGAGCCGGTCACAGATGGCGTTGTGCTCACGCATGAATATCGTGCCCATCAGCTCCATGCCCAGCCACCAGCCGTCCGCGCCACCGGAAGCGCCGATGAGGGCCGGGTCGATGTCGATGAACCCGTCGGCGTCGATGCGCACCTTGCCGCCCTTGCCGCTACGGACGGCCTTCTGGAAATCCTGGTTGCTGCCGTAGATCTGCGAGGCATCCCACCAGTGGGTTTCGGTGTTGACAAAGGTCGAACCGCCCGGCGCGGCCGTGGGGTCGACGGCCGTGGCTGGGACCTTGATGGTGTCCTCGGGCCATTCGTCGTCCCCGTCGGGGCGGGGGATCTCGAGCATCCGATTGGCGTCGGTACCGTGGCTGAACCAGTCCCGGGTCTCGAACTGCAACCACGCCCCGGCGAGCACGTTGAGTGTGGTGGCCGGCTTGAATTCGCGGCGCTGCAACAGTTTGGTGCTGATCAGTCGGGGATTGGGATCCATCAGCTGCGGCAGCGTCTCGGCCCGGCCCTCGGCCAGGGGCACATTGCGCCCGAACCGGGTGTCGGCCATGCCCATCGACGGCGCCGAGAGGTCGTTGTAGGAACCGTTGGCCGTCCGGGCGGTCAGGTAATCGGTCGGGGCCAGCGGCGGCGCCTCCGGTGGCTTGCCCTGGTAGGTGTCGTACAGGTTGTGCTCGCGCAGGGAATCGCGGATCCCGACCAGCACCGAGATGCCGACGATCGGGGGCAGCTTGTCCCAGCCGATCCGCCGGTCGACCAGCTCAGTGGTCTTGAGAAACAACCTCGTGAGAAGCGATGGCATGACGGGATCCTTTCCAGGCAATGACGGCGAGAGCGGTGTTGATGGCGGAGATGACTGTGGCCGTCACGCCGTGGCGGCGCGGCAGATCGCCGCGCGCTGTGGTGACGGCGGCCGACAGGGTGTCGGTGGCGTGGATCAGGACGGCGAGGTTCTCGGCCCGACGAAGTTCGCTGCCCCGCAGGACGAGCAGATCCAGCCCGATCAGCACGGTCCTGATGCCGAACATCCGGAACGGATAGGCGGCCGAACGATCGCGTGCGGTGTCGACGCCGAGGCGGGTGAGAAGTCTTTCGGGGGCCACAAGGGCGGTCGCGCCATTGAGGATCCGGATCACGGCCAGCGCGGTGCGTGCTGCTGTCGGGCTCAGCATGTCTAGATCTTGGGCGTTCGCCGCGGCCGGTGCATGAGTAGTCGGCTACTTGTTTCGCCTGATTCGCCCGGTCTTCGTCAGAGCTCGTCGCAACGGCGTTGAATGTGTCCATGGATCTGATGTCGCCGACCGATTCGATGTTCCTGATCGCTGAGACCCGGGAGCACCCGTTCCATGTCGGTGGCCTCGCGCTCTACGAACCTCCGGCCGGCGCGGGCAGTGACTTCGTGCGCGAACTGCACGAGGAGATGGTGGCCCAGACCGACATTCAGCCGGTGTTCCGCAAACACCCGGCGACCATCCTCGGCGGCATCGCGAACGTCGGCTGGACCTACGACAACGACGTCGACATGGACTACCACCTGCGCCGGTCCGCGCTGCCGACCCCGGGCCGCGTTCGGGATCTGCTGGAGTTGACCTCCCGTCTGCACGGCGGCCTGCTCGATCGGCACCGTCCGCTGTGGGAGGCGCACCTGATCGAAGGACTCGCCGACGGCAGGTTCGCGGTCTACACCAAGATGCACCATTCGTTGATCGACGGGGTGTCGGCGCTGAAGCTGTTGATGCGCACCCTGTCGCAGGATCCGGATGACACCGAGGTGCGGGTGCCGTGGTCGCTGCCGCGCCGCAAGCGGGAGCACCAGAGTTCGTCGGTGCTGCGGGCGGTCACCGATACCGTCGGCTCGGTCGCGGGGCTGGCGCCGTCGACGGTCAAGCTGGCCCGTTCGGCGCTGCTCGAACAGCAACTCACCCTGCCGTTCGCGGCTCCCAAGACCATGTTCAACGTCAAGATCGGCGGAGCCCGCCGGGTCGCGGCCCAGTCCTGGCCGCTGGAGCGGTTCCAGCGGATCTCGCGGGCCGCCGGGTTCACAGTCAACGATGTGGTGCTCACGGTGTGCGCCGGAGCGCTACGTGCCTATCTCGTGGAACAGGATGCGCTGCCGGACCAACCGTTGATCGCGATGGTGCCCGTGAGCCTGCGCGCCGAACACGAGGCCGACGCCGGCGGCAATATGGTCGGCACGGTCCTGTGCAATCTGGGTACCGATGTGGATGACCCCGCCGAGCGGCTGAATGTCGTCGGGGAGTCGATGCGGGGCAACAAGAAGGTGTTCTCCGAACTGCCGAGAGTCCAGGCCCTGGCGCTGTCGGCGCTGATGATCGCCCCGCTCGGCCTGGCTGCGGTTCCCGGATTCGTCAAGGCCACGACACCGCCCTTCAACCTGGTCATCTCCAACGTGCCCGGGCCGCGACATCCCTTGTACTGGAAGGGCGCTCGGCTTGACGGCAACTATCCACTGTCGATCGCGCTGGACGGGCAGGCGATGAACATCACCTTGGCCAACAATGCCGACAACCTGGATTTCGGGCTGGTCGGATGCCGGCGCAGTGTGCCGCACCTGCAGCGGATGCTCAGCCATCTGGAGGACTCGCTCAAGGCGCTGGAGGTGGCGTCGGGCGCCTGACAGGGTGCTCACATCCTCCGCGTCGATCAGCCCGCGGACCGCAGGAAATCTCCCGAGATCTTGACCGCAGGCGTCGAGGAGTCCCCGCCCACCACCAGCGTCGCGAACGCGATGTCACCGGCGATACCGGCGAACCACCCGTGCGAGTGCGTGTTGTCGCCGAATTCCGCCGTACCGGTCTTGCCGCCGAGATCCGGGATATCGCTCAACTGGCTGGCGGTGCCCTCGGTGACGGTCTTGCGCATCATGTCCCGCAGCGCTGCGGTGACCCCGGCCGGCAGTGCTTCGGAGGGGGTATCGGCGGTCACCTTCTCACCGTCGACCAGGCTGGGCAGGACTGTCGAGCCGTGCGCCAAGCTCGCCTCGGCGACGGCGAGACCGAACGGGCTGACGGTCACCGTGCCCTGGCCGATACCGTTCTCCACCCGCTGGGCGGCAGTGTCGGCGTTGGGAACGCGGCCCGTAACAGTCGTGAGCCCCGGAATGGTGAAGTCCACCCCGATACCGAACGCGCGCGCCGTCTTGGTGAGCGCATCGGCGGGCAACTTCTCCGACAGTGCCGCCATGCTGGTGTTGCACGAGTGGGAGAACGCCGACGCCAAAGGCACGGTCCCCAGGTCGAAGTCATCGTCGTTGGGAATGGTGCGGTTCTCGATCGTCAACCTACCGGGGCATGCCACCGGGCTGTCCGGGGTGGCCAGGTTCGCCTCCAGCGCGGCTGCGGTGGTGATGGTCTTGAACGTCGACCCCGGCGGGTAGAGCCCGGAAAAGGCAATGGCGCCTTGGGGATCCGCCGCCGTGTTCTGTGCGGCAGCCAGAATCCCGCCCGTCTTGCCCGACAACGCCACCAGCACCGCGGGACGCGTCTCCTGGTCGACGGCCTGTTGGGCGAGCAGTTGCAGCCGCAGGTCCATCGTGGTGCGCATCGGGTCGGTCGGTGCGGGCGGTTGCGCCTTGAGCCGCTGCGCGGCCGCGCCCTCGGCGTCGACCAGATAGACCGACCATCCGGCGGCTTTGGTGATCCGGTCGTGCCACAGCTCGGTGAGCCCGCCGATGGCCGGCGAAGACAGCTGGCGGTCGGCAGTCAGCAGGTCACCCTGCTCGGCCACGGTGACCCCCGGAATCTGGGCCAGCTGGTCGCGCACCTGGGCGAGGTCGTCTTCGCGCAGTTTCATCACCGTCACGCGGTCGTCGGTGTTCGACGTGAACTGCGCGCCGATGGATTCCGCGGTCGTAGTGGCATCGAAGCGGTTCAACAGCGCGGCAAGCGGCGCGGCGGAACCGACGTGGGCGCGGTCCAGCGACACGACGCCAACGGTCTGCCAGGTCATCAATGGCTGGCCGGTCCGGTCGAGCACCGGGGTCTGCAGGTCACTGTCGGTGCTGTACTGAAAGCGCAAGCCGTCCTGCAGATCTCGGTGCAACAGCGTCGGGGTCCAGGCGATCAGCCAGTCGTCGCCGGTCTTGGCAGCGGTGCCGGTGGTGTCGTAGCCGAAATCGTGGCCCTCACCCCAGGACCACTGATACTTCAGGGTCGCGCCGGTCTGGTCATCGGGTTCGGCGCTGACCTTGACCGAGGCAGCGTCCCCCATGCCGTTGAACATCGAGGTGATTGCCGGCTCGGCAGCTGCAGGGTCATTGGTCTGCACGGCCGCGCCGTGAGCGTCCTTGCGTTGCAGGGCATCGGCGAATGCGGCGAATCGGTCAGCCGGGTCCGGGGACGACGAGCATCCCACGACGGGAAGAAACAGGCCGAGCAGCAGGAACCAGACGATGGCGGGACGGTGCCGTCGAGTCATGCCCCCAGCATGACATCCCGGGCTCTAGGCAGCCTTGTCCGTGTCTGACGCCTGTTGCGGCTTGGCCCGGTGCTTGGGCTCGGACTTGGGCTTGGGCTTGAAAGAGTCCCTGACGTTCTTCGCCACATCCGACATCGTGTTTCGCATCTCGTCGCGCCGCTGTACGGGTGCGCGCTTGATGGGCTTCTTCGGGGACTCGGCGTCGGCATTCGTCTCGACTGCCTTGGGGGCTTCCTGCTTTGCCGCGATACGGACGGTGGGTGCCGGAGCCGTCGAAGGTGGTGTCGTCGAGGGCAATCCATCCTTGAAGTTGTCCGCTCCCTGCTGCAAGGCACCGGGGAGCTGGTTCAGGGTCTCGGCAATCCGCTTCGGGGGCGTGATCAACGAGAACCGGGTAGCCGTGGCGGGATCGGAGTAGTCGCGATCGGTGTAGCCCATGTCGACGGCGAGCTTGAGGGTGGGCTCGATCGCGCCGAGCACCGGCTCGGTGAATGCCGTGGTGTGCAGTGCGGTCGACACGTCGCGGATGGGCTGCAGCAAGGGCAGGTGCTCGGTCTTGACCAGGATGTAGGTGTCTGTCCCGCCACCCGGCGTGGTGACGGTCTTCACGATGACGGCGTCGGGATTGTTGAGGTCGGTGGCATCCGGCGTCGGGTCGCCGTGCAGATAGACGAACCCGGCCGCGGCATTGGCCAGTGCCAGTGGATTGGCGTAGGCCGGGAAGTCACCGACCGGGTCGTACTCGATGGTGATGAAGGTTTCGTCATAGGGCGACTGTTCGGCTGCGCCGGTGCTGGTGAATCCGAGGAGCCCGAGCGGTCCCATATTCGGGAAGCGGGCATAGATTCCGCCGTTGGGAACCGTGGGCGCCGCGATGTACACGAACTTCAACGCGCCGGTGTCAGGGCTGTTTTGGGCATCGAGTTCGCGCTTGTACGTCTCGGCGACGATGGTCCCCTCGGAGTAACTGACGATGTAGACGGTCCCGCCGGGGCCGGCCGCGGTGCGCGCTTGGGCGACTGTGTCGATCAGCGGCTGGCGGCCCTCGGCGACGCTGTCATCGATCGGCAATGTGGCCGGGTAGTTGACGCCGTAGAACTGGCTTGGGTTGGTACCGACGAACTCGCCGCCGTACGGCACGTAATTGCTCTGGAACTTGTTCGGGATCCGGTCGCTGTTCGGGTTCTTCGCCCCGCCGACGCCGACCACGGCATTGCCGCCCGGCAGGGTGGCCGCCAGCGCGTCGGCGACATGTCCGAAGGTGAGCACCGCGGCTAGGCCCGCGGTGGCACCGGCCACCACGGCAGCCGATGATCGCGCGCGCTTACGGTGGTCGGCCACGGTGCTCCTCAGGTCGTCCGAACTGAAAACGACTGAGAACAGAGCGTGGGCCCGGGATCAGTCCGGGCCCACACTATGCCAGATGTTTGCTAAAAGTGAGTGGATTGCTACGGGCAGGAGACTTCCAGCTCGAAAGGCTTGGTCACCGGGTTCATTCCATCCACACCGGTGGCCTCACCCTTGATCGTGTACTTGTTGCCATCCTTGGTGGCTTCCGCACTGCCGCCGGGTACGCCGGGCGTGTAGCCGAGGCTGACGCCGTCGATGTTGCCGAGTGCCACTGCGGTCACCGACGGCTGGTCGCCTTCGCCGAGGGTGGCGCTGACCGCGGACATGCCCTGTCCGACGGTCAAGGTGACATTGCCTGCGACCGTGGCACACACAACCGTGCCCTCGACCTTGTGGTCCTTGCCGTCGATGCTGACCCGGGCGGTGCCTGCACCCGTGGTCGCCTTGGCGTCGCCTGCCTCGACCGAAGCCGTTGCCGACGCCGTTGCGGTGGCCTTCGTCTCGCTTGAGGTGTCTTTCTTGTCGCTCGACGAACAGCCGGACAGGCCGGCGATGACGATCGCGGCGCCGCCGACGGCAACCAGGAACTCACGCTTCACCACTGCTCTCCTCACGGTTGTGCAGCCCGTCGTCAGTGGCGGACTGTCAGGCAGAAGTATTGGGGTTGATGCAGGTCATGGGCATGGGATTGGAAGAATCGTTCCCCGCGGACGCGAGGCGGTCGTAAGTTCAGCGTCATGAAGACGTTGCGTACTCCAGAGGACCGGTTCGCTAATCTTCCCGAGTTTGCTTATCTACCAGGCTATTCCGAGATCGACGACAGCGAGGGTGGCCGATTGCGGGTGGCGTGGGTGCAGGCCGGCCCACCGGAAGCCGACCCGGTGTTGTTGTTGCACGGGGAACCATCCTGGTCGTTTCTCTACCGGCGCATGATCCCGATCCTGGCCGCGGCGGGCCATCGCGTCGTCTGTCCTGATCTGGTCGGCTTCGGCAGATCGGACAAACCCACGCGCATCGAGGATCACACCTATGCCCGGCACGTCGAGTGGATGCGGACGCTGGTCTGCGATGTCTTGGACCTGCGGCGGGTGACCCTGGTCGGTCAGGACTGGGGTGGCCTGATCGGGCTGCGACTGGCGGCTGAGAATCCCGACCGGTTCGCCAACATCGTCGTTGCCAACACCGGGCTGCCCAGCGGCGACATTCCCATGCCGGAAATCTGGTGGCAGTTCCGCAAGGCCATCCAGAATCTGCCGACCATCGATGTCGGCAGATTCGTGGAGGCCGGATGCCGTCGCCCGGTCAGCGACGAGGTCCGGGCGGCGTACGACGCGCCGTTCCCCGACGACACCTTTTGCGCGGGTCCGCGCGCTATGCCCGGTCTTGTTCCCACCGCACCCGACGACCCGGCCGCGGCCGCCAACCGGTCAGCTTGGAAAGCGTTGACGGCCAGCGAAACCCCGATGCTGGTGGCGTTCAGCGACGGCGACCCGATCACCGGAGCCATGGCGCCCATCTTCCAACGGGACATGCGGGGCGCACAGGGCGTCGATCATCCGACGATCGCGAACGCGGGTCATTTCCTGCAGGAGGATGCCGGCGAGGAACTTGCCGGGGCGATCGTGACCTTCCTCAGGGGCAGGTGATCGCGATGTCGAACGGCATGTCCACCGGTTCGCCCGGCTGGTTGGGGTCGATGCCCATGCCGGTCCCGGTGATCGTGTAGGCCTTGCCGTCGCGTGCGGCCACGACCGGTGCGCCCGACAGGCCGGACAGGTAGGTCAGCGAAGCCCCCTCGCCGTTGACGTCGCCGATGTTCACCGACTGCACCACGGGGGCCTCTCCGTCGGTCAGCGCCACGGAGGCCGGCATCTTGCCCTTGACGCCGATCGTGGTCAGCCCGTCCTTGGTCTCGCAGCTGACGCTGGTCACGGGGCCGGCGTCGTTGGGACCGAAGGTCACCCGCCCCTGGCCAGACTTTCCTGATGAACCCGATTCCTGCGACGAGCATCCGGCGACTGCAGCCAGACACACAGCAAATCCGGTGGCAATGACAATGGGGCGGCGCATGACCAAATTCACGTCCGCAGTATGGCCGCGTCCGCCCCCGTGACGGAAATCGGACGCGCATCCGGTTGAATACCAGGTGTGGACCAGCCGTATTTCACCGTGGAGGCCGAGTTGCCCGGCCGACTCGGTCGGGTCGGGACCATCCACACGCCGCACGGCGATATCCAGACTCCGGCGTTCATCGCGGTCGGCACCGCGGCCACCGTCAAATCGGTGCTGCCCGAGACCATGAAACAGCTTGGTGCCCAAGCGATCCTGGCCAACGCCTACCACCTCTACCTGCAACCGGGCCCGGATGTCGTGGCCGAGGCCGGCGGGCTCGGGGCGTTCATGAACTGGCCCGGACCGACCTTCACCGACAGCGGCGGGTTCCAGGTGATGTCGCTGGGTGTCGGGTTCAAGAAGGTCCTGGCGATGGATACCGAGCGGCTGCAGGCTGACGACATCATCGCCAAGGGCAAAGAACGGTTGGCTCACGTCGACGACGACGGGGTCACGTTCCGCTCGCATCTGGACGGTTCGAAGCACCGGTTCACCCCGGAAATCTCGATCGGCATCCAGAACAAGCTCGGCGCCGACATCATCTTCGCGTTCGACGAGCTCACCACGCTCGTCAACACCCGCGCCTACCAGGAAAGCTCGGTGCAGCGCACCCATGAGTGGGCGGTGCGGTGCCTGGCCGAGCATCATCGGCTGCAGGCGTTGTCACCGGAGCGGCCGCGGCAGGCGTTGTTCGGGGTGGTGCAGGGCGCGCAGTACGAGGATCTGCGCCGGCAGGCCGCGAGCGGGCTGGCCTCGATCGGGCAGGAGGCCGGGCCCGCCGAGGGACTGAGCTTCGACGGCTACGGCATCGGCGGCGCGCTCGAGAAGCAGAATCTGGCCACCATCGTCGGCTGGGTCAGCAGTGAACTGCCCGCGGACAAGCCCCGGCACTTGCTTGGCATCAGTGAGCCCGATGACCTGTTCGACGCCGTGGCCGCCGGAGCGGACACCTTCGACTGTGTGTCGCCGTCACGGGTGGCGCGCAATGCGGCGGTGTACTCGGCGACCGGCCGCTTCAACATCACCGGGGCGCGGTACAAGCGGGATTTCACCCCGATCGATGCCGAATGCGATTGCTACACCTGCGCCAATTACTCCCGCGCCTACATCCGGCACCTGTTCAAGGCCAAGGAGATGCTGTCGGCGACGCTGTGCACGATCCACAACGAGCGGTTCGTGATCCGTCTGGTCGATCAGATCCGGGCATCGATCCTGGCCGGCGAATTCGATGAGCTCCGGTCGCATGTGTTGGGGCGGTACTACGGGGTGCCCGTCAACTGACCCGCCCGCACTTTGTCACGCTGGCGTGGCATTCGGCGACGGGAGCCACTCTGGCGTGACGGTCGGTGGCGCCGAGCAATAGCGCGACAACGATTGCCCCGGCAGTTACGGCTGCGGTCGCAGGCCATCCCATCCACCCGACCGCGGCCGCGCCGAAGGCGGTGCCCAGGCTGCCGCCCACGAAGTACACCACCATGTAGGCGCTGTTGAAGCGCGCGGGTGCGGCGGCGTCGATCGCCAAAACCCTGCTCTGATTGGCAACTTGAGCCGCGAAGAGCCCGGCGTCGAACACGGCCAGACCGATGAGCGTGGCCGCCGTGTTCGACAGGCACACAGCGAGGCTGATCGCGCCGAGGGCCGCGACGACCAGGCCGACCAACATCACTCGACGCGGGCCCACTCGATCGGTCCACGTGCCGGCGATGCGCGTTGCGAGGATGCCCAGGAGGCCGGCGAGCGCGTACAGGCCGATCCGTTCGGCTGTGTACGAATACGGCGGTTGTGCCAGCGCAACAGCGAGCCCGGCCCACACCGCGCAGAACGCGAAGAACCAGAGCGCGCCGCGTACCGCGGCCATGCGCAACGTCGGGAATCGCAGGTAGAGGCCGGGCAGGCCGCGAAGCGTCTCCATGATGCCGCTCGCGGTGGAACCGGCGGTGGCAGGCAAGGTCCGTGCGGCGACAACTGCGGTGACGGCCGATACGAGGGCGAACACGAGCAGAGCGCCGCGCCATCCCGATACGTCGGTCAGCCAGCCGCCGGCGATGCGGCCCCCGATGATCCCGGCCGAAATGCCCGCCGTGACAATGCCCAGCGCGGTGGCCCGGCGCCCCTCCGGGACGAACCGCGCGGTGATCGAACTCAACTGCGCACCGACCGTGGAACAGGCACCGATCAGCATGATGGTGAGCGCCAGCAACCACATCGTGCCGCAGGCGGCGTTGGCGGCCAAGGCTGCGGCCAAGGCGCCGAACTGTGCGGCGAGGACGTACTTCGGTGGAAACCGGTCGACGAGCGGTACCAGCAGGGCGAGCCCCAACAGGTAGCCGACCGGGCCGCACGCCAGCGCGACACCGACGTGGGCAACCGAGATGTCAAGACTGTCGGCCACATCGGACACCGCCGGTTGGAGCGGATAGATCGCGGCAGTACCGAGTGCGGCGGCAATCGCCATGAACCACACGGTGATTCGGGCCATCTGGGGCTGCGATGTCATGCCGCTGACGCTATGGGCGCCCAGGTCAGCGTGCTGGCGGAAATCGGACCATGCGGTGTGGGAGAGTGGCGCCATGCCGGAAGAGCTCACCGCCGAACAGGCCGCCACGCGTCTGGCGACCGCCGACACGCTCGGGATCCCGCTGGGGCCCGGCCAGCCGCCCGCGTTCCTCCGTGCACTCGGAGAGCGCACGGATTGGACCGACCTGCGTGTCTACGGCGCACTGCTCGGAGTCGGGACCGAACTGTTCAACCGCTCCGGTGTCCGTTACCTGTCCGGCTTCTTCGGTCCCTTCGAGCGGATGTTGCGGGACATGGGCGCCGACGTGGAATTCGCCCCCGCGGATTTCCGTCGGTTCGCTCCGCTGCTCGAGCGTCAGGCACCGCGCGTGATGACGACCGTGGCGGCCGCGCCCGACGAGCATGGCTGGTGCTCCCTGTCGCTGCATGCCGGTGCCACGGTGGGTGAGTTACGCCGCGCCGGCGCCGATCCGCAGCGGTTGCTCGTCGTCGAGGCGTCCGACGCCTATCCGCGGACATTCGGGCTCGACGGATATCGACATGCGCTGCACGTCGACGAGATCGACGTCCTCGTGCACTCGACCGACACACCGCTCGCGCTTTCCCCGGCGTCGCCCTCCGACGTCGACAGGGCGATCGCGAGGCACGCGGTCGCCTACATCCCGTCCGGCGCGACCCTGCAGACCGGCATCGGCTCCATTCCCAGCCAGATCGCCGCGCTGCTCGCCGAGGGAGACGGGGGAGACTACGGGCTGCACAGCGAGATGTTCACCGACGGCTGCATGCAGTTGCACCGGGCCGGCAAGGTCACCAACGCAGGCAAGGGACTGTATGACGGTGTCAGCGTGACGACGTTCGCGTTCGGCTCGTCCGAGCTCTACGCCTGGCTCGACGGCAATTCCGATGTCGCGTTCCTCCCCGTCGAGATCGTCAACGCGCCCGAGGTGATCGCGGCGAACAACGACATGATCACGATCAACGGCGCGCTCGGGGTCGACATCCACGGCCAGGTGGTCGCTGACACCATCGCGGGCGATCAGTTCAGCGGGATCGGCGGCGCCGAGGATTTCGTGGCCGGAGTCGGGCTTGAGCTGTCGGACCGCTCGTTGATCTGTCTGCCCTCGACGTTCGAGAAGGACGGAGTGCTGCAGTCGCGGATCGTGCCGTGGTTCGGCCCCGGTGCCGTGATCACGACGCCCCGGCATCAGGTGGATGTAATCGTCACCGAGTACGGCGCAGCCGAGTTGGAGGGCCGGACGGTCCGTGAGCGCGGCGAGGCGTTGGCCGCGATCGCCCACCCGCAGTTCCGCGACGCGCTGCTGGCCGCTGCGCATCGTGCCGCGCAAGGACGCTCGCCCGTCCAATAGCACCCACGCGGCCTGGCCCCTAACTTACAATTTGCAAGTTAGTCGACGAAGGGGCTGCGACATGGGCGAACGCTACGTGGTGATCGGCGGAGGGCTGGCCGGGCTGGCCGCCGCGGTGTGGCTGAGCGAAGCGGGCAAGAACGTCACCCTGCTGGAGCGTCGAGGCCAACTCGGTGGGCGCACCCATGCGATGCGGGCCGAGACGGTCGACGACATCCCGGACAACGGCCAGCACGTGATCGCCAGCGGCTATCAGCATCTCTACCGCTATCTGACGAGCGTGGGCACCCGGCAGCACATCGACTTCCCGAAATCGTCCACGCTGCGTTGGCCCGACGGGCGCAAGGTCACCATGCAGACCACGGGCGCAGGCGCGATCCGGACCCTTTTCGGGGTTCACCCCGACGCGAGCTGGGCCGACCGCCTGCGGGCAGCCCGCGCGACGCTGCGGTTGGGTTGGCAGGCCCTGCATCAACCGGCCGACCTGGCGGATCTGAGTACCGAGCAGTGGTTCGAGCGGGTCGGCATGCCGGCCCCGGCGCGAGAAGCCTTGTGGGACTGGCTCGCTCTCGGGATCGCGGCCGAGCCGGTGGCGCGTGAATCGGCCAAGGTGTTCGCCAACGTGATGGCGACCGGCTTCCGGCTTGGCGTCAAACACCGCACCCCCGTCACCATCGGTTACCCCACAGTGGATCTCGACACGCTCTACATCTCCGGGGCGCTGAAAGTGTTCGAGGAGCGTGGTGTCGATGTGCGGTACCGCGCCGTGGCCCGAAAGATCGTGATCGAGAACAGCGCCGTCACCGCGGTGCTGCTCGCCGACGGCACCCAGATCCCCGCCGACGCTGTGGTCTGCGCGGTACCGAACTCGAACATCGGCGGGCTGCTCGACGATCTGCCCGAACATCCCGAGATATATGCCGCGGCAGACAAACTGGGCTATACACCGATCGTCAGCACCAACCTCTACCTCGATCGGCCATTGGGTACCGAGTCCGCGTTCGAGGGACTCATCGGCGGAACCGGGGTGATCGACGAGGTCTTCGACCGCCAGATCATGCACGGCCGCAACACCGACCGAGCCTGGCTGTACTGCCTGACCACCAGCGGTGCCTACGAGCAGATCCACAAGAGCAACGACGAGATCATCGACGAGCAGATGGCGCTGCTGCGTCGTTACTACCCGGCGGCGGGCGGCGCGAAAGTGGTTCAGGCGCAGGTGGTCAAGATGCCCAAGGCCACGTTCTCCCAGGTGGTGGGCACGGATGCGCTGCGGCCGCCGCAGAAGACCTCGGTGCCCTCACTGGTGCTGGCGGGTGACTGGACTGCTACGGACTGGTCGGCGACCATGGAGAGCGCCGTGCAGAGCGCCGCCAAGGCCGTCGACCTGCTACTGGAACTCCGACAATGACCCGGCGGCGGCTCAGCGGTGCCGAACGCAGGGTGCAGCTGCTCGATGTCGCGCGTGACATCGTGGCCGAGGGCGGTTACCCCGCATTGACCATCGAGCAGGTTGCCGGCCGGTCGGGTGTCACCAGAACCGTTGTCTATCAACAGTTCACCGACCTTGCAGGTCTGATCACCGCTCTGCTGGACCGCGAGTCGGCGATCGCTTTCGCGGGAATCAGCACCGTGGACCGGCCCGACCTCGATCCCGAGCAACTCGGCAAAGGCATCCTGGCCTACCTGCATGCGGCGCCGACGAGCTGGCGCATCATCTTGCGGCCCCCGGACGGTGCACCGCCGCAGGTGCGCGAGCGCATCGAGCTGGGCCGCCGGTACGCCAGGAAGGTCGCGGCCCGCCCACTGTCGGTCGCCGCGGGCGTGGACATCGACCCGGACGGCACAACCGTACGAATCCTGTTGTCCGCCATGGAGGAACTCGCCCGACTGAATCTGGAGGACCCGCGCCAGCATCCCGACGAGGAAGTGCTGACCCACCTCCGTTCGCTTGTCGGGTGGGCCGTCACCATCTCTGCCGAGCAGACGCGAACGCACCCCTGAGCGGGCGAAAATGGGTACCTCCGCGTCTGCTCGCGAGCGGAATCGCAGGTGCTGGGACAACTACAGCGGGTTGAGGATCCGCTGCAGGAACTGGCGGGTGCGCTCCTCCTTGGGGTCGCCGATCACCGCGGCCGGCGGCCCCTGCTCGAGAATCACGCCGCGGTCGGTGAACAGCACCTGATCGGAAACCTGCCGGGCGAACTGGATTTCGTGGGTGACGATCACCAGCGTCCAACCTTCGACGGCCAGGTCCCGGATCACCGCGAGCACCTCGCCGACAAGTTCGGGGTCCAGTGCCGAGGTCGGCTCGTCGAACAACACCACCTTCGGTTTCAAAGCCAGCGCCCGGGCTATGCCGACGCGCTGCTGCTGGCCGCCCGAGAGCTGATACGGGTACTTGTCGCGCTGGTCGGCCAGCCCCACCTGGCCCAGCAGCTCGGTGGCCTCGGCCAGCACCTCCTCACGCGGGCGTTTCTGCACGATCAACGGGCCCTCGGTGACGTTCTGGAGGACGCTCTTGTGCGGAAACAGGTTGTGGGACTGGAACACAAAGCCGCTCTGCGCCCGGTAGCGGCGCAGCTGGTCCTTGGGTACCGGCTTGGAGAAGTCGAGTTCGGTGTCGCCGACCCGGATCACCCCGGAGTCCGCGACATCGAGGGCGTTCAGCGTGCGCAACAGCGTGGTCTTACCGGAACCCGAGGGACCGATGACGGTGGTCGCAGTGCCGCGCGGCACGGTGAACGACACACCCTTGAGTACCTGGAAGTCGCCGAACGCCTTGTGCACATCGGTCGCGACGATCCGGTCTTCGCGTTCTGTGGTCATCGCGCAACGTGCCTTTCCAGTCGGCGTTCCAGACGACTCTGGCCGAACGACAGCACCAGGCAGATCACCCAGTAGTAGATCGCGGCTGTGCCGTACAGGGCGAAGAACTCGAACGTGGGCGCCGCGATGATCTGGGCCTGCCGCAGCAGTTCGGTGACCAGAATCGTCGACGCCAATGAGGTGTCCTTGACCAGCGAGATCAAGGTGTTGGACAACGGCGGGACCGCCACCCGGGCGGCCTGGGGCAGGATGATGCGTCGCAGCGTGCCGGTGTAGTTCAGCCCGATCGTCTCGGCGGCCTCCCATTGCCCCTTGGGGATGCTCTGGATCGCGGAGCGGATGATCTCGGCCGCATAGCCGCCGACGTTGAGGCTGAAGGCGATCACCGCGGCGGGGAACGGATCGATCTTCACCCCGAACTCGGGCAGCGCGAAGAACACGATGAACAGCTGCACCAGCAGCGGGGTGCCGCGGATGATCGAGATGTAGAACCGGGCGATGTTGCTCAGCACCACATTCGGCGACAGCCGGGCCAGCGCCACCGCCAACGCGATCACCAGACCGATGATGAAGCTGATGATCGTCAACGGAATGGTCATCGTCAGAGCCGCTTTCGCCAGCGGCCACAAGTTGTCGGCGATCAGCTGCCAGGTGGAACGTGGAGCCGGGGCACCTTCCGCAGGCGCCCCGGATGCGTTGGCCTTGAGGTATTTCTGCGAGATGGCGGCCAGCGTGCCGTCGGCCCGTAACTCGTCGAGTGCGGTGTTGAGTTCGGGCAGCAAACCGCTGTCCTTGCGGGCGGCGAAGCCCTGTTCGCTCTTCTCTCCGACATTGCCCGCGATCTTCACCGACTTGTCGTTGGTCTCGGCCAGATACGCGTAGACCGCGATGCTGTCGTTGACCACGACATCGACCCGACCCTGGTTGAGCAGCTTGATGGCCTGGGTGAACCCTTCGACCGCTTCCACCCGGGCCCCGGCCTTGCGGGCGATCTCCGACCAGTTGCTGGTGGCGTTCTCGGCAGCGACCTTGCCCTTCAGGTCCGCAAGGCTCTTGATCGAGTTGTCGTCGGCACGGGTGACGATGACGCCCTCGCCGATCGAGTACGGCTGGGACAGGTCGTATTTGGCCTGCCGCTCGGGCGAGATGGTGACCTCGTTGGCCACCACGTCGAACCGGTTGGCTTCGAGCGCGGCGAAGATCGAATCCCATGGTGTTTCGACGAATTCGACTCTGACGCCGAGCTTGTCGCCGACCGCGCGGGCGACGTCGACGTCGTAGCCGACGAGTTGGTTCGTGGCGGTGTCGTGGTAGCTGAACGGGGAGTACACGCCTTCGGTGCCGACCCGCAGCACACCGGCCGATTTCAGCGGTTCATCCGTATTGCCGGTCGTCCCGCCACAGGCGGCCAACATCACCGTGACGATCAGCAGGAGGCCCAGCAGCGGAATTCGTCGGGAACGCACGGCCGGACGCTAACAGGGGCACGCCCTGTTCGGCAGGCTTCTGCTCAGCCCGGCTGATATATCCACGGATGCCGCGGCAGAGCGGCCGGGTCGAACCGGTCCAGCATGCCGACCACGTCGAGCGCAGGCCACCCCAGCGACGCGCTGATCTGCTCCAGCGCCCGCTCGACGCCGATCTCGGCCAGTGTGACCGCTCCGTCGCGTTTCGCCAGCCGGGCGCCGTCCTCGTTGAGCACCAGGGGGACATGGGCGTAGACCGGCTCCGGGCACCCCAGTAGCCGCGCCAGGTAGGCCTGCCGCGGAGACGAACTCAGCAGGTCGTCGCCGCGCACCACCTGGTCGATGCCTCCGGCGGCGTCGTCGACCACGACCGCCAGGTTGTAGGCGGGAACTCCGTCGCCGCGTCGCACCACGAAGTCGTCGATGATGCCGGTGTAGCTGCCGTGCAGCAGGTCGGTGACGGTGCCGACGAACGTGTCCGTGCGCAGGCGCAGCGCAGGTGGGCGTCCGGTCTCGGCGCGGCGCTGCGCGCGTTCGGCGTCGGTCAGGTCTCGGCAGGTGCCCGGATAGGCGCCTTCAGGGGCGTGCGGGGCTCGCGGGGCTTGGGCGATATCCCTTCGGCTGCAATAGCATTCGTACAGCAGCCCACGCTCGAACAGGTCGCCGACCACCGCGTCGTAGCGTTCCTGGTGGCCCGTCTGCCATTGCACCGGCTCGTCCCAGGTCAGCCCGATCGCGGCCAGGTCAGCCACCTGACGGTGTCCGATCTCGGGAAAAGTGCGGTCATCGAGATCCTCGACGCGCAGCAGGAACCGCCGCCCGGTGGACCGGGCGAACAACCAGGCCAGCACCGCGGTGCGCAGGTTGCCGATGTGCAGGTCGGCCGACGGGCTCGGCGCGAACCGCCCGGCGGGGGTTGGGCTCACGCCCGCAATCTAGCTAATCGCGGTCCCAGGGCGCTGTCTCGCCCATCTTCTCGTAGTACTTCGCGAGGTGGCTTTTCACCCGGTCGATGTCGTCCTTCGGTAGGTCCACGCCGCCGCGGGCGCCGTCCATGATCCCGCCGGCAGCCATCACCCCGCGAGGTACTACCTCCAGTTTGCCGCCGACCACGTCGGCGATCAGCAGCTTGTAGCCGGTGAAGTTGTCCTTCGCGTCCTTGTCGTACCAGACGTGCGCGTCGCGGTACTTCTCGTTGGGTTCGTCCTCCGCACCGGCCCACTTGCGGACCCGTTTGTCGGCAGCATCGCCGTCCCACTCCCGGTCCCGGTCAGCCAGTGGCAGATCCTGAAATGCGGTTACAGACATGCTGTTGGCGTGCCCGAACCGGGCGCCCGGTAAACCCGCCACTCACGCACTACTCCTGCGCTCCAGTGCTTCGATCACGGCCGGGCAGATGTCGACTCCGTACAGATGCTCCATCGCCTGCAGGCCGCCCGGACTCTCGGCGTTGATCTCGATGACCTTGTCACCGACCATGTCGATGCCGACGAAGAACATCCCATCTTGCGCGAGTTTGTCCTTCATCGCCTCGATCACCGCGTGCTGCTGTTCGGTGACCTCTTCGGGTTGAACTCTGCCGCCTTTACAGATGTTGGCTCGCGGGTCGTTCCCCTCCGGCACCCGCCGGAAAGCGGAGGGATGTCCGTCGACCTCGATGAGCTCTCCGTCCAGCAGGAAGATCCGCATGTCGCCGTCCTCGGCGCCCTCGACGTATCCCTGGGCGTATATGTAACCGTCTTCCAGCACCGCCTCCATCATCTGGTTCAAGTTGGGCTCGTCATCGCCGACGATCATGAACACGTTCCGTCCCTGCGCGCCGCACAGCGGTTTGATGATGGAGCGGCCTTCGGACGCGATGAAGTTCCGGACGTCGTCCACGTTCTGCGTCACCAGGGAGCGCGGCCGGATCTGCGCCGGAAACTCGTCGAGGTACGCCTTCAACGCCGCGCGCATGAGCACCGCTGGGTTGTTGACCACGGTGACGCCGTGCGCCACGAGTAACTGACCGAACATGGAACCCAAGCTGCTGGCCCACGGCCGATCCTGCCGATCCTCGACCGAGTCGTTCCGCAGAAACACGGCGTCGAGTTCGTCCATGCGGATGTGTTCGGCCGAACTCTCCTTCATGCGATCGATGAACGCGGTCAGCGTGTCGTTGTCCCGGGCGATGCCGGGACGTGCGTGCGCCCCGATCTCGCCGTCGGGCTCGCCGATACTGACGTCGCTCAGCCCGACGTACCAGACCTCGTGGCCCATGAGGGCGGCCGCTTTCGCGAGGCGGGTGGTCGTGTACTCGTCGACCTCGGTCTCCGCGCGATTGACCAGAAATGCAATCCTCATGCGGCCACATCCATTTCGAGTAGGTCGGCGGCGCTCATTCCGCCACGCATGTGTTCGAGGCGCGCTTCGGCCTTGGGTGCAGACAGCCAGCGTGGGCGCGCCCGCGGGGGTTCGAGAATCCCTTGCCGGATCAGTTCCTCCACCAGCGGCGCATGGTCGAGTGAGAGCTTGCCGGCGAGTAGGGGATCGATGCTGCGTCCCTGGGCGAAGTATTCGAGGACTCGTTCGATCCCGCGGAGATAGATGATGTCCTTCGTCGATCCGCCGGCGTATGTCACGCGGCTCGTCACCGACCATGCCGTGCGGGGTGCGAAGGCGTGAGCGTCGGTGAGGTGTCTGAAGATCTCGACGAAATCTGCGTGAGCCAACATCATCGATGCCGCCTCGACTCGTGCAGCGAGTACGCGCATGCGGCGGGGGTCGAGTCCCCCGGCGACGTATTCGGCCAGCACCGCCAGGCCTTCCTGCGTCTCCTCGTACAGCGGTAGCCCGACGGCTAGAAGACCCAAGGGCTGCGCCTCGCCGTTGCGATAGGTGAGCACATGCGTCCCGACCTCGTGCTGGATCAGTGGCTGTACCCGGTTCGCGCGGAAGGAGGCGGTGGCCGGAATGTAGAGCCGGCCGAACGACACCATCAGATCGGCGACGTCGTCCCGCACTTCGACCGCTACGGGAAACTGTGGATAGGCCGACTCCAGCTCCGCGCGTGCCGCTTTCGCGAAATCCGTGGCGGTGACGCTGGTCGACGTGATCGGTGGCGGATCGATGAGCTCGAGCAGTGAGCGAGCCGTCGTGCACAGCGCGTCACCCGGTTCTCCGTAGAGCTGCAGCGCGCCGTATCTGAACCGCGGCGTGCCCCGGTCCTCGAGCAAGGTGATCTGCCGGGCGATCTCGTCGCGCTTTCCACGGAAGAGTGAGTTGAGCGCCGGGTTCTCGACCAGTTCGATCTCGACGTCGTACAGGTCGCGCTTGACCAGATCCGGGTCGAAGTTCAGCGGTCTCGACTCCAGGACGGGTGATGACTCGAACCCCGAGCTCGCGAAATCCCGCCACGCCTCGGCCCCGTTGATCGGAGTGGCGTTGAGTAGGAAGTTGAGCTCACGCTCGATCTCCGTCAGACGTGCATCGACGTTCAAGGCTTCTTGCGCAAGGGGCGAAGTTCGACCCACCTGCTACCGATACCCAATTGTCGAGTCCGTCAATCCGGTGTTCGAAGCTGTTCCCGCTAACGTTCAGGAAATGGCAGAGCGGAGAATCACCGGCGGCACCATCCAGGTTGAACGCGAAGACGGACTGGTGCGCGCGAGAGGCGTGCGCTACGGCACCGCGAAGCGGTTCGCCGTGTCCGAACCGCCCGCGGCCTGGTCGGGGGTTCGTGACGCGACCGAACGGGGTCCGGCCTGCCCGCAGCGGCCGTCGCGCCTGGGCTGGGTGACCGGCGACGCACTTGCGGGCTTGTCGACCAACGAGAACTGTCTCGTGCTGACCGTCACGGCTCCGGCCGATGCGCACCGGTTACCCGTCATGGTGTGGTTTCACGGCGGCGCGTACGTCGCGGGCAGCGGTGAGTCTGCGAAGTACGACCCCGGTGCCCTGGTCCGTGCGGGCAACGTGGTGGTGGTCAACGTGAGCTACCGGCTCGGCATCTTCGGCTATCTCGCGCCGCCCGGGGTCGGCGCGGACAACCTCGGACTGCGCGACCAGATCCTGGCGCTGCGCTGGGTCCAGGACAACATCGCGGCGTTCGGCGGGGACGCGGCCAACGTCACCGCGTTCGGTCAGTCCGCGGGTGCACATTCGGTCATGTCGCTCATGCTGTGCGAGGAGGCGGCCGGGCTGTTCCACCGCGCGATCCTGCAGAGCGCCCCGCTGGAGTTGGACGAGGGGCGCGACGACATGGCGCATGCCATGGGCGCGGCGATGGCCGGCTCGCTTGCCGGGGCCGACCCGGCCGAGACCAGCGTGGACAAGCTGCTTGCCGCCGAAGCTGCCGCCGTTGCCGCGGCGCAGGGCTTCGGCCTGCTGGGCGGTCTGGCGTTCGCGCCCCGGCTCGGCCGGGGGCCGCTGCCGGCACCCGCAGACGTCCCAGCGGCCATCGCTGCCGCCGCGGGCCGCATCGAGCTGCTGATCGGCTACACCAAGGACGACGCGGCGCCGTTCGTCGCGATGGATCCGCGGGTGGCCAGGCTCAACCGGGTGCCTGCCCTCGGCCGGCTCGCCGTCCGGGCCGGCTCGAAGGCGGTCACGAAGCAGGCGTTCTCCGGCCCCGCCGAGCGTCTGGCGCAGGCCTGGCGATCCCACGGCGGCCGGGTCGGTACTTATCGTTTCGACTGGACACCGGTCAGCGCGCCGCTGGGTGCCTGCCACTGCATGGAGTTGCCGTTCCTGTTCGGCTCACCGCAGACCTGGGCGGACGCCCCCATGCTCGGCCCGCAGCGTGCGATCGACAACCAGCTGTCCGCCGAGATGCGCACTCGCTGGACGCAATTCGCGCACCACGGAGTCGAATCGCTGCCCGCCCCGACATTGCGGTTCGGCTAGTTCGGTAGCCGGCCCGAGAGGCACCTCTGCCGGGGAGGCCCGACCTGGTCTGCCTTGATAAAGTTTCGGCAAAATTCGGACTCGGTGGTGTGATGGCGATTATGGGCGCAGTCCCGTCTCTACGTGGACGCGTCAGCGAATGCGCGGCCCTTCGAACCCTGGTCTCGGGTGGCCGCTCGGGCGGCAGCGCAGTGCTGGTGGTGCGGGGCGAGGCGGGTGTCGGGAAGACTGCCCTGCTGGACTACGTCGTCGAACATGCGCCGGGGTTCCGGGTGACCCAGGTGGCCGGGGTCGAATCCGACATGGAACTTGCCTTCGCCGGATTGCACCACCTGTGTGCACCGCTGCTGGATCATCTCGACAAGCTCCCCGAGCCGCAGCGCGACGCGCTCTCGGTGGCTTTCGGTCGCGGTGTCGGCCCGGTGCCTGACCGTTTTCTGGTCGGTCTGGCGGTGCTCAGCCTGTTGGCTGCCGCGGCTGACCGGAAGCCGATGCTGTGTGTGATCGACGATGCGCAGTGGCTAGATCAGGTGTCGGTACAGACCCTGGGTTTCGTCGCGCGCCGACTGCTTGCGGAGCCCGTCGTCATGGTGTTCGCCGTCCGAGACACTCACGCCGGCGCCCCCGACGTGCTGCCGGGCCTGCCCGAACTGCGGGTCGAGGGGTTGTCGGACACCGACGCCAAAGAGCTGTTGGACTCGGTCTTTCTCGGCCGGCTCGACGAGCGGGTCCGAGACCGGGTCATCGCGGAAACTCGCGGCAACCCGTTGGCACTGCTGGAGATTCCGCGTAACGTGCCGGCCGCCGAGCTCGCCGGCGGTTTCTGGCTCGGCTCGGCGCGCTTATCGGTAGGCCACGTCGAAGAAGGGTTCGTCCGCCGCATCCAGTCGCTGCCGGACGACACTCGGCGGTTGTTGCTTCTCGCCGCAGCCGATCCGCTCGGCGACCCGATCTTGTTCTCACGTGCCACAGGGCATTTGGGGATCAGCGTGGATGCGTTGGCGCCGGCCGAGGCCGCCGGTGTCATCGAGTTCGGGTCACGCATGCGCTTTCACCACCCGCTGGTCCGGTCGGCCGCCTACCGGGCCGCCGATGCAGCCGACCGCCGGGAAGTACACCGCGCCTTGGCCGTTGCCACCGATCCCGAACTCGATCCGGATCGCCGGGCCTGGCATGCGGCCAACGCCGCGGCCGGTCCCGACGACGCGGTGGCCGCCGAACTGGAAGCCTCGGCTTGGCGAGCCCAGAGCCGAGGCGGGATCGCCGCCGCGGCGACTTTCCTGGAGCGGGCGGCGATCCTGTCCGCCGATCCGGCCCTGCGCAGTTCCCGGGCGATCGCGGCCGCCGAGGCCAAACGTGAGGCTGCTGCCCCCGAAGCCGCCTATGAGCTGCTCTCCCTGGCTGAATTGAATCCGTTGACCGAGCTGCAGCGGGCACAGGTGGGCCGGCTGCGGGCGCAGATGGAATTCACCCGCAGCCGGGGCGGACTACCGGGTGCGCCACCGGTCCGGCATGCGGCCGGATTGCTGCTCGACGCCGCCAAGCGGTTGGAGAATCTCGACGACGAGTTGGCCCGCGAGACCTACATGGAGGCGCTGGCCGCTGCGATGTTTGCTTCGCGCAGTCAACCGGAAGCCCTCGTGGTGGCCGCCGAGGCGGCGCGCGCCGCAGTCGAAAGGGTCGAGGCGCCGACTGGGCCCATCGATCTACTCCTCATCGGCATGGCGAACCTGATCACCGATGGACTGCCCGCGGCGGTCGAGCCCCTGCGCACCGCGCTGGAGCTGTGGAGTGAGCACACCCGTCGCCACGACGGCCGGGCGTTGCGCTGGTTGGCATTGGCCTTCCCGATCGTGCACGAATCTGCTGCCCATGAGATCTGGGACGACGACCTGGTCGACCGGCTGGCCACCGACATGATCGGCTACGCCCGCGCCATCGGCGCGCTGGCCATCCTGCCGCCGGCGATCGCCTACCAGGCCGGTGTCCAGACGCACAAAGGCGAATTCGTCACAGCTGCAAGGCTTATGGAGGAGGCCGACTCTATCTCGGAGGCGATCGGCCACCGTCCGATGAAGTACCACAAGGTGGAATTGGCCGCCTGGCGCGGCGATCTCACCGAGGCCGGCGACCTCATCGAGGCGGGGATGGCAGAGGGGACCGCCAAGGGTGAGGGCCGACTGCTCGGGGCGGCCGGCTATGCCGCCGCAGTGCTCTACAACGGCTTGGGCCGCTACGAGGAGGCCCTGACAGCTGCCAAACGCACGTGCGAGTTCCACGACATCGGGTTCTACTGCTGGACTTTGATCGAACTGGTCGAGGCCGCCATGCGGGTCGGCGAGCGAGATGTCGCCGAGGACGCGGTGCGACGGTTGGAGAGATGTGCGGAGTCCAGCGAAACCGATTGGGGGCTGGGAGTATTGGCCGCGGTCCGGGCTGTCGTCGCCGACGACGCCGAGGCCGACGTGCTGTTCAAAGAGTCCGTCGAGCGGCTCGGCCGCACTCGGATCGGGGTGCAGCTGGCGCGGACCCATCTTCGTTACGGGGAATGGTTACGTCGCCAGAAGCAACGCACCAGTGCCCGAGAGCATCTCAACACCGCCTACGAGATGTTCACCAGGATGGGCGCCGCAGGATTCGCCGAGCGGGCCCGGCGTGAGCTGACTGCCACCGGTGAGAAGGTGCGCAAACAGCCGATGGCCTCGGGCGACGTGTTGACCGCCCAGGAGGCGCAGATCGCCCAGTTGGCCCGTGACGGACTGACCAATCAGGAGATCGGCGCACAGTTGTTCATCAGCACCCACACCGTCGAATGGCACCTGCGCAAGGTCTTCGTCAAGCTCGGTGTCCGGTCACGCCGACAGCTGCGCTCCGTGTCGTGGAGTAGCTGAACCGCGCTCGCTCCAAGACCACGGGTTTTCAAGGGTCCCGAGGGTCCTTGCGGTAGCGAGACTCGTCACATGGCGACAATTTTGTTGCAGACGACGATCACGGAGAATCCCGACGACTGGGATGTCGGACGATTCTCGATGCTGGCGGGCGAGCTGCGCGCGGACGGCCACGAGGTGCTGGCCCGTAACCGGACCGATCATGGCGGGCAGGATCCGGTGCTCAGCCATCTCGACGAGCTCGGGTTCGACCAGCTGTGGTTGATGGCCGTCGACGTCGGCAACGGTCTGACGCCCGACGAATGCGCGGCGATCGGCCGCTTCCGCGGGCTCGGCGGTGGGGTGCTCACCGCTCGTGATCATCAGGACCTGGGTAGCTGTCTGAAGGGACTGGGTTCGTTGGGGCAGGTCAACGATTTTCACGACGCCAGCTTGGACCCGCAGTCGCGGTGCGACGACCAGGACAATCCCGACATCTCGTGGCCCAACTATCACTCGGGCGCCAACGGCGACTACCAGCCGGTGCTGGCCGATGAGCCGGTGCACCAGCTGCTGCGCACCTCCAGGACCGCCACCGGCCGCATCGAGTGGTTTCCGGCGCACCCGCATGAGGGTGCGGTCTCCGCCCGGGGGCCGTTCGCGACGGTGGTGGCTCAGGGGCGCAGCACCGCGACCGGCAGACAGTTCAATCTCGCGGTGGCACTCGATGGTGAGAGCACGCCGGAGGGCAGGCCGATGGGGCGGGCCGTTGCCGAGTCGACCTTCCACCACTTCGCCGACTACAACTGGGACCTGGCGCATGGGGCGCCGTCGTTCGTCACCGATCGGCCCGGCTGGCAGATCGGAGCGGATCCGTCCCGTCTGGGCGTGTTCAAGGACTATGTCCGCAATCTCGCCACCTGGCTGCAGCCCGTGGGTCGCTACTAGCTGGGGAGCAGGCCCGGGACGATGTCGTTGAGCCCGAAGGTGACCGGCTGTTCCAGCTGCGCGTAGGTGCACGAGCGCGGGTCCCGGTCGGGCCGCCAGCGGTTGAACTGGGCAGTGTGTCGGAAGCGCCTACCCTCCATGTGGTCGTAGCGGACCTCGACAACGCGTTCGGGTCGCAACGGCACGAAAGACAGGTCCTTGCCTGCGTTCCAACGTGAGCCGCCGCCGTACCTACGCGCAAGGTCCGGGTCGGCGGCCACCTGGGCGGCCCAGTTCCACGGATGGTTCTCGAAACTGGTTACCAGAGACTGTAATTCGGTGAACAGGGCTTGGCGTCGCGCCATCGGGAAGGCACCGATGACGCCGACGGATGCCAGCTCGCCGTCATCGGTGTAGAGCCCCAGCAGCAGCGAGCCGATCGCATCCGGCCCCGACTTGTGGAGCCGATAGCCGGCGACCACGCAGTCGGCGGTCCGCTGGTGCTTGATCTTCACCATGACCCGTTTGTCGGGCTGATAGGTGAGCGTCAGCGGTTTGGCGATCAGTCCGTCGAGCCCGGCTCCCTCGAATTCGTCGAACCAGCGCCGCGCAGTCGCCATATCGGTGGTGGCCGGGGTGACGTGAAAGGCGGGGCCGGAACCCAGCGCGCCGACCAGAGCGGCGCGGCGTTCACCGAACGGTCGGCCGGTGAGGTCGTCGTCGCCGAGGGCGAGCAGGTCGAAGGCGATGAAGCTGGCCGGGGTCTGTCCGGCCAACAGGCGCACCCGGGAAGCCGCGGGGTGCAGACGCAGTTGGAGCGCTTCGAAGTCCAGGCCTTGCTCGGTCGGCAGGACGATCTCGCCGTCGATGACGCACCGCGGTGGGAGCTCGGCTTTCGCAGCCTCGACCAGTTCGGGGAAATACCGGGTCATCGGCCGCTCGTTACGGCTGCCCAACTCGACTTCGTCGCCGTCGCGGAACACCAACGCCCGGAAGCCGTCCCACTTCGGTTCGTAGGACGCATCCGGTGGAATCACTGTTGCCGGCTTGGCCAGCATCGGTGAGACGGGCGGCATCACGGGTAGCAGCATGGGTCCGACCTGGTGTGGATTGGGTGGTTTGTGGCTACGTGGTTTGTGGCTACGTGGTTTGTGGCTACGTGGTTTGTGGCTACGTGGTTTGTGGCTACTCAGTATGCGCGACACAGTCCGGCCGAGCCGCGAGACAAGAGCGGGAGTACTGGGTTTCAGGCGGCCTCATCGGGTATGCGTCAAGCAGAGCACGGCTGGTCCCACCCGCCGCCGGTGTCCGCGCGATGAGTTCGCCACTGAATATCTGTTGACACCGATTAGCACTCCCCCTAGGGTATCGGGTATAACCGATTTAACTCGGATGAGTGCGTGAATGGCGGGCTGTGCGTCCGGATGCCGATCTAACTGGGACCTCAGTGGGTGCGCGTTCTGGGTCGATGGCGACCATGGGGCGTCGTCGGCGCACCGGTGTCGATGTGGTTGCAGGGGGGTAACGAACATCACTTTAGGCAGAAATATCGCCTTCTTCCGATAGGCTTGATCGCACTCGATCGGATATGGCCGATTCGTAAACATAACTACTAGTGGCGGGCTCCGCGACGGCGAAGGCCCATCAGTGCATAGGAGCTCCAGTGACATCTGAACGCTCACACGTGGCCCCAAAGGATGACGCGAGCGATGAGGAGTTCGAGCGACTGCTGGAAGCCGCCGAATCAGACCCCGCAGCGCGCATGGTTTATGAGGACACCATGCGCCGCGTTGAGATGCTTGCGGCAGGACAAGAGATCCGTAAGAAGCGAAAGCTGTCCCAGAGGCAGTTGGCTGACATCATGGGGACCACACAGTCAGCGATTTCGGATTTTGAGTCCGGACGTGTCGAGCCTCAGTTACGAACGATGCAGCGGTACGCGCGTGCGTTGGGACACCGTTTCGAGTTCGCGATCGTCAGCCCCGATGTGCCGGTGGCGAAGGGTGGCACGACGAGTGCCCTCTTCAATCGGCTAAAGGAACTGGCGTTAAGCCCGCTGCTGACCACCCTGGCGAGTCAGTCGGAAAGACAGGGCAAAACCCTCCAAGCGTTGGCGAACGCGATTCTGTTGCCTGAGGCGATCACTCGGCCGATCCTTTCCATGCTTAACGCTGAGGGCTGGACGACAAGTGTTGGCGAAGGGGATGACCGGGTGTACTCCATTGTTGAGGAAGCCTCCCACGTCATCGGGGTGTCGTTGGAACGTGACCGGGTGGTCGGGGTCTTGGTGAATATGTATCCAGATGTCATCAAATCGGTGACGCTGTCGCTCGCCGACACGTCACCGGAAACGGTCCTGGAGACTGCAGCAGACGCTGTCACATACCTGTACAAGCACAGTGACCGCCGAGTGCTCGGTGTCGGGGTTTGCCTTGCCGGAGTTGTACGGTCCGAATCGGGGCAGGTTGATTTCGCTCCGGAACTCCAGACCGACACTGCGCCTTGGAAGAAGGTCCAGCTGGAGGCCGCCCTGCAGGACGAGGTGCAAGACCGTGTTGGCACTCGCGACCTGCTTGTTGCTGTGGAGAATGATGCCAATGCGCTTGCGGCCTATGAGTATCTGCGCCGTGGTGACGGTTCGGTTGCTGTGGTGTTATTGAGCGGCACCGGAATTGGCACAGGCTTTGTCCTGGAGGGCAAGTTGATTCATGGTGCACATTCTGCGGCTGGAGAAGGGGGCCATACGATCGTGGATCCAGCGGGCCCGCCCTGTCGCGCCAAACTCCCGCACAGCGGATGTTTGGAGACGATGGCGAGCGCCAAAGGCATACTTGACGGTTTGGGCATTCCGGCCGAGACGTCGTCGCAGATTTCAGCTGGATTAGCCACCGCAAACGACAGAGTTCGCAACGGGGACTCCGCGACTGAGGATGCGTTTGTCACCGCGGGCCAAGCTCTTGGCAGGTTCCTCGCGACGACTGTCATGTTGCTAGACCCGGCCAGGGCAGTAATCTACGCTGATCCACATTTGGCGAAAGAGCCTTCCGCGATTGCGACGGCGTTTAGAAACGGTGTGCAGTTCGGTTTGGAGGAAGCTGCAGCGAGCCGCCTGCATATAGATGGCGAACCGCGCCTTGAGTGGCACCCACTCGACGACAACGTTCGGGCCATTGCGGCGGGCGCAGCGGCGTATTGGTACTTCCTTAAACAGCCATCGCATTGGGCACCTTCGCTGCGCTCGGGTGCGCCCACCAGCGAGCCGGTATGGGCCTAGTCCGCAGACTAGTTACTGCATGCCGCACCATGACGAGTCGCCAGCGAACCGTCATAAAGACCCTGTTCGTTGCTGCCGCCTCATCTTGTGTCCTTGCAACGCTGATACAGTTCGTCGCTGTTCGGTTGGTGGACGGGATGACGGTCGAGCAAGCGAAATCGATCAACGACGCGCGTGTCTCTTTGATTCAACTCGTCGGCGGCATCGGTTTAGTTGGTGGACTCATCTACACCGCGCGAACTTTTGCGCTGACTCGGTTTACCCAACGCGCAGACAGGTTCACCAAAGCTGTTGAACAGATCGGTGACGAGAGTGAGGCGGTCCGGGCCGGCGGTGTTCACAGCATGTGGCGTCTCACCACTGAGGACGAAAATTACTGGCCGGCCGTCTTGAACGTCTTAACCGCACTCGTGCGGCAACGCGCAAAACGTGGAACCGTTGTCAACACTGACGTCCAGGCTGCGCTGACGCTGATCGGTGATCGACCGGTTACGGCCGCTGCGCGACGCCCTCTCGACCTTCGCGGGGTCCATTTGCCAGGGGCGCTGCTGATGGGCGCCAATCTGTCGGGTGCGTGGCTTGATGGTTCCAATCTGGCGGGCGCAGACCTGACCGATGCAAGGCTTGGTCGGGCACGGTTGATATCGGCCAATCTGGATGATGCGGATCTTTCGGCTGCGGATTTTTCCGAGGCAGACTTGAAGAAGGCGAAACTGCGACGCGCGAACTTTTACAAGACGGTTCTGTACTCGGCAGACATTGCCGGTTCGTCGCTACAAGGAGCGCGTCACCTGACCGACGAACAATTGAGGACGACTTATGGTGAACCGTCCGGTGCTGAACCGACTTAGTGGTGTCCAGAGTCCAGTCGCTTCTGTGCGAGCTTCCACGCTTCCTCCGACAGTGGCGGCCTGATCCCAACTGCCCGAGCGCCTGCAGCGTGTGTCTCCAGTGCAGCGTGCAGCACTACGAACTTCTCATCAATGGCGGCGAATAACACATACAGCGCCATGCCATCGTGAACACACACGGGGTGTGCACGCACGCCGCGGCGCTTCGGCAATTCTTCGGGATGTCGTCCAGTTAGGCTTGTCCAATCCATGTTGGCTTTGATCTCGAATACGATCGAGTTCTGCGGCAGCATGGAAAAACTCTTAAGTGCCTCTGATCGTTCTACCTTTGCCCTGTCGCCCCACACCCAGGGTCGCCGACTCACGAATTCTCCTCGTCATTGGAATGTCGTCGGGTGTTAGTTAACCAGTTACACCTTGGCAACTCGGGGCAATTGGAGGCGATTGACTGCATTGGTCGGTGCGCGATGAGATTGATCGTGCACGATTCGGGCAGGAGGATTTGCGGCAGGTCCCGGCGATGACATTGCCCTCGCTGTCTGGTCTAAGTGAGGATGGAGCCCGTGGACCTACCCGTAGTGCCGCCGATCGAACCGATGCTCGCCAAAGCCCAGGTGAAAGTGCCCGACGAGGCCGGGGTGTGGTCCTACGAGCCGAAATGGGACGGCTTCCGCGCTCTGGTCTTCCGGGACGGCGACGAGGTGGTGTTGCAGTCTCGCAGCGGAAAGGAACTCGGGCGCTACTTCCCCGAACTGCTCGACGCGCTGCGTGACGAACTCACCGACCGTTGTGTCCTCGATGGTGAGGTGGTGGTGCCCCGCGAGATCGACGGCCGCATGCGCCTGGACTGGGAGTCGTTGTCGCAACGTATCCACCCTGCCGAGTCGCGGGTGCGGATGCTCGCCGAACAGACGCCGGCGCACTTCATCGGCTTCGACGCCCTGGCCACCGGGGACCGGTCGTTGCTCGCCGAGCCGTTCCGGGTGCGCCGCGAGGCGCTGATCGAGGCCGTCAATGCCACGACGTGGTGCCATGTCACGCGGACCACCACGGATCCCGAGCTCGGTTCGCAGTGGCTGCAGACCTTCGAGGGGGCCGGCCTCGACGGGGTGATCGCCAAGAAGCTCGACGGCCCGTATCTGCCGGGCAAGCGGGAGATGGTGAAGGTCAAGCATCACCGCGACGCCGACTGCGTGGCGATCGGCTACCGCATCCACAAGAGCGGGGAGGGTGTCGGCTCGATCCTGCTCGGCCTCTACCGGTCCGACGGCGAGCTGCAGATGGTCGGTGGCGCAGCCTCGTTCAGCGTCAAGGACCGGATCAAGCTGCTGGCCGACCTGGAGCCGCTGCGGGAGGGCGACGAAGTCCGCGAGGGTGATCCCAGCCGCTGGAACTCGGCCGCCGACAAGCGCTGGATCCCGGTGCGTCCGGATCGCGTGTGCGAGGTGGCGTATGACCAGATGGAGGGCAACACCGAGAACGGTCGGCGCTTCCGGCACGCGGTGAAGTTCATGCGCTGGCGCCCGGACCGCGAACCGTCGAGCTGTACGTTCGACCAGCTCGACGTGCCGTTGGACTACGACCTGTACGACGTCCTGACGAAGGAAGGTTGAAATGGCTGAAAAAGCTGGAGGGGCAACCGAACTCGATGTCGACGGAATCAAGGTCCGGTTCACCAACCCGGACAAGGTGTATTACCCGAAGCTGGGCAAGGGCGGCACCAAGGGCAAGCTGATGGAGTACTACCTGTCCGTCGCCGACCGTATGATCACGCTGTTGAAAGACCGGCCCACGCATCTGCAGCGGTTCCCCGACGGCATCGAGGGTGAGGAGATCTACCAGAAGCGGGTGCCGCAGAAGCATCCCGATTACCTGGAGACCTGCACGGTGACGTTCCCGTCGGGGCGCACCGCCGACGCGCTCAAGGTGACGCACCCGGCGTCGATCGCGTGGGCCGCGCAGATGGGCACGATTACGTTGCATCCCTGGCAGGTTCGCTGTCCGGACACCGAACATCCCGACGAGCTGCGCATCGACCTCGACCCGCAACCGGGCACCGGTTTCGCCGAGGCCGCCGCGGTGGCCTGCGATGTGCTCAAGCCGCTCCTCGACGAGCTGGACCTGATCGGCTATCCGAAAACCTCGGGCGGTCGCGGCGTGCACATCTTCCTGCGGATCAAGACCGACTGGGATTTCATCGAGGTGCGCCGCGCTGGAATCGCCCTGGCCCGCGAGGTGGAACGGCGTGCACCCGATGCGGTGACCACGTCGTGGTGGAAGGAAGAGCGCGGTGAGCGGCTGTTCATCGACTACAACCAGAATGCCCGCGACCGCACGTTCGCCTCGCCCTATTCGGCCCGCAAGACCCCGATCGCGACCGTCTCGACCCCGCTGTCCTGGGACGAACTTCGCACCGCCAACCCCGACGACTACACGATCGCCACCGTGCCGGATTTCCTTGCCGGACGCGAGGATCCCTGGGCGGATATCGACAAGAAGAAACAGTCGCTACAACCACTGTTGGACCTGGTGGCCGCCGACGAGGAGCGCGGCCTCGGTGACCTGCCGTACCCGCCGAGCTATCCCAAGATGCCGGGTGAGCCGCCGCGGGTGCAGCCCAGCAAGAAAGTCGCCGAGAACTGGGACGAGGACGGCAATCGCCGTCAGGACTAGGCGCCGTCAGAGCAGCTGGATCAAAGCGAAGTCTGACGGTGGCCGGGGAGCCACCGACGCCGTCGCAAGCATCGGCTGGAATGCGGTGGTGATCGGTGCCAGGGCGGCACCGCCGATCACGACGGCGCGGGTCGGTCCGGCCGGTGTCGGGAGGTTGAGGGTCTGGCCTGGCTCGCCGTAGATGCCCGAGCAGTCATCGCCTTCACAAGCACCGGTGGACGCATCGATCCGGCCCGCGAACATGTCATCCACCCAGCCGGAGATGAGAGTTTGTGAGGCCACCTTGTTCGGCGCCGTCGAAAAGCCGTAGAACAGGTACGACAGCAACTGGATGAGTGGGCTACCTCCCTGCATGGCATCCAGGTGTTGGCCGTCGGCCAGCACCACGCCGTTGAACATGTCCGGTCGATGCTCGATCAGGGCCGCATCGACCCTGCGGACTTCCTTGGGCGCACCAAGTTCCAGTACCGGGACGTACGCACCCAGACCGTCCAGTTTGTCCAGTGCATCTGGCAGCACGCCCTCTGGCGGTGCCCCGTCGAGCAGTACCACGCCGGCCAGATGGTTCTCTGCGCCAGTCGATTTGATCGCATCCGCGTAGTAGCCCGCCGCGCCGGCCACCACACCCGCGCCCAGAGAGTGCCCGATCAGGACGAACGTTTCCGGCAGGGGAACGTCGTCACCGTACCTGGCGGCGTATCCGGCTGCGTTCGCACTGGCGGTCAGCGCGTCGCGGTCACCGAGGAACAGCTCGGCTGTTGCGCGATAGACCTGGTCGTCTCCCAGCCAGAACCCGTCCCGGACAAAACGATTCGACGAGTAGGTCGGCACCACAACGACGCTGTTGGTGCGCTCGGCAAGATTTGCCGCGGTGTAGCTGTACATCGCACTCACGCCGAGGAACCCGTGCTGCAGCAGGATGATCCGCTCCGGCGCCTCGTCGCCCTCCGGGTAGTACCAGTCGGCCGGTACGTTGCGGCCCTCGGTGATCTCCAACGAGGAGCTTCGCACCGTGACGTTGCTCCCGGCGGGAATCCTGGGGGGACCCGCGATGGTGGTGACGGCGACGCCGACGAAGTCGAAGACGAATGACTGGATCTGCTCCGGCAGCGACAGCGACGGCGCAGCGGTTGCCGACACCGGCGAGATGGGCGCGACCGCCTGCGGAACAGATGCTGCGTACGGGGCCGCGGCACGCTTGAAGACGTCTCGCAGCATCGGCGGGGCGGCTTGCTGCTCTCCAGTTTCGACGGCTTTGACTGCGGTCGTCACGGACCTGACGGGCTCGGCGGTCTCCACAGATGCCGCCGGTGTGTCGGGTGCAGAGCTCGGCTCTGCCTTCGAGAGGAAGTTCGCTAGTGCGCTCTTCCGTTGCGCGGCGCGGGATTCGCGGCTGCTTGCGCCAGGCTCGGTTTCCGGCGCGGGCCGGGACACGGCTGTCTTGGCGGGCTTGGTCGCCTTCTTGCGTATGACGGCGTGAGCAGCGTCAGTTGACTGGGCTGAATGGCGTGTTCGGTTGAAGCTGCGACGTGGACCGGCCCGGTCACCCTTGCTCGACGGACTTGCGCTTGAAGTGGACTCGGATGTCTTCGGACCGTCCGAACCAGATGTGGTGTCGGCATTCGCCACATCGGCTCCTGCTACCAATGCAGCAGAAACCCCGGCCGTGACAGCGCCTGCGCCGAGCCACACTGACAGTCGCGCCACAATGTCTCCTGACCCGAGAAGCCTCGATTCTCGAGCGTCAATTTATGACACGCGCAGGCCGCAGTAGACAGTTTTCGCAATCTGCGCACGAGCGGCTCGGAACCGTTCAACGTCCCAGCGGCCTCACCGGACTGTCCGGGCGTGAACCGGGGCGTAGCGCTCGCCGGTGATGCGCCCCGGTGCGAAGATTTCGGCCAGCAGTGCCACCTCGTCTGCACTGATCGCAACGTCGGTGGCGGCGATGTTCTGCCGGACGAAAGGGATCCGTTTGGTGCCGGGGATCGGCACCACATCGAGCGGCTGCGCCAGCAACCATGCCAACGCGAGCTGTCCTGGGCTGCAACCCTTCTCTGCTGCGAGCGACTGAAGGCGTTGCACCGGCTCGAGGTTTACCGCGAGATTCTCGGCAGAGAACCTCGGATTGGTGGCGCGGAAGTCGTCCGCGGCGAAGGTGCTGCCGGATTTCAGGGAACCGGTGAGCGCCGAGCGGCCCAGCGGGCTGTAGGGAACCAGGGTGATGCCCAACTCCCGGCACGTCGAAGTGATGCCGCCCTCGACACGTCGCTCCCACAGCGAGTACTCGGACTGCAGTGCGGAGACCGGGTGAGTGGCGTGGGCACGGCGGATCTGATCCGGACCGACCTCACTGAGTCCGATGGCGCGGACCTTGCCCGCCGTCACGAGTTCGGCCATCGCTCCGACGGTTTCCTCGATCGGCACGTTCGGATCGAGTCGATGGCAGTAGTACAGGTCGATGACGTCGGTGCGCAAGCGTCGCAGGCTGGCCTCACATGCGGTTCGCACATACTCCGGCCGGCCGTCGATCGCGATCCCGTCCTCGGCGTCGTTGATCTTCGCCGCGAACTTGGTCGCCAGCACGATCTCGTCGCGGTGCTCGGCGATCGCTTCGCCGATCAGTTGTTCGTTGTGGCCGAAGCCGCGGATCGGCACACCGAAGGTGATGTCGGAAGCGCCATAGACATCCGAGGTATCGAGAAAGTCGACCCCGAGTTCGAGTGCAGCGCGAATGGTGGCCATTGACTCGTTGTCGTCGGCGGGCCCGTAGAACTGTGACATTCCCATGCAGCCCAAGCCGACTGGGTGCACCGTCAAATCGGAGTGTCCGAGGGTGACGGTCGCCGCCCCGAATGCCGGGCTGTGATTCGTTGTCGTCATTTGACGGCTCCCAGCGGGTCGACCTGAGCGGTGGTGACGTCATCGGCTGCGGTGGACAGGCTGAGGGCCTCCCACTTCTCGTCGTCGGCGAGCAGGTCGCGTCCGGCAGCGGTGGCGTAGCGGTAGGCATCGGGTCCGACGAGCAATCGCTCTGGAGGATCAGGCATCTCGGCGATGGTGAGCACCAGTTCGGCCACCTTGGCCGGGTCGCTGGCGCCGAGGTTCTCCGGAGTGCTCTGGGCGATCGACGTACCGACGGTGTCGGCGTATTCGGCGCGGACCTCGGCGACCCGCATCGACGACCCGGCCCAATCGGTGCGCATGCCACCGGGTTCCAGGACGGTGACCGTGATTCCGAGGGGTGCGACTTCCCGTGCGAGCACACCGGAGAAGCCGGTGACTGCCCACTTGGCCGACTGGTAGGCGCCCAAGCCGGCCCGCACGAGTCGCCCGCCGACCGAAGAGATCTGCACGATGTGGCCGGCGCGCTGGGCACGCATGACGGGTAGTGCGGCTTGCGTGAGCCGTACGACGCCGAAGAAGTTGGCGTCGATCTGGGCACGGAAGTCGTCGAAGTCGAAGTCTTCGATCGCGGCCATGTTCGCGTAGCCGGCGTTGTTGACCAACACGTCGAGTCGGCCGAACCGCTCGACGGCGGTGGCTACGGCGGCGCGCACTTGTTCGTCGTCGGTCACATCGAGTTGGACGACGGCGAGATGGTCCGGCTCCTGAGCGGCCAGATCGGACAGGGCCGTGGTGGAGCGGACGCCGGCGACGACGCGGTGCCCCGCGCCCAACGCGGCCTCGACGATCGAGCGGCCCAGCCCGCGGGATGCGCCGGATACCAGGAACACAGATGGCTTTGCCGATAACTCGATGTCCATGACTCTCCTATGTCTACGACTGTATACATCTGACAGGTATACATACGTAGACTTGGCGCCGGTTATTCCCTAGCGTTCTGGGCATGGCTTCATCCCGACCACGCAATGCGGCCGCCACCCGCGAGGCGATCCTGCAATCGGCGATCCGGCACTTTGCGCTGTCCGGGTACGACGGGGTCGGCGTTCGTGAGATCGCGCGAGACGCCGGGGTCACCGCGATGCTGGTGAACCGCTACTTCGGGTCCAAGGAGCAGCTGTTCGCCGAGGCGGTCGAAACCTCTTTCGCGCCACCGACGATCGTCGCGGAGGAGCCGGACGCGCTGGCGCGCGATGCTGCGACCGCGCTGACCGAACGCTCCGACCCGGATGCCGACCCGCTGGAGCCGTTCCTGATCATGCTCCGTTCGGTCTCGAACCCGGTTGCGGTGAACATCGTGCGCGACGCGATCGCACGCCACGTCGGCCAACGGTTGGCCCGCCAGCTCCCCGGGTCTGACCGTGAGCTCCGCGCCGACGCCATGCTGTCGGTGATGAGCGGGGTCCTGCTGATGCGGCGGGTGATCAGGAGCCCGGGCCTGACCGATGCCGACGCCGGCCGGCTGACCGACCTGTTCGAGCGCGTGTTCTCCGCGATCATCGAGCCAGCATGAGATCCAGGAATCTCTCGTAGCGGTCGGCGGTGGTCAGGGCGTCGGCTGAGTCCATCAGGTGCAGCACGCCGATCCCTGTGGCGAAGGTGGCCTGTCCGCGCAGCGCCGCGTCCTCGGGGCTGAACCCGTAGTCGAGGTAGGCCTTGGTGACGGCGACCAGCACGCGGTGGTCGGCCGCCCGTACGTTGGCCGCGGCGACGTCGTCGGAGCGCGCCCACTCCCGCATCGCGCGTTCCAGCGTCCAGTGCTGCGGGCTGAGCAGCTGTTTCATCATTCCCGACAGCCGCTCGCGAGGCGGCAGGTGTTCGAGTTCGGCCAATGAGCGGCGGTCCTGCTCCAGGAACGCATTCCACGACGCGACCAGGGCGGCCCGGTAGCCCTTCATGTCGGTGAAGTGCCAGTAGAAGCTGCCCCGGGTCGCGCCGATCTGCTCGCAGAGTCGCTCGATCTTCAGCGCCCGCATCCCGTCGGAGGCCAGCAGGGCGTACCCGGCCTGCACCCAGTCATCGGCGGTCAGGCTGCCCGGCGTGCCCTTGCGTTCGGCCATCCGAACAGACTAGGACGCACACGCCTTATCCCACGGCCGGCAGGTGCATCCCGAACGGCACTGCACTGATCAGGGTGACCGGCAGGGCCTCGCCGCTGGGGACCGGGTAGTGGCGCTGCTCGCCTGGACGCGCGCCGACGATCGCCTCGCCCAACGGTGAGTTCACCGAATAGACCTCCAGGTCGCCGTATTCCGCGCCGCGGACGCCCAGCAGGAAGGTCTCGATCTCGCCCGTCTGGTCGTAGCGCACGGTCAACACCATGCCCGGCTCGGCCACCCCGTCGTCCGGCGGATCCTCACCGACGACGGCGTTGAGCAGCAGGTCGTGGATCTGCTGGATGCGGGTCTGACGTGCCCGCTGGATCGCCACCTCGTTCTCGTCGGAATCGGACGCGGCTTCGCTTGCGATCAGATCGCGCAGTGTCGACAGCTCGACCTGGAGGCGCTCATACGCCTGTGGAGATAACCAAACACGTTGGCTGACAGTCATTGTGATTTCCTTCCGATGATGCGGAGTTGCCGCCAGGGGCGGGATGTTCGCCGCCCCTGACGGCTTGTCGGCCCGTCAGGGCAAAGTCGTGGTTCGTCAGCGCAGGGGATCGAATTCCCGCAGTGCCTCGGGTTGCTTTCCGGTGGTCATGTACTCGGCGAGCAGTCGGCCGGTGACCGGACCGTGAGCCAGTCCCCACATGCCGTGACCGCCGGCCACGTAGATGCCTTGTGCCACTTCGCCTATCAGGGGGCGACCGTCTGAGCTGACCGGGCGTGGGCCCACCCACACATCGGTGCGGGCCTCCCAGTCCACACCGTCGAGCAGCGGGGCCGCCGACGCGATGATGGCGTCGACCCGCGGCGGTTGCACCGGGTCGTCGGGGGAGCGGAACTCCATGGTTCCGGCCACCCGCAGCTTGCCCTGGTACGGCGTGCAGGCGACGCGGGCGTCGGGCAGGTAGATGGGCCCGAGAATCGGGCGGTCGACCGGCACGGTGAACGAGTAACCGCGACCGGCCTGCACGGGCGTACGGACCCAGGGTTTCGCCAGCTTCGAAAGCCACGCCCCGGTGGCGATCACGGCGGTCTCCGCGCTCAGTGATCGGTCGGCCAGGTCCACGTTCACTCCGGCGCCCATGGCGCGCACATCGGTGACTTCGCCGATGACCAGTTCCGCGCCCCTGGCGATGACGGCATCGCCGAGCGCCTGGACGAACCGGCCCGGGTCCACGAAGCGTTGGCCTTCCACGCTGATGCCCGCGGTGATCGCCGGCGACGCCAGCGGGACATGGTCGCGCAGTGTGTCACCGGACAGGCCGGTGACCGTGACGGTCTGCCCGACGGCAGCCATCCGGCGCAGTTCGGTCATCAGATGTTCGGCCTGACGGGCGGTTTCGAACAGCGCGGTGATCGGCCCGTCGGTGGTGGGTACCGCCACGCCGTTGGCGGTCAGCACGTCGTAGGCCTCGAGGCACTCCTCGTTGAGCGGCACGTTGGCCTTGGCCACTCTGGTCCAGTTGGAGAGGCGGCAGCTCATGGCGAACCGGGCCAGGAACGCCAGCAGGCGGGGGCCCGAGGTCAGCGGAATGTGCAGGGGAGCGGCCGGGTCGAAAAGCGACCGCACGCCATAACGCAGCACCGCCGGATCATTGAGCGGGATGGTCAGCGTCGGCGAAACCCAGCCGGCGTTGCCCCACGACGCACCCGCGGCGACCCCGGTGCGGTCAACCACGGTGACCTTGACTCCGTGCTCCTGGAGAAACCATGCGGTGGACAGGCCGACAATGCCTGCACCCACGACAACCGCTGACCGCGGTGCACCGTCAATGCGCTCGACCCCATACATGCTCCCATGGTGAGGCCGCTCACGCGCTCGGTGTTTGCACCATCTCGACAAACAGAAGCGGAGTGATTGTCGAGTTACGACAACTCTTCGGTTGCCGCCAGCTCGATCATCATCGCTAGTCGCTTGCGGGCATCGTCGAGGTCCAGCTGGGTCAGTTCGATCATCTTGCGCAGTCGGTAGCGCACGGTGTTCTCGTGCACACCGAGCGTCCGCCCGGCCCCGGCCAGATCGCCCTGGGCTTCCAGCCAGGCTCGCAGCGTGGCCGCGTACTGCGTGCCACTGGCCTGGTCGTGGGCCCGTAGCTCGGCGACAGGTCCGCGCTGCGGGGCACGGCCGGCGCGCGCGGCGATCCGTAGTCGCTGCAGCAGGATCTCGTCCCAGGCCTCGTCGTAGACCGGCACCCTGTCGTCGAGGCCGCGGGCATCCTCCTGCCGAACCTCGTGCAGGACTTCGTGACGGACTTCGTGCAGGGCCAGGCACTCGTCGGCCTCACTGCGGGCCAGGGCCAGCTCGGCGGCGGTGGCCGGACCGCTGATCCCGGCGAGCACGGTCACCGGCTCGGGCAATGCGGCGCGCAGCCCCGCCACCCACCGGCTCGCAGGTTCGGCCTCGGCGCCGGGCAACACGGTGTAGACGGTGTTGCCGGCCAGGGCGCTGCGCCCGGGACGCGACCAGCCGAAGCCCGCGGTCGCCCGCTCGAACGCCAGCAGCAGCGCGGCATGCCGCTCGTTTCCGGTGCGGGCACGCAATGCGATCACCCGCAGCGGCGTCTGCGGCAGCCCGAGCCGGCTCGCCGCCGTCGTGGCATCGGCGGCACCTTCGAGCAGACGGATCACCAGCTCCGACTCCACCTGGCGTTCCAGATCGGCGCTGGCGCGGGAGCGCAACAGATGCAGGGCGACCATGCGGGCGCCGTCGGCCAGCGCGGCGCGGCGCGCGTCGGGCAGGGGAGCGGCACATGTCACCCAGATCGAACCGAGCAGTTCGCGACCGGCCCGGGCCGCCACCACCATCCGCCCGGTCAGACCGAGCTCGTCATCGCCGTCGACGAACATCGGGTCATCGGATTCGGCCAGATGCCGGAACACCCCGCGGGCCTCGAACAGGGTGCGCAGCCGTTCCGGTGCCCCACGGCTCAGGATCGTCTCGGCGCGCGCCGGGTCGGCGTGCTGCTGCAGCCGCGAGTACGCCAGCACCGCACTGCGCCGGTCCTCGATGGTGACCGCGCCACCCACGGCATCGGCGAGGCTGTCGGCCAGGGCGAACAAATCGGTTGGGCCGCGCCCGGACTCGGTCTCCCGGCCTTCAAGTACGACGCCGTAGACCACGGCCGCGAGCTCACTCCAGGAGACCTCCGGATCGACCGTCATCACGGCGATGCGCTCGTCGACCGTTACGTCGTCGGCCGGGTCGTGCGGATCGCGGACCAGGACCACCACGGCGCGCGCGGCCCTCGCCCACTGCACCGCCTCGGTCATAGAACCGGCTCCGACGGCCAGCAGGACATCGCCGATGACCGGTCCGGGCTCGTGCATCACCACGCTGCGCAGCTCGGTCGAGCGGGGCGCCGGAGAGGATCCGTGTGTCGGGGCGCGCAGCCGCACCCCGTAGCCGCCCAGGACGTTGATCAGGCGGTCCAGCGTGACCACGGATTACGGCCCGGCGGCCAGCGTGGCCTTGCCGGTGTGCTGCTGGCCGCCCTGGTCCAGCCAGGTCAGGCCGACCACGTCGCCGGGGTAGTGCCGATCGAGGACCAGCGTCAGGGCGCGGGCCGAATCCAGCGGGGTGTTGTCGATGGTGGTGAGCACGTCGCCCGGGATCAGGCCGGCCGCGTCGGCCGGGCCGCCGGCGATGACGTCCTGGACGATCACGCCGCCGCTCTGGCGCTGCGCGGTGCGGACACCGACGCCGAGCAGGGTCGGTGGCCCGATGTGCACCGAGCCCGACGGGGTACGGGAGCGGATCTGCCCGGCAATCGCCATCGCGTCGTTGATCGGGATCGCGAACCCCTTGCCGCCCGGACCCATGCGGAAGTTCACCGACGCGGCGGTCGTCATACCCACGACCTGTCCGGCATCGTTGACCACGGGACCGCCGGAGTCACCGGCACGCACGGGCGCGGCGAACTCGAACAGACCGTTGATCTCATCGCTCGTGCCCGTCAGCTCGTCTTCGGCGTTGACGGTCCGATTGAACGCGCTGATGGTGCCGACCTCGCGGGTCAGGGGCGCGCCGCTGCCCCCGGCATTGCCGAGTGCGACGACGGGACGCCCGGGTGCCAGAGCGGCCGAATCGCCGATCGGCGCCGGCGGCAGGCCTGCCGCACCGTGCAGTTGCAGCACTGCGATGTCGTTCTGCCGGTCGTAGCCGACCAGGTCGGCCGGGTACCGCTGGCCGCCGACCGTGGCGCTGATCGAGTTGGCTCCCTGGACCACGTGGTAGTTGGTCAGGACCTCACCGTTCGGCGACAACACGATGCCGGTGCCGATGCCGTAGGCCTGTTGGTAATCCACGACGGTGTCGATGCGGGCCACCGACGGTTCGATCTGGGAGGCCACCGTCTCGGGGTCACCGGGTGCGGCGGCGGCAGGTGCAATCGGGGCGATAACGGCCGTCGCGGCGGTCACTGCCACCGCGACGATCGTTCTGAACGGATGTGAGCTCACTTTGCTCATATACCCATCTTGGCTGGATAAGTAGCCGATGTCGACGCGATTGGTGTGCGTCAGTCCTCGGTGGCGACTTCGCCGCGCGAGCGCCAGCCCCGCCGCTTGCTACCGCTCTTGCTGGACGGCCGCCGGTTACGCAGGGAGTTGCCCTCGATCGGCTCGGCTTCCTCTGCCGTCGACTGAGGCTCCTCGGCGCCGGGCTCTTCGACCTGGTCCTCGGTCTCTTCCGCCTCTTCGGCATCGTCCTGGGCTTCAGTGGACTCTTCGACCTCTTCGACCTGGTCCTCGGTCTCGTCCGCCTCTTCGGCGTCGTCCGACTCGGCGGCGTCCTCGGTCTCGGCTGCGGCCTTCTTGCGACCGCGGCGCTCGGACTTCTCCCGGGTCTTGACGGGCTTCGGCGGCGGTGGCGGCAGTTCGGCGACGAAGGCCAGGTAGAAGGCGAAGATGCCGAGCAGTGCGATCGCGGCGGCGGCACCGTAGATCCCGAACAGCCACGGCCCGGCGCTGTCCAGAGACAGCCAGATCTCGGAGACTGCGGCGCCGATGATCAGCACCGCGGCCAGCACGTGCAGCGCAATCGAGGCGGCCCTCAGCCGCAGCGCCAACTCGGGGGTGGACAGCTCGGGACGCTTGGTCCGCTGCAGCGTGAACACCACCGGCAGGGCGGCCAGACCGATCAGCACTCCGGTGACGATGCGCAGGATCAGTCCGAGCGTGGGCGAGGTATCGCCGACGAGCTCATGCCATCTGGGGAGAACGAAAAAGAAGTAGAGGCCGGCGGCCACGATCGAAAACGACACGTGCCAGATCACCGCGACGGTGCGGCCCATACTCCTCCTCGGGTACTGAAATTGGGCCGGGGTGCGAGCTGCTGATCAGGGTTGATTCAGCAGGTCGCACCCCGGACCCGAGCGCGGAGGATAGGGGATTTGAACCCCTGAGGGCTGTTAACCCAACCCGCGTTCCAGGCGAGCGCCATAGGCCACTAGGCGAATCCTCCGTCGGCAATCGTAGCGGACGGGAGAACCAGTCCCGAAACGCCGGGGAAAGGGACGGGTATTACACTCGCCTTGGACCCCGCGCGGCGTCCATCCTGTGAACTCCCCCAGGGCCGGAAGGCAGCAAGGGTCAACGGGCTCTGGCGGGTGCGCGGGGTCCCCTTATGTCCAGCTCATTCCGCTTCTGTGAAAGGCGCGCGGTGTCGTTCCAGTCTCTTGGCCGCGACGATCTGCTCGCGCAGCATGAAGTCCAACAGCGAAACTACGCAGAGCTACAGGCGAAGAAGCTGAGTCTGGACCTGACGCGCGGTAAGCCGGCCCCCGAGCAGTTGGACCTGTCCAACGCGCTGCTGTCGCTGCCCGGCCCGGAGAAAGATTCCTTCCGCGACCGCACGGGCACCGACACCCGCAACTACGGCGGACTGCACGGGCTGCCCGAACTGCGCGAGATCTTCGGTGAGCTGCTTGGAATCCCGGTGCAGAACCTGATCGCGGGCAACAACGCGAGCCTGGAGATGATGCACGACGTCATCGTGTTCTCGCTGCTGCACGGCGGGGTGGATTCGGTCCGGCCCTGGATCCAAGAGCCCGTCGTGAAGTTCCTGTGCCCCTCGCCCGGTTATGACCGCCACTTCGCGATCACCGAGTCGTTCGGGATCGAGATGATCCCGGTGCCGATGCGCGAGGACGGCCCCGACGTCGACCTGATCGAGGAGCTCGTCGCGGCCGACCCGGCGATCAAGGGCATGTGGTGCGTTCCGGTGTACGGCAACCCGACCGGGGTCACGTACTCCTGGGAAGTTGTCCGGCGCCTCGTCCAGATGCGCACGGCGGCAAACGATTTCCGGTTGATGTGGGACAACGCCTACGCGGTCCACACCCTCACCGACGAGTTCATCCGTCAGGTCGACGTGCTGGGCCTGGCCGAGGCGGCCGGCAACCCGAACCGCCCGCTGGTGTTCGCCTCGACCTCAAAGATCACCTTCGCCGGGGCAGGGGTGAGCTTCCTGGGTGGCTCGCTGGGCAACATCGCCTGGTACCTGCAGCACGCCGGCAAGAAGTCGATCGGGCCGGACAAGATCAACCAGTTGCGTCACCGGATCTTCTTCGGCGACGCCGACGGCGTGAAGTTGCAGATGCAGCGTCACCGTGAGCTGATCGCGCCCAAGTTCGCCCTCGTCGCCGAGATCCTCGAGGACCGGCTGGGTGAGTCGAAGATCGCATCGTGGACCGATCCCAAGGGTGGCTACTTCGTCAGCCTCGACGTGTGGCCCGGCACCGCCAAGCGCACCGTCGCCTTGGCCAAGGACGCCGGCATCGCGGTGACCGAGGCCGGTTCGGCCTTCCCGTATCGCAGGGACCCCGAGGACAAGAACATCCGCATCGCCCCGACGTTCCCGTCGCTGGCCGATGTGCGTGAGGCGATCGACGGCCTGGCCACCTGCGCGCTGCTGGCGGCCACCGAGTCACTGCTCGCCGAGTAGTCGGACGCAGTCGGTAGCCTTCTCCCGTGGCTCTCTACCGCAAATACCGGCCGGCAAGCTTCGCGGAAGTCGTTGGCCAGGAACATGTCACCGAGCCGCTATCGACCGCGCTGACCGCGAACCGGATCAACCACGCATATCTGTTCTCCGGACCGCGCGGCTGCGGCAAGACATCCTCGGCGCGCATCCTCGCCCGCTCGCTCAACTGTGAGCAGGGGCCGACACCGACACCGTGCGGGGTGTGCGATTCGTGCGTCGCACTGGCACCGAACGGACCGGGCAATGTCGACGTCGTCGAGCTCGACGCGGCCAGCCACGGCGGTGTGGACGACACCCGCGAGCTGCGGGACCGCGCGTTCTACGCACCGGCCCAGTCGCGGTACCGCATCTTCATCGTCGACGAGGCCCACATGGTCACGACGGCCGGCTTCAACGCCCTGCTCAAGATCGTCGAGGAGCCGCCCGAGCACCTGATCTTCGTGTTCGCCACCACCGAACCGGAGAAGGTGCTGCCGACCATCCGGTCGCGTACGCACCACTACCCGTTCCGGCTGCTGGCCCCGCGCACCATGCGTCCGCTGCTGGAGCGCATCTGCGCCGAGGAGAACGTCCACGTCGACGACGCGGTCTACCCATTGGTGATCCGGGCCGGCGGCGGTTCACCTCGCGACACGCTCTCGGTGCTCGATCAGCTTCTCGCCGGCTCCGAGCAGGGTGCCAACGGCAACCACATCACCTATCAACGGGCGCTGGCCCTGCTGGGCGCCACCGACATGGCACTCATCGACGAAGCGGTCGAGGCGCTGGCCGCCGGCGACGCGGCGGCGCTGTTCGGAGCCGTCGAGGCCGTGATCGACGCCGGTCACGATCCGCGGCGGTTCGCCACCGATCTGCTGGAGCGCTTCCGCGATCTGATCGTGCTGCAGGCCGTGCCCGACGCCGTCACCCGGGGTGTCGTGGATGCCCCGGCCGACGTGCTGGAACGCATGCGGGAGCAGGCCGACCGGGTTGGCGCGGCGACGTTGGCCCGGTATGCCGAGGTGGTCCACGCTGGCCTCGGTGAGATGCGC
>NZ_LZSY01000139.1 GCF_001665625.1 Mycolicibacterium peregrinum | reverse complement strand
CGGAAGCTAAGCCTGCCAGCGCCGATGATACTACCCTCTCGGGTGGAAAAGTAGGACACCGCCGAACACAAATTAAGTCCCGAGCCCTCCAATTTCGATTGGAGGGCTCGGGCATTTTTGTATGTCGGGACTTTTTACTAGAGGCGCGTTTTCAATTCGATAATCGAAAACGCGCCTCAGTGTCGGTTAATTGAAAAGTGCCGGCATTGTGCGGCTCTTCTCCAATTCCAGCAATGCTCGCTTGCGGTCGAGTCCGCCGCCGTATCCGGTGAGGCTGCCATTGGCGCCGATCACCCGATGGCACGGCACGATGATTCCGATCGGATTGTGCCCATTGGCCAGTCCGACCGCGCGTGATCCGCTCGGAGATCCGATCTGCCGCGCGATCTCGCCGTAAGAGCAGGTTTCCCCGTACGGGATGGTTTGCAGGGCCTCCCACACCCGGCGCTGAAACTGGGTGCCCACCATGTCCAGTTCCAGTTCGAATTCGGTGAGGTCGCCGACGAAGTAGGCGGTCAGTTGGTCGACGGCGTCGGGGAATGCTGCGTCGTCGCGCTCCCACCCTTCGCGGCTCGGTTCATACGTCTGATCGACCATCCGGAGATGCCTGAGCCGGCCATCGCGGCCGGCCAGCGTGAGTAGACCGACCGGGCTGTCCATCGTGCGGTACTGCAGTGTCGTCATGACTTCTCCTCTGGATCGTGCGGGGGCCATTCGTTCACCGCGTGGTCCAGGGTGGTCCACAGGTGTTGTGTCGCATAGGCGCGCCACGGGCGCCACTGCGTGCTGTGCTCCACGAGGCCGTTCGCCGGCATGCCCAAGTGTTCGGCAGCAGCGCGCACCCCGAGATCGGTGGCAGGGAAGGCATCTGGATCACCGAGGCCACGCATCGCGATCACCTCTGTCGTCCACGGCCCCACCCCGGGAAGCGCAAGCAACTGCTCGCGGGCGCGGTCCCAATCGCAGCCGGGGCCCAGGACCAGATCGCCGTCGGCGATGGCCTGAACCATGGCCGCCACCGTCCGTCTTCGTGAGGCCGGCATCGCGAGATGCGCTGGATCCAGCCCGACGAGATCCGTGACGTCGGGAAAGACGTGGGTCAAACCGCCCGTATCACCGGAGATCGGTGTTCCGTAACCGGCGACCAGGCGACCCACATGCGTACGTGCAGCCTTGATCGAGACCTGTTGGCCGATCACCACCCGGAGCGCCAGTTCGGTTTCGTCGACTGTGCGGGGAATGCGTTGTCCGGGCGCCTTGGCCACCACCGCCGCGAGCGCTGGATCCACCTGCAGCGCTTCCACGACCGCCTCCGGGTCGGCATCCAGGTCCAACAGCCGTCGACACCGCGCAATGGCAGCCGACAGGTCACGGAAATCGTCGAGCACCAACAGGCAGCGGACATGGTCTGGTTGAGGTGCCAGGCCGACCACGCCATGACCGTGCGGCAGTCGCAGGGTGCGCCGGAACTGCCCGTCGCGGACCTCCTCCAACCCCGGCACCGCACTGGCCGCCAGATGGCCGAACAAACCTTCGTAGGAGAACGGGGTCCGCACCGGCAGCCGTAGTGACACAACACCGGGAGCGGCGGACACCGCGGTGGTGAATTTGCTCCGGGCCCGTTGGCGAAGCTGGGTGGGCGTGAGATCGCACACCGCGCGGACGGTGTCGTTGAACTGCCGGATGCTGGCGAAACCCGCGGCGAACGCGACATCGGCGAACGGGATCTCAGTGGTTTCGATCAGGACCCGAGCCGTCTGGGCGCGCTGGGCCCGAGCCAGGGCCAGGGGATTGGCACCCAGCTCGGCCTGCAGGATGCGTTGCAGCTGCCGACTGGTGTACCCGACGCGGGCGGCGAGCCCCGTCACCCCTTCGCGGTCCACGATGCCGTCGGCGATGAGCCGCATGCACCGCGCGACGATGTCGCCGCGCACGTTCCATTCCGGGGAACCGGGCGAGGCGTCGGGACGGCACCGTTTACAGGCCCGGAACCCGGCCGCCTGGGCGGCCGCCGCGGTCGGATAGAACCGCATGTTCCGGGCGAAAGGTGGGCGCACCGGGCAGCTGGGACGGCAGTAGATACCTGTGGTGAGCACGGCGGTGACGAACCAACCGTCGAACCGTGCGTCCTTGGATTGGACTGCCCGGTAGCAGCGGTCGAAATCTTCGTGCATGCGTTCCACGATGGCACGGTATCCAGCGCTGCACTAGCGGAAAAACGACATGGTCGTGGGGCTTGGCTCGCGGTTAGACTTCGTCCTGTGGCCGAGCTGGTGCAGCAGTACCTGGACCGGATTCGTGCCGAGCAGATCGATACGCGGGATGGTGCCCTGGCAAACTACATCCCCGAACTCGCCAACGTCGACCCCGAGGGTTTCGGGCTCAGCCTGTCGTCCTCGGACGGCTATGTCTACGAATCCGGCGATGCTGCACTCGAATTCACCATCCAGTCGATTTCGAAACCGTTCACGTATGCCCTGGCGCTGGACCTGATCGGCCAGGATGCGGTGGACGCCAGGATCGGGGTGGAACCCTCCGGTGAAGCGTTCAACGAGATCAGCGTCGACGATGTGACCAAGACACCGAAGAACCCGATGATCAACGCTGGTGCGATTGCAGCGGTTTCGCTGGTCCCCGGAGCGGGTCCCGATGAGCAGTTCGACCGCATCCACGACTTCTACTCGGCATGTGCGGGCCGACGACTCGAGATCGACATGGATGTCTATGACTCGGAGAAGGCCACGGGCAATCGCAACCGCGCGATCGCCTACATGTTGGCCAGTTTCGGTGTGCTGGACGGTGATCCGGATGACGTGCTGGATGTGTACTTCCGGCAGTGTTCGGTCAAGGTGACCAGTACCGACCTGGCGCGCATGGCCGCCACGTTGGCGCGGGGTGGGCTCAATCCGTTGACCGGGAGACGGGTGATCGACGCACACGTGGTGCGCCGCACCCTCAGTGTGATGGTGACCTGCGGGATGTACGACGCGACAGGCGATTGGGTCAGTGCCGTGGGCATGCCCGCCAAGAGCGGCGTCGGCGGTGGCATCGTGGCGGTGCTGCCCGGCCAACTCGGCATCGGCGTCTACTCGCCGCGTCTGGATGCTCGCGGTAACAGTGTGCGCGGCGTACAGGTGTGCCGAAACCTGTCTTCGCAGCTGGGATTGCACTTCCTCAGCGTCACTCGTGAGTCGTCATCGACCTTGCGGGCCGTGTTCGACGCAGGCCCGGGCATCCGGGTCTACGAGGTCCAGGGAGACCTCTTGTTCGCCGGAGCCGAGCAGGTGCTGCGGACCGCCGACCATGACCGTGGTCGGTACGACGTGGCCGTGCTGGACGTCACCCGCGTCGACGACATCAACGACGCTGCCCGCGGCATGCTCACCGGGATGCGGGCCAACCTGACCGCAGCTGGCAAGGAGGCCTATCTCGTCGACCCTGACGGTCGTGTGGTGCCTGCCGACCGGCACGACGATTACGACGCCATCGTGTTCCGCACCCTCGACGAGGCGGTGAATGCGGCGCTGCGGAGGTGTGCAGGCTAGGTCGGCACGGCGACGCGGGTCGGCTCACCGAGGCCTCGCAGGGGGACCGACTCGCCCAGTGACCAACGAGCCCTTTCGGTTTCAGATGCGTTGGCGATGGTGTCCGATGAGGCCACCAGGTGCCCGGGCACCTGCTTGGAGAAATCGCACAACCGTGACGCCTCGTTGACCGGCTCGCCGATCACCGTGTATTCGAAGCGTTCCTTGGCGCCCACGTTGCCCGCCACCACCTGGCCCGCCGCGACCCCGATGCCTGCCTTCAGCTCGGGAACCTCGGCACGCAACCGTTGCGCGATCGCCCGTGCGGCTCCAAGGGCTTCGTCCTCGGCGTTGGGAAGAGAGACCGGCGCGCCGAACACCGCGAGGATGGCGTCACCCTCGAACTTGTTGACCAGGCCGCGGTGATTGTCGACTTCATCGACGATGACGGCGAAGAATCTGTTGAGCAGATCGACGACCTCGACCGCGGGCCTGGTGGTGACCAACTGGGTCGAGCCGATGACGTCGACGAAAATCACTGCGGCGTGGCGTTCCTCGCCGCCGAGGACAGGCTTCTCCTGTTCGGCCAGTGCGGCGACTTCCCGGCCGACATGGCGGCCGAACAGATCGCGCACTCGCTCGCGCTCGCGCAGCCCGTGCACCATGGAGTTGAATCCCCGTTGCAGCTGGCCGAGTTCGGTGCCGTCGAACACCACGAGGTTGGTGTCCAGATCACCCTGCTCGACGCGATTGAGCGCGGCACGCACCACCCGAATCGGGGTCGCGGTCAGGTAGGACAGGATCCACATCAGCAGGAATCCGAACACCAGCGCAAACGAGCCGAGACCGATGACGGCGTAGGCGAATTGGACCGGTGTCAGGTTGTTGAGCGTCACGGCGAACACCGCAGCCAGCATGATGCCCAGGATGGGAACGCCCGAGCTCAGCGCCCATACCACCATGGTGCGACCCATGATGCCCTGCGCCAGCCGGACCGGCGGCGGGCCCGCTTCCAGCGCCTGCGCGGCGACCGGCCGCAGTGCGAACTCGGTGAAGAGATGGCAGCTGACCGACACCACGATGCCGGGAAAACTGATGCCCAGCAGGAACTTCGGAATGTAATTGGTGTCGACCAGACCGTAGAGCGTCGTCAACAACGCGGTGCCCACGCCCCACAGGATCAGCAGCACCCGGGTGAGCCGGAACGGGGCGAGGAAGGTGTTCCGCTGATCCGCGACGGTCGGTGGGCGTTCCTCGATGGCCCAGCGCACGTTGTCGATCACCCGGGTCGTCGCCCAGAACACCCCGACGATCAACGCCGTTCCCATGTAAGCGGGTGCCACGATGAAGGTGATCCAGCGGACCGACGGGTCGAACACAGCCGGCGATGGGAACAACAGGGTGACGATGATCATCGAGATGCCGATACCGAGCAGGTTCCCGAGGATCACGAATGCCGTCAGGATGGCCTGAATGCGCACCCTGCGCCGACGCTGACTCTCCGATACCCGGCCCAATACCCACGATCCGTATTCCGGGGTGTCCGGGATCCGGCTGTTCTGGCGGGTGACACCCTCAAGGACGCGGCCCAGCCGTCGTGCCAGCGATTTGTCGGAGTTCATTGTGGCGTCAGCCTAGTTCGTTCGCCATGCCCTTAAGGTGGATCGGGTGCGCCTCGTGATTGCCCAGTGCACCGTCGACTATGTCGGGCGGCTGACCGCTCACCTTCCATCGGCCCGCCGGCTGTTGTTGTTCAAGTCCGACGGTTCGGTCAGTGTCCATGCCGATGATCGCGCCTACAAGCCGCTGAACTGGATGAGTCCGCCGTGCTGGCTCACCGAGGATGACGGCGACGGGGTGCCGGTGTGGGTGGTCGAGAACAAGGCCGGTGAGCAGCTGCGCATCACGGTCGAAGACGTCGAGCACGACTCCAGCCACGAACTCGGAGTCGATCCCGGACTGGTGAAGGACGGTGTGGAAGCGCACCTACAGGTGCTCTTGGCCGAACACGTCGAGCTGTTGGGCGCCGGCTACACGCTGGTGCGCCGGGAGTACCCGACCGCGATCGGTCCGGTGGATCTGATGTGCCGCGACGAGCTGGGCCGCTCGGTGGCGGTGGAGATCAAGCGCCGCGGCGAGATCGACGGGGTTGAGCAGCTGACCCGCTATCTCGAGCTGCTCAACCGCGATACCGTGCTAGCTCCGGTGGCCGGTGTGTTCGCTGCCCAGCAGATCAAACCGCAGGCCCGGACGCTGGCCACTGACCGCGGAATCCGCTGCGTGACTTTGGATTACGACCAGATGCGGGGTATGGACAGCGACGAATACCGGCTGTTCTGATGCGCCGTCGGCGTCGTGAGGATCGGCGGTTCGCGCCACCGCCGATGTCACGTCGCGTCGAGACGGGGCCCGACGGTTACGACTACGAGGTGCGGGTGGTTACCGCCTCACGTGCGGTGAAGGTCTATCGATGCCCCGGATGCGACCACGAGATTCGTGTGGCCACCGCGCATGTGGTGGTGTTGCCGGTCGATGTCGGCGATGTCGATGACCGCAGGCACTGGCACACCGCCTGCTGGGCGAATCGGGCCAATCGCGGCCCGACGAGAAAGTGGTCCTAGTGCTCTGAATCCGCGGCCGGTTCGACCAGTTCGATCAGCACGCCGCCGGCATCCTTGGGGTGGATGAAGTTGATGCGCGAGTTCGCCGTGCCCTTGCGGGGAGCTTCGTAGAGCAGCCGAACTCCCTGGCTCCGCAGGCGCTCACTCAGTGCGTCGATGTCGCTGGTCCGGTAGGCCAGCTGCTGCAGACCGGGGCCGCTGCGATCGATGAACTTGGCGATCGTCGACTTCTCGTTCAGCGGGGCCAGCAGCTGGATCTGGGCGCTGCCCTTGGCGGCGCCGCGAACCGAGAGCATGGCCTCACGCACACCCTGGTCTTCGTTGATCTCCTCGTGGAGGACAATCATGCCGAGGTGGTCGTGGTACCACTTGGCCGCGGCATCGAGATCGGGAACGGCGATACCGACGTGATCGATCGCCGTCACCAGCGCAGAAGCGAGTGCGGGACGGGCATCAACCTGTTCGGCGGTCATAACGCAACGGTAACCTTTACCTGAACGTTTGCGTATGTGTGATCGCCCACACAGCTCTTGGACCATGGCTTTGGAGGAAAGAATGACCACGTCGGTGATTGTTGCTGGAGCGCGTACTCCGGTTGGCAAGTTGATGGGCTCGCTGAAGGATTTTTCCGGCAGTGACCTGGGCGCGATCGCGATCCGCGGCGCCCTCGAGAAGGCGAAGGTCGACGCTTCGCTGGTGGACTACGTGATCATGGGCCAGGTGCTGACCGCCGGCGCCGGTCAGATGCCCGCTCGCCAGTCCGCCGTAGCCGCAGGCATCGGCTGGGATGTGCCGGCCCTGTCCATCAACAAGATGTGCCTGTCGGGCATCGATGCGATCGCGCTGGCCGACCAGCTGATCCGCGCCGGCGAATTCGAGGTCGTGGTCGCCGGTGGGCAGGAGTCGATGAGCCAGGCCCCGCACCTGCTGCCCAAGAGCCGTGAGGGCTACAAGTACGGCGATGCGACGCTGGTCGACCACTTGGCCTACGACGGTCTGCACGACGTGTTCACCGATCAGCCCATGGGCGCACTCACCGAGCAGCGCAACGACGTCGACAAGTTCACCCGCGCCGAGCAGGACGAGTTTGCTGCTCAGTCGCACCAGAAGGCCGCCGCGGCATGGAAGGACGGGATGTACGCCGACGAGGTGGTGCCCGTGTCGATCCCGCAGCGCAAGGGTGACCCGATCGAGTTCGCCGAGGACGAGGGCATCCGGGCCAACACCACCGCCGAATCGCTGGGCGGCCTGCGTCCGGCCTTCCGCAAGGACGGCACCATCACTGCCGGCTCGTCGTCGCAGATCTCCGACGGTGCGGCTGCGGTAGTCGTGATGAGCAAGGCCAAGGCGCAGGAGCTGGGCCTGGAGTGGCTGTGTGAGATCGGTGCCCACGGTGTGGTGGCCGGCCCGGACTCCACGCTGCAGAGCCAGCCCGCCAACGCGATCAAGAAGGCCGTCGAGCGCGAGGGCATCAGCGTCGATCAGCTGGACGTCCTCGAGATCAACGAGGCGTTTGCTGCGGTGTCGCTGGCCTCGACCAAGGAGCTGGGCGTCGACCCGGCCAAGGTGAATGTCAACGGCGGCGCGATCGCCATCGGCCACCCGATCGGGATGTCCGGTGCGCGCATCACCCTGCACGCCGCGCTGGAACTGGCGCGTAAGGGGTCCGGCTACGCGGTGGCCGCGCTCTGCGGTGCCGGTGGCCAGGGCGATGCCCTGATCCTGCGTCGCCCGTAGTTAACCGACGACTCAAAACGACGCTGCGTAGTAGCTGGCCGTCACTTCGGGCACAATGGCGGCCATGACACGCTCGTTCGACCTGCGCACGGTTGCCGGCTGGTTCCGGCTCATCGCCCTCGCTGAGGCGGTGAGCTGGGCCGGCCTGCTGGTCGGCATGTATTTCAAGTACCTGGGCAGTCCGCGCACCGAGATCGGTGTCAAGGTGTTCGGGCCGATCCACGGGGGCGTCTTCGTCGCCTTCGTGGTGGCCGCCCTGTTGGTTGGTATTGCCTGCAAGTGGGGCGTGGGCACCTGGTTTCTGGCGTTGCTGGCCAGCATCGTGCCACTGGGCAGTGTGATCTTTGTCATGTGGGCGGATCGGACTGCCCGCATCGAATCGGGCGAGGCTCCCGCGCTGGTGGCACAACCGGGCGGGACTGTTCCGGAAACGACGTGACAGACTTGATGGCGTGACTCGTCCACGACCTTCTGTGGGGCCGGCGCTGGCCGGCGCTGTTGACCTCTCGGCACTCAAGCAGCGGCCCGCGGCGGGCGCCGGCGGTGGCAGCCCCAGTGCGCCCGGCGGCCCGAATGTCACCGAGGTCAACGAAGCCAACTTCGAAGCCGAGGTGCTGGTCCGCTCCGGTCAGGTGCCGGTGGTGGTGCTGCTGTGGTCGCCGCGCAGCGATTCCAGTGCCGCGCTGGGGGAGACCCTGGCCGGTCTGGCTGACGCCGACAACGGCAAATGGTCCCTGGCGCTGGTCAACGTCGACACCACCCCGAGGGTGGCGCAGATGTTCGGCATCCAGGGCGTGCCCACCGTGGTTGCGCTTGCCGGAGGCCAGCCGATCGCCAGCTTCCAGGGCTCTCAGCCAGCCGACGAACTCCGTCGCTGGGTCGATTCGCTCCTCGACGCGACCGCGGGCAAGCTGACAGGGTCCGGTGACGGTGACGACGAGGCGGAGCAGGTCGATCCCGAGCTCGCTGCGGCCCGTGCCCACCTGGACGAAGGGGACTTCCCCGCCGCGGCCGCCGCGTATCAGGCGATTCTCGATGCCCAGCCCAACCATGCCGAGGCCAAGGGCGCGGTGCGACAGATCGCGTTCCTGCAGCGGGCCAGCGCGCAGCGCCCCGATGCCGTTGCCGTCGCCGACGCTGCTCCCGACGACATCGACGCCGCCTTCGCCGCGGCCGATGCCGAACTCCTGGCTCAAGAGGTGTCGGCCGCCTTCGATCGGCTCATCGCACTGATCAAGCGCACCGCCGGCGACGACCGGACCAAGGTGCGGACCCGTCTCATCGAGCTGTTCGACCTGTTCGACCCCGCCGATCCCGAGGTGGTGGCCGGCCGTCGCAATCTGGCCAACGCGCTCTACTGAGCACTTTCGCCGAGCAGACACAAAACTGCCCCTTTTCGCGTGAAAAGGGGCAGTTTTGCGTCTGCTCGGCGGTGGAGTCGCGCGTCAGGCGGGCTCGAACCACAGCATCGCCAGCGGCGGCAGAACCATCACCGCAGAGGCTGGGCGGCCGTGCCACGGCTCGTCTGTGGCCTGCACCGCGCCCATGTTCCCGATACCGGACCCGTTGTAGATCGTCGCGTCGGTGTTGAGCACCTCCTGCCAGTCACCGGCATGAGGTAGACCGAGCCGGTATTCGCTGTGCTCGCTGCCGGCGAAGTTCACCACGCAGGCCAGCACGGAACCGTCGGCACCGAACCGAAGGAAGCTCAGCACGTTGTTTGCGGAGTCGTTGGCGTCGATCCACGAATAGCCCTCGGGGCTGGTGTCGCGGCTCCACAACGCCGGGTGGCGCGCGTAGATCCCGTTGAGATCGCGCACCAGGCGTTGTACGCCGCCGGAGAAGCCTTGCTCGTCGAGCTGGAACCAGTCCAGCCCGCGCTCCTCGGACCATTCGGCCCGCTGTCCGAATTCCTGGCCCATGAACAGCAGTTGCTTGCCCGGATGGGCCCACTGGTAGGCCAGCAGGCTGCGCAGGCCGGCGGCCTTGGCGTGGTCGTCGCCGGGCATCCGGGTCCACAGCGTGCCCTTTCCGTGCACGACCTCGTCGTGGCTGATGGGCAGCACATAGTTCTCACTGAACGCGTACAGCATCGAGAACGTCATCTCGTGATGGTGGTAGCTGCGATGCACCGGGTCATGGCTGACGTAGTCGAGCGTGTCGTTCATCCAACCCATGTTCCATTTCATCGAGAACCCAAGGCCGCCGAGGTTGGTCGGGCGGGTGACGCCGGGCCAGGACGTCGACTCCTCGGCGATCGTGACGATTCCGGGGTTCGCCTTGTGCACGGTGGCGTTCATCTCCTGCAGGAACTGCACCGCCTCCAAGTTCTCCCGCCCGCCGTAGATGTTGGGCGTCCAACCCCCCTCGGGGCGGGAGTAGTCGAGGTAGAGCATCGAGGCGACGGCATCGACGCGCAGGCCATCGACGTGGTACTCCTGCAGCCAGTACAGCGCATTGGCGACGAGGAAATTGCGGACCTCGGGGCGACCGAAGTCGAAGACGTAAGTACCCCAGTCGAGCTGTTCCCCGCGGCGCGGGTCGGAATGCTCGTACAGCGGCGTGCCGTCGAAACGGCCAAGGGCCCAGGCGTCTTTGGGGAAATGGGCCGGGACCCAGTCGACGATCACCCCGATCCCAGCCCGGTGCAGTGAATCCACCAGGAACCGAAAATCGTCAGGTGTTCCCAACCGGGAGGTCGGGGCGTAATAGGACGTGACCTGGTAGCCCCACGATCCGCCGAACGGGTGCTCCGCCACGGGGAGCAGTTCGACATGGGTGAAACCCTGTTCCACAACATATTCGGTGAGTTCGGTGGCCAACTGCCGGTAGCTGAGCCCGGGACGCCACGACATCAGGTGCACCTCGTAGGTGCTCATCGGCTCGAACACCGGATTCTGTGCGGCGCGCTGGGTCATCCACTTGCCGTCGGTCCAGGTGTACGAGCTGGTGGTGACGCGCGACGCAGTTTGCGGCGGCACCTCGGTGGCGAAGGCCATCGGATCTGCGCGGTCGGTGGTGAACCCGCCGGCGCCGTGGACGCGGAATTTGTACAGGCCGTCGACCGGGAACCCCGGCCAGAACAACTCCCAGACCCCCGACGAGCCCAGCGCCCGCATCTGGGCCTCGTTGCCGTCCCAGTGATTGAAGTCACCGATCACGCTGACGCCCTTGGCATTCGGTGCCCACACGGCGAACGACACGCCCTCGACGACCCCGTCAGGGGTGGTGAAACTGCGCGGATGCGCGCCCAGGATCTCCCAGAGGCGTTCATGGCGCCCTTCGGCGAAAAGATGAAGGTCAAGTTCGCCGAGGGTGGGCAGGAACCGGTAGGCGTCGGCGGTGGTGAGGGTGAAGATGGATTCGTCGGCGCCGGGATAGCCGATCTCCAGGCGGTAGTCGGCCAGGCCGGCGAACGGAACGGCCACCGCAAAAAGTCCGGAGTCGATGTGCTGCATGGGGAATCGGTCGCCGCCGATCACCGCCACGACCTTGGCGGCGTGCGGGCGGTAGGCCCGGATCACGGTCCGGCCGTTGTACTCGTGGGCCCCCAGCACCGAATGCGGGTCGTGGTGTTGCCCGATCAGCAGTCGCTGGATGTCCGATGGGTCGGGCCGCAGATGTCTGTCGGTGAGGTGGTTGCTTCTCGTCATCTTGTTCTCATTCCCTGCGTAGCAAGCCCAGTCGTTGCTCATAGGGTACGAGCGGCATGTTCAGCACGTGTGCCACCGCCTTGGCGGGGTCGAGGCGGACGTAATTCGACTGTCCCCATTGATATTCCTCGCCGGTGATCTCGTCGCGTACCCAGAACCGGTCATGCGATTCCATACCCAGTGTCTCCATGTTCAACCACAACATGGCTTCTTCCGGGCCGAACGCGTTGAGCGTGACCACCACGAGCACGGTGTCTCCGGTGATCGGGTCGAACTTGCTGTAGGCGAGCAGTGCGTCGTTGTCGACGTGGTGGAAGGTCAGGGTCCGAAGCTGGCGTAGGGCCGGGTGCAGGCGCCGGATCTCGTTGAGGCGGGTCACGAACGGTTCGAGCGAACGGCCCTCGGCCATCGCCGCCGCGAAATCACGGGGACGCAGCTCGTATTTCTCCGAATCCAGGTATTCCTCGCTGCCCTCCCGGACGGCTCGGTGCTCGAACAGTTCGAAACCCGAATACATGCCCCATGACGGGCTCATGGTGGCGGCCAGCACCGCGCGGATCGCGAACATCCCGGGACCGCCGTGTTGCAGCGACTCGTGCAGGATGTCGGGCGTGTTGACCCACAGGCTGGGCCGTGCGCTGTCGGCGTTCGCGGTGATCTCGTTGCCGAACTCGGTCAGCTCCCACTTGTTGGTACGCCAGGTGAAGTACGTGTAGGACTGGGTGAAACCGCGCTTGGCCAGCCCGTAGAGCCGGGCGGGACGGGTGAAGGCCTCGGACAGGAACAGCACGTCCGGATCTTCGTTCTTGACCGCGGCGATCAGCCAGACCCAGAAGTTCGGCGGTTTGGTGTGCGGGTTGTCGACGCGGAACACCTTGACACCGTGCGAGATCCAGAACCGCACCACCCGCAGCACCTCGTGGTACAGGCCGGCGGGATCGTTGTCGAAGTTGAGCGGGTAGATGTCCTGGTATTTCTTGGGCGGATTCTCCGCGTACGCGATGGTGCCGTCGGGCAGTACCGTGAACCACTCCGGATGCGCTGCGGCCCATGGGTGATCCGGCGCGCACTGCAATGCGAGATCGAGTGCCACCTCGACACCTTGTTTTCGGGCGGCGGCCACGAAGTCGTCGAAGTCGTCGATCGTGCCGAGTGCAGGGTGCACGGCATCGTGGCCGCCCTCGTCGCTGCCGATGGCCCACGGTGACCCGACGTCGTCCGGTGCGGCGGTGACCGCGTTGTTGCGTCCCTTGCGATGCACCTTGCCGATCGGGTGGATGGGCGGCAGATACACGATGTTGAAACCCATGCGGGCGATCCGGGGCAGCTGCTCGGCGGCGGTGGCGAATGTCCCGTGCACGGGATGTCCGGCCTTGTCCCAGCCGCCCGTGGACCGCGGGAACATCTCGTACCACGACGAGAACCTGGCCAGCGGCCGGTCCACCCAGACACCGTATTGCTCACCGCGGGTGACCAACTCGCGCAACGGGTACTGCTCGAGCAGTTCGGTGACCTCTTCGGACAGTGCCGCCCCCGCACGGCGGAACGGGTCACCGGGGATACGCAGTGCCGCGGCGGCCTCGATCAGCGGATCACGCAGTTTGCGGGGCACCCCCGCGGCGGCGCGCTCGAGCAGACGCGCCCCGACCAGAAGGTCGTTGGACAACTCGGCTTCGCTCTGACCTGCGCCGAGCTTGGCCTCGACCGCGTGCCGCCAGGTGGACAGCGGATCGCCCCAGCCGTCGACCCGGTAGGTCCACAGGCCGACGGTGTCGGGCGTGAACTGGCCGTGAAAGACATCGGGGGTGTTTCCGGTGGACATCGGCAGGGCCTGGGGCTTGATGCGTTGCGAAGGACGCACCCCCGGGTTGGTGGGCAGCACGGTGTCGATGGGCACCGGCGCGGCCGCGGTGCCGGGTCCGGTCGCCAGCTGCGGGTAGTCCGTACCGAGATACCGCACGACCAAGGTGGCCGCGACCGCGTCATGTCCCTCGCGCCAGACGGTGGCGCGCACCGGCACCACCTCGCCGACGACGGCTTTTGCCGGGAACTGTCCGCCGAAGATCACAGGCGCGACATCGTCGATTCCGATTCGACCGGCCACCCATCCACTCCTCACGTCGTCTCGATCAAGCGGCTGTCTCTCGTGCACTCGCCTTGTCGCGTGTCTGATACCCACCGTAATGGGCTGCCCAATCTGGCGGGCGTTAAGCATGACCAGACCGCCGCTCGTACGGATAACACCGTCTGAACGGATATCGCTCACCGCTGCACGACCCGGAATTGTCAGTAAGGTTGGATCGCGTGAAAGCCCTCAGAAGGTTCACCGTCCGCGCGCACCTTCCCGAGCGGTTGGCGGCGCTGGAACGGCTGTCGATCAACCTGCGCTGGTCGTGGCACAAACCCACCCAGGATCTGTTTGCCATGCTCGACTCCGAGCTGTGGCAGCAGACCAAGGGGGATCCGGTGGCGTTGCTGGGGGCGGTCAGTCCGCAACGGCTGGACGAACTGGCGGGCGACGAATCCTTCCTGGGCCGGCTCGACGAGCTGGCCGCCGACCTGGACAACTATCTGAGCCGCCCGCTGTGGTACCAGCAGCAGATCGACGACGGCGTCGCCATGCCGAAGGGCATCGCGTACTTCTCGATGGAGTTCGGCGTCGCCGAGGTGCTGCCCAACTATTCGGGCGGCCTGGGCATCCTGGCCGGCGACCATCTGAAATCCGCGTCGGATCTGGGGCTGCCGTTGATCGCGGTCGGTCTCTACTACCGCTCGGGTTACTTTCGGCAGTCGTTGACTGCCGACGGTTGGCAGCACGAGACCTATCCGTCGCTGGACCCGCAGGGCCTGCCGTTGCGTCTGCTCACCGACGCGTCCGGGGCACCGGTACTGGTGGAGTTGGCGTTGCCGGAGGCCCGGGAACTGCGGGCTCGGGTCTGGATCGCGCAGGTGGGCCGGATTCCGCTGCTCCTGCTCGATTCCGATGTTCCGGAGAACGAGCACGAACTGCGCGGGGTCACCGACCGCCTCTACGGCGGCGATCAGGAACACCGGATCAAGCAGGAGATACTGGCCGGCATCGGCGGTATTCGTGCGATCCGGGCGTTCACCGAGATCGAAAACCTGCCTGCCCCTGAGGTTTTCCACATGAACGAGGGTCACGCCGGATTTCTTGGCGTGGAGCGTATCCGCGAACTGGTCGCGGCGGGACTGGATTTCGACACCGCACTGACGGTGGTGCGTTCCTCGACGGTGTTCACCACCCACACTCCGGTGCCTGCCGGGATCGACCGGTTCCCGGTCGAGATGATCAGGAGCTACTTCGGCAGCCCACCCGGTGGCCCCGCCGACTCCCGGCTCCTGCCCGGTGTGCCGCTGGACCGGGTTGTCGCGTTCGGTGCCGAGGACGATCCGTCGAAGTTCAACATGGCACACATGGGTCTGCGGCTGGCGCAGCGGGCCAACGGGGTGTCGCTGCTGCACGGCCGGGTCAGCCGCGCCATGTTCAACGACCTGTGGCCGGGGTTCGACCGGGCCGAGGTCCCGATCGGCTCGATCACCAACGGTGTGCACGCCCCGACCTGGGCGGCGCCGCAGTGGTTGGCACTGGGCCGCGAGCTGATCGGCTCCGAGGCGGCCGAACCGGCGGTGTGGGAACGCCTGCAGGAGGTCGAACCCGGCCATATGTGGTGGATCCGTTCGCAGTTGCGCGAGACGCTCATCACCGATGTCCGTGACCGGTTGCGCCGTTCCTGGCTGGAACGCGGCGCATCCGAGGCCGAACTTGGCTGGATCGCAACGGCTTTCGACCCGTCGGTGCTGACGGTCGGGTTCGCGCGGCGCGTGCCGACCTACAAGCGGTTGACGCTGATGCTGCGTGACCCGGAGCGGCTGGAGAAGCTGCTGCTCGACGAGAAACGGCCGGTGCAGCTGATCGTGGCCGGTAAGTCGCACCCGGCCGACGACGGGGGCAAGGCGCTGATCCAGCAGATCGTGCGGTTCGCCGACCGTCCGGAGGTGCGCCATCGCATCGCGTTCCTGCCCGATTACGACATGTCGATGGCCCGGTTTTTGTACTGGGGTTGTGACGTCTGGCTGAACAATCCGTTGCGGCCGCTGGAGGCGTGTGGCACGTCGGGCATGAAGAGCGCGCTCAACGGCGGGCTGAACCTGTCCATCCGGGACGGCTGGTGGGACGAGTGGTACGACGGCGAGAACGGATGGGAGATCCCGACCGCCGACGGCGTGGAGGACGAGGCGCGTCGTGACGATCTGGAGGCCGCCGCCCTGTACGACCTGCTCGAGCATGCGGTCACACCCAAGTTCTACGAGCGCGACGAGCATGGCGTCCCGACGCGGTGGGTCGAGATGGTGCGCCACACGTTGCAGGTGCTGGGGCCCAAGGTGCTGGCCTCGCGCATGGTGCGCGACTACACCGAGAAGTACTACATGCCTGCGGCGCTGTCGTTGCGCGAGACCGTCGAGGCCACCTCGGGTGAGCCGTTCGGTGCAGCCAGGGAACTGGCCACCTACCGGCGCCGTGCCCAGGAGGCCTGGCCGAAGATTCAGATCACCGATGTGGACAGCTATGGCCTGCCGGATACGCCGCTGTTGGGGTCACAGCTGACGCTGACGGCCACAGTGCAGTTGGCCGGGCTGAGGCCCGACGAGGTCACGGTGCAGGCCGTGCTGGGCCGCGTGGACGCCGGCGACGTGATCCTGAATCCGGTGACCGTGCCGATGACGCACACCGGATCGGCAGAGGGCGGCACCGAGGTGTTTTCCACGAGCACGCCGCTGCCGGTGGCCGGACCGGTGGGGTACACCGTCCGGGTGTTACCGCACCATCGGTTGCTGACCGCGGACAACGAGTTGGGCCTGGTGGCACTGGCTTGAGTAACGCGCTCAAAGTTCAGCTCGACGGTGGACCGTACGCGCTGGCGGCCGGAAGCGACGGCGCGATGTGGGTGACGCTGGTGCATGCCGGCGCCGTCGCCCGGGTCTCGGCCGCCGGTGAGGTGACCACGTATCCGGTCGCGGAGTGTGCGCGTCCGTCGATCATCGCGGCCGGGCCGGACGGGGCCCTCTGGTTCACTCGCTCCGGTGACGATCGCATCGGCCGGATCACCACGGCCGGGGAGCTGAGTTCGTTCGAATTGCCCGAGGGCAGTTCACCATTCGGCATCACCGCGGGCCCAGACGATGCCATGTGGTTCACCACGATGTCGTCGGGCGAGATCTGCCGGATCGGCATCGATGGGGAGATCAGCAGCCAGGCCGTGGTCGGCGGGATGCCGTCGATGATCACCAAGGGGCCCGATGACGCGTTGTGGTTCACCCTCAACGAGACCGGCAAGGTTGGCCGGCTGACCGCCGACGGAAATCTCACGGTTCGCGAACTGCCCACTGCCGCAGCCGGTCCGGTGGGCATCGCGGCCACCCACGACGATGCGGTCTGGTTCACCGAGATCCGCGCCGACAAGGTGGGCAGGATCCCGGTCCACGACGCGATCCAGGAGCTCGACCTGCCGGGCAAACCGCACGCGGTGGTCGCCGACCCGACCGATGGCGTCTGGGTCAGCCTCTGGGGTGCCGACCAGGTCGCCCGGATCAGTGGCGACGGTGAGGTGGTGACCATCGACTTGCCGTCCGGAAGCGAACCGCACGGGTTGGCGATCGGTCCCGACGGGGCCTGTTGGGTGGCGCTGGAATTTGGATTCGTCCTGAAAATGCCGACCTGAGTGACCGCCGCCAGCAACGGTCAGGTAAGTACATAGGCAGGTTCCCTTCGGGAACGTGGCGATACGTTCCCGCGGGGAACTGTAACGAGAGGCCGCCTGTGTTGATTCGCTCGTTGGGACTGCTCACGGCCGCGGCCCTGGGATGCACGGTGTCGGTTGCCCCGGCCTGGGCCGATCCCGTCGTCGCCCCCGAAATCGAGGTGGTGGCCGATGTGCTGCCCAAGCCGGGTGAACCGGCCGATGCCGATCTGGTCGAGTCGACCCCGCCGGCCACCCTCAAAACCCCGGATGGCTGGGACCTCACGGTGTCGGCCAGTGACGAGACGCGGGCCACGGTGCCACCTCTGACGACGGCAATCTCCTCCCGCGAGTATGTCGTCGGTGGTACCTACCGCGGTTTGATGGCGGGCCCCGGCGGCGACGAGCCGCGGGGCACGCTGGAGGCCGGCTACCAGATCGGCTGCGGCATCGACATGAGTACCTCCAACGGCGTCGCGCTGACCGGCACCGTTGGACTCAACTCATCTGTCGGCATTCTCGGCACCGATGTGGTCACGCCCTGGCCCGAGGGCATCCTGCCGGGAGTCGGCTCCAACATCGGCGGCGGCATCACCATCGGACTCAAACCCGGCATCATCAACCTCATCCCGGTGACCGAGAAGGAATTCAAGGGCACCGAGCCATGGGTGATGATCAGCAACTTCAGGGTGAAGATCGACGGCTGCGTGGGGCAGTCGTTCATCCGGTCCTATGCGGTGCTGACCCGGTCGACCGACGAGTCCGAGGCGGTCCTTGCCTGGTACGGCACCACGAAGGTGGTCTGAGCCGTCACGGGAAGCGCTTCAGGCAGCGCGGCTCGTCACCGAGGATGCCGACCCGGAACGCATCGATGCGGGCGAACCCGGAGGGCACCGACTCTCCGTTGACGTCACTGGCCGCCAACCCGTTGGTGAGGATGCCCGATACCGCCTCGTCGATGTCGCCCGCGGTCAGCAGGATGGTGTCGCCGTTGGGCAGGTTCACGGGCTTGATCATCTTGGCGGTGGCCACGCCGGTCAGGCAGGCGGTGCGCAGCGCCGCCTCGGCGTTGTCGAGCACCAGGCCCCGGGCATGCTGAAGGGCCAGGGTGTAGCGCGAGATCAGCACCGAGAACGCGGTGTTGTCGCCACCGGCCAGATCGCCGACGTCGACCTCGTCGGAGGGTGTTGCCAGTGCTTGCATCTCGGCCAGGTCGACCACGATGGTGTTGGTGTCAGGGCAGTAGGAGGCCGGGGGGCTGGGCTGTGCGTTCGCGCAGTCCGCCGCCGCCTCGGGCCGGAAGCTGAGCTGCGGGGGGCTCGCCGGTTCGAAGAGGATGTTGAGTGCGTCGACCATCGAGCGCACCCAGTGCTCGGTGATGTCCAGGTCGCCGCTCTGGTCTTCGGGTAGCAGGACCGGAAGGTCGCCGCGCCGCTGGTTGATCTCCTTGCCGTCGATCGCGGCGCAGGCCGCGGGCCCGTCGGTGAACCCGAATTGGAAGGCCGAGATCCGTTCGAACGCCGACCCGTGCTCGTCGATCCCGACCCGGGCCTCGGCCTCGGTGAGCAGCGGGTCGCGGAACGCGATCACTGCAGCGAGCAGTTTGTTGAGCCCGTCGGCGGTACTGAGTGAGAACCGCGGCGAGTCGCCTTGGGCCACCCATCGCATGTAGCTGCCTGCCAGACAGTCGGCCTGCTGTTCGGCGACCAGGGTGGGCGTCTTACGGTTGACCAGTCCGGCCTGCTGCTGGATGGCATGGCCGTACTCGTGGGCGAGCACCATGACGGCGCCCATGTCGCCGTTCTGCCGGCGCAGCCCGGGCATCAGCACGCCTCGGTCCCAGCCGATGGTCCGATCGGGTTTGCAGAACGCGGCGTTGACGAGCCCGTAGGTCTCCATCCCGCAGAACCCACCGTCGAAACTCTCGGCGTCCCACGAGATCAGCGCGCGCACCGGCTGGAAGTCACCTTCGAACGCCTCGGAGTAGGCATCCGACCAGTACTCCTCGAGGTCGCTGACGGCGCTGGCGGCGAGGTTGTCGATCTTGCCGCCATCGGAGTTGGTGACCTTGCGTGAGGGCTTCTCGGCGTCGGGGCGCAAACCGCTCGAACCGTCGGTGGCGGGCATGCCGGCAACCGAGAAGGGGTCGCTGAACACCGACACCGCCGTGCCGTCCACCAGAGACGAGCAGCCCGCCAGCGGCAACACCGTGCAGACGGCAAAAGCGAAGCCGAACAGGGCGCGTCGGCTCATGTTGCCGCCTTCCGGTGCACTCTGGCGGCCTTAACCATCCGCGCGGGTAATTGCCGCACACACTAGTTAACCGAGCGAGCGCAGGGTGCGATATCAGCTCGCGCCGCGCAGCCGCTTCAGCGACTGACGTACCCGTTCGGGGTCGGTGGTGGACCAGAACGGCGGCAGTGACGAGCGCAGGTACCCGCCGTAGCGGGCGGTCGCCAACCGGGAGTCGAGCACCGCGATGACGCCGCGGTCATCGGTGTGGCGCAGCAGCCGGCCGGTGCCCTGGGCGAGGAGCAGCGCGGCGTGGTTGGCGGCGATCGCCATGAAGCCGTTGCCACCGTGTGCGCTGATCGCCCGCTGCCGGGCGGTCAACAACGGATCGTCGGGACGGGGGAACGGAATCCGGTCGATCAGCACCAACGAGAGCGACGGCCCGGGCACGTCCACCCCCTGCCACAGCGAAAGGGTGCCGAACAGCGACGTCTCCGGATCGTCTGAGAACTTCTGCACCAGAGCCGAAGTGGTGTCCTCGCCCTGGCACAGGACCGGCGTGGACAGCCGTCCGCGCATGACCTCGGCGGCGGCCTTGGCTGCGCGCATCGATGAGAACAGGCCAAGGGTGCGACCACCGGCCGCGGTGATCAGCCCCTCGATCTCATCGAGTGTCCTGCTGTCGGTGCCGTCGCGCCCCGGAGGCGGTAAATGCTTGGCAACATAGAGGATTGCGGATTTGGCGTGGTCGAAAGGTGATCCGACATCGAGGCCGCGCCAGCCTGGTTTGGCCGGCTCATTGTCGTCGGAGAAACCGCCGAGACCCCAGTTGCGCGCCATCGCGTCGAAGTTGCCACCGAGGGTCAGCGTTGCCGAGGTCAACACCGCGGTGGTGTTGGCGAACAGCCTGGTGCGCAACAGTCCCGATACCGACATCGGTGCCACCCGCAGCAGGCTGCGTCCGGGCCGGGGAGCTCCGGTGTTTCCGGCGTTCGGCCCGTCCGACTGTTCCACCCACACCACATCGACGCGGTCGGGTATGGGCGGGACGAACGACGTGAGGATCCGGGTGGCGGTGTCACTGACGTCGCTCAGTGCGGTGACGGCCTCGGTGCGGGCCGAGGCGGCCTGCGGATCGCTGGGCGTGGTGTCGATGGCAGTGCGTGCCGCGTTGGCGGCGTCGCGCAGTGCGGTCAGGTAGGTGCCCAGTTCCTCGTCGAGCACATCGATGCGGCCGGCGTCGAGCTCGTGCAGCATCGAGGACAGCGTCGCAGTCGCGGCCTCGAACCGTTCTGCCAGTTCGTCATCCACCAAACGGGACATCCTGCGGTGTGCCACCGCCATTGAGGTCGCCGACAATTCGGCGGTGGCCACCCCGGTCACCCGGTCGGCCAGTTCGTGAGCCTCGTCGACCACCAGTTGCTCGTACTCGGGCAGCACCGAGAAATCGGAGAGTGCGTCGATGGCCAGCAGTGCGTGGTTGGTGACGATGACGTCGGCGGCCCCGGCCTTCTCCCTGGCGCGCTCGGCGAAGCAGTCGGTACCGAACTGGCAGCGCGACACCCCGATGCACTCGCGTGCAGAGACACTGACCTGCGACCACGATCGGTCGGGCACGCCGGGGGTCACCTCGTCGCGATCGCCGGTCTCGGTGTCCGAAGACCATTCCGTCAGCCGTTGCACATCGCGGCCCATGGCGCTGACCGCCATGGGGGAGAACAGCTCGTCCTGAGGCCGGTCCGCCGGCTCCTCGGCTGATCCGTTGTGAATCTTGTTCAGGCACAGATAATTTCCGCGGCCCTTCAGCAGCGCGAAGGTGGGCTTGCGGGGCAGCGCTTCGGCCAGTGATTTCACCAACCGCGGCAGGTCCCGGTCGACCAGTTGGCGTTGTAGGGCGATGGTGGCCGTCGAGACGACCACCGGTTGCTCGGTCTGCAGCGCGCGGGCGATCGACGGCACCAGATAGGCCAGCGATTTGCCGGTGCCGGTGCCGGCCTGCACGGCCAGGTGTTCCCCGGACTCGAAGGCGTTCGCGACGGCCTCGGCCATCTGGACCTGACCGGGGCGACTGGCACCGCCGAGCCCTTTGACGGCGATCTTGAGGAGATTGGTCACCACATTGGCCACCTCGCGGGATGGCTTCGATTTGGTCGTCATGTCTGGGCCGACGCCATGACCCGGGTGGGAATGGCCGGCTCGCCACGAGAAAGTTTGAGGCCATCCCACGGCAGGCTGTGCAGACCCGCGGCCACCCGTTGGCGCGCGGTGGGCAGGTCGGCGGACGGGTGGTGCCCTTCGGCGGGGACGCCGTCGGTGACCAGTGGCACCGTCAGCCGGCGCGCGGTGAGCCCCGTGGGCTCCGAGGGAGCCTGGCCGTGCGGGTAGACCACTTCCTCGACGACCGTGCCCGAGGCCTTGGCCAGCCGGAGCGCCTGTTTGCGGCCACCGTGGGATTCCTTGCGGCTGCTGCGCTTGGCCACCGGGATCCCGTCGACCTCGACCAGCTTGTAGACCATCCCGGCGGTCGGTGCGCCCGATCCGGTGACAACCGAGGTGCCGACGCCATAGCTGTCGACGGGCTCGGCGCGCAGGGCAGCGATCGCGAACTCGTCGAGGTCACCGGAGACCACGATCTGGGTTCCGGTGGCCCCGAGGCCGTCGAGCTGCTGGCGCACCTGACGGGCCAGCACCCCCAGATCGCCCGAGTCGATGCGGACGGCGCCCAGCCGCGGTCCGGCCGCGGCGATCGCGTTGGCCACCCCGGTGGTGATGTCATAGGTGTCCACCAGCAGGGTGGTGTCGACGCCGAGCGCGGCCACCTGGCCGCGGAACGCGGCCTGCTCGTCGGGGCCGGACTCGGTGGTGTGCAGCAGCGTGTAGGCGTGCGCCGCGGTGCCCAGCGCGGGGACGCCGTAGCGCTGCTGGGCGGCCAGATTGGAAGATCCGGTGAACCCGGCCAGGTAGGCCGCCCGCGCTGCGGCCACGGCCGCCAACTCGTGGGTACGTCGTGAGCCCATCTCGATCATCGGGCGGCCCTGGGCGGCGCTGGTCATCCGGGCAGCCGCCGAAGCGATCGCCGTGTCGTGGTTGAGGATTGAGAGCACCAGCGTCTCGAGGACCACACACTCGGCGAAGGTTCCGTGCACCGAAAGCACCGGTGAACCCGGAAAATAGAGCTCGCCCTCGGCGTAGCCGTCGACGTCACCGCTGAACCGGTAGTTGGCCAGATAATCCAGAGTCGCGGGGTCGAGGAACTCGGAGAGCCCGGTCAATTCCTCCGGCGAGAAGCTGAACTGTGCCAACGCTTCCACAAACCGTCCGGTGCCGGCGACCACGCCGTACCGGCGCCCTTCGGGGAGGCGGCGGGCAAAGACCTCGAACGTGGTGCGGCGGTACGCCGTGCCGTCGCGCAGCGCGGCGGCGAGCATCGTCAGCTCGTACTTGTCGGTGAGCAACGCGACGGTCACACCAGCAACCGTAGCTGTTCGCAGCTGCTTCAATAGCGCGGCTCCCCGGCCGGTATTGTGGGCCCATGGTTACACCGGCGAAGGCCCGTCCGGGGACCCGCGAGGAGCGCAGCGTCGAGGCGGCGCCCCGGGAAGAGACAGCCACCGAAAGCCCATGGGTGACCATCGTCTGGGACGATCCGGTCAACCTGATGACCTACGTCACCTACGTGTTCCAGAAATTGTTCGGATACAGCGAGCCGCACGCGACCAAGCTGATGTTGCAGGTACACAACGAAGGCAAGGCCGTGGTGTCGGCAGGCAGTCGCGAGTCGATGGAAACCGATGTGTCCAAACTGCACGCCGCAGGGCTGTGGGCCACGATGCAACAGGACCGCTGATCGACTGTGCGTAAATGGAAAAGGGTCGAGACCGCCGACGGTCTGCGCTTCCGCTCGGCGTTGGAGGCCCACGAGGCCGCGCTGCTGTCAAGCCTTGGCACCTCGATGCTGGGCATGCTCGACGAGCGTGGATCGTCTGGGCCCACAGACGAACTCGAGATGATCACCGGCATGAAGACCGGCAATCCGCAGCCGCCCGAGGACGCCACGATGAAGCGTCTGCTCCCGGATTTCTATCGACCGCAGACCGAGCATCCCGCGGGTTCGGGCACCGCCGAGAGTCTCAACAGTGCGCTGCGCGGACTACATGAACCGACCATCATCGACGCCAAACGCGAAGCGGCCCAACGTTTGTTGGACACCATCCCGGACGGCGGCGGCAAACTCGAGCTGACGCAGGACGACGCCGAGTCGTGGGCCGCGGCGGTCAACGACATCCGGCTGGCGTTGGGAACCATGCTCGACATCGGTGCGCAGGGCCCCGACCAGCTGCCCGCCGAGCATCCGATGGCCGGGCACCTCGACGTCTATCAGTGGCTGACCGTGCTGCAGGAGTACCTCGTCCTCGGCCTGATGGGGAGATAGGACCAGATGGGCTCGATCACCGACGTCGGCGGCATTCTGGTCGGCCACCATCACCGCATCGATCCGGATGTGTCGCTGGGCTCGGGTTGGGCCTCGGGGTCGACCGTGGTGCTGGCCCCGCCGGGCACCGTCGGTGCCGTCGACGGGCGCGGGGGCGCCCCGGGCACCCGCGAGACCGACCTCCTGGACCCGATCAACACCGTGCGCCATGTCGACGCCGTGGTGCTGACCGGCGGCAGCGCCTACGGGCTGGCCGCCGCAGACGGCGTGATGACCTGGCTGGAGGAGCAGGGCCGCGGGGTGGCGATGGACGGCGGCGTGGTGCCGATCGTGCCCGCCGCGGTGATCTTCGATCTGCCGGTGGGCGGCTGGGCGAACCGGCCGACCGCCGACTTCGGATATGCGGCGGCCGCGGCTGCCTCCACCGAGTTCGCCCTGGGCACCGTCGGCGGCGGGGTCGGCGCCCGCGCCGGAGTGCTCAAGGGCGGTGTGGGCACCGCCTCGGTGACGCTGGACTGCGGCGTGACGGTCGGTGCCCTGGTCGTGCTCAACGCCGCCGGTGACGTGGTCGACCCGGCCACCGGTCTGCCGTGGATGGCGGGGCTTATCGAAGAGTTCGGGCTCACCGCCCCGCCCGCCGACCAACTCGCGGCCTACGCCGACCATCACACCGAGCTGAGCGCGTTGAACACCACGATCGCGGTGGTCGCCACCGATGCGGCGCTGAGCCCCGCCGGGTGCCGCCGGGTGGCGGTCGCCGCCCACGACGGATTGGCCCGGACCATCCAGCCGTGTCACACCCCGATCGATGGCGATACGGTGTTTGCGCTGGCGACGGGTGCGGTGACCGTCGAACCGGACGAAAAGACCCCGGTGGCGATGTCACCGGAAACGGCGTTGGTGACCAAGGTCGGGGCTGCCGCGGCCGACGTGCTGGCCCGCGCGGTAATGGTCGGGCTGCTGGCTGCCGAGCCGGTGGCCGGAATACCGACCTACCGTGGCATGTTGCCGGGAGCGTTCGCTGTGAAGGAATGGGAGTGATCAAGTGCTGGTGATCCGCCGGGATCTCGTCGAGGCCATGGTGGCGCATGCCCGCGCCGACCATCCTGACGAGGCGTGTGGAGTGATCGCCGGGCCGGAAGGCTCCGATCGGCCCGAGCGCTTCATCGCGATGGCCAACGCCGAGCGTTCGCCGACGTTCTACCGATTCGATTCGGGCGAGCAGCTCAAGGTGTGGCGCGGGATGGACGATGCCGACGAAGTGCCCGTCGTCATCTACCACTCGCACACCGCGACCGAGGCCTATCCGAGCCGCACCGACACGTCGTTGGCCTCCGAACCCGACGCCCACTACGTATTGGTGTCCACCCGCGACCCCGACGAGCATGAACTGCGCAGCTATCGCATCATCGACGGCGTCGTCACCGAGGAACCCGTCGACATCGTCGAGCAGTACAACTAAGGAGCGACATGGCCGAGCCCATTTCTGTAACAGTCTCGATCCCGACCATCCTGCGACCGCACACCGGCGGGCAGAAACGCGTCAGCGCGTCCGGCGACACCTTGTCGGCCGTGATCAGCGACCTGGAGGCCAACTACTCCGGCATCTCGGACCGGTTGGTCGATAACGGCAAGCTGCACCGTTTCGTCAATATCTACGTCAACGACGAGGACGTGCGGTTCTCCGGTGGTATGGATACGACGCTGTCCGATGGTGATTCGGTCACCATCCTGCCCGCGGTCGCCGGCGGATAACAATGACCCGGCACGACTCACTGCTGCAGGCGCTCGGCAATACCCCGCTGGTCGGGCTGCAGAACCTCTCGCCGCGTTGGGACGATGGTGAGGACGGGCCGCACGTGCGGTTGTGGGCAAAGCTCGAGGACCGCAACCCGACCGGGTCGATCAAGGACCGGCCCGCGCTGCGCATGATCGAGCAGGCCGAGCGCGACGGCTTGCTGAGCCCGGGCGCCACCATCCTGGAGCCCACCAGCGGCAACACCGGCATCTCGCTGGCCATGGCCGCGATGCTCAAGGGCTACAACATGATCTGTGTGATGCCCGAGAACACCTCCATCGAGCGGCGTCAGATCCTGGAACTCTACGGCGCGAGGATCATCTTCAGCGCGGCCGAGGGCGGCTCCAACACCGCGGTGGCGACAGCGAAAGAGCTTGCGGCGGAAAACCCTTCATGGGTGATGCTGTATCAGTACGGCAACCCGGCCAACTCCGATGCGCACTACTACGGCACCGGTCCCGAGCTGTTGGCCGACCTGCCCGAGATCACCCACTTCGTCGCCGGGCTCGGCACCACCGGCACCCTGATGGGTACCGGCCGATTCCTGCGCGAGAACGTGCCGGGTGTGCAGATCGTGGCCGCCGAACCGCGCTACGGCGAGGGCGTGTACGCGCTGCGCAACATCGACGAGGGGTTCATCCCTGAGCTGTACGACGCCGACGTGCTGACCACACGGTTCTCGGTGGGCTCGTACGACGCGGTGAAGCGCACCCGTGATCTGGTGACCCGCGAAGGCATTTTCGCCGGCATCTCCACCGGCGCGGTCCTGCACGCCGCGCTGGGGATGGCGGCCAAGGCGATCAAGGCGGGCGAGCGCGCGGACATCGCGTTCGTGGTCGCCGACGCCGGTTGGAAGTATCTGTCGACTGGTGCCTACGCCGGTAGCCTTGATGACGCAGAGGATGCGTTGGAAGGGCAGCTATGGGCGTGAGCGGGCAGGAATGACGAACCTCCCTTCGAACGCACCGAAAAGACGCCCGGCGTGGATCGTCGGCGGCGTGACGATCGTCAGCTTCGTGGCGCTGTTGTACGTGATCGAGATCGTCGACACCGCGATGGGTCATCGGCTCGACCAGGACGGCATCCGGCCGCTGCAGACCGACGGCCTGTGGGGGATCCTGTGGGCGCCCCTGCTGCACGGCGGCTGGCCGCACCTGATCGCCAACACCGTGCCCGCGCTGGTGCTCGGCTTTCTCATGACCTTGGCCGGGATGGGGCGATTCATCGCAGCGACGGCGATCATCTGGATACTCGGCGGCTTCGGCACGTGGCTGATCGGCAACATCGGCCTGCACTGTCCCTACGTGACCGTGCAGTGCACGAGCACTCACATCGGCGCGTCCGGCTTGATCTTCGGCTGGCTGGCATTCCTGATCGTCTTCGGATTCTTCACGCGCAAGGTGTGGGAGATCGTGATCGGTGTCGTCGTGCTGTTCGTCTACGGCGGTGTGCTGTTCGGAGTGCTGCCGGGTAATGCGGGGGTCTCCTGGCAGGGCCACCTCAGTGGGGCCCTTGCCGGTATCGTCGCCGCATATCTGCTGTCCGGACCGGAACGTAAGGCGCGGGAAGCGAAGAAGAGTTCCGTCCAGCCGCGTCTGAGTGCATGACCGTATGAACGACCCACTCGCACCCGTCGGCATCTTCGACTCCGGCGTCGGTGGGCTGACCGTGGCCCGCGCGATCATCGACCAACTGCCGGACGAGGACATCATCTACGTCGGTGACACGGGCAACGGTCCCTACGGGCCGCTGACCATCCCCGAGATCCGGGCGCACTCCCTGGCCATCGGTGACGACCTGGTGGCCCGCGGGGTCAAGGCTCTGGTGATCGCCTGTAACACCGCGTCCTCGGCGTGCCTGCGCGACGCACGCGAGCGCTACTCACCGGTGCCGGTGGTCGAAGTGATCCTGCCCGCGGTCCGGCGTGCGGTGGCCGCGACCCGCAACGGACGCATCGGTGTGATCGGCACTGCCGCCACCATCGCCTCGGGCGCCTATCAGGATGCGTTCGCCGCGGCGCGTGACACCGAGGTGTTCGGGGTGGCCTGTCCGCGGTTCGTCGACTTCGTCGAGCGCGGGGTCACCAGCGGTCGCCAGGTGCTGGGTCTGGCCGAGGGGTATCTCGAACCGCTGCAGCGCGCCGAGGTGGACACCCTGGTGTTGGGGTGCACGCACTACCCGATGCTGTCCGGTCTGATCCAGTTGGCGATGGGCGACAACGTCACGCTGGTGTCCTCGGCCGAGGAGACCGCCAAGGACCTGCTCCGGGTGCTCACCGAGCTCGATTTGCTGAAGCCGCACGAATCCGGCCCGGCCCGACGGGTGTTCGAGGCCACCGGCGATCCCGAGGCGTTCACCACGCTGGCCGCCCGATTCCTGGGGCCGGGGCTGGACGGGGCGCGGCAGGTCCGGCGTCACGCGGGGGCCGGAAAATGATCTCCGTCGCCCAAACCGGCGATGTCTTGGCAACGCGCACAGCAAGCATGGCAAGCTAGACACTGTGCGATTGACCATCCTGGGATGCTCCGGCAGCGTTGTCGGCCCGGATTCGGCAGCCTCCGGCTATCTCGTCACCGCACCTGACACGACTCCGATGGTCGTCGACTTCGGCGGGGGCGTCCTGGGTGCGCTGCAGCGCTACGCCGATCCGAATTCGGTCAACGTGTTGCTGTCCCATCTGCATGCCGACCACTGTCTGGATCTGCCCGGCCTGTTCGTGTGGCGGCGTTATCACCCGATCCCGGCCACCGAGCGCGGTCTGATGTACGGGCCGGTCAACACCTGGGCCCGCCTCGGTGCGGCCTCTTCGCCCGAGGGCGGGGAGATCGACGACTTCACCGACATCTTCGAGGTGCGCAACTGGGAGGACGGCACCACGGTGCAGTTGGGCACACTCAACGTGACTCCCCGGCTGGTGTGCCACCCGACCGAATCCTTCGGCATGCGCTTCACCGATCCGTCCGGGGCGACCCTGGTCTACAGCGGCGACACGGGGTACTGCGACGCGCTCGTCGAACTGGCCCGCGGGGCCGATGTCTTCCTGTGCGAGGCATCGTGGACACACGATCCGTCCCGTCCGCCGCACCTGCACCTGTCGGGAACCGAGGCAGGGCGCGCGGCCGCCGAAGCCGGCGTCGGTGAGCTGCTGCTCACCCACATTCCGCCGTGGACGTCGCGCGAGGATGTGATCAGCGAGGCCAAGGCCGAGTTCGACGGCCCGGTGCATGCCGTGCTCAGCGGCGAGACCTTCGACGTCACCCGGCGGTGACCCGCTAGGGTTGGCGGGTGTCCAAGCGAGAAGACGGTCGTCTCGACGACGAACTGCGCCCGGTAACCATCACCCGCGGATTCACATCGCATCCCGCCGGATCGGTGCTGGTGGAGTTCGGCCAGACCCGTGTCATGTGCACCGCCTCGGTCACCGAAGGGGTGCCGCGCTGGCGTAAGGGTTCCGGGCAGGGCTGGCTGACCGCGGAGTACGCCATGTTGCCCGCCGCCACCCACGACCGTTCCGACCGGGAATCGGTCAAGGGGCGCGTCGGCGGCCGGACCCAGGAGATCAGCCGCCTGGTCGGGCGGTCACTGCGCGCGTGCATCGACCTCGGTGCGCTGGGGGAGAACACCATCGCGATCGACTGCGACGTACTGCAGGCCGACGGCGGTACCCGCACCGCTGCCATCACCGGCGCGTACGTGGCGCTGTCCGATGCGGTCACGTATCTGGCTGCGGCCGGGCGGCTTTCCGATCCGCGTCCGCTGTCCTGCGCCATCGCGGCGGTGTCGGTGGGCGTGGTCGACGGTCGCGTGCGTCTGGACCTGCCCTACACCGAGGACTCACGTGCCGAGGTGGACATGAACGTCGTCGCCACCGACACCGGCACCCTGGTGGAGATCCAGGGCACCGGCGAGGGTGCGACGTTCCCGCGCTCAACCCTGGACAAGATGCTCGATGCCGCGCTGGCGGGTTGCGAGCAGTTGTTCGTGGTCCAGCGCGAGGCACTGGAATTGCCGTATCCGGGTGTGCTGCCGGAAGGGCCCGCGCCAAAGAAGTCGTTCGGAAGCTGAGTGCCTGAGCTGTTGGTGGCCAGCCGCAACGCCAAGAAGCTGGCCGAGTTACGGCGGGTACTGGATGCCGCCGGGATCACCGGGCTGGACCTGGTGTCCCTGGCCGATGTCGCCCCGTTCGACGAGTCGCCCGAAACCGGCGCGACCTTCGAGGACAACGCTCTGGCCAAGGCGCGAGACGGGTTCCGTGCCACCGGATTGGCCTGTGTGGCAGACGATTCCGGTATCTCGGTGGATGCCCTGAACGGCATGCCGGGCGTGCTTTCTGCGAGGTGGTCCGGTTCTCACGGCGACGACGCGGCCAACACTGCGTTGCTCCTGGGGCAGCTGGCCGATGTACCCGATGAACGGCGGGGCGCGGCGTTCGTGTCCGCGTGTGCTCTGGTGTCTGCGTCGGGTTCGACGGTGGTGCGCGGGGAGTGGCCGGGAACGGTGATCCGCGAGCCCCGCGGCGACGGCGGGTTCGGGTACGACCCGGTGTTCCTGCCCGAGGGATCTACGTTGACGGCCGCCGAGCTGTCACCCGCCGAGAAGGACGCGGCATCGCATCGCGGCCGCGCGCTGGCGTTGCTGGTGCCGGCGTTGCGGGAACTGGCCGGGGCTTAGCCAGCTCGCCACGGCGGGCGTTCGTCGCGCCGCTCGTTTGTCACCTGCTCGTTTGTCATGCTGCTCGTTTGGCACGCTGGAGTGGCTGTCGCGCCCGAGTGTCACGCTAGCGTGCACAGAATCGACTGCGGCCCAGCCGTTGTCACGCTGGAGTGGCGCCCGGGCCCGGGGCCACGCTGGCGTGACAAAGCGGTCAATCGACGGCAACAACCTGACGCCGACGGGTCAGCAGCAGTGCTCCAGCGCCGATGCAGGCACTGACCAACATGGCCCCCGCCATGGGCAGCGCGGTGTGGTCCCCGCCGAGCCCGACGATCGGTGACACCACCGCCGCCAGGCCGAACTGCAACGCGCCCAATACCGCAGAACCGGTGCCGGCCGCATGGCGGACCTGATCGAGTGCCAGCGATGTCGCATTGGCGGCTACCAGGCCGAGGCTCGCGACCGCACCCCACAACAGCAGCAGCGACGCCCACAGCACGGGACCGAGCATCGCGTCCACCAACAACAGGACCGAAAAGAGGACGAGCAGGCCGACGCCGAGGTGCAGCAGCCGGTGCTGCCCGAATCGGCCGACGATTCTGGCGTTGACGGCATTCACGATCACGATGCCCGCGGCGTTCGCGGCGAAGGCGAACGAATAGTGCAGCGGGGAGAGTCCGAGCACGTTCTGAAGCACGAACGGCGAAGCTGCGATGTAGGCGAACATCACGGTGAAGCTGAACGCGAATGCCAGTGTGTAGCCGAGGTAGCCGCGATTGGTCAGCACCGACCGGGCATCGCCGAGCATGGCGCTCACGCCGCCGGTGTGACGACGGTCCTTCGGATGGGTCTCGGGGAGTACGGCGACGACGCCGATGAACATCGCCACGGCGAGCACGGCAAGGATCCAGAAGACTCCGCGCCAGCCGATCACACCCATCAGCGATCCGCCGATGAGCGGCGCCAGCACCGGTGCGGCGCCGTTGATGATCATCATCAGGCTGAAGGCCCGTGCCGCCACGGCGCCATGGGCGCGATCGGCCACCACAGCGCGGCTCAGCACCACGCCGGCGGCACCGCTGAACCCCTGGACGAACCGGAATGCCGTCAGCGCAGCGATGTTTGGCGCCACCGCGCAGGCCACACCGGCCAGGATGCACACGAAGGTGCCGGCGAGCATCAGAGGGCGCCGGCCGAATCGGTCCGAGAGTGGACCGATGATCAACTGCCCGCTGGCCAGCCCGACCATGAATGAGGTGAGGGTGAACTGAACGGCCGAGGCTGATGTGCCGAACTCGGCGGCCATCGCCGGGAAGGCGGGCAGGTACATGTCGATCGACAGTGGGGCTACGGCGGTGAGCAGGGCCAGCACACCCAGCCAGCTCAGTGGCAGCGCAGGTGTCTGAGGTGGCGTTTCGGTATTTGTGATTCGAGTACTCATACAGCCTTACATCAATGATTTATATATAAAGTTATATGTAATATAGCTGATATGACGGCCCCTCGAGTACCCAGGGCGATGCGTGATGTGCGTGACACCGCAGCCGCGCTGCGGACGCTGGTCTGGTCACTACGGCGGTTCGGTGAGAGGCAGGTCGGCCTGGAACCGTTGCCACACTCGGAGTTCGAGGTCATTCGCACGGTGGGTGACCACCCGGGGATCAGTGTCTCCGAGGCCGCCAAAATGCTGGCGCTGCAGCCCAGCAACGTCAGCACCACGGTGCGGAAACTGGTCGAGCGCGGTTTGGTCGATCGTGCTCCCGACGAACACGACCGTCGCTGCACCCGGCTGCACCTGACGGCCAAGGCCGCCGAGCACAAGAAGATGATCGACGCGGCCTGGACCGGCGCCGTCCATGAGCAGTTCGCTCAGATGACCGACGAGGAGGTGGCGACCTTGGTCAAGGCCGGGCCGTTACTTCAGCGGCTCGCTTCGATGGCATAGCCGGCAGAGCCTAGAGTTCGAAGCGCTTCTTGAGATCAAGGGTATTGAAGTGCTCGACGATGATGCCCAACAGCGGGATCGTGCCGGCGAGCAGCACACCGATGGTCTTGCCGATAGGCCAGCGGACCTTGACCGCGAGGTTCGCCGTGAACAGCAGGTAGATGAAGTACACCCATCCGTGCACGATGCCGATCCAGCCCGGAGGATTGTCCACCTGCACGATGTACTTGAGCACCATCTCGTAGCACAGCGCGATGAGCCAGATGCCCGTCGTCCAGGCCAACACGCGGTAGCCCAGCAGCGCCTTACGGAGGGTCTCCTTGGGAGTCGAAACCGCCGGCGTGACCTCGGCGCCCGGTTCTGGTGCGGTCATCTATCGGTCCTGTCTTTCTTCTCGGGCTGGTCGGACTTGGCCAGCTCGGCGAGGTAGGCGTTGTATTCGGAAAGTTCGTGGTCGCCGGCATCGGTGGCCGCGGCCGTGGGACGCTCCGGCAGCAGCCCCGCGGGAATCTCGGTGACATCGCCGCTGGGCCGTTCCGGTGGGGCGTCCTCGTAGCGGACGAACTTGTAATAGGCGTAAAAACAGAACCCGGCGAACATCGGCCACTGCAGGGCGTAGCCCAAATTCTGGAAGGTGCCGGAGGCGGATTCGTAACGCGTCCACTGCCACCACGCCAGCGCCAGGCAGCCTGCGGCGCCAAGGCACACCAGCGCGATGAGGGCTGGTCTCCTACGCCGTGTAGTGGACATTCGTCCATGGTACGGCGCGGGTGACGGGCGTCGAAAATACGTGCCTGAAAGGGTGGTTAGCGCCACTTAGGCTTTTCGGATGCTGCTCTATGACCTGCTTCTCGACGCTGCGATCGTCCAAGCGGAAACGCAAGCTCATCTGTCCGACCTCATCGGCGAGAATTCGCCGTATGACGGGGACTGGAGCCTCGATCTCAGCGCCGGCGTGTTCTCGAAGGCTTCGACCAGCGGTGCCGACCCATTTGTTGCTCGGGCTGAACTGCTCGGCTCCGCGGCGCAGGGACCTGGCACCTGGCTGTGGGCATGGGCGAATTCCGCCTACCCGCCCTCGATCGTGGAGAGCAGCGCACTGATCCGTAACTTCGGAGAGCAGTACGAAGTCGCCGAGTTGCGTGACGCGGAAGTGCCACTCGGTGAAGCTGAGCCGCGTGAGTACGCATGGTGGATGGGTGGGGTAGCGGCGCTTCTTCTCGGGCAATTGCCCACCTACACCTTCGACGCCGACGGCTCCACCATCGGCGCAATTGTTCTCGCGGATGATCGGCTGCGGTTGCCCGAGCCGACCGTGCCCCGGCTGATGCGTAGCGTGGGAGAGGCGTTGCAGGCGCTGCCGGTCGCGCCCCGCAGCGTGTGGGCATGGGGTGACGTGCGTGGGGTCCAGGTCGACGAGATTCCGGGAGGCCTGCGGATCGCATTGCCCGACGGCCATGCCGAGTTCCGGTTCGACGAACAGGACAGGCTGATCGACATGTCTGGTCAGGCGCGCCCGTCCGATTAGACCTTGGGGCCGATGAACTCGTCGAGGCGAGCGATGGCGTCGTCGTCTCTCTCGACCGCCGACGAATCAAACGTATCGGCGACCTCCGACAGATCTGGCTGTGCTTCGGGCTGTAAGATCGGCACGCCGCGGGCGTGATGAAATTGGCATACATGCCGGCTTTAGGTGCCGGTGCTCGAGAGAGCGTGTGGGTTCGAGTCCCACCGCCCGCACTCTTCAGGCGTTCTCATACCCGGTACCGCACGCGGGACCAGGGTTCACGGTTGGTGGTCGCTCGCAGAACCGTCGCCGGTGGGCTCCCGACGCAGTTCGTCCCGCAGCGACGCGATCTCGGCGCGCAGGTCATTGATGTGGGCCGCCGTCACGGCTGCGCTGGCGGCGTCGTCGACGGCCACGGTCTGCACGATCCACGACGCGATCGTCGCGGTGATCGAGCCGACCAGGCTGATCCCGCCGATCATCAGCAGCGCGGCGATGACTCGCCCGGTGGTGGTCACCGGGTACATGTCGCCGTAGCCGACGGTCGTGATGGTCGTGATCGCCCACCAGACCGCGTCACCGAAGTTGGTGATGTGGGCATCAGGGGCGTCGCGTTCGGTCTGGAGGACGGCCAACGATGCGACGTACACGAGCAGGATCGCGCCCGAGATCGTGTACAGAATGACCTTGCCACGGATCGCGTGGCCGACAGCTTTCTGAAGCACACCGATCAACACGATGAGGCGCAACAGTCGCAGTGGCCGCAGCAAGGGCAACACCACGATCGCCAGGTCGACCAGATGGGTCCGGAACCAGTGCTTGCGGTCGTCGGCCAGATACAGCCGGGCCACATAGTCCACGGTGAACACAGCCCAGGTGATCAGAGTCGCCAGCTCGACAGCCCGCGCCGCCACCCCATGCGGCTGCACCAGCACCTCCACCGAGTATGCGGCGAGAAACACCGCGGCCACCGAGGCCAGCGGCCACTCGGCACGTGCCTCCCACCTGTCGAGGCGCTGTTGCATGGTCACCGCAAAAGTGTGCGGCACAAATCCGCGGCTAGGTCAGGCAACCCCGTAGATCAGGCCGAAGAGTTGCTCGATGCCCGTCGGCGATCATCCAGGAGCACCGCGCCTACAAACGGACTGAGCCTTCTTCCGAGAATGGCTTCTGAGGTGACTGGCCATGTTGAAATTGTGGCCATGACGCAGCACGAGGCTTTGGCCATGCCACTCGAAGAGGCGATGCGTACTCAACGGGCGATCCGTCGACTCAAGGTTGATCCCATCGATGACACGCTTCTGCTTCACATTCTGGAACTCGCGATGAAGGCGCCGACGGGCTCGAACGCTCAGAACTGGGAGTTCATCGTCGTCAAGGACCGCGAAGTCGTCGCGAAACTCGGCCGATTGAATCGCCGAGCCTTGAAGTTCGGCGGACCGATCTACAAGCGCTTCGTTGTGCGCAATATGAATGACCAGATGCTCCGGATAGAGAAGGCGGTGCAATGGCAGGCAGATCATTTCGACGAGATCCCCGTCGTGGTCGTCGCCTGCCTGAAGGGTGTCATTCCGCTGTGGCCATCGGTGGCGGTGAGCAGCGCCTACGGTTCAATTTTCCCCGCGGTGCAGAACCTCTTGCTGGCGGCACGCGCAGCCGGGTTGGGCGCGGCGCTGATCACCCTGCCGTTGTGGAGCAAGCTGTTGGCGCGGCGCGCTCTGGGCCTGCCGTGGAACGTCACTCCGTGTGCGGTCATCCCGCTGGGCTGGCCCAAGGGCAAGTACGGGCCGACGACACGTCGGCCGGTCGGAGAATTCGTCTCGCTCGATCGCTACGGCAATAGAGCGTTTCTGTAGGCAGCGCGACCGGCCGGCACGGATTACACCGTCGTCACCGCGGACCCGTCGGGGTTGGCGGTGACGACGACGTGAACCTCGCTTGCGCCTTCATCCGACGCGATCACCAACTTGGTGGTGTTCGGGGCAGAGACGACGTGGCCTCCGGTGACCGTCACCTGATAGCCGTGGGGGAACTGGACGGCAGGGGTCGCGATCGTGGTTTCCGATCCCGCGGCGAAGTTTCCTGTGCCGTCGGCTCTTTGGGTGGAGTAGGTGTAGTCGAACGCGCCGTCGTCGAACGACCATGACTGCGGGGTACCGGATGTGACCTGCGGATACGGTTGCGCGAGCGTCTTCAGGTTCGCGGTGTTGACGTTGTCACCTTCCGGCGGCAGGCTCGGGTCGTACACCAGCGCCTCTTCCTCCGGGGGAGCGAAGGTCGTGATGTCGCCGACGCCCGTGTAGCTCCACTCGGTCCAGCCGAACATGTGCTGGTCTGCGGGATCCATGGATCCGATGATGCGTGCGCTGTCCGAACTGCCGCCGAACTCGCTCATGAATGCCGGGATGCCATGGGCCGCCGCGTAAGCCTGTGCATTGTCGGAGATCAGTTGGGCGTTCGGGAAGGAGCCCAGCGGCCCCAGCGAGACATAGTCGTAGGCGTGATACGACAGGACGCTGTTCGGGTCGTCGATGGTCCCGAGGTACACGGGGAAGCCCAGATTGGTGTCGGCGTCGGGTTCGAAGTACACGGTCGTGTTCGGATCGGCGGACCGGATCGCGGCATCCACCTGGTTGTAGAACGGGGTCAGCTGCTGAGCTGAGAAGAACGGGCTGCCGAACATGGTCGGCAGCATCTGGGAGGCGCCCGGGTATGGCTCGTTCATGATCTCGTAGCCGACGACGCCGGGCTCGTCCTTGAAGTAGTACGCCACGTGCTGCCAGGTTTGGGCGTAGTGGTTCTCCAGACCGACTCCATCGGATGCTGCGGAGTTGGACCAGAACGCATCCCAGGCGTGCTGTTCGGCCGGGTTGAGGAACTGGGTGAGCGGAAAGCCCAGAATGGGGTTGGGAAGTCCGCCGGTCTGGGTCGCCCACTCGGGCGCGCCCTCGCCGCCGAATGTGGTCCCGTAGGTGTCCTGGTGCATGTCGAGGATGACGTAGACGCCATGGGCGTTCAGCGTCTGCACGGTCTGCTGGATCGAGGCCAGGTATTCGTCGTCGTAGACGCCGGGTTCGGGTTCCACGGCAGCCCAGTTGATGCCGAGCCGCACCACGTTGAAACCGTTGTCCGCCAAGAACTGTGCGTCGTCGTCGCTGAATCCGGACGCGGACGGCTCGTACGGCGGCACCTTGTAGACCATGTTGACCCCGTGCAGAATGACGACCCTGCCCTCGCTGTCGGTGATCCACTTGCCGGTGGTGCCGAGTGAGGTGTCGCCACGTGCCGGCGTGTCGGCCCGGGTCCCGTAGTGGCCGACCGTTCCGTGCTCGCCGAACAGGCCGCCGTTGCCGCCCGCTCCGCCCAATGCTGCGAGTCGTGTTGAAGCGCCACCGATTCCGCCGTCACCTGCATTCCCGCCGTCACCGCCGCTGCCCAGCAGGGCCGCGCCGTCGCCGCCGTCACCACCCCGGCCTCCGTCGGTGCCGCTGCCTCCATCGCCGCCGGCGCCCCCGATACCGAACGCCAAACCGGTAGCCGAACCACCTTCGCCGCCGGCACCACCGGCACCGCCCGCGACGCCGTCGCCACCATCACCGCCGGCACCACCCAGGCCCATCAGGAATCCGCCGGTGCCGCCGGTCCCGCCGTCGCTGCCGGCGCCTCCGTCACCGCCCCTCCCGCCGTCGCCCAGGAAGCCGGCCGTGCCGCCGTTGCCGCCGCCGACACCTGCGGCCGTGCTGCTCCAGCCGTCTCCTCCGTCACCCAGCAGCCATCCGCCGGCGCCGCCGTCGGGATTGGCGGCGGTTCCGTCGGCACCGTTGCCGATGACGTAGGACCCGGCCACGGTGTTGATGGCGCCGTCGACCTGCCGACCCAGGTCACTGTCGATCCAGTTCTGGATACCATCGTGCACCGGTGTGTACACGGCCTGCTGGAACCATGCGGTTGCATCAGTGGGGGCTGGCTGTGCCTTGGCAGCAACAGTTTTCGCCGAAGTTGAGGAACCGGAGAGCTCGCGACGTGCTGCCGCCAGCATCACCCAGGACAGTGGGGGGTCGGCCGGGGCGGTCGGGGTGTTGCCGACGGCCGGGCTGTTCACCGCCGCGAACAAGTGCGAGATCGCCGTTGCGACGGCCCTGATCGGATCGTGCGGGGGCGTGGTGGTCGGTGTTGTCGTCGTCAGTGGCTTCGTCACGGGTTCTGCGGTGCCGGCCGGGGCAGCGGCCTGCGTCGGTGCGGGGGCCTTCATGCGCGACGCAGGCTTGGATGTGTCGGTCGCAGTGGGCGTTGCCGTGTTCGGTGCCACCTCGGCGCGCGGGGCGTCAGGCCGGGTTGCGGTTCTCGGAGCCGACGACTCAGTCGAGGGCCGGCCGGTGGTCTTCTTCTTTTTCGGCGTCGTCGCCGTGGCGTGCTTGCTCTTGCCGGAGGCTGCTTGTACACGGTTCTGCAGCTCGTGCGTGAGCCCGGTGAGGGTGCGCGACGCCTGATCTTCGGCGCGTTTGATCCGGACTCGCGGACCGGGATCTGCGGCACCCTCACCTGTGGTGCCGCCGGTGCGACTACTCGTCGAGCCGGCGGATGAATCGCTTGTTGTCGAGCCGTGGGGGTCGGCCCATGCCGCCCCGATTCCCGAGGTCATGGCCACGCCGACCCCTAACGCGATGGCCAAACCGCCGACCCGACCGATGTACGCAGACGCTTTCACGGGGTCTTGTATACGTCGCCGAAACCGAAGGTGGAGCGGAATCCGAGAAATTTTTTCCCGCGACGGGTAAAAATGCCCGGTTCATGCCCGCCGATGGTTGTCGACCCCGACCCCACGGCGCGGGTAACTAGGCTGGCTGATGTGAGTGCCCACGATCTCGACAGCGGCGACGCTGCCGCAGCGCGAGTTCGGCGAGGGCGTCCGGCGCGGATCAACCGCGAGCAGATCGTTGCTGCCGCTCTCGGTGTCCCCCCGGCGGCGTTGACCATGCAGGCGGTCGCCGACGTTCTGGGCGTCGACCGGAAGTCGGTCAAATACCACATCGGCAATCGAGAAACCTTGTTGGCGCTCATGGCATCAGCGGTGTTCGAGGCGGAGTTCGATCGTGTCCCACCACCGGTCGACGGCGACTGGCGTGATGTGTTGCGGTGGTATGCGTACCGGGCGCGCAATGCGATAACTCAACTCGGTGTTCACGACGCGTTCCCGATGGAGGGCGCGATCGGCCTCGCGGCGTTGGACCAAGCCGAATTCGTCCTGCACGCTCTGGTCGACGCGGGCTTCGCCGTCGAGCAGGCAGGCCGGGCCGCCAACACCATCGCCGAGTTGGCACTGTCCGCGGCCCGCGATTCTCTGTTGCGCGCCGGAAGAGGCATGCATCCGCAACACGAAGAGGCCTTGGCGGCCATACACATTGGCGACGGAAACACCTACGAGTTACTGCAGCAGGTTCTGGCGGCGATGTCGGCGGAACCTGACGAGGACGCGCAGCTGGAGTTCAACCTCGACGTGGTCATCGCCGGGCTGACGACGATGCTGTGAGCAAGCTGCCGGGGTGCTGATCGGTTCTGGCGTACAGACCGTATCGTTCCATCTCGTCAAGCGGCGAAGGCGCGGCGCGCGCTCGTCAGCACCGAAGGAGTCGATACATGGGCAAGCGGTTGATCGCAGTGATTCTGGCAGTGATGGCGGTCGCCGTGGGCTGCGGCAAAAGTAACGATGCGGCCGCCGCGGTCGTCACACCCGGCCACGACCAGACATCGCCGTCGGACGCCTACACCGCCTCCGCCCAGGAGGGGCCCGACGAGAACGGTGGGAAGACCTGGGTCCCCGTGATTCGCGACGAAGCCGGTCAGGAGGTCTTCCACGACCATTCCTCCTACCGCACCCCCGGGGTGATGATCACCTGGTTACCCACCGAACCTGAACAGCTCTGGGTGTATTCAGACGAAGATGGGATCTACCGGATCGCTCCCGGCAGCCACGGTGGGTGGACCAGGAGCGCCGTCAAACGCGAGAACGTGCCGTCGGAGATATCCAACCTCTGGGAGTCTTCCCGTTCCTGAATCAACGCACCGCCGATCGGGTGCAGACTCGAGTGCGAGACGGAGGGAGAACCAATGATCGATGTCCTTCCCGACATGCCCGAGGGCGTGTTCGGTATTCGGGTGTCAGGCCGGGTGCGCGGTGATGACCTGCGCGACTTCCGGCCGACGATGGACGAATTGCTGAAGACCGGAGAGATCCGGATCGTCGAGGTCATCTCACCGGACTACGAGGGCTTCGGGCCCGGTGGGCTGGTCGAGGATATGAAGCTCGGCTTCGGCGCGCTGCTCGGGCACCACTCGGCATTCAAACGGATCGCCGTCGTGTCCGACAGGGAGTGGGTTGCCCATGCGATGCACGCGTTCGCCTGGATGATTCCGGGAGACCTCAAGGTCTTCGGGCTGGGTGAGCTCGATGCCGCCAAGGAGTGGGCTGCGGGCTGAGATCGACGCCAGTCGTGCCACCATGTCGGGCATGACGATCGTTCTGGTGCACGGTAATCCGGAGACTGACGCGATCTGGGGTCCGCTGGTCGATGCGCTTGGACGCAAGGATGTCGTGCGATTGTCACCGCCGGGATTCGGGGCTCCGCTACCTGACGGCTTCTCGGCGACATATGCGGCCTACCGGGACTGGCTCGAAAGCGAGCTTGAAGCCATTGACGAGCCGGTTGACCTTGTCGGACACGACTGGGGTGGTGTGCACGTGGTGAACGCGATGATGCATCGACCCGACCTGGTGCGCAGCTGGGCAAGTGACATCGTCGGAGTGTTCGACGCCGAATACCAGTGGCCTGACATGGCCCAGGCATGGCGGACGCCCGGCAAGGGCGAGCGGCTCGTCGAGAACATGCTGGGCGGCACGGTCGAAGACCGGACCGCGGTGTGGGCCGCGCTGCTGCCGGAGGACATCGCAGCGTCGATGGCACGAGCTCAGGGACCGGATATGGGGCAGGCGACCCTGCGGCTGTACCGCTCGGCGGGAATGCCCGGTGACATGGCCGAAGCGGGCGGCGGGTTGGAGCGGGCCGGTGCCCGCCCGGGACTTTCGCTACTGGCGACGGCGGACCCATACGTCGGGTCCGAAGAAATCCGGCGTCGTGCAGCCAGCCGAGCCGGCGCCTCCACCGAGGTGCTCGACGGACTGGATCACTGGTGGATGCTGCAGGATCCAGCCCGCGGTGCGGCTGCACTTTCACGCTTCTGGGAATCACTCGATTAGCCGGGGATCCGTGCAAGCGGCGAGTCGGCGACCGCCAGTGTTCATTCGTCGCCTGCTCCGGCGGACAAGTCGATCCGGATGTCCCAGAGGTGGACGTGGCCGGGAATCTGCTGCTCCATGAACGCTGACCAGTCCTCGTACTTGTCTGCCTCGGCTTGCCACTGATCTGCCTCGACATCGCGGCCGACGCACCGCAAGGTGTCGGCCACGTGGCGTTGCAGTGCTTGCCCCGAGTCGTGCATGCAGATTTCGTCGAGCATCTCGATTGCTTGCCGCGCGACGCCCTCGATCGCGTGATCCACTCGGTGTCGTGCCACCTCTGCGAACTTCAGCTCGGCGACCGCCCAGTGGAACGCCGCGTCGCCGGCCCGCATCGGGTGGTACATCTCCTCGCGCTCGATCAAGTTGGCGGCCAGTTCCTGGGCGAGGGTTATCGACTCCTCTGACGGCGCAAGGAATTCGATCAACCTGCGAAACGTCCAGAGCATCAACTCGGGCATGGCGGCATCGACCTGCCGGGCGAGCGCCACGGCCTGCCGATAGGCGGATTCCGCGCCGTCGACGTCGTCCAGCTCCGCCAGGATTTCGCCGAGATCGATACACAGCTCTGCGGCATGAACAATGCGGCCACCCTCCATGGACACATCCACCGCAGCGCGAAGGTCCGCCGCCTGTTCCTCGAGCGGCTTCGGTGGTGGTTGCGTCGCTCGCGCGAGGTCGTCGCGCTTCCTGCTGATCCGGCTGAGCTCGTCGGCGATCTCTGACACCGTGTCGAAATCAGTACCCTGCACCAGCCCCGGATCGAGCATGTCGAAGACAAGCCGGCGTGCCTCGCTGTAGTGATGCAGTGCCGCTTGCAGCTCTCCCGCAGCGAGCGCCTCATCGCCCAGCCGTTCGAGCTCATCAGCTGACAGGGGCATCGGCTCGGTCATCGGGCGACCTCCGTCCCGTCGACGCCGGCGGCCAGCACGATGATGTCATCGAGCGCCTCCGACAACAGGATTCGATCCTCGGGGCCATCGCACTGCGCGGCCATCCGGGCCTGGACGAACAGCAGCTGCATGAGCCGACTGAACACGAGGGCGTCGGTTGTGCGGGTCAGCGCCTGCACCGCCCGGTTGTCCCAATTCACCACCAGATGCGGGAGGTCGCCGCACCCCGGCGAATCGGCGTCGATCTGGCCGTGACCGATGAAGACGGCAGGCAGGTCCGTCGATGGAAACCGGCGCACCACCACCCGACTACCCGACGCCTGCAGCGCGTGACTGCCACGCCGTTCCAATGCCGCCACGGCAGCGCCGGCGTCGGCGGACGGCACCGTCAGCGCCGCCACCTCGGACGCCGGATAGGCCCGTGTGACGGTGACCCCGGACATCACCTGCGGCAGCATGAGCAACACTTCCTGGTCGAGAGCGTGGCCCGCGTTGACGACGATCCGACCACCTGGGTTGAAGCTCGCGATAGTGCGAAACTCCTTGACCGACGCGGCGAAAAGGACGTTCGGGTTCCGGTTGACGATGTCGACCAAACGCAGGTGTCCTTCTGTTGTCTGCATGGTCAGCATCGGCAGCACCACTTCGGCCAGCTCACGATTCTCCGCGTCGATGCAGTGCGTCGCAGCGGATCTGAGCTCGAGTTCGTTGTCGGTGACGAACTCGGCGAAGCGCTCGGGATCGGTGTCGGCCAGGGAATGCAGCCACTTCAGCGCCGTGGTTGCGAGCGCGCGCCGAGTCCCGGCCTGTACTGCGTTGTTCATGATGGCCTCGCGGCTGGCGGTCGGCTCCAGCTTGGTGGAGTTGACCACCGCCCAGGCGAAGAACGCCCATGACGGCAGCAGCGCACCTTCGGCGTCATCGACAAGCATGTCGTTGACATAGACGCGATTGCGGCGGACGGACGTGGTCCGGCGCGACGGAGTTCCGATGTACACCACGCCTTCTAGTCCCAGGTCTTCGTCGGCAATCTCGATGGCATCGAACTGCCTACCCACCCCGACGCCGCCGTAAACGGGCGAGACACCCTGCAACACACCAGATCGGTGAGCGCCGAAGTCGCGTACCCACGGATATTCACGCGAAACTTCCTTCGGACCTGGGCTTGTCAGCACCTTGATGGCCACCGGAAGGAACTCGGCATACTTCTGCACGAGCGGGCTCACCTGCTCGGCCCGCGCCCACCCGATCATGTCCGGGCGCGGCCGCAACCGCACAGTGGTACCGACCGCCGATTCGTCGGTGGCGGTTCGGATCGTGTAGGTGCCGTCGCTGCGGCCGACCCACTCGATCGGGTCCGCGACTGTCGCGCTACGCGAGGCGACGGTGATCTCGTCGGCAATCAGGAAGCAGCTCAGCAAGCCTATTCCGAACTGGCCGATGTACGTCCGACGACTCCGCTGCAGTTCGTCGCTCTTCGAACTGGCGCCGACGGTAGCGAGGAACTGTTCGACCTGTGCCGGGCTGACCCCGATTCCGGCGTCGGTGAGTGCGAACTCGTCGGCGGGTGAGTGCGGCGAGGCCACTCCGTAGGGAGAGATCGTGATGACGCGTGGCGCGGGTACGTCGTCAAAGGCGTCTCGGGCCGCGATGGCATCCACCGCGTTCTGGATCAGCTCCCGCACATAGACGCCGGGGCTGGAATACAGGTTCTTGCTGAGTAGTGCGATCACCCCGCCGAGATTCACTCGGAAGTTCTGTTGCTGAAGCTCGGACATCCCCGGGCCCTCCTGTGTCGGCTCGTTTGAGAACCGGACAGATTCGCATGGGGTACCGACATGTCGGGGCGCTCCGAACTGGTGCCGAGACGGTGCCCGCGACGGTGCGATCATGGATGGGTCGATCAGCATCATCACGGGGGGCAGCATGGGGGAGTCGTCGACGAGCGGGAGCGAGCCGACTGTCAGCACCGATGACCGGCATCGGTACGTGCGCCGGCTGGCGTTGGAATCGTTGGAACGTCGCGGTGTACGGGTGCGTCCGGCTCCCCAGGACGCACTGGGCGACGACTGTTTCATGGACCAGACGGGAAATCACTACCGGCTGTACAACCTTCAGCTCCAATGTGCGCAGCGTCCGCCGGTCGAGTGGGCAAGCGCTGTCGAGTTTCATTTCGATCAGCAGTTCGCCAGTCGCTCGGATCCCGGGCCGGCCGAACTGACGGAGGGCGAATTTCTGGCGCAGGTTCGCACACGCCTGCAGACGCCGGACACCTCGGGCATGACCTCGATGCGGTACGCCCGCCCGGCGTTCGACGGTCTGGTCGCCGAGCTGAGTCGTGACCTGCCGACGGTGGTGAAGACGGTGGGTGACGACGACGTCGCCGGCCGCGACCTGAATTTCCTCTACGAGGTGGGTCAGCGCAACACCGATGCCGAGCCCGTGACCGTACAGGCGTTGGACCGCAACGTGTTTGCGTTGACCGGAGATTCCTTCTTCATCGCCTCGAAAGCTCTGAACATGCCCCGGCTGATCGAGACGGTGCTCGGGGGAGTGGCACCGCTGGGGGTGGTGTTCAGCGTGCCGCATCGCAGTCTGCTGTTCCTGCATGGCGTCGGTGAGTCCACGGCTGATGCAGTCGGTTGGCTCGCGTCGGTGACGGTAGGGCAGACCGAGAACCCGCCCGGCGGGGCCGTCAGTCGCGACACCTATTTCTGGCACGGCGGCGCGGTGCAGCGGATCACCGAGATCGACACACGGGTCCGAAGCATCAGTCTGCTGCGCGACGGGGCGTTCGCTGAGGCGATGGGGCAGCTGTAGCCGAGATCAGCGCCATGGTCGCGCCAGGCGCCGGATAACGACAGTAGCGTCGCATTCGGCGCGGCCGACGCTCAGGCGTCAACCTCGCCGAGCGCGAACCCTACTTGTCGAACTTCCCACTCAAATACTCAACGCGGCAAGCGTTTCGGGCGAGCTTGCCGCTCGTCGTCCGGGGGATCACGCCGGCGGCGACCATGCGCACATCGGCGACCCGGATCTGGTGGTGGCGGGACACTGCCGCGCGCACCGCGTCGACGATCGGGCCGGGCTCGGCGCGTCCGGCTCCGGCGGCCCGCTCGGCGACGATCACCAGTTCTTCACCGCGGTCCCCGTTGACCGAGAAGGCGGCGACATAACCCGAGCGCACCGCGGGCGATGATGCGCTGACCGTCGTCTCGATGTCGTGGGGGTAGTGGTTGCGTCCGTCGATCAGGATCATGTCCTTGATCCGGCCGGTGAGGTACAGCTCGCCATCGATGTAGACGCCGAGGTCGCCGGTGGCCAGCCAATGGCCGTTGTCGGGCACCTCTTCGGCGTGGCTGCCGGTGGTGAGTCGGGTCTGCAGCTTGTTGGCGAACACCCGCTCGCTCTCGTCGACGCGACCGAAATAGCCCTGGCCGACGTTGTTGCCGTGCAACCAGATTTCGCCGACGGTGCGGTCGGGCAGTTCGTCGCCGTCGGGACTGGCGATCACTGCCCACTGGTTCGGAATCGGCTGTCCGCAGGACACGTGGGCCACGGCGCCTTCGTCGGTGGCTGCCACGGTTACCGCGCGCCCGGCGCTGAGCTGGTCGCGGTCGAGGTACACCGCGCTGGCCGCGGCGCTCGGCGCGATGCTGGCCACCGACAGGGTGGCCTCGGCCATGCCGTAGGACGGCTTGATCGCGGTCGCGGGAAGCCCGTACGGGGCGAACGCGGTCGTGAACTTCTCGACGGCGGCCATCGTGACCGGTTCGGATCCGTTGAGGAGGGTGACGACGTTGGACATGTCCAGCGTCTCCCCTTCGGGCGGCAGGCCCCGTTCGGAAGCCAGCTCGAAGGCGAAGTTGGGGGCCGCGGCGAAAGTGCGTCCGTGGGCGGCCTCTTCGGCCAACCGCTTGATCCAGCGGTACGGGCGGCGGACGAACGCCATCGGGTCCATCAGGCTGATGTGGCCACCGCACAGCGCCGGGAACATGATCATGATCAGGCCCATGTCGTGGTAGAGCGGCAGCCAGCTGACACTGCGGATCCCCGTGTCGAGGTCGCCGGCCAGGATCATCTGGATGACATTGGTACACACGTTGCGGTGGGTGATCTCCACACCGGCCGGAGTGCGCGTCGACCCGGATGTGTACTGCAGGTAAGCGATGTCGTCGGAGTCGACCGACGGGCTGACATACATCTCGGCCAGCGTGTCCGGCACAGCATCGACGGCGATCATGCGAGGCCGCTCGGCGGCGGGCAGCGTCTTGATGAAGTTGCGGACCGATTCGGCCGCTGCGGTGGTGGTGAGCACGACGGTGGGCTTGGCGTCGGCCAGCACCGCGGCCAGTCGTTCGGTATGGCCGGCCAGGGCCGGCGCGAACAGCGGGACGGCGATGTTGCCGGCGTGCACGGCGGCGAAGAAGGCTGCGACGTACTCGACACCTTGCGGGGCCAGGATCGCGACCCGGTCGCGGGGCTGGGTGACCTGCTGCAGTCGGGCGCCGACGGCGCACACCTGCGCCCACAGAGCGTTCCAACTGAGCTCGACGGCTTGCCCGTCCGGATTGGTCGAGTAGTCGAGGAATCGGTAGGACGGCTCATCTCCGTAGATGAACCGGTTGCGATCCAGGAACGACGTCAGGGTGACGCCGTCGGGTACGACAATCGTGCCGTCATCGCTGACGTAGTTCTCGATGTTCGACGTCGACGTATCAACGGCACTGGTTGCGAAGGGATCCCGACCCATGCCGTAAGACTAATAGTGACTCTAATAAAGCCTGGCAGCGCGGTCCGGTGTGGGTTGTCACGAGGTCTGCAAAATGTGTCGTGCGTCTCTTTTTACCGCGGCCCATCCACGGCATAAGTGCCGTTATCGTCGGTGAACTCGACGATCACCCTGCGCAGCGTGTCATTTATCTCAACTGCGCATGTGAACGTCGCTCCGGCCCGCACGACCGGATTCCGGCCGTTGTTGCACGCGACCGCGACGACGCGGTTGGCGCCGTAACCGTTGATCGGATCGGACAGGATCTGTGCCACTCCGGACTCGGCCTGATGGACGTCGAGTCGGGCGCTGTTGGTGTCCGCCCGGCTCCACGCCCACAGCCCGGTGCCGATCACCGCGACTGCCACGACGGCGACGGCCGCACCGATGAGCAGACGCCGGTCGGGTTGGCGGGGCTCGGGCCGCGGAGTCGGTGGCGGTGCGGGTCGCGGTTGGTGTTGGGGCGACGGCGCGGGCCACGGGTGGTGCTGAGGCGACGCCGGTTGTCGCGGGGGTGGTGGCGTCCAACCCCGCCGCGGCGGCGGAGCGCCCGGTGGCGGCGTGCCGCCGGGCAGGGGTGCGCCGCCCGGCCGCGCCCACCACGGCTGTTCGGGACCGCTCATCGGTCCTCCTCGACTGGACTCATCGGCTCACGGGAACCTCTGGTAGCACTGTGCGTCATCGCCTTGCAGGCCGGACCGGTAGGCCAGGATGCGGGTGAACCCCGCAGGCAGCACCCTGCCGTTGACGTCGCTGGCGGCCAGCCCGTTGGTGAGCAGGCTGCTGATCGCCTCGTCGGTGTCTCCGGCCGACAGCGTGATCGGCAGACCGGGCTCGGCCATCCTGGCCTGACCCACGCCGGTCAGGCAGCCGGTGCGCATCGCGGCCACGGGAGTGTCGAGCGTCAGGCCCTTCTCGTGTTGTACCGCCATGGCGTACCGCGATGTCAGGACGGAGATCGCCGAGTTGTCGCCTTGGAGGAGCTCCTGTTCGTCATTCTCGTTTCTGGCTTCCCCCAGGGCTTTCAGCCCCGCCAGGTCGACCACGATGGTGTTGGTCGCCGGGCAGTAGGACGCCGGCGGAGACGGTCCGGCGTCGGGGCATGCGCTCGGCTCGGTGGTCAACGTGGGTGGGTTGGTGGGTGCGTAGACCTGCCGCAGCGACTGCATGGTGTGGTCAAGCAGATTCGCGGTGATCGTGCTGTTGGCGCTCTGCGGGCCGCCGAAGAAGTCGAGAAATTTGGGCAGATCGCCGCGGCGCTTGGTGATCTCGTCGGAGTCCATGGCTGCGCACTGGTCGACGTTGCCGCTGAAGCCGATCTGGAAGGCGCTGACCCGGTCCAGCGCCGAACCGTGCTCGTTGCCGGTGAGCGTTGCGTCGACCCGGGTCATCAGGGGATCGCGGATGTAGATCAGCCCGGCCAGGACATGGTTGAGACCGTCGCCGGTGCTCAACTCGAAGCGCGGAGACTTTCCGGCGGCCACCCAGCGCAGGTAGACCCCGGCCAGGCAATCCGCCTGCTGCTCGGCCACCAGCACGGGCGTGCTCTCGTTGATCAGCCGCGCCTGTTGCTGGACGGCGTGGCCGTATTCGTGGGCCATCACCCCGACCACGCCCATCTGGCCGAAGTACTGCGCTGCCACCGGAATCGCGACGCCGCGGTCCCATGCCATCACGTCACTCTTGAGGCAGTAGAAGGCGTTGGTCAGCCCGACGGTGCTTTCCCCGCAGATCTCGAGTCCGGGGGAGGCATCGGAGTTGTAGGACACCAGGCGGGAGACGGGGGTGAAGGTTCCCGGAAGGGAACCGCCGCTGTAGTTCTGCGACCAGAAATCCTCGATGTCGTCGACGGCCAGCAGGGCCAGGTCATCGATCTGGCCGCCATCGGTGTTCTCGGCCCGGCGGGTCGGCGCGGGGGCATCGGGCCGGGTGCCGCTGTGGCCGTCGGTCACCGGCAGTCCACCCACCCGGTCGGGTAGGAACAGCATCGAGGTCGCCCTGCCCCCGATCACGGGGGCGTTCCCGCAACCGGCCAGCAGCGCCGCACAACAGGCCAGACCGAGCCACCAGCGAAGCCTCGCCAACTGATCCGCCTTCCACGCGATCCACCCCAGCCAGTTCTACCTGTTCGCGACGACGTTCGGCGCGGGCCGCCGATGACCTGCGGGACAATGGCGGCGCTATGTACACCTTCGAGGATCTGGTGACTCGGGTATTGGCCCGTGCAGCAGATCCGGGGACGGCCGTCATCGGGATCGCCGGGGCGCCGGGGGCGGGTAAATCCACGCTGACCGAGGCGCTCGTCGTCGCCGTCCGGGCCCGGCTCGGCGACGACGCGGTGGCGCACGTTCCGATGGACGGATTCCACCTCGCCGATGTGGAATTGCGCCGGCTTGGCCGATTGGACCGCAAGGGCGCGCCGGACACCTTCGACGTTGCCGGATATGCCGCGCTGTTGCGCCGTATCCGCGGACCCACCGACGTGGTCTACGCCCCCGGTTTCGAGCGCGACATCGAGCAGCCGGTGGCCGGTGCGATCCCGGTGTTCCCGGGAACGGCGGTGGTGCTCACCGAGGGCAACTACCTGCTGCTCGACGATCCGGCGTGGTCGGCGGTGTCCGCGGAGATCGACGAAATCTGGTTCTGTGTAACAGAAGACGATCTCCGCGTCGCCCGTCTGGTGGCTCGCCACATCGCCTTCGGAAAGCCGGCCGGTGCCGCGCGGCGCTGGGTTGCCGAGGTCGATGAACCCAATGCCCGGTTGGTGGCGGCGACCGCGGAGCGGGCCGATCTGGTAGTCCCGGCGGCGGCCGTGAGGCCCAGCTCACACTGACGTCGTCTGTGTGCATAATCACGGTTCAGTGAGTTGCTATAAGCCTCGGTGAGAGCCATGATTGTGGTGGTAAATCTGGAATCATTCCAGAAAATCAGCGCGAGATTGGATAGGTTGCAATGGCACTTTTGTCGATTGGTTCTCAGTTCCCGGAATACGACCTGACGGCCGTGATTGGTGGAGATCTGTCCAAGGTCGACGCCAAGCAGCCCGATGACTATTTCACCCGCGTCACCAACAAGGACGACGAGGGCAAGTGGCGGATCATCTTCTTCTGGCCGAAGGACTTCACCTTCGTGTGCCCCACCGAGATCGCCGCGTTCGGAAAGCTCAACGAAGACTTCGAGGATCGCGACGCCAAGGTGATCGGCGTTTCGGTGGACAACGAGTTCGTCCACTTCCAGTGGCGTGCACAGCACGAGGACCTGAAGAAGCTGCCTTTCCCGATGGTCTCGGACCTCAAGCGTGAACTCACTGCGGCGGCCGGCGTGCTCAACGCCGACGGTGTCGCCGACCGGGCCACCTTCATCGTCGACCCCAACAACGAGATCCAGTTCGTCTCGGTGACCGCCGGTTCGGTTGGGCGCAACGTCGACGAGGTGCTGCGGGTTCTCGACGCACTGCAGTCCGACGAGCTGTGCGCGTGCAACTGGAAGAAGGGCGACCCGACGCTGAACGCCGGCGAGCTGTTGTCCGAGGCGGTCTAGTCATGAGCATCGACAACATCAAGGAAGCGCTGCCGGAGTACGCGAAGGATCTCAAGCTCAACTTCGGCAGCATCGTGAAGTCCACGGAGCTCACCGAGCAGCAGTTGTGGGGAGCGTTGGTCGCCACGGCCGCCGCGACCAAATCGCAGCAGCTGCTGAAGGAGATCTCCGAGGATGCCCTCGGCGTGCTGAGTGCGGAGGCGTACCACGCCGCCCTCGGCGCCGCGTCGATCATGGGGATGAACAACGTCTTCTACCGGACCAAGGGGCAGCTCGACGGCCGCTACGACGACCTGCGGGCCGGTCTGCGGATGAACATCATCGCCAATCCCGGTGTGCCCAAGGCTGACTTCGAGCTGTGGTCGCTGGCGGTGTCGGCCATCAACGGCTGCTCGCACTGCCTGTCCGCGCACGAGACCGTCCTGCGCGACGCCGACGTCTCTCGCACGACGATCTTCGAGGCCATCCGGCTGGCGTCGATCGTGTCCGGGGTGGCCCAGGCGTTGCTCACCGCGGATGCGCTCGCCGGAGTCTGATACGTAAGGCCCAGAAATGGGCTTACGCGCATAACTCGACAGATAAACTCGCCTCTCAGAATCGCGAG
>NZ_LZSY01000138.1 GCF_001665625.1 Mycolicibacterium peregrinum | reverse complement strand
GCTTCACCTACTACCCGCACACCGCCGAGGTCGGGTTGGGTGCGGCCGCCGAACTGCGCGGGCAGTCGTTCACGGTGCTCGCCGAAGTCACCGTGGACAGCGCCGACGCGCAGGGCGTCTTGTTCAAACAGGGCGGCGCACACGGCGGCCACGTGCTGTTCCTCGCCGACGGCCGGCTGCAGTACGTCTACAACTTCCTCGGTGAGCACGAGCAGACGTTGGTCTCACCCGATCCGATCCCGTTGGGACGGCACATCTTCGGTGTGCAGTACCGGCGGGCCGGCACTGTCGAGGGCAGCCACACCCCGCTCGGCGACACCGCGCTGTACGTCGACGACACCGCGGTGGCCGAGTTGGCGGGGATGCAGACCCACCCCGGCATGTTCGCGCTCGCCGGACAGGTCGACGGTGACCTGCCGGATGGTGCCGCCGGTGAAGGCGAACGGTGCCCGGTACTGCTGTGACACCGCCGATCCCGTGTTGCGGCCGATGCAGATGCCACCCCCGGCGAGCGCGAACATGCCGGGGTGGGTCTGCATCCCCGCCAACTCGGCCACCGCGGTGTCGTCGACGTACAGCGC
>NZ_LZSY01000137.1 GCF_001665625.1 Mycolicibacterium peregrinum | reverse complement strand
CTCGTTCTGGCGGACCTGGGTGACGATCGCCATGCCCAGCAGGATGCACAACAACACCCCGAGCGCGCCGAACACCAGCTGCGAACGGCTGCGGCGCACGATCCGCAGATTCCGGAACCGGCGTGGCGAGACGTCGGCGGGCATCTCGTGGCGGCCGTGGTGTTCGGCGCGCTCGGGGTGTTGTTGTGCATCCTGCTGGGCATGGCGATCGTCACCCAGGTCCGCCAGAACGAGTCAGGAGATTCGCTGGAGACCGCGCGCCCGGCGGATCTGCTGGTGCTGCTCGACTCCCTGCAGCAACGTGAGGGCTCGCTCAACACCGAGGTGGCCGACCTGCAGCGGACGCTGCAGCAGCTGCAGGCCTCGGGCAGCAGCGACCAGGCCGCGATCGAGAATGCCCAGTCCCGGCTGGAGGCCCTGGCCATCCAGATCGGCACGGTGGCCGCCACCGGCCCCGGCGTGACGCTCACCATAGAAGACAACGCGCCCGGTGTTCCCGCCGAGACCATGCTCGATGTGATCAACGAGTTGCGCGCCGCGGGCGCCGAGGCCCTTGAGATCCGCGGCGGCGATCAGCAGGCCGCCGTTCGGGTCGGCATCGACACCTGGATCGTCGGCACCCCCGGGGCGCTCACCGTCGACGAGGTGACCCTGCGGCCGCCGTATTCGGTTCTGGCCATTGGGGACCCGCCGACCCTGGCCGCCGCGATGAACATTCCCGGCGGGGCAATGGACAGCGTCAAGCGTGTCGGCGGCACGATGGTGATACAACAAGCCGAGCGTGTCGACGTCACCGCCTTGCGGCAACCGAAACCACGCCAATACGCTCAGCCCGTCAAGTGAGCACAGCAACACCAACCGCCCGACAATAAGGAGCGCCGTGAGCGACATCCCAGCCGACCTCTACTACACCTCGGAGCACGAGTGGGTACAGCGCACCGGTGACGACACGGTGCGCGTCGGCATCACCGACTACGCACAGTCCGCCCTCGGCGATGTGGTGTTCGTCCAGCTGCCCGACGTCGGCGCCCAGCTGGCCGCCGGCGATGCGTTCGGCGAGGTCGAATCCACGAAGTCCGTGTCGGATCTCTACGCTCCGGTCGCGGCGAAAGTCGTTGCGGTCAACGGTGATCTGGACGGCAGTCCTCAGCTCGTGAACTCCGACCCCTACGGCGAAGGCTGGCTGGTCGATCTGCGGCTCGAGGAGGGCACGCTCGAGGACGCCCTGGCCGGTTTGCTCGACGCGGACGGCTACCGCGCCGCCGTGACCGAGTGAGGAATTGTTAGGGTTTCGAAGGCCGGTCGCCGAGACCGGTTCGGCCGTACCCGGCGCGCAGATATCTTCCCCATCGGATCCGGCGGTGGTGGACACAACGATGCCTGATGCGCGGTACGGTCGACGTGAGACCGACGATGGGCTGGGGCCGCGCCGGCCAACGCCACAGCAGCCAGTGAGGAGCAGCGGGTGACGGACAAGGACAGCAATTTGGGGGCCGACCAGTCGGAAGACGTGACGGTGGAAACCACATCGGTTTTCCGCGCGGACTTTTTGAACGAACTGGATGCGCCCGCAACGGCAGGTACCGAAGGCGCCGTCTCCGGCGTCGAGGGCCTGCCCGCGGGTTCGGCATTGCTGGTCGTCAAGCGTGGACCGAACGCCGGATCGCGTTTCCTGCTCGATCAGCCGACCACGTCGGCCGGGCGGCACCCGGACAGCGACATTTTTCTCGATGACGTCACGGTGAGTCGTCGACACGCCGAGTTCCGGTTGGAGAGCGGTGAGTTCCAGGTTGTCGATGTCGGCAGCCTCAACGGTACGTACGTCAACCGCGAGCCGGTTGATTCGGCGGTACTCGCCAACGGCGACGAAGTGCAGATCGGGAAGTTCCGCCTGGTGTTCCTCACCGGTCCCCGGTCTGACGACGACAGCGGCCCGACCAGCTAGCCGATGACTGCCCCCGACAGACCTGCGCTGGCCGGGATGTCGATCGGCGCAGTGCTGGACCTGCTGCGGGGCGACTTTCCGGACGTCAGCATCTCCAAGATCAGGTTCCTCGAGGCCGAGGGACTGATCACGCCGCAGCGCACCGCGTCGGGGTACCGCCGGTTCACTGCATACGACTGTGCGCGGTTGCGGTTCATCCTGACTGCTCAGCGTGACCAGTATCTGCCGTTGAAGGTGATCAAGGCGCAGTTGGACGCCCAGCCCGACGGTGAATTGCCGGAGGCCGGATCGGCCTACGCGGTGCCCCGACTGGTCGGGGTGTCCGAGAGTGGGGGCGAGGGAGTGGACGGCGCCGCCGGCTTGTCGGCGGTGGCGCCGACACAGGTCCGGCTCTCCCGTGAAGACCTGTTGACCCGGTCGGGCATCGACGAGGAGATGCTGGGGGCGTTGGTTCGCAACGGCATCATCACCGCCGGGCCCGCCGGGTTCTTCGACGAGCATTCCGTGGTGATCGCACAGTGCGCACGTGCCCTGGGCGACTACGGCGTCGAGCCCAGGCACCTGCGGGCATTTCGCTCCGCGGCAGATCGGCAATCCGACCTGATCGCCCAGATCGCCGGCCCGGTGGGCAAGGCGGGCAAGGCCGGCGCGCGGGACCGGGCCGATGACCTGGCCCGTGAGGTGGCCGCCCTGGCGATCACTCTGCACACGTCGCTGATCAAGTCCGCCGTACGCGACGTTCTGGATCGCTGAGGACTAGACTCGTTTCGACGGCCAGTTCGTCTAAGTCGGGACCCCTGAGGCGAACTGGCGAAGGACGAAAGATTCGACGAAACGGCACGGCGGTGCGGAGGGCAGGCACAGATGGCTGAGGTTCGCGTGGTCGGCATTCGAGTGGAACAGCCGCAGAACCAGCCCGTGTTGCTGTTGCGGGAATCCAACGGTGACCGCTATCTCCCGATCTGGATCGGGCAGTCGGAGGCCGCCGCGATCGCGCTGGAACAGCAGGGCGTCGAGCCCGCCCGGCCGCTCACTCACGACCTGATCCGAGATGTCATTGCCGCCCTTGGACATTCACTCAAAGAGGTGCGGATCGTCGACCTGCAGGAAGGCACGTTCTACGCCGACCTGATCTTCGACCGCGACATCACGGTGTCGGCCCGGCCTTCGGACTCGGTGGCGATCGCTCTGCGCGTCGGCGTGCCGATCTACGTGGAGGAGGCGGTGCTGGCCGAGGCCGGCCTGCTGATTCCCGACGAGAACGACGAAGAGGCTACGGGCACCGTCCGTGAGGACGAGGTCGAAAAGTTCAAGGAGTTCCTCGACAGCGTTTCGCCGGACGACTTCAAGGCGACATGACTGTCGCCCGCGCCTTGCAGGTCACGGGTACATCTCAAGTGGGTATACCGGTGTCGACACGCGGCGCGGGAGACAATCGGGCGGGAATTCGGGCGCCATACTTTCATCGCAGCGGGCAATCACGGCTCGGCGGGAAGCGTATGCTCGACACATTCGAGCTCGCAGCAAACCGTCGCGGAAGAGATGGCTGCGCTGCAGGACATGGCACTACGGTGCGGGCGAGTTCGATCGGCGAGAGGATTCACAGTGGGTGACACGCCACGGCAGGAAGAGCTGGATCTGACCACCGGGAGCGGCGCGGAGCCGCCTGTCAGGCCAGCTGGCGAACCCGTGCAGGGTGGGCTGTTCCCCGATGACTCGGTGCCGGACGAGCTGGTGGGCTACCGCGGTCCCAGCGCCTGCCAGATCGCCGGTATCACCTATCGGCAGTTGGATTACTGGGCGCGCACCTCCCTGGTGGTCCCGTCCATCCGGGGCGCCGCCGGCTCAGGCAGCCAGCGTCTGTACTCGTTCAAGGACGTCCTGGTCCTCAAGATCGTCAAGCGGTTGCTGGACACCGGCATCTCGCTGCACAACATCCGGGTTGCGGTCGATCACCTGCGCCAGCGTGGCGTCCAGGATCTGGCCAACATCACCCTGTTCTCCGATGGCACCACGGTCTACGAATGCACCTCGGCCGAAGAGGTCGTGGATCTGCTGCAGGGCGGCCAGGGCGTGTTCGGCATCGCGGTATCCGGCGCCATGCGCGAGCTGACCGGCACCATCGCAGACTTCCCGGGCGAACGTGCCGACGGCGGCGAATCCATCGCATCGCCCGAGGACGAGCTGGCGTCGCGGCGAAAAAGCCGCGACCGCAAGATCGGCTGATCCTCCGCCGCGTACAGACACCTAGGTTCCCCTCGACCGTCGTTGAGGGGAACTTTTGCTGGGAGCCGTCCCGCTTGCGGGGGAACTGTTCGCGAGCACCGGTGCGCTGCCGGTAGAATTGCCGACGCATCGCCCTCGCGCGGGAGAGTTTCGTGACAGCCAGCCACGGACGCCGAAGGAGCAATACCTCTCCGTCAACCTCTCAGGCCCCCAGGACCGCGTCAGGCCCCGATGCCTCTGGAAAGTGGTGCCCATGGGCACCCGCCCATGGGGAAAGGTCCTGTAGCCGGGGCTGAATCTCTCAGGCGCCCGGACCGGGTCGACGACAGAGGGAGAGGGACGCCTACGACGTTTCATCACGTCTGCGCCTCAGGAGAGTGTCGTGTCCGACCAGCATCAATCGCGTTTCGCCGATCGTCACATCGGCCCGGACGCCACTGCCGTTGCCACCATGCTCGACGTGATCGGCGTGGCATCGCTCGACGAGCTCGCCGCCAAGGCGCTGCCCGCAGGCATTCTCGACGCGCTGGCGTCCGACGGGATCGCCCCGGGCCTCGAAGCTCTGCCCGCGCCGGCCACCGAGGAGCAGTCCCTGGCCGAGCTCCGGGCGTTGGCCGACTCCAACACGACCGCGGTGTCGATGATCGGTCAGGGCTACTTCGACACGTTCACGCCCGCCGTGCTGCGGCGCAACATTCTTGAGAACCCGGCGTGGTACACCGCCTACACCCCGTATCAGCCCGAGATCAGCCAGGGCCGGCTCGAGGTGCTGCTGAACTTCCAGACCATGGTGAGCGACCTGACCGGACTCGAGGTGGCCAACGCCTCGATGCTCGACGAAGGCACCGCCGCGGCCGAAGCCATGACCCTCATGCACCGCGCGACCAAATCCAAGACGAACCGACTGCTGGTCGACACCGATGTGTACGCGCAGACCGCGGCGGTGCTGGCCACGCGCGCGCAGCCGCTCGGCATCGAGATCGTCACCACGGACCTGCGCCAGGGATTGCCCGAGGGTGAGTTCTTCGGCGTCATCGTGCAGCTGCCGGGAGCGAGTGGCCGGGTGGACGACTGGACGGGGCTGATCGGCGAGGCGCATGAGCGTGGCGCACTGGTGGCGGTTGGCGCGGACCTGCTCGCGATGACGGTGATCACCCCGCCGGGCGAGATCGGGGCCGACGTCGCCTTCGGGACCAGCCAACGGTTCGGTGTGCCAATGGGATTCGGCGGCCCGCACGCCGGCTATCTGGCGGTGCACGCCAAGCATGCCCGGCAGCTGCCGGGCCGTTTGGTCGGTGTCTCCGTCGACGCGGATGGGTCGCCGGCCTACCGACTGGCGTTGCAGACCCGTGAGCAGCACATCCGGCGGGACAAGGCCACCAGCAACATCTGCACCGCGCAGGTGCTGTTGGCCGTGATGGCCGCGATGTACGCCAGCTACCACGGTGCCGAAGGGTTGACGGCGATCGCCCGCCGCGTGCAGGGCCATGCCGCCGCGATCGCGGCCGCACTCGGCGATGCGCTGGTGCACGACAAGTACTTCGACACCGTGCTGGCCCGGGTTCCTGGACGCGCTGACGCGGTGGTCGCGGCGGCCAAGGCCAAGGGCATCAACCTGTGGCGCGTCGACGCCGACCACGTGTCGGTGTCCTGCGACGAGGCGACGACCGACGAGCATGTGGCCGCGGTCCTGGAGGCTTTCGAGGTGGCACCCGCCGATGCCGCTGCCAACGCAAGTGGGGCTGTGGCGACGCGGACCTCGGATTTCCTGACGCATCCGGCGTTCAACTCCTACCGCACCGAGACCGAGATGATGCGGTACCTGCGGATGCTGGCGGACAAGGATATTGCCTTGGACCGCAGCATGATTCCGTTGGGTTCCTGCACGATGAAACTCAACGCGGCGGCCGAGATGGAGCCGATCACCTGGCCCGAGTTCGGCCGTCAGCACCCGTTCGCGCCGGCATCGGACAACCCGGGCCTGCGCAAGGTGATTGCCGATCTGCAGGACTGGCTCACCGGGATCACCGGCTACGACCAGATTTCGTTGCAGCCCAACGCCGGTTCCCAGGGGGAGTACGCCGGTCTGCTGGCGATCAAGGCGTACCACGACTCGCGCGGCGATACCGAGCGCGACCTCTGCCTGATCCCGTCGAGCGCGCACGGCACCAACGCCGCCTCGGCTGCGCTGGCCGGCATGCGCGTCGCGGTGGTGGCCTGCCGTGAGAACGGTGACGTCGACCTCGACGACCTCCGGGCGAAGATCGCCGAACATGCGGATCGTGTTGCGGCGCTGATGATCACCTATCCGTCGACGCACGGGGTGTACGAGCACGACGTCGCCGACATCTGCGCGGCGGTGCACGACGTGGGCGGCCAGGTCTACGTGGACGGCGCAAACCTCAACGCGCTCGTCGGGTTGGCCCGGCCGGGCCGCTTCGGTGGCGACGTCAGTCATCTGAATCTGCACAAGACCTTCTGCATCCCGCACGGTGGTGGCGGCCCCGGTGTCGGGCCGGTCGCGGTGCGCTCACATCTGGCGCCGTTCCTGCCGGGCCATCCGCTGGCCGACGAGCTGCCCGATGAGCACACCGTCTCCGCAGCGCCCTACGGGTCGGCCTCGATCCTGCCGATCACCTGGGCCTACATCCGGATGATGGGGGCCACGGGTCTGCGCGCAGCGACGCTGACCGCGATCGCGTCGGCCAACTACGTGGCCCGCCGCCTCGACGAGTACTACCCGGTGCTCTACACCGGGGAGAACGGGATGGTCGCCCACGAGTGCATCCTGGACCTGCGCGGGATCACCAAGGACACCGGCGTGACCGTCGATGATGTGGCAAAGCGCCTGGCGGACTACGGTTTCCACGCACCCACCATGAGCTTCCCGGTGGCAGGCACGTTGATGGTCGAGCCGACCGAGAGCGAGAGCCTGACCGAGGTCGACGCGTTCTGCGACGCGATGATCGCCATCCGCGCCGAGATCGACCGGGTCGGCTCGGGGGAGTGGTCAGCCGAGGACAACCCGTTGCGCGGCGCCCCGCACACCGCCGAGTGCCTGCTGGTGACGGACTGGGATCACCCGTACACCCGCGAGCAGGCCGCGTACCCGTTGGGCAAGGGATTCCGCCCCAAGGTGTGGCCGCCGGTGCGTCGGATCGACGGTGCCTACGGCGACCGGAACCTGGTGTGCTCCTGCCCGCCGGTCGAGGCGTTCGCCTGACAGGTCGGTTTCTACATCAGGGTTGTGCCCGGTCGCTCCGCACAACCCTGATGTAGAGAATGGCGCGTCCCCGATGTGGAAAATGGCGCGTCACGGCGTCACGGCGTCACGGCGTCACGGCGTCACGGGTGCGGTACTGCGGATCAACCCAGCATGGTGTTGACCGCGCTGGCCAGCTCGGGTGAGGTCGAGCTGGCCAGATGCTGGTAGGTGCCGCTGGTGGCCTGCGCGACGGCCTCCCACGTGGCCCGGTCCGAGCCTGTACCGAAGTCGATCACGTTGACCGCGATCGGACGGGCCGGGTCGAATGCGCCGCGGATGTAGTCCTGCAGCCCGGGCCCATCCAGACTCTGATCGGTGTGTGGTCCGGTGGTGATCAACAGGATTGAGTTGCTCTGGCCCTCACGGTATTTCGACAGCGCTTCGGTATAGAGCATGCGGAGCGTGGTGAACGACACCGCGCCGCCGCCCGAGGCGGACTGCTCGTCGAGCGTCGAGATCAGCGCATCGGAGCGCCGCTGTCCGTTGACCGGCTCGGCCAGCGGGCCGGTTGAAATCTCCGACCGTCCCTCGGTGCCGTCAAAAGTCCAGAGGCCGACCGCGGCGGTATCGGGCAGTGCCTTGAGCCGGCCGTCGAGCGCGGCCACGACGTTGGCCAGGCGCGACTTGCCACCCTCTTCGGTCGGCATCGACTGGTCGAGCATGATCGTGACCGCGGGGTTCCCCGACGGCGTGGCAGTGGCGTTGGCCAGCGTCACCCGCATCGAGTTGTCGCCCACCGACAGCGGTGCCGCGAGCTGGCTGAAACTGGTGACATCGCTGGATGGCGGCGACGTGCCCTCGGCGCGGAACCCGGCCTTGGCGAGTTCGGCGAGCTGCTCAGGCTTGCGCAGGTAGCGGGCGAACTCGCTGGCCGCAGTGACCTGTTCCTTCTCGAGCCAGTCCCCGGACAGCAGCACTGTCGGATAGTCGGCGGTGGCGGTGGGACCCGGCGGCAGCCAGCCGGCCAACGAGGACTTGACGTTGTCGACCGAGGTGGCCCGCTGGAACAGTTGCTGCTCAGTGGTGGCCACCGCGTGCACCGGCGCGGTCGCCGCATCGGGGGCGTTGAGCAACGCGTCGAAGGCGGTGCCCAGCTCGGAGTCGTCGAGTTTGGGCTGCCCGTGGAACAGGCTGTTCACGCCGCTCATACCGGACGTGGCCGGCGCACCCGAAGGAGCCGTCGCCGCGGCGACGGCCTCGGCAGCGAGCAACGCGGCATCGCCATTGCTATGGGTCGGCAGGGCAAGTTTGAGCGTGCCCCAACCGGGCAGCTTGAGCGCGTTCATCGCCGCCGGGCTGCTTTGCAGCTGGGGAAGGGTGGCCCAGGTCTGTTGTGCCAGGGCGTCTTTGAGCTGCGGACGGACCGCAAGTAGCACCGGCGAGGTGACCAGGGACCGGCTGTCGCTGACAGTCTTGGCGCCCGCGGTCGCCTCCAGCCGTGCCTCGGCGATACTGCTGGCCGGAATCCACAGTGCCGGACGGTCGCCGAGCTCGCTGGGCCACGCGTTGGCGAAGCCACTGATCACGCGATCAGAATCGGCGGACTGCACGCGCACCTTGACGCAGCGGTCGCCCACCGGGCTGACCGACTCGTTGTACGTGTTGGCCAGTCCCTCGATGCGGGAGGAGATGGTCGGGTCGGCGATCACGGCGACCCCGAGTTCGCCGTCGACACAGCGCGCGGCTGCAGCGTCGCTGCGGCCGGCGAGCATGTCACCGAAGAACTTCCACAGGATCATCGCGCCGACCACGGCCACCACGGTGACCAGTGCGACGATCACACCGACGCTGACACCTCGGCGCCCGGACTCGACTGCGCGGTGGCTGCCGGTCCACTCACCGTCCCACTCGCCACGCTGGCGGCTGGTCGGACCGGTCGGCGGCGGCGGATCACCGACACCGCCGACCGCACCGAACTGGGCGGTCGGCTGATCGTCGGCATACTCCGCGTCGTAGTCGTCGGCGGCGTACTGGTCGCGGTAGCCGTCGACGTACTCGTCCTCGAACCCGTCTTCCTCTACGTACTCGGCTTCGTCGTAATCGGCGTACTCCGAGTCGTGATAGTCCGATTCGTAGTCGTCGTCTCCGTCGGCGTACTGCGGTGCGCGGTACGCGGGTTCGGGTTCGGCGCGGTAGCCGCGGTCGTCCCGGTAGCCCGGCTCGTCCCGGTAGGCAGGTGCGTCCCGGTACCCGCGATCGGGCTGACGCCCGGGCGTGTCGAAGTCGTCTTCGGCGTACCGGGACTGCTCGCCGCGGGGACGGTCGTAATCGTCCCGGTAATCGGAGTCCCCGACGTGCCCGTGATCGGGCTCGTCGGGTGCATCCTCAGGGTCGGGAATGCTGTGCCTGCCCATTCCTAACCCCTGTACGTCTCGCGCCGACTAGTCATCCGGACCCGCCGAAGTCTAATCACTTCCCCGCGGTGCTCGCTTTGAACTCGCGGCGGCGCCGGTGCAGGATCGGCTCGGTGTAACCGTTGGGCTGCGCTGCTCCCGACAGGATCAGCTCCTGTGCCGCGCCGAACGCGATGCTGGCATCCGGGTTGGGCGCCATCGGCAGGTAGTCGGGATCACCGGCGTTCTGCTCGTCGACGACTGCGGCCATCCGGCGCAGGCTGGCCTTGACGTCCTCTTCGGTGATGACGCCGTGACGCAGCCAGTTGGCCAGCAGCTGGCTCGAGATCCGCAGGGTCGCGCGGTCTTCCATCAGCGCGACGTTGTGGATGTCGGGCACCTTCGAGCAGCCGACGCCGGCATCGATCCAGCGGACCACGTAGCCCAGGATCGACTGGCAGTTGTTGTCGACCTCTTCGTGGATCTCCTCGGGCGACCAGGTCAGTGAGGAGTCCGCCAGCGGGATGGTCAGCAGCTCTTCGATGGTGGCACGCTTCTTGCCGGTCAGTTCCTTCTGCACGGCCTCGACGTCCACCTGGTGGTAGTGCATCGCGTGCAGGGTGGCAGCGGTCGGCGAGGGAACCCAGGCGGTGGTGGCACCGGCCTTGGGCTGGCCGATCTTCTGCTCGACCATGTCGGCCATCAGATCGGTCATGGCCCACATGCCCTTGCCGATCTGGGCCTTGCCGGCCAGGCCGGTGGCCAGGCCCACGTCGACGTTGTTGTCTTCGTACGCCTTGATCCACGGCTGGGCCTTCATGGCGCCCTTGCGGATCATCGGGCCGGCCTCCATCGAGGTGTGGATCTCGTCGCCGGTGCGGTCGAGGAAGCCGGTGTTGATGAACACCACTCGGTCGGCGGCGGCCTTGATGCTGGCCTTCAGGTTGACCGTGGTGCGGCGTTCCTCGTCCATGATGCCGACCTTGAGGGTGCCGCCGGGCAGGCCGAGCACGTCCTCGACACGACCGAACAGCTCACAGGTGAAGGCGACCTCGTCGGGGCCGTGCATCTTGGGCTTGACGATGTAGACCGAGCCGGTGCGGCTGTTCTTCAGCGGGCCATTCGCCTCGTCGTCCTTGAGCCCGTGCATGGCGATCAGGCCGGTGAACAGCGCGTCCTGGATGCCTTCGGGGATCTCGTTCCCATCAACGTCCACGATCGCGTCGTTGGTCATCAGGTGCCCGACGTTGCGCACGAACAGCAGGCTGCGACCGGGCAGGGTGAGCTCACCCTCGCCGTCCGGAGTGGTGAAGGTGCGGTCCGGGTTGAGCACGCGGGTGAAGGTCTTGCCGCCCTTGGCGACTTCTTCGGCCAGGTCGCCCCGGTTCAGGCCCAGCCAGTTGCGGTAGCCGAGCACCTTGTCGTCGGCGTCGACGGCGGCCACCGAGTCCTCGAAGTCCATGATCGTGGTGATCGCGGATTCCAGCACGACGTCCTTGATGCCCGCGGCGTCGGTGGAGCCGATGGGGGAGTCCGGGTCGACCAGGATCTCGATGTGCAGGCCGTGGTTGGCCAGCAGCACCGACCACTGCGGCTGGCCGAGCTCACCGGTGTAGCCGACGAACTGCTCGGGGGTGCCCAGGCCGGAGGACAGGCCGTCGCCGTACTCCACCAGCAACTGGCCTTCGTCGATCTTCAGGCCGGTGGCCTCGGCCCAGGTTCCCGCGGCCAGCGGCACGACCTCGTCCAGGAAGTTGCGGGCGTAGGCGATCACCTTGTCGCCACGGACCTTGTTGTAGCCCGAGCCCTTCTCGGCGCCGTCCTCTTCACTGATGACGTCAGTGCCGTACAGCGCGTCGTACAGCGAGCCCCAACGGGCATTCGCGGCGTTGAGCGCGAAGCGGGCGTTGAGGATCGGCACCACGAGCTGCGGACCGGCCGTCGAGGTGATCTCGTCGTCGACGCCTGAGGTGGTGATGGTGAAGTCGGCGGGCTCCGGCAACAGGTAGCCGATATCGGTGAGGAACTGCTTGTAGGCCTCGGGGTCGACCGGCTCGAGCACATGAGCGCGGTGCCACTTGTCGATCTGCGCCTGCAGATCGTCGCGACGGGCCAGCAGGTCCTGATTCTTCGGGGTGAGGTCAGCGACGACCTTGTCCACACCGGACCAGAAGCTGTCCGGGTCGACGCCGGTGCCCGGCAGTGCCTCGTTGGTGATGAAGTCGTGCAGCACCTGTGCCACGCGCAGGTTTCCGACAGTCACGCGATTGGTCATGCGCGTTTCCTCCCTCGGCTCCAGGCACCGTGCGGTGCCTGCCGTTTATCCAGCTTACCCATTGGTAACGTCGGCCTTTCAGCCGTCCAGCCTGGTGAGCAACAGCTCACACCGGTTTGCCAGAGTGATCCGCAACGGCGCTGCCCGTTCGGCGATGCGCTGCTGGGCCCTGACGTATTCGGCACGCCCGGCCGGTGTTTCGATGGCGATCGGCTCGAAACCATAGCGCCTCAAGTCGTATGGGCTGGCACACATATCGACCGCCCGCGCGTCGGCGGCCAGTTCGAGTGCGTCCATCACGAGTTCCGACGGCACCAGAGGGCCCAGCTTGTACGCCCATTTGTAGGTGTCCATGGCGGCGTGGATGCAGCCGGGCTGCTCGGTGTCGAGCTGTTGCTCGCGGCTCAGTTGCCGGTCGTTGCGGGGCGCGGCGGAGTCGGTGAAGAAACGGAAGGCATCGAAGTGGCTGCACCGCAACGGCATTGACTCGACGACGGCATCGGTGCCGGTGGCGCCGAGGCGCAGTGGAACCCTGTCGTGGCGTAGCTGGGGAGTCCGGTAGACCATGGCCCACTCGTGCAGTCCGAAGCAGTTCATCCGGGGCGCCCGCGCCGCGGTGGCACGCATCAACCGAGCCACGAAGCGGACTGTCTCGATGCGGGAAAGCAGGTAGTCGGTCCGCACCGTGACACCGTGCGGATGCGGACCGTAACCTGTGCGCCGCAGATACGGCTCTGCCTCTCCGCCGGCCAGCACCACCCCGAAGCCGGGGTGCCACAGGCGCAGCTGACGGGGTCGCAGGCTGTAGTAGGTGAACAGGAAATCCCATACCGGGTGCGGCTCACCGGCGTGTCGGCGACGCACGTGTGGTGTGAGGAAGTCGTCGGCGCGGCGCCGATGTGACTCGGCGCGTGCCGCCCAATCCGGGCCCGCCAGGACCTCGGCGGCATCCGGCAGGGTCAGTCCGGCCGCGTCCGATCCAACGCGTCCTTCCATGTCTCCTCCACTGGGTGGCCCGCCGCCGCCGTGCGGCTCGAGCCTACCGATGCATCCGAGGGAGGATCAGACGGGTCAGATGCGGTGGGTGCCGTCTCGCACAGTGCCCACCAGATCCTCGACGAGGTCCTCGAGCGCGACCATCGCGGTGACGGTCCCGTCCGGACCGGCGGGCGCATCGCTCGCACCGTCAGGACCGTCCTGCTCCTCGCGGTTCTCCTCGTTGACGACCAGCGCGAGGTGACTGTTGCTGCGTCGCATCCGGGACAGCGCATCGGGCAGCGGCAACGAGGCCGGGACGCGCGGCAGCGGACGCACCATGGACAGATCCAGCACCGCATCGGGGTCGTTGATGTGCGGCAACACATCCTTGATGTGCAGGTACCCGATGAATTCGCCGAAGGAATCGGCAACAGGGAAGCGCGAGTAGCCGGTGTCGGTCAGTGCCCGCTCCACATCCCCGACGGTGGGCCCCGAACCCGGGGCGGCGACCCGGATGGCGTGGATCTCGTCCAACGGCATCGCGACATCACTGACCGTACGGGTGCGTGTTTGCAGGGCCCGCGTCAAACGACCGTGCTCCTCGGTGTCGAGCAGGCCCTCGGACACCGATTCGGCGATCATCTCCGACAGTTCGACGGTCGAGACGGCCGATTCGAGCTCGTCGACCGGTTCGACCCGGAACGCGCGCAGTGTGGCGTTGGCGCACCAGTTGTAGAAGGCGATGAACGGCCGGGCCGCCCGGATGTACACCAGGTACGGCGGGACCAGCAGCATCGCGGCGGTCTCGGGCCCCGCGATGGCGATGTTCTTCGGCACCATCTCGCCGAGCAGCACGTGCAGGGTCACCACGACGGCCAGGGCGATGAAGAACGAGACGGTGTGCAGAACCGCGTCGGGCACGCCGATCAGCGCGAAGGGTTTCTCCAGCAGATGAGCGACGGCGGGTTCGCCGACCCGCCCCAGCAGGATCGAGCAGATCGTGATGCCCAGCTGGGAGCCGGCCAGCATGAGCGACAGGTGCTCGCCCGCCCTGATGACGGTCACCGCACTGCGCTTGCCCTGCTCGGCGAGTGCCTGCAGCCGGTCCCGGCGGGCCGAGATCAGCGCGAACTCCGCGGCCACGAAGAACGCGTTGGCGGCCAGCAGCAGCACCGTCAGCAGCACACCGAGGATGTCACCCATGCCCGTTCTCCCGCGCTCCGAGACTGGTCAGTTCGAGCAGATCGATCCGGCGGCCGTCCATCCGCACCACCGTGGCCAGCCATCGAGTCGGCTTGTCCGGGTCGCAGTCCGGGTCGAACGCAATGAGCTCCACGGCTTCGCCGGTCTCGGGTATGTGTCCGAGTTCCTGCAGCACCAGCCCGCCGATGGTTTCGTATTCGCCCTCGGGAGCACGGAATCCGGTGCCGGTCGCGACCTCGTCGATGCGCAGCAGCCCGGACACCTGCCAGCCGGCGCCGGCAGGCACCACGTCGGGGGTGGCGTCGTCATGCTCGTCACGCACGTCGCCGACGATCTCCTCGATCAGGTCTTCGACTGTCACCATGCCCGCGGTGCCGCCGTATTCGTCGACCACCAGTGCGGTCTGCAACCCGTTGGCCCGGATCTGGGTCATCACGGCATCGCCGTCGAGGGTGGACGGCACCGTGGCCACGGGCAGTGCCAGCCCGGCCAGCCGGGTCCGGTCCCGGTCTTCGCGCGGAACCGAGAACACCTGCTTGACGTGGACGACGCCGATGGTCTCGTCCAGGTCGCCCTCGACGATCGGGAACCGTGAGTACCCGGTGCGGATCGCGACGGCCAACAGGTCGGACACCGAATCGCCTGCGTCGAGCACCTCGATCTTGGAGCGTGGGGTCATCAGTTCCTCGGCGGTGCGCTCACCGAACTGCAGCGAGCGGTGGACCAGCAGCGCGGTGGTGGGATCGAGAGACCCGCTGCGGGCCGAGTTCCTGACCAGCGACGCCAGTTCCTGGGCCGAACGTGCCGAGCGCAGTTCCTCGGCCGGCTCGACGCCGAGGCGGCGCACGATCCAGTTGGCCGTGCCGTTGGTCAGCCGGATGACCGGCGTGAACAGCATCGAGAACAACAGCTGGAGCGGTGCTGCGGCACGTGCCGTCGGGACCGGGCGGGCCACGGCCAGGTTCTTTGGCACGAGTTCGCCGAACACCATGGACAGCGAGGTCGCGATGAGGATGGCCAGGAACAGCGCCAGACCGGACGCCACGTTGGGTGGTACACCGAGGGCGTCCAGGCCGGGGCGGATGAGTTCGCCGACCACGGGTTCGGCGAGGTAACCGGTCGCCAGGGTGGTGATCGAGATGCCCACCTGGGCGCCGGAGAGCTGGAACGACAAGGTGCGGTGCGCGCGGCGGACCAGTTGGTCGCGGCGGTCGCCGGTGCGGGCGTTGGCCTCGACCGTGCTGCGCTCCAGTGCGGTCAGGGAGAACTCGGCGGCCACGAACACCGCGGTGCCGAGAGTGAGGAGGACGATCGCCAGGATCGACAGCAACGAGAAAATTACGTCCGTTGAGCTGCCCATCAGCTCTCCAGGGGAACGCCGGGCCGGGGGCCCGGCCGACTAGGAGAGGGGTCGTCGGCTTCGGCGCTCAGAAGTGACTGGTGTTCCACCCGGAAGGCCGGTTCAGAACCGGAGGCCTCGGTGGGTGCCTGCGGCACGTGAACCCTTTCGTTCGATCTGTCGCGGCGGACGACCGGGCAATATGCAGCCGTCGACGCCTTACTCCGAGCCTCAATAGTATCGCGGTCACCATCCGGTCGGCAGCGGATGCCCCTCGGCGAAACCGGCGGCCGACTGAACGCCCAGCACCACTTTCTCGTGCAGTTCGGCGAGAGTGCCTGCGCCGACATAGGTGCAGGTGCTGCGCACCCCCGAGGTGATGTGGTCGAGCAGGTCCTCGACTCCGCCGCGCCCCGGGTCGAGGCTCATCCGCGAGGACGAGATGCCCTCTTCGAACAGGGCCTTGCGGGCGCGGTCGAACTGGCTGTCCCCGGCGGTACGGGCGGCCACCGCACGTTTGGAAGCCATGCCGTAACTCTCCTTGTACGGCCGTTCCTCCCGATCGTGCAGCAGGTCGCCCGGGGATTCATAGGTTCCGGCGAACCAGGAGCCGATCATCACGTTGGCGGCACCGGCGGCCAGCGCCAGCGCCACGTCGCGCGGGTGCCGGACCCCGCCGTCGGCCCACACGTGCGCACCGAGTTCCTTTGCCGCAGCTGCACATTCGACGACAGCTGAGAACTGCGGGCGTCCCACGCCGGTCATCATCCGGGTGGTGCACATGGCGCCGGGGCCCACTCCTACCTTGACGATCGAGGCGCCGGCCTCGATGAGGTCGCGGGTGCCGTCGGCGGAGACCACGTTGCCCGCCGCCAGCGGCAGGCCGAGGTTCAACGATGCCACCGACTTGATGGCGTCGAGCATCTTGAGTTGATGGCCGTGTGCCGTGTCGATGACCAGCAGGTCCACCCCGGCCTCGGCCAGGGCGCGGGCCTTGGCGCCGACATCGCCGTTGATCCCGACGGCTGCGGCGATGCGCAGTTTCCCGGCCGCGTCGACGGCGGGTGCGTAGATACCCGCCCGCACCGCCGCGGTGCGGGTCAGCACGCCGGCCAGGGAGCCGTCCGCCTCGGTGAGCACCGCGAGGTCGATGGGTGCGTGCTCGAGGAGGTCGAACACCTTTCGCGGATCGGTGCCCACCGGAGCGGTGACGAAGTCCGGCACCGCGACATCACGGATGCGGGCGAACCGGTCAACGCCGGCACAGCTGGCCTCGGTGACCAGCCCGATCGGACGCCCCTCGAACACCACCACCGCCGCCCCGTGGGCACGCTTGTGCAGCAGCGCCGCGGCGTCGGACACCGAGTCGTCGGGGCCCAGCGTCACGGGCGTGTCCACCACGAGATCGCGGCTCTTGACGAACTGCACGGTGTCGGCCACCACGGTGCTCGGCAGATCCTGCGGCAGCACCACGATGCCGCCGCGCCGCGCGATGGTCTCGGCCATGCGCCGACCCGCCACCGCCGTCATGTTCGCCACCACCACCGGGATGGTGGTGCCGGATCCGTCGTTGGTGGACAGGTCGACGTCGAACCGCGACGCCACATCCGACCGGCCGGGGATGACGAACACGTCGTTGTAGGTCAGGTCGTACGGCGGGATGTGTCCGTTGAGAAACCTCACGCCCTTGAGTCTAGTGGCGCGGGCTTCCCCGTCATGGCCGCTGAATCTAGGCCTGAACCTCGCTGCGGTCGCCGCTCCACAGCGTGTGGAACTTCTGACCGGGCTCGGCGTCGGTGCGCCCGTAGGTGTGCGCGCCGAAGAAATCGCGCAGGCCTTGAGTCAGTGCCGCGGGCAGCCGCTCGGTGCGCAACGCGTCGTAGTAGGACAGCGACGAGGCGAAGCCAGGGACGGGAATTCCCAACTCGGTGGCCTTGATCACGACCCGGCGCCAACTGTCGATACCCGCCTCGACTGCGTCACGGAAGTACGGCGCGGCGATCAGGGTGGCCAGGTCGGCATCGTCGTCGTATGCCTCCTTGATCCGGTTGAGGAACTTCGCCCGGATGATGCAGCCGCCGCGCCAGATGGTGGCCATATCGCCCAGGGTGATGCCCCACCCGTACTCGGCCGACCCGGCCTGGATCTGATTGAAGCCCTGGGCGTAGGCGATGATCTTCGAGGCGTACAGCGCCTTTCTGACATCGTCGATGAATTGCGCTGATTCAGAAGGCTTGTCGCCGAGCTCGCCGGAGGCCAGACCGGTGGTGGCCTTGCGCTGGGGCACCGAACCCGACAGCGCCCGGGCGAACACGGCCTCGGCGATGCCGGTGACGGGAACGCCGAGGTCGAGGGCGGACTTCACGGTCCAGCGCCCGGTGCCCTTCTGCTCGGCCTCGTCGACGATCACGTCCACCAGCGGCTTGCCCGTCTTGGCGTCCACCTGACTCAGCACCTCGGCGGTGATCTCCACCAGGTAGCTGTCCAGATCGCCCTTGTTCCACTCGGTGAACACGTCGGCGATCTGTGCGGCCTCAAGGCCGAGCCCGTCGCGCAGCAGCTGGTAGGCCTCGCCGATCAGCTGCATGTCGGAGTACTCGATGCCGTTGTGCACCATCTTGACGAAGTGTCCGGCGCCGTCCGGGCCGATGTGGGTGCAGCACGGCACACCGTCGACGTGTGCGGAGATCTCCTCCAGCAGCGGGCCGAGCGACTTGTAGGACTCGGCGGGGCCGCCGGGCATGATCGACGGGCCGTTGAGCGCGCCTTCCTCACCGCCGGAGATACCTGCGCCGACGAAGTGCAGCCCGCGCTCGCGGATCGCCTTCTCCCGGCGGATGGTGTCGGTGTAGAGGGCGTTGCCGCCGTCGATGATGATGTCGCCGGGCTCCATGGCGTCGGCCAGCTCGTTGATCACCGCATCGGTCGGATCGCCGGCCTTGACCATGATGATCACCCGGCGTGGCTTCTCCAGGGCGTCAAGGAATTCCGCGATCGTCTCGCTGCGCACGAACTTGCCCTCGGAGCCGTGCTCGGCCAGCAGCGCATCGGTTTTGGCGATCGACCGGTTGTGCAGCGCGACGGTATAGCCGTGGTGGGCGAAGTTGCGGGCGAGATTGGAGCCCATCACGGCCAGGCCGGTGACTCCGATCTGCGCGGTACCGGTGGTGCTGGACGGTGTGCTTGACGACGTCATGCCGCAGCCTTTCGTTGTTTTGTTGTGTCAGAACGCCTGTTGGACAGGGGTTTATCCCAGCCCGGCGAACAGGCGGTGAAGCTCGGTGAGCCAGGGAACGGCGACGGCGACGGTGGGGACCACCAGAACGGCGGCCGCGGCCAGATACGCGGTGACGGCCATGGCGACGCTGTTGGGCTTGCCGCCGAGGCGTCGCACGCGGATCACGGTGGTGGGCCCGCCGGCAGCCAGTGCGCCTGAGGGGGTGCGGCCGCTCGCGCAGGCGACCAGCGCCCGGGCCAGGGGAGTGGGGCCTGCCGTGCGGACCGCGGCATCGTCGGCCAGCAGCTCGATCAGCAACCGGACCGCGTCCAGCGCGTTGGCGCTGCGGACGAACCGCGGGAAGGCGGCGTGGACGGCGGTGAACATCTCCAGGACCAGATCATGCCGGGCGCGCAGGTGGGCCCGTTCATGGGTGAGGATCGCGGCAACCTCGTTGTCGGACAACGTGGTGAGCGTTCCCTCGCTCACCACGACGCGACTGCGGACGCCGGGTAGGCAGTAGGCGAGTGGCTGCGCGACATCGAGGATGCGCAGTCCGTCACCGGCGAACGGCCGGTGTGCCGTACAGAGATGGGCGGGCACCGCATCGCGGGACTTGCTGAGCAGGTCGACCATCATGCGGTGATGGGCGCGCCGGCGCCGGGTGGCCACCGCCACCTGGATCACGGCTACACAGAGCCGGCCGCCGATGAACAGCGTCAGCGTGAACACCACGACGTAGAGCAGCCATAACGGCCAACCGAGGGCCCTGATCTCACTGGTGATGGTCGCGGTCGGCCGGCCATCCGGACCGGGAACGAACAGGCGGCTGGCGATCGCGATACCGGCCGAGAAAGCGGACAGCACTGCGGCCAGTGCGACCGACTGCCACAGCACGATTGCCGCACGCGGGGCGCGTAGTGGCCAGGCCGCACGCGCCAGCACCGCCGGTACCGGCCCCACGAGGGCCAGCGCGACGAGAATGAAGGCCAGCGCGGACACGCCGTAAGTCTCTCTCAGGCAGGGCCCGAATTGCCAGCCGGTGGGCGCAGCTGGTGCTTGCTCTCCAGTTCGGCCAATGCGCGACGCAAGGCCTGAGCCTCGTCGACGCCGACTCTTTCGACGAAATGGACCAGCGCGGCCTGCCGGCTACCCGAGTCTGCGGCCTGGTCGAGCGCGTCGACCATGAGGCCGGCGACCAGCTCGTCGCGCCCATTTGTGGGCGCATAGCGGTGCGCACGGTCATCGCGGTGCTGTACGACCAGGTTCTTCTTCGCAAGTCGTTGCAGCACGGTCATGATCGTGGTGTAGGCCAAGTCGCGGCGGGCGGCCAGCGCCTCATGGACTTGGCGCACGGTTTGGGGTTCGGGTGCAGACCACAAGTGGTCCATCACCTCGCGCTCAAGCTCCCCGAGACGCGTCATTTTGGCCATGTTCCGTTCACTCTCCTGAGCAGTAAAGCCAGCGTACTACGGGTTTACTACCGCGCGTCGTATGCATCTGAGGTCGCGCTCCGGACCGCCTTCTGCATCGGGTTAGGGCAAGGTCAGCGCCATATCTGGGGCCTGCTGTGAATCGAGTCACAGGGGGTAGCTCTCATCCTTCACGTGACTATAGTAAGGCTAACCTAACTCAAACAGGAGCCTTCGGAGGTGACATGACGGTCTTGATCGAAGATCCGCTGATCGCGGGTATGGCCATCGAGCGGACGCTGCCGCTGCACGAGTCGAGTCGGCGTTTACGTGAGCTGTATCCGGAGTGTCCGCGGGTCTACGGCGTGGCCGTGGTGGGTGACCTCTCACGTAGGCGGTGGTGGCCGTTGGCCGAGGCGCTGTCCGCCGACCGGTTGCAGAGCATGTTCGACGCCGCGATGGAGGAGACAGGTAATCGTGCCGCGGTCGCCCAGCAGCTGGCTGCCACGTTCATTCATGTCGTGATCGGCCGGGTCGTGCCGCTGCTGGTGTTGGAGGGCCGCGCCTGGGACACCGGCCTGGAGAACCTGTGGGTCCATGTCGACTCCGAGGGTGCGATCGACTGGGTCGGCGTGGTCGACCCGACCCTGCGCGGTCTGCCGGAGGATCCCCACTACTGCGGCCGGGTCGCGCGCTTCACCAGTGCCTGCCGTGACGGGATCGTCGCGTTGCCCAGTGAGGCGGCGCTGACCACCTGGGTGGCTCATCGCAGTCATCGCGCGCTCGAACCCTTGTTCAGCCGCCTGGTGGACATCAGTGACGGCGCGATGTCGATCGCAGCGATGTGGCACATGGTGGGCGCGGCGGTGGTCGGTGCCGCCACGCAGGTCCCACTGCTCGCCGGCTCGAGTGAGGTCGTGAGCATGCGGCGCGGTCAGGCGGTCCTCGACGCCCTGGTCGGCTTTGGTCTGCCGGTTCGTGGCAGTGGCCGGGCGGGGAAGGTCTTGCTTAATTAGGATAGCCTTGCCTAGTATGTAGATACGAGACTAACGGACCGCGCCGGAGTCCTGAGGGCTGCAGAGACCCCCGGTCCGCTCGAGGGCGGGTCCCGCGTTTGATACGCGGGACCCGCCCGCATCTTTATGGAGATACGGCGTGTAGACACGAGGGCTGTGACCACTGATACCCCTGAAGGTTTGGGCAAAGGTTTCGACACCGAACTGGGCCTGACCTATCTCGAGCTCACCCCCGACGGCGGCCGCGCACAGCTGGAGATCCACGACAAGCTGCTGCAGCCCTGGGGCATCGTCCACGGCGGCGTGTACTGCTCGATCGTCGAGAGCCTGGCCAGCGTGTCCGGCCACATCTGGCTGTCGGAGAACGGCGGCGGCACCGTTGTCGGGGTCAACAACAACACCGATTTCCTGCGCGCCATCGGATCGGGCACTGTCACAGCAGTTTCCACGCCAATCCACCGGGGTCGCCGGCAGCAACTGTGGCTGATCACCATCACCGACGAGAACGACAAGCTCGTGGCGCGCGGTCAGGTGCGACTGCAGAACATCGCCGAGTAGGTCTTCCGGCGTCCGTCGTGCGGGCCGGGCGAGCGCTGCCGAAACCCGCTCGCCATGGCAATATCGCGCACTATGCGTTTGACCCCGCATGAGCAGGACCGCCTGCTCATCTCGTATGCCGCAGACCTGGCTCGGCGCAGACAGGCTCGTGGCTTACTGCTCAACCATCCCGAGGCCGTCGCGGTGATCACCGATCACCTGCTGGAGGGCGCGCGTGACGGCCGCACGGTCGCCGAGTTGATGGTGAGCGGACGCGATGTGCTGACCCGCGGGGAGGTCATGGAGGGGGTGCCCGAGATGCTGGACGACGTCCAGGTCGAGGCCACTTTCCCCGACGGCACCAAGCTGGTCACCGTCCACCACCCGATCGCGTGATGATCCCCGGCGAGATCGTGTTCGGCGACGGCGGCATCGCGCTCAATGCCGGTGCGCCACGGCTGATCCTCGATGTGGTCAATACGGGTGACCGTCCGGTGCAGGTCGGTAGCCATGTACACCTGCCGCAGGCCAACGGCGCGTTGGACTTCGACCGGTCCGCCGCCCGCGGACACCGCCTCGACATCCCGGCCGGTACTGCCGTTCGTTTCGAACCCGGTGTGGCCCAGCGGGTTTCATTGGTCCCGTTGGGCGGCGCCCGCGAGGTGCACGGCATCAGCTTCGACGCGCCCGGCCGATTGGACATCCCATGAGCGAACTGACCCGGGCGCGCTACGCCGCGCTGTTCGGCCCCACCGCGGGTGACCGGATCCGGCTGGCCGACACCGACCTGTTCGTCGAGATCACCGAGGACCGCAGCGGCGGGCCCGAGCGCGCCGGCGACGAGGCGGTGTTCGGCGGCGGCAAGGTGCTGCGCGAGTCGATGGGGCAGTCGAGGGCGACCCGCGCAGACGGCGCACCCGACACCGTCATCACCGGCGCGGTGATCATCGACCACTGGGGAATCATCAAGGCAGACATCGGGATCCGCGATGGGCGCATCGTGGGGATCGGCAAGGCCGGCAACCCCGACATCATGACGGGAGTGCATCCGGCCCTGGTCGTCGGCCCATCGACCGAGATCATCGCGGGCAACGGTCGCATCCTGACCGCCGGAGCGATCGACTGTCACGTTCACCTGATCTGTCCGCAGCTCATGGAGGAGGCCCTCGGCGGCGGCATCACCACCATCGTGGCCGGCGGCACCGGTCCGGCCGAGGGCAGTAAGGCCACCACGGTCACGCCGGGAGCGTGGCATCTGGCCCGGATGCTCGAAGCGCTGGATTCCTGGCCGCTCAACGTCGCCCTTCTCGGCAAGGGCAACACCGTCAGCTCCGAGGCGATGTGGGAGCAGTTGCGCGGTGGCGCAGCAGGTTTCAAGCTGCACGAGGACTGGGGGACCACCCCGGCGGCCATCGACGCCTGTCTCACCGTCGCCGAAGCCGCGGGGGTGCAGGTCAATGTCCACACGGACACCCTGAATGAGGCAGGCTTCGTCGAGGACACCCTGGCCGCCATCAAGGGCCGCAGCATCCACGCGTATCACACCGAAGGAGCCGGTGGCGGGCACGCGCCCGACATCATCACCGTCGCCGCCCACCCCAATGTGCTGCCCAGTTCGACGAATCCGACGCGGCCGCACACGGTCAACACCCTCGACGAGCACCTCGACATGTTGATGGTGTGCCACCACCTCAACCCGAGTGTGCCCGAGGATCTGGCGTTCGCCGAGAGCCGGATCCGGCCGTCGACGATCGCCGCCGAGGACCTGTTGCACGACATCGGGGCCATCTCGATGATCGGCAGCGACTCGCAGGCGATGGGCCGGATCGGCGAGGTGGTGTTGCGGACCTGGCAGACCGCACACGTGATGAAACGCAGGCGCGGCGCCCTGGCGGGAGACGGGCCGGCCGACAACAACCGCGCGCGCCGCTATGTCGCCAAATACACCATCTGCCCGGCCATCGCCCACGGCCTCGACGGGGAGATCGGATCGGTCGAGGTCGGCAAGCTGGCCGACCTGGTGTTGTGGGAACCCGCATTCTTCGGCGTGCGTCCGCACGCCGTGCTCAAGGGCGGCATGATCGCGTGGGCCGCGATGGGTGACGCCAATGCCTCGATCCCGACGCCGCAACCGGTACTGCCGCGGCCGATGTTCGGGGCGGCTCCCGCCGCGGCGGCCGCCACCTCGGTGCACTTCGTCGCACCGCAGGCGATCGAGGACGGTCTGGCGGACCGCCTGGACATTCGTCGAAAATTGGCCGCGGTCAAGAATGTTCGGCAAGTCGGTAAGGCCCAGATGCCGCACAACGATGCGATGCCCCGCATCGAGGTCGAGCCCGATACCTTCACCGTGCGGATCGACGGACAGGTGTGGCAGGAGCAGCCCGCGGTCGAACTGCCCATGGCTCAACGATATTTCCTGTTCTAGATGAGTGGCCGATAGATGAGCAGCCTGGCAACGCTTCTGACCCTGGCCGATTCACGGTTGCCGACCGGTGGACACGTGCATTCCGGCGGCGTCGAGGAGGCGGTCACCAGTGGTCTGCTCACCGACGTCGCAACGTTGCGCGCCTACCTGATCCGGCGCATCCGCACCAACGGAGTGGTCGCTGCCTCGCTGGCGGTGGCGGTGCACACCGGTGCTCTGGACGCCGGGGCGGCCGACGCCGAAACCGACGCCCGTACCCCGGCTCCGGCGGCGCGGGAGGCCTCGCGCGCGCAGGGGCGCGGACTGGTCCGGCTGGCCCGTCGGGTCTGGCCGCAGCAGTCGTGGGACACGCTCGGAACCCGGCCACATCTGCCGGTGGCCGCCGGTGCGGTCGGCGCAGCCGCGGCGCTGGCGCCGGACCAGACCGCCCTGTCGGTGGTGTACACCACCATGACCGGTTCGGCGACGGCCGCGCAGCGGTTGCTCGCCTTGGATCCTGCCGATGTCGCGGCCCTGACCTTCGAGCTGTCCGGGTTGTGCGACGAGGTGGCGGCCGAGGCGGCCACCGGTTTGGCCGACCTCTCTGACCCGTTGCTCGACGTGCTGGCCCAACGCCACACCGAACGGGACCGACCGCTGTTCGTCTCGTAACTCTGCTCAGCAATCTCGAAAGGTCCACCATGCCACCGCATTTCCTCGACGGCGAACCCCACACGCACGTAGACCGGCCCAAGCGGGCCCGCCAGCCCGGTGAGCCGTTGCGCATCGGTGTGGGCGGTCCGGTGGGATCGGGAAAGACCGCTCTGGTGGCGGCGTTGTGCCGGCAGTTGCGCGATGAGTTGTCGCTCGCGGTGCTGACCAACGACATCTACACCACTGAAGACGCCGACTTCTTGCGCCGGCATGCGGTGCTGCCCGACGAGCGGATCGCCGCGGTGCAGACCGGGGGATGTCCGCACACCGCGATCCGCGATGACATCACCGCCAACCTGGATGCGATCGACGATCTGATCGACGCCAACTCCGCGCTGGATCTCATCCTCGTCGAATCCGGTGGCGACAACCTCACCGCGACGTTCTCGTCGGGTCTGGTCGACGTGCAGATCTTCGTGATCGACGTGGCCGGGGGAGACAAGGTGCCGCGGAAGGGTGGCCCGGGCGTGACGTTCTCGGACCTGTTGGTGGTCAACAAGACCGACCTGGCCCCGATGGTGGGTGCTGATCTGGACGTGATGCGCCGCGATGCGGCCAAGGTGCGAGCAGACCGCCCGACGGCGCTGATCTCACTGACCGAGGATCCATCCGCGGGGCCGGTGCTGACTTGGGTGCGTGAACAGTTGAAGGTCGTGCAGGCAACGTCGTCGTGATGCACTCCGAAGTCGCCATCACGGCCTCGCCGGGGCGGCTGCCGCGGATCGAGGCCCGCGGCGGGCTGGCCGGACGGTGCACCGAAACGGGCACGGTGCATCTGGTCTCGACGGCCGCCACCCCACTCGGCGGCGACACCGTCACGGTGCGGGTGGTGGTGGAAGCCGGTGCCCGGCTGCGGATTCGCACCGCCGCGGCAACCATGGTGCTGCCCGGCGCCGCCACGTTGCGGTCGGCTGCGCACTGGGAGCTTGAGATCGCCGGGCAGTTGGACCTCGATCCGCAGCCGACCGTCGTTGCGGGAGGTTCGGCGCACCGCACCACCACGCGACTACGGCTGGCCCAGGCTGCGCAGGTGCGGATTCGTGAACGGGTTCAGATCGGCAGATCCGGTGAGCAGGAGGGTAACTGGTCGTCGGCGATGCATGCCGACGTCGGCTCGACGCCGTTGTTGCGGCATCGGATCGAACTGGGCCGCGGCGCAGTGGGTGACGACGTGTTGGCCGCCCCTCGGGCCTGCATCAGCGAATTGCGTTACCCGGAACCCGTGTTCGAGGCACAGGGCACCTTGTTGGCGCTGGCCGCCGGTGGCAGCCTGGCCACCTGGCAAGGTGACCGGCTGCCCCCTGAGGTCCCAGGGCTCTAGGACGCGGCCCGCTCGGTCTCCTGGACCGAGGCAGCGATCTCTTCGAGTTCCTCGATCCTGGTGCGGGCGTAGGCCTGCTGTTCGGTGATGGTGAGCTGCCCGCGCTTGGTGCTCAGGAAGGTCACGCCCCACGACAGCACAGTCACCAGACGGCTCTTGAATCCGACGATGTACACCAGGTGCAGCACCAGCCAGCACACCCAGGCGAAGAACCCGGAGAACTCGACCGGGCCGACCTTGGCCACTGCCGAGAACCGCGACACGGTCGCCATCGAGCCCTTGTCGAAGTACTCGAACGGGGCTCGGATCTTCGGGCTGGTGCCTGCGACCTCGCGCTTGATCAGCTTGGCGGCGTAGCGGCCGCCCTGGATCGCGCCCTGGGCGACGCCGGGCACACCCTCCATCGCGGCCATGTCGCCGACAACGAAGACATTGGGATGGCCCGGGAGTGTCAGGTCCGGCTCCACCTTGACCCGACCGGCCCGGTCCAGCTCGACTCCGGACTGTTCGGCCAGGTCCTTACCGAGCGGGCTGGCCGACACACCGGCCGACCACACCTTGCAGGCCGATTCGATACGCCGCAGCGTGCCGTCAGAGTCCTTGACTGTCAGGCCGTTGCGGTCGACGTCGGTCACCATGGCACCGAGCTGAACCTCGACGCCCATCTTCTCGAGCCGTTCCTGGGCCCGCTTGCCGAGCTTCGGCCCCATCGGCGGCAGCACCGCCGGTGCGGCGTCGAGCAGGATCACCCGGGCCTCGGTCGGATCGATGTGGCGGAAGCTGCCGCGCAGGGTCTGATCAGCCAATTCGGCGATCTGCCCGGCCATCTCCACGCCCGTCGGGCCCGCGCCCACCACCGTGAAGGTGAGTAGCTTGGCCCGGCGAACCGGGTCGCTGGAGCGCTCGGCCTGCTCGAACGCACCGAGAATGCGGCCGCGCAGCTCCAGCGCATCGTCGATGGACTTCATGCCGGGCGCGAACTCGGCGAAATGGTCGTTGCCGAAGTAGGACTGTCCGGCGCCTGCGGCGATGATGAGGCTGTCGTACGGGGTGGAGTACGTGTGCCCCAACAGCACTGAATCCACCGTCTGGTTCTCCAGATCGATGTGGGTCACGTCGCCCAACAGCACCTGGGCGTTCTTCTGCTTACGCAGGATCACGCGGGTGGCGGGCGCGATCTCGCCCTCGGAGATGATGCCGGTGGCCACCTGGTACAGCAGCGGCTGGAACAGGTGGTGCGTGGTGCGGGCGATCAGCTTGACGTCGACGTCGGCACGTTTGAGGGTCTTGGCGGCGGTCAGACCGCCGAAACCCGATCCGATGATGACTACCTTATGCCGATCCGATGCCGTAGCTCCGGGATGGCTCATTGCTGCTCCTCGCGAACGTGTTTGCCACTCGTAATAACCGTTAGGTTAGTCGGCGCCATTCCGACCTGTGCGGTGAGATGGGCAACCGAACCGAATGTTTACCCGGATATCAGGGGTTTCAATGCCTCGGCGACCTCGGTGATGCCGCCGGGCACGTAACCGCCCATGGTCACCGGACTGAGGATGACCCCGTCGACCCCGGTGTCGAAGAGCTTGGTCTTCAGCTGTTCGGCGATCTGCTCGGCGCTGCCGAACACGGCACGTTGCTGGAAGTCGGGTGGGATGGCATCGGCGGTGAAGTGCTCGCCGATCAACGCAATCACCAGCATGCTGGTCTCCAGCGTCGCCGGGTCCCGGTCGATCTGCTCGCACTGCTGCCGGATCACATCGAGCTTGCGGGGTAGCTCGTCGAAGTTCGCGATGATGTTGAGGTGGTCGAAGTGCCGGGCCGCCAACGGGATCGTCTTCTTCTCGCCGCTGCCGCCGATCATCAGCGGAATGTGGTCGCGGAAGCGAGGTTCGGCGAATGCCTCCTCGGTCCGGTAGTAGGTGCCGCTGAACGTCGCGCGCTTGCCCTCGAGCATCGGCACGATGATCTGCAGTGCCTCATCGAGCTTCTTGAACCGCTCGGTGAACGTGCCGAATTCGAAACCCAGGCTGTCGTGTTCGAGTTCGAACCAGCCGGTGCCGATGCCGAGGATTGCGCGGCCCTGGCTGATCACGTCGAGCGTGGTGATCGCCTTGGCCAGCAAGGTCGGGTTGCGGTATGTGTTGCCGGTGACCAGGGTGCCGAGCTGCACATTCTGCGTCGCGGTCGCCAGCGCACCGAGTGCCGTGTAGGCCTCCAGCATCGGCTGGTCCGGGGTGCCCAGACCGGGGAGCTGGTAGAAGTGATCCATCACGAAGACGGAGTCGAAGCCGGCGGCCTCGCCTTCCTGTGCCTGGGCGATGACGGTCGGGAAGAGTTCGGAAACGCCGGTGCCGTAGGAGAAGTTGGGGATCTGGAGTCCGAGTCGGATTGTCACTTCTCCGACCCTAGCGCGCTATCCCAGGGTTGCCATGGAACCGCGGCTGACGTGCATCGTCTGCCCGGTGATGTGGCGAGCTGCCGGCGTGCTCAAAAATACTGCGAGACGGGCGAACTCGTCGGCGACCGAAGGCGGCGTGGCGCCGAGGCCGTCGTAGCCGGGCTCGGCCGAGAGGCCGGGAGCGATGGCGTTGACGGTGATACCGCGGGTGCCGAAGTACGCGGCCTGACCCGCGGTCCAGTCGCCGAGGGCTGCCTTGACGGCGGCTTCGATGCTGCCTTCGCGCGGGCTGGCGGGCACGACGTTGACGATCGAACCGCCCGAGCGCAACTGGTCACCCACGATCTGCACGGTCAGCACGGCCGAGATCACGGTGGCATCCAGGGCGTGGCGCCAGGCGGTGGCCTGATCGGCCAGCGTGAAGGTGCGGGGGTCCTTGGCCTCGAACTGCGGGGCCGGGACGTTGACCAGGGTGTCGAGGTGGTGGGGGAACTGCGTGCGGACGGTCTCGACGCTGGCGGGATCGGTGTTGTCGAACACGATCGAGGCGATGTCGAGCTGCTTGGCCGTCAACTCGAGATCCTCGCGGCGGGCGCCGGCGATGATCACGTTGTGGCCGGCATCGAGGAAACCTGCCGCAATCGCGCGGCCGAGTTCGGTGTCGCCGCCGGTGACCAGCACCTCCGCCATGATGTACCTCCATGTACCTGGGGGTCACCGCACCGGACGGGGGCGACCATCGGCCAATGTTACTGGACAGTAGCTAGGTCAGGAAACTCGGCGCGCCCAGGGACGGCTCGCATAAGGTTGCCGAGATGATCCGACCCAGCGCTGCGACCTGCGTCGACGTGGTCGGTGGGGCCGCATCGTGACGAATTCACCACGTCTTCCGCGCTGGATCTATGTCCCTGCCGCGGTGGGCACGATCTTTGTCGTGCTGCCCCTGGTGGCGATGGTGGCAAAGGTGGACTGGCCGCAGTTCGGGTCGCTGATCTCCAGTCCGTCGTCCACGGCGGCGTTGACGCTCAGCCTGAAGACGTCGCTGGCCAGCACGGTGTTGTGCGTGCTGTTCGGGGTCCCGTTGGCCCTGGTGCTGGCCCGCAGCTCAGGTTCGGTCACCCGGATCGTGCGACCGTTGATCCTGTTGCCGCTGGTGCTGCCGCCGGTGGTCGGTGGCATCGCGCTGCTGTACGCATTCGGGCGGCTCGGGTTGGTGGGCCGCTACCTGGAGGCCGCCGGGGTGCACATCGCGTTCACGACGGTGGCGGTGGTGCTCGCGCAGACCTTCGTCTCGCTGCCGTTCCTGGTCATCTCGCTGGAGGGCGCTGCGCGCACCGCGGGCACCGATTTCGAGGTCGTGGCGGGGGGGGGGGGGGGGCGGGGGGGGGGGGCGGGGGGGGGGGGGGGGGGGGGGGGGGGGGGGGGGGGGGGG
>NZ_LZSY01000136.1 GCF_001665625.1 Mycolicibacterium peregrinum | reverse complement strand
CCGGGGTGGCGCCCCGGCCGCGGGGCCCCCACCCCCGGGCGCAGCGCGGCAGCCCGCCACCCGCGCCCGAGGGGCGCGCGGCGCGCGCCGCCGGTGCGCTATGGGGCCGGCGCCGGCGCCGTCGACCGCATCGAACCCGGCACCGACGAGCAACTCGTCGAGATGACCAAGCGCTATTTGGCCCCGGAGAAGGTGGAGCCGTATCTGGAATTCGCCCGCCGCGAGCAGGGCGACAGCGTGGCAGTGTTCCTCAAGCCCGAGCACTGGCTGTCCTCCGACCTGGGTTCGCTCTAGCTCGGTGAGTTCGCGTCAACGCTTGTTCCGGTGGCTGTACCGGGTGGGGTTCACCCCCTGGGACGGCCACCCGTTGGCGCATAGCCTGATGGCGCCGTCGACGGCCACATAGCGCACCGTCGGCTCGAGCCGCTCGACCATCAGGCTCAGATGGCCGGCTGCCTCGATCAGCCGGTGCTTGCGGGACCCGGTACCGGTCAGCAACCATGGCTGCCCGCCGGGGGTGTACTGATACCAGATCGGGACGGTCAGCGGACCGCGCTTGTCTCCTGCGTACACCGACAGGGCGGCGATGTGCGGTTCGGCCAGAAACTGCTCGCGTTCTTCCTTGGAAAGGGGCATGTTTACAGCCTAGACCGACTTTGAAAAAACTTGCCCGACAACGGTTTCAGCTGATGGCGGATGTCGAATGGCCAGTTTTTGCGCGGCCACGGCCAAATTGTGTGCGACATCTGGCCACTGGGCGCCCGGCGTCGTAAAGTCGGGGTCCATGCGCTTTGGACTCTTCATCCCGCAGGGCTGGCGTCTCGACCTGGTCGACATTCCCACCGAAAACCACTGGTCGGTGATGCGTGACCTGGCCGCTCACGCCGACGCGGGCGTGTGGGACTCACTGTGGGTCTACGACCACTTCCACACTGTTCCGGTGCCGACCGACGAGGCCACCCATGAGGCCTGGTCGCTGATGGCTGCGTACGCGGCGACGACGTCGCGCATCAAACTCGGCCAGATGTGCACCGCGATGTCGTACCGCAACCCCGCCTACCTGGCGAAGGTCGCCGCCACCACGGACATCATCTCGGGTGGCCGGGTGCAGATGGGTATCGGTGGCGGCTGGTACGAGCACGAGTGGCGCGCGTACGGCTACGGGTTCCCGTCAGCAGGGGTGCGGCTGGGCCGGCTCGACGAAGGCGTGCAGATCATGCGCGACGCCTGGCGGGACGGGCGGGTCAGCTTCGACGGCAAGCACTATCAGGTCGACGGGGCCATTGTGGCCCCGAAGCCACTGCAGGACAACGGCATTCCGATGTGGATCGCCGGCGGCGGGGAGAAGGTCACGCTGCGCATCGCGGCCAAGTATGCGCAGTACACCAACTTCACCTCCGAACCCGAAGGATTCGCGCACAAGTCCGAGGTACTCGCCGGGCACTGCCGCGACGTCGGCACCGACTACGCCGCGATCGTGCGATCGGCCAACTTCAACGCCGTCATCGGCGAATCTGAGGCCGACGTCGCCGAACGCGTCGCGCGGCTGCGGGCTCGGCAGGTCCCGGTGGCCGGGGAGGCTGCCGTCGACGCGATGCTGGCCAACGTCACCGCACCCGAATCGGCAAGCGGCACACCCGAACAGGTCATCGAGAAGCTCAAGCGGCTGCGCGACCTCGGGTGTGAGTACGCCATCCTGTACTTCCCCGAGGCCGCGTACGACCGGTCCGGTATCGAGTTGTTCGAGCGTGAGGTCATCCCTGCGCTGGGCTGACCTGATAGAACGCAATGCGCCAGCCTGCCTCGCCGCCGGTCACCAGCACGCTGAGATTCAGCGGGATCACCGTGCCGTCGTGCCGGGTGAAGTCTGCGCGCAGGTAGCCGAGCGCCACATCGTCGGCGGGCCTACGGGTCTCGTGAAACGAGTAGGCCACCGTAAGCCCGGCCGGCTGGGATTCGTAGTAGTCGATTACCCCCTGGCGTCCGACGCTGTGCGGGTGCAGGCCCTGAAAGATCGCGTCTTCGGTGAACTTCGCGGCCACCCGTCGCGGATCGTGCGTGGCGATTCCGGCCCGCCACTCGTCGAGTACCTCGCGCAGGATCTGCTCGGTGTTCTCAATGCCCGGCACTTTGACCTCCATCGACGTGCAGGATCTCCCCGGTGACGAATCCGGCCTGCTCCAGGTACAGCACCGCTTGCACGACATCGTCGATATCACCCATGTGGCCGATCGGGTGTAGCGCGTCGAGGAACTCGTGTGTCTCCGGCGAATGCATGGGTGTGCGGATGGTGCCCAATGCCACCGCGTTGGCGCGGATCCCGCGTGACCCGTATTCAATTGCCAGTGCTCTGGTCGCGGCGTTCAGCCCGCCCTTGGTCAGCGACGCGAGTGCCGACGGCACCTGCGAATTGGCGTGGTCGACCAGGCTTGTCGAGATGGTGACGACATGGCCGCCCTCGCCGTGCGACTCGAAGGCCTTGATCCCGGCTCGGGTGAGTTCGAAGAATCCACGCTGATTCACGCCGGTGACGGCGTCGTAATCGGCGTCGGTGTACTCGGTGAACGGTTTGGCGATGAAGATGCCGGCGTTGTTGACGATCGTGTCGACCCGGCCGAATCGCTGCACGGCGGCGTCGATCACCCGCTGACCGACACCGGGCTGCCCGATGTCGCCGGCGACCGCCAGCACCATCGGATCGTCGCTCTCGCCGATCGTCCGGGAGTTGGCGACGACGGCGTAACCGAGCTTGCGGTAACCCGCCACCAGGGCTTCGCCGATGCCCTGCGAGGCGCCGGTGATGACTGCGACGTGCGGTGTGGTGCTCATTGGGGTGGTCCTTTCTGGTCCGATGTACCGCTCAACGCGGCCGCGGTACGTGGCGATGTCCGTCCGATGTGACGGGATGGCTCGTTGCTGAGAGGTTCTGCCTAATAGGCTGCGACGGTGGAACTGCGCCAGTTGCGGTACTTCGTCGCCGTCGCGGAGGAGCTGAACTTCGGCCGCGCCGCCGAGCGGCTGCGTATCGCCGGGCCGTCGTTGTCCCAGCAGATCAAGGCGCTGGAACGCGACCTCAAGGTGCAGCTGTTCGACCGTGACCGGCGCTCGGTTGCGCTGACTCAAGCGGGTGCCGCACTGTTACCCGGGGCGCGGGACCTGATTCACCAGGCCGACGAACTGCGCAGGCAGGCACAAGGTTTGGCGGTGTCAGAGCCGGTGCGGATCGGGTACGTCAACTGGCGCCCCACAGATTTGGCCGAGCGAGCCGCCGGGGTGGCGCAGTTGCGGGTGGACACCTGGGTGATGCCGTCGCACGCCCAGGCCGCGCGGGTGGCCGACGGCACCTTGGACCTGGCGATCTGTTGGGTGCAGAACTCCGATCTCACGGCCTTGGGGCTCGATGCCCGGTTGATGGGTGTCGACCGGCTCTATGCCCTGTCCGCGGGAGCCGACGAGACGCCGGTGAACGCCGCCGACGTGTTGGTCCTGGTGGATGCCGACGACACCAGCTGGTCCTCGTGGAACCGGTACGGCGAGCAGTTCGCCGCCGAGACGGGGGCACGCGTCATGCGGACCGACGACGGCGGCGTTACCGGGCCGACGTTCTTCGAGCATGTCCGTGAACTGCGGCGTCCGGTTCTCAACAATCCCAAGGGGCAGGACGCGGCGCTGCCCAAGGGCCTGGTCCGGCGTCCGGTGCTGGCCCCGGTGCCGTTGTGGACGTGGTCATTGGTCTGGCGTCGCGATGAGGACAGTGCGTCCGTGCGCGCGGTTGTCGAGGCGTTCACGCGCGGCGTCGGTGATCTCGGCGTCCGCGAGGACGGAACGTGGCTGCCCGCCGACGACCCGTATCGCCAGCGCGGCGATCGCGGCGAGTAGCACCACCAGCGCTCCGACCGCCAGCGCGATCCGAAAACCGTTGTGCACGAATGGGGAAACCGCGACCGGCCCGATGATCTGGCCGACGGAGTAACCCGCGGTCAGCAGCGCCACTGCGCCTGGGAACTGGAGCTGCCGCCCGGCCGCCAGGGCCAGGGTGCTGATACCGATGAAGGTCCCGCCGAACAGAACGGCACCGAGGACGGCCGCGACGCCGCTTCCGGTGCAGGCCAGCCCGATTCCCCCGGCCTGTAACAGCAGCGCCCCGGTGAGCAGCACCGGATGGGAGTAGCGGGAGCTCAGCCGTGCCCACAGTGCGGCAGAGGGAATCGCCGCCAATCCGACCACCAGCCACGCGCCGATACCGAGCCGGCCCGGCGAGTTCTGTGCGATGGCAGCCACCAGGAAGGTGCCGGCGATGATGTAGCCGATGCCTTCGAGGGTGTAGCTGCCGAAGAGCAGGGCGAAGGGGCGCCGCGTGGTCTTGCGTTGGTCGGCATGGGCTTTCACCTCGCTCGGGGTGGTAGCCGGACGCATGAACCAGGCGGCCACGCTCAACGCCGCGGTGCAACCGGCGGCCAACCACCACGCGCCCTGCCATCCCGCCCGGGCCGGTAGGCCGAACACCAGGCCGGCGGACAGGGCGATACCGACGCCGACTCCGCCGAACGCCCAGCCCGGCAGATGGGCAGGGTGCCCGTGCAGATGGTCCAGCACCGTGTTGACGGCGATGACGAACACCAGGGCGCTGGCCACCCCGGCGGCCAGGCGCAGCGCCATCCAACCGAAGGCATTGCCGGTCAATGGCATTGCTGCCAGGCTGACCACCAACACGATGAGCGAGACCCGGCACGCCGACATCGAACGGGACAGCCGGGGCGAGAACGCTCCGGCCACCGCGCCCAGCAGATAGCCGATGTAGTTGGCGGTAGCCAGATGTCCGGCAGACTGGGGACTGAGTCCGGCCTGCGCGGTCATCAACGGCAGGATCGGGGTGTAGACGAAACGTCCGATCCCCATCGCGGCGGCCAGCACAGCGGCCGTACGGGCGACGTGCAACCAGGGGGCTTTTGGCATTGCCCCATGGTCTGCGGCGGTGGCCGGCCCTGCCACGTCCAGTTGTCTTACAGCTGGGAGGTCCAGGCTCCCACCGCAGGTATCGACATGGCCCGCGCGGAAAGGTCGTCAAACGTACATCGCGTGACTGGCAGATGGCCGCAAAAGGTATGTCGGGTGAAACGTGCGGTGGATTGGCACCGCGATGTGCTCCATGATCCCCACGTGACGCTGATATCACGGGAGTTCGGGAGCGGAAGCGTATCCGCCCCAACAGTCGGGGCCGACCTGGCCACGGTGCTCAACCCCTTGCCGCGCACGGCTTCCCGCGCGGCCGCCCCGATTGACTGTTCCCGGCCCGTGCACAGCGCTGACGTTGCCCAATCGCGCCTGTTCGAGGACATTCTGATCGGCGAAATCGCCGAGCTGCGGGACCTTCTCGCCGCGACCGAACAGCGGTGGCGGCGGCTTCGGGAACGCAGCCGGGTGGCTGACGCGCCGGTGCCGGAAGCGTTGCTTCGTCTGCACGCGCGCATCGCCGAGGCCGAGCGGTTGCTCGTCCAACTCCGGTGCCGGTTCGGTTACGAGGGAGATTCACTCCGCGTGATTTGAAATTCCGCGGGTGCGCTCAGGACGTTCCGGCGCCGTCGGCGGGGTCGGTCGAATGTCACGACGATCTTGCCGGCGGCGCCGGGCGTCGACGGCATGGAAGTCCGTCGAACTGCTCACCGACAAAGTGCTGCCCGCACCGGCCTGAATCGCGTTCGAACACATATCGCGACCCCACGCCTACGGGGCTGCCGGAAGTGGCACGATTCTGGGTATGGAGAAGATCTCGCTCACCGCGATTGCCCGTCAGCAGTTGGCCTCAGCCCGCACGGCCAACAGTGGACGCAGTGCCCACACCGTCTACGGCGGGCATGAACACCAGCTGCGCCAGACCCTGATCGCGATGACCGAGGGTACCGGGCTCGACGAGCACGAGAGCCCCGGTGAAGCCACGCTGCAGGTTATCGAGGGCCGGGTGAAGCTGGCCAATTCCGACGCCAGCTGGGAAGGATCGCCCGGCGATCACATCGTGATCCCGCGTACCCGCCACAGCCTGCATGCGCTCACCGATTCGGTGGTGCTGCTCACCGTCGTCAAGGCGATGGGGCCGCACACCTGACTCAGCGGTGGCTCAGCACATTGACCACGTTGCCCGACTGATCGGCGAAGAAGAACCGCCGTACACCCCACTCCTCGTCGCTGAGAGGATGCACGATTTCCAAGCCGGCCTCGACCGCGGCGGCATACGCCGCGTCGACGTCGTCGACCTCGATGGAGGCGGACGGGTTGACCGGCGCCGTCGCGTCTTTGGTCATCAGACTCACCTGGTGACGGAGTTCGGCGTCGGCCAGGGTGACGATCCAGCCGTGGTTCATCACCTCGGTCAGCCCGAGGGTCTGGGTGTATGCGGCGGCGGTCGCGGCGAGGTCGGACACCGTGAGCACCGGCATCACCCGCGACACCGTCATATCGCCGGCCCCAGCAGGTCGTCGGCGTCCTTGATGACGTAGCCGTAGCCCTGCTCGGCCAGGAAGCGCTGGCGGTGGGCGGCGTACTCCGCGTCCAACGAATCGCGTGACACCACGGAGTAGAACACCGCACCGCCGCCGTTGGCCTTGGGCCTCAGCAATCGGCCCAACCGCTGCGCCTCTTCCTGGCGGGAGCCGAAAGTCCCTGAAACCTGAACGGCGACAGATGCTTCCGGTAGGTCGATGGAGAAGTTCGCCACCTTGCTGACCACCAGCGTGGAGATCTCGCCGCGGCGGAACGCGTCGAACAGGGCCTCGCGCTCGGCGTTCTTCGTGGACCCCTGGATCACCGGTGCATTCAGTTCCTCGCCCAGTTCCTCCAGCTGATCCAGGTAGGCGCCGATCACCAGGGTCGGCTCGCCGGGGTGGCGCTCCAGGATGGACTTCACCACCGCGATCTTGGTGTGCACCGTCGAGCACAGCTTGTAGCGCTCCTCGGGTTCGGCGGTGGCGTAGAGCATCCGCTCGTTGTCGGTCATCGTCACCCGCACCTCGATGCACTCGGCGGGGGCGATCCAGCCCTGGGCCTCGATGTCCTTCCACGGTGCGTCGTAGCGCTTGGGCCCGATCAGCGAGAACACATCGCCTTCGCGGCCGTCCTCGCGGATCAGCGTCGCGGTCAGGCCCAGCCGCCGCCGGGACTGCAGGTCGGCCGTCATGCGGAACACCGGTGCCGGCAGCAGATGCACCTCGTCGTAGATGATCAGGCCCCAGTCGCGGGTGTCGAAGATCTCCAGGTGCTTGTATTCGCCCTTGGTGCGGCGGGTGATCACCTGGTACGTCGCGATCGTGACCGGCCGGATCTCCTTCTTCTCACCCGAGTACTCGCCGATCTCGTCCTCGGTCAGCGAGGTGCGGGCCACCAGCTCGCGTTTCCACTGCCGCCCGGCCACCGTGTTGGTGACCAGGATCAGCGTCGTCGCGCCGGCCTTGGCCATCGCGGCCGCCCCGACTAGCGTTTTACCGGCTCCGCAGGGCAGCACGACCACGCCGGAGCCGCCCGCCCAGAACGAGTCGGCGGCCATCTCCTGGTAGTCGCGCAGCGCCCAGCCATCCTGGGCCAGTTCGATCGGATGGGCCTCGCCGTCGACGTAACCGGCCAGGTCCTCGGCCGGCCAGCCGATCTTCAGCAGCATCTGCTTGACCCGGCCGCGCTCGCTGTTGTGCACGATCACGGTGTCGTCGTCGATGCGCGCGCCCAGCATCGGGGCGATCTTCTTGTTGCGCAGCACCTCGGCGAGCACGGCACGGTCGAGGCTGACGAGCGTCAATCCGTGCGCCGGGTGTTTGATCAGCTGCAGCCGCCCGTAGCGGCCCATGGTGTCGACGATGTCGACCAGCAGCGGCTGCGGTACCGGGTAGCGCGAGAAGCTGACCAGTGCATCCACCACCTGCTCGGCGTCGTGGCCGGCCGCGCGGGCATTCCACAACGCCAGCGGGGTGATGCGGTAGGTGTGCACGTGCTCGGGGGCGCGTTCCAGTTCGGCGAACGGTGCGATGGCGGCGCGGGCCGCCCCGGCCTGCTCGTGGTCGACCTCGAGCAGCACCGTCTTGTCGGACTGCACGATCAGTGGGCCGTCAGTCATTCGCGGGATCCCATCCACTCATCGCGCGCATCGCGGGAGAATTCATCGGATCCCATTATCCCGAATCGGCCGACACGCGCATTCAGCGCGGGGTCAGCGCGGGGCGGCCGTCGGTGCCGGCGGCGGTGCGCCACCGGCCGGGAGCGGCCGCTGCGGCACTCCCGGGGTACCGACCGCACCGGCCAGCCAGGGCAGCGTGGTGCTCAACACCTGTTCGGCGAACGGCCAGTCATGTTTGCCCGGCAGCGCCGTGATCGCGCAGGTGATGCCGTGGCTGCGGCCCAGGTCGCACAGGGTGTGCGCGGCCTCGGTCTGATCGCCGGGGTTGCCCCCGGCGTCCTGCCCGCCGAGGCCCACCGCATCGGGATTGGCCGGGTGCGCCCCGTGTTTGACCGGGGCGTCCGAGGAGATCACGAACCAGCCGGACACGCCCTGGTATCTGCCGTGTTTGTCGATCACGGTGGCCGGGTCGTAGGTGGCCCAGGCTGCGGCGTCCCCGCCGTACAGACGCGCGATGGTCTGCTCCCTGGTCCCCGCGTTCGGGCCGGTGTCCCCGGCGATGTCGACGAACGAACTGAACAACTCCGGATGCATCACGGTCAGGTCCACCGCGCAGGTCCCGCCCATCGACCAGCCGACCACACCCCAGCCGGTGTCGCGCACGCCGAAGGTACTGGTCAGATACGGCGGTACATCCTTGGTGAGATGGTCGGCGACATTCCCGCGCGGGCCGTTGACGCATTCGGTGTCGTTGTTGAAGGAGCCGCCGACGTCGACGAAGACGAACACCGGGGTGTTGCCGACGTGCTCGGCGGCGAAAGCATCGATGGTGGCGATCGCGTTGCCGCTGCGCGCCCAATCGGCCGGGGTGTTGAACTCGCCGGCGATCATCATCACCACGGGAAGCGCGGGCGCCGATGGCGCGAACCAGGCCGGCGGTAGGTACACGAGTTCGTCGCGGTGCTTGAAGCCGGACTCGTCGGCGCGAATCGTGACGGACACCAACTCGCCCTGGGACGGAATCTCACCGCGCTGACGCTGGTCGAGAGCGGTGGCGAGGTCGGTCTCACCCGGTAGCGGGCCGGCCGTCACCTCGTTCCACAGGGTGGTGACCGTGGGGAAGTAGCCGACCCAGAGGTTGACCGCGACTCCCACGCTGAGCAGGCACAACGGAACCGCTGCCACCGAGGCGGCCCGCCGGCGCCAGCGACTGCCGCGCCAACCCAGGGCCAGCACGGCCACGGCCAATCCGGTCAGCCCGATCCAGATCCACAACGCCGCCGGTGCGGGATCGCCCGCGAGACCCTGCGAATGGACGAACCAGCGGGCCCATGCCGTCAGGCCGAGGCCGACCGCGATCGCGCACGGCAGCCAGATCAGGCGCCAGCGCCGGGTGCGCCAGCCGATCGCCACGATCAATGCCACGCCCGCAATGTCGGGGGCAGCCAACCGTGCAGCAGCGACACTCCCCGGTAGGCCGGGGGTACCTGATCCGCTGCCGTCAACATCGTTGTCACACCGCCATATTGGTGAACCGCTCTGTGAGCACGCTGTGTCGTGGCTAGTCGGAGTCGGCCGACACCACCGACGTGACGCGGTGGATGGCGAACTCGCGGACCCGTCCGGCGGCCGGATCGAACGCGGTCAACTGGCCGCCGCGCACATTGACGGGGGACACCACCCGCTGGGTGGCCACCCCGGCCGGGTCGACGTAGCCGATCACCACGGAGGTCTGGTTGATCGCGGCCTCCTGCAACTGGGTGATGGCCATCGCCGGATCGAGGCGCACGCTGGCGAACGGACCGGCAGCCACCTTGCGCAGCACCGCGACGATCGCACCCAGGGTCTGGGCGGTCGGCGGAGTGGACGGCCGGTAGACGCGGCGCCGGGACGGTGCGACGACGCGTGCGCCGCGGGCCTTGATGTCGACGACGGTGCCGGTGGAATCCTCGGCGGCCGGGGCGAATCCGGCCTCGCGCAACACTGTCAGTACGTCGGCGATGGGTGCCTGGGACACCGCCACGGTCGGCGCCAGCAGCCGCAGCTCGAGGCGGTCGGCACCCGGTGAGGCCACCGCCTGAGCCAGCAGGGCCGGATCCTCACATCGCAGGAACGACGTGGCCATGCCGACCCGCAGCTGGCCGTGCCGGCGGGCGACGTCGTCGATCAGATATGTCAACCCTTGCGGCACCGGAGTTTTCGAGTGCTTCTCGAACAGGGTGTGCAGCTCGCTGGCGGTCCGCCCGGCATCGAGGGCGCGCCGGATCGACGTTTCGCTGATCCGGTAGACCATCGCCGCGCCCGCCGATTCGACGGTGGCCACCTCGGCCAGGTGCTCGGCCAGATCCCGCTCCAGCGGACCGGGCACGATCACCGTCAGGTCGGCCTGCAGCAGGAAGTGGTCGAGCGGTTTGGGCAGTGCCTTGGCCATCGCGGCCAGCACGTCCTCGTCGGGATCGCCGGCGAGCAGACCGCGGGCCGGGGTGCTGATCGCCCCGCGGCCCACCATGCCCAGCGCGTGCGCCTCGGCGAGCAACCCGCTGACGGTGTCCGGTTGCAGCCGCAGCGCCCAGCGTGGCCGCCGCCAGACCATCGCCCGGGCGGCCTCCGCACCGTCGACCCCGGCGCCCGGAGCCAGCTCGGCCAACACGCGCAGCAGCAGCCTGCGGTCGAGGGGAGCCGCCGTCGAATACAGCGAATCCGACAGTGCGGCAAACGGTTTGTTGTCCGGCCCGCGGCTGCCGATCAGAGCGGGCCGGGCCGGCAGGTCCAGCCAGGTCGAGGCCAACAGGTGCCAGCGGGTGGCGGTGGTGGATTCGACGAACCGGTCGGCGGCCACCGTCGGCGCCCAGTACGGCCCGGTCCCGTCACCCGGGTCCGGTTCGGGCATCCCGGCCGCGATCAGCCCCGCCCCGGCGGCCAGTTCCAGCAGCAGTCCCAACCGGGGTTCCTCGACGCCGGTGGTCTTGGCCAACCGTTTCACGTCACGCACCCCGAGGCCGCCGTTGCGCAACTGGGGAACCGGTGTGCTGCCGAGAGTTTCGATGATCAGATCGATCTCGCGCAGCAGGTCGATCGCCGCTCCGGCAGCCGCCGCGTCCACGTCGGCCGGTGTCGTCGACGACGTCTGAAGCACCGGCGTGGTCAACTCGACCGGGCCGGGAGCCTCGCCCCGCATCACCTGGCTGACCAACCGCGGCAGGATCACCGTGTCGTCGTCGATCCGGCGCAGCAGCCCGGCTTCCAGCAGCCGCGGCACCGGCCGGTCCGGCGGAGTGTCCGGCGCCGCGTCGCGGGTGCGGCCCACGGGCGAACCCTCCAACAACCGGGCCAGCAGATCGTTCTGCGCGTCGTCGAGCCCGTCGAGCAGGCCGGTGATCTCCTCGGCACTGCGCGCGGCCACCTCGACGGTGGCCTGACCGACAACCCAGGGCAGGCCCGCGGCCACCTCGGGCGCCACCCGGACCTCGGCCTCGCCCCACACCAGGGCCCGCTCGCGCAGATCGTCCAGCGCGTCGGCAAGCTCGTTCGCACCGACCCGGTCGCCCAACAGTTCGCCCAGCTGCGACACCGGCACCGCGTGGGTGTCGGCGTGCAGGACCAGCAGCGCATCCAGGATGGCCAGCCGCCGGAAGTCCAGGGAATCGGTGGCAGCCTTGACCGACTGACGTGAGGTCGCGCGCGCGGCGAGCGCGGCGATAGTTCCCGGTGGCGGCTGGCTCAGGTCGGGCCGCAGCTCCAGGAGGCGGATCAGGGCCTTGTCATCGAGGTCGGACAGCCAGGCACCCAGCGGGAATCCGGGAGTCTGTGCGGCGGTCATATCCTGACCAGCGTAAAGCAGCCCGCGCGATCCCTCTCCCGGCTCTCCCCTGCAAGCGGGAGGGACCCCCGGCCCGCCGGTCTCGCCTCCGGTGAACGAGCCTGCCACAATGTGGAGCGTGGCTGACAACAAGAAGAACCATTACGTCGACAACGGCTGGCCCGTGCTCTCCGACGGCGATGATCACGCCGTGAGTGAGCTCGCCACCGACCGCACCGGCGCGCTGTCCCCGTTCGGCGACCTCACCTTTCCGTTGCCGGCCGAGGAGCTGCCCTTCATCCAGTCGGCCACCGTCGTCAACAGGTAGTAGTGGGACTGTCGCACCTCGACGAGTCCGGCGCGGCGCACATGGTCGACGTCACGGCCAAGGACGTCACCAAACGCATCGCGGTCGCCGTGGGCACCGTGCGTACCCGCCCCGATGTGGTGGCTCTCATCGCCTCGGGCGGCCTGCCCAAGGGTGACGCGCTGGCCACGGCTCGCGTGGCCGGGATCCTGGCCGCCAAGCGGACTCCCGAGTTGATTCCGCTGTGCCATCAGCTGGCGCTGACCGGCGTCGACGTGGACTTCGACGCCCGCGACGCCGAGGTCACCGTCACGGCGACCGTGCGCAGCACTGACCGCACCGGCGTCGAGATGGAAGCCCTGACCGCGGTGAGCGTGGCCGCACTGACGCTGTACGACATGATCAAGGCCGTCGACCCCGCGGCGCGCATCGACGACATCAAGGTGCTGCGCAAAGAAGGCGGTAAAACGGGAGTATGGGAAAGCCCGTCGGAAAAAACTCAGCGGTGACGCGGTCGGCCAGCGCGGCGCGCAGGGCATCGCCGACCGCGTGCCCGTCGGCGACCACCATCTGCTCGGTGACGTCATAACCGCGATCGGAGAGCCAGCCGACGATGAGGGGGCCGGTCCGGTCGTCGTAGACCCCTGCCGCGGCACGGGTGGAGGCGATGATGACCCGCGCCGACCGCGTCACCGCTGAGTTTTTTCCGACGGGCTTTCCCATACTCCCGTTTTACCGCCTTCTTTGCGCAGCACC
>NZ_LZSY01000135.1 GCF_001665625.1 Mycolicibacterium peregrinum | reverse complement strand
GGCGGCCAGCCTGCTGCGCCAGCGCGGCTTCACCGATGTCAGCGACATCCTGGGTGGCTACGGCGCCTGGGTGGACAGCACCCAGGCCGTCTGAGCCGGCGCAAATCGTCTGAGAGACAGGAAAACACAACAAGTATGTCCACCCCAGCCAAGCATGAGGTCCTGATCATCGGCGGCGGCACGGCCGGCATCACCGTGGCGGCGCGGTTGCTGCGCAAGCACTACAGCGACGTGGCGATCATCGAACCGTCCGACCAGCACTACTACCAACCGTTGTGGACGCTGGTCGGCGGCGGTCAGGCGACGGCGGCCGAGACCGAGCGTGCCGAAGCGTCGGTGATGCCGCGCGGTGCCACCTGGATCAAGAGCGCGGTGACCTCCGTCGACCCGGACGCCAACACGGTCACGTGTGCCGATGGCGCGACGTGCTCCTACGACGTCCTCGTGGTGGCGCCGGGTATCCAGCTGGACTGGGAGCGCACCGAGGGCCTGACCGACACGCTCGGCAGGGACGGTGTCTCCTCGAACTACCGCTTCGATCTCGCGCCGCGCACCTGGGAGTTCATCCGCGACACCAAGTCCGGGACGGCGGTGTTCACCATGCCGTCCGGGCCGATCAAATGCGCCGGCGCCCCCCAGAAGATCGCCTACCTGGCCTGCGACCACTGGCGGCGCCAGGGTGTGCTCGACAACATCGACGTGCACCTGGTGGTCCCGACCCCGCGGATCTTCGGCATCCCCGCGATCGCGGACAACTTGGACAAGGTCATCGCCGACTACGGCATCACGCTGCACACCGGAAGTGAAGTGCGGTCCATCGATTCGGCATCGCGCAAGGTGACGATGACGAACGTTGCCGATGGCGTCGAGACGGTGCTGCCCTACGACGTGCTGCACGCGGTCCCCCACCAGTCGGCGCCGGACTGGATCAAGTCCAGCCCGCTGTCCACGAGCCATGTCGGCGGGGACGCCAACGGTTACGTCGATATCGACAAGCACACCATGCAGCATGTGCGCTACCCGAACGTGTTCGCACTCGGCGACGCGGGATCGTCACCGAACTCGAAAACCGGTGCGGCCATTCGTAAGCAGGCGCCCGTGGTGGTCGAGAACATCGGTGCGGTGCTGAGCGGGCGCCCCCTCACCGGCTCGTACGACGGCTACGCGTCCTGCCCGATCGTCACCTCCGCACACGACATGCTGCTGGCCGAGTTCGACTACGACTTCGCGCTGAAACCGTCCTTCCCGCTGCTCGATCCGGTCAAGCCACACCGGCCGTACTGGCTCTTGAAGAAGTACGGGCTGCCCGCCCTGTACTGGAACCTGATGTTGAAAGGTCTTGCCTGATGTCCTCTTCGTCGATCATCGACGCCACCGAACTCAACGAGCTCAAGCAGGCCGGTCCCGGCCCGCGACTCATCGACGTCCGCACGCCCGCCGAGTTCGAAACCGCCCATATCCCTGGCGCTTACAACGTTCCACTGGACCTGCTGCAGGAACATCGCGACGAGATCGCCGAGCACCTCGACGAGAACGTCGTGTTGATCTGTCGCTCGGGACAACGGGCAGGCACCGCCGGGCAGACCCTGCGTGACGCAGGCCTGCCGAACGTCTCGATCCTCGACGGCGGCATGACCGCATGGCAGAACCAGGGATTCGGGGTGCGTCGTGGCGCCCAACGCTGGGATCTGGAACGTCAGGTTCGCCTGGTTGCGGGGTCGATCGTGCTGAGCAGCGTGCTGGGCAGCATCGCGGCCCCCAAGCTGAAATGGCTGGCCGCGGGGATCGGCGCCGGATTGACGACAGCGGCGCTGACGAACACCTGCGCCATGGGCATGATGCTGGCAAAGCTCCCCTACAACCGGGGTGCCTCCTGTGATGCCGACAGCGTCGTCGCACAGCTGATCGGCTCCAAGCAGGCACATTCGGGCGCATTGGCATGATCGCCCTCGCTGTCGCGCTGGCCGTCCTCGTCGGGGTGTCCCTCGGACTCCTCGGCGGAGGTGGCTCGATCCTGACCGTTCCACTGCTGGCCTACGTGGCCGGCATGGACGCCAAGCAGGCGATCGCCACCTCGCTGCTGGTCGTCGGGGTGACCAGCGCGGTCAGCACCCTGTCTCATGCGCGCGCCGGCCGGGTGCAGTGGCGCAGCGGCCTGATGTTCGGCGCGGCCGGCATGGTCGGCGCATACCTGGGCGGCCTGCTGAGCTATGTCGTGCCCGGAACGATACTGCTGACCGCCTTCACGGTGGTGATGATCGCTACGGGTATCGCAATGATCAGGGGCCGCAAGACGTGCGAGCCGACGACGCGGACGATGCCGGTCGCCAAGGTCCTCTTGATGGGTCTGGGAGTCGGGGTGGTGACCGGAGCCGTCGGCGCGGGTGGCGGATTCCTCGTGGTGCCCGCCCTGGCACTGCTGGGCGGCCTGCCCATGCCCGTCGCGGTCGGAACCTCCCTGCTGGTGATCACCATGAACTCGGCGGCAGGTCTGGCCGGCCATCTGAGCACAGTGCCGATCGACTGGACGATCGCCGGTGCGGTCACCGCCGCGGCGGTGCTCGGCAGCCTGCTGGGTACCCGACTCACCGCCCACGTGGACCCCGATGCGGTACGCCGGGCCTTCGGCTGGTTCGTGTTGCTCATGGCATCGCTGATCCTCGGCCAGGAGGTCCACCCCGCCATCGGGCTCACCGCGGCAGGCCTGACGGCACTGGCCGGCCTCGGCAACCTCAGCTGCGCGCGGCTCGGATGGTGTCCGATGCGGTGGCTTTTCGGCCCACCCGCAGCGACAACATGACCACACGCACATACCCCCGAGGGTATGATGAAAGCAAGAAACCCAACGTAAAGGGGACAACATGATCTGCGACGAGGAATCGATCGCCGCCATCCTCAACCGGTTGCGCCGCGCACAGGGACAGCTCTCCGGCGTCATCGCCATGATCGAACAGGGCCGCGACTGCAAGGATGTCGTCACCCAGCTCGCCGCGGTGTCCCGGGCACTCGACCGCGCCGGATTCAAGATCGTGGCAACCGGTCTGCGTGAATGCATCACCGGCGAGAGCGACGAACCGATGGACGTCGCCGAGCTGGAGAAGTTGTTCCTGACCCTGGCCTGACGGGGTGGCGCTGACCACCTAGCTGACGGTCAGCGCCTCATCCTCGTTACTCGCCGGAGTCTGCACTCCCCCGGCGATCTGCGGAACCCGAGTGGCCCGCACATAGACCGTGTCGCCCTCGCGCAACCCGAGCGCCTCGGCGTCGCCGCGGGTGATCTGCGCGGTAAACGGCACATGGGTTGCGGCACCGGTCAGTTCGACCCGCACCTCGAAGCCCAGCATCACGATCCGGTCGATGGTGGCGCGCAGCACCCCGGTGGCCTCCGCTGTCCCATCACCGGCGGCAACGGCCAGCTCCGGGTTGCGTCCCACCCGAATGTCGTGCGGACGCACCAGGATTCCGTTGAGCTCGGAGACGGCACCGAGGAACGACATCACGAACGCGTTGGCCGGCTCGTCATATACCTCCGTCGGCGACCCCACCTGTTCGATCCGCCCCTTGTTGAGCACCGCGATCCGGTCGGCCACATCCAGCGCCTCGGCCTGGTCGTGCGTCACCAGCACCGTGGTGACGTGTACCTCGTCATGCAGCCGGCGCAGCCAGGTGCGCAGATCGTCACGGACCTTGGCGTCCAGCGCCCCGAACGGTTCGTCGAGCAACAGCACCTGCGGATCCACCGCCAATGCGCGGGCCAGTGCCATGCGCTGACGCTGGCCACCGGAGAGCTGGTTCGGGTATCGGGTCTGAAAACCGGCCAGCCCCACCACTTCCAGCAGGTTGTCGACCTTCTCCTTCACCTCGGCTTTGGGGCGCTTACGGATCTTGAGACCGAAGGCCACATTGTCGCGGACCGTCAGGTGTTTGAACGCCGCATAGTGCTGGAACACGAATCCGATATCGCGGCGCTGCGGCGGAATCCCGGTCACATCGCGGCCGTTGATGGTGATGGTCCCGCTGTCGGGCTGATCCAGACCCGCGATGGCGCGCAGCAGGGTGGACTTGCCCGAGCCACTCGGGCCCAGCAGCGCGGTCAACGACCCTGACGGCACCTCGAAGTCGATGTTGTCGAGCGCCGCAAAATCGCCGTAATGCTTGTTCGCGCCCCGAACCACGATCGCGTCGGTCATAGCTCTTGTCTCCTTCTCAGGCCTACTGCGCGGCCTTGATTCGGCGCCGGTCGAGGATCACCTGGACAACCAGGACGATCACGGCCACCGCCATGAGCAAAGTCGAGATGGCGTACGCCCCGTACACCGAGTCAGCGGTGCCGCGGTTGTAGCGGTCGGCCACCAGCAGGGTCAGGGTCTGGGAGGTACCCGGCAGGTTGGAGGACACCATGATCACGGCACCGAACTCCCCCAGCGTGCGGGCGATGGTCAACACGATGCCGTAGGTCAGGCCCCACCTGATGGACGGCAGGGTGATCCGCCAGAACGTCTGCCACCAGGTCGATCCCAGTGTCGCGGCAGCTTCCTCCTGATCGGTGCCGATCTCGTGCAACACCGGCTCGACCTCACGGATCACGAACGGCACCGTGACGAAGATGCTGGCCAGCACGATGCCGGGGATTCCGAAGATGATCTTGAGTCCGAGGTCGTTCTCGACGAAGCCCAGCAGCCCCGCCGAACCCCACAGCAGGATCAGCGCGACACCCACGACCACCGGTGACACCGCGAACGGCAGGTCGATGACCGCCTGTAGGGCACTCTTGCCACGGAACCGGTTGCGCGCCAACACCAGGGCGGTGGGAACACCGAACAACACGTTCAGCGGCACCACGATGGCCACCACCAACAACGACAGGTTCAGCGCCGAGATGGCCGCGGGTGTGCCTACCGATGCGAAGAACGCACCGACGCCCGGACCGAAGGTCCGCCACAGGATCAGCCCGACCGGGACCACCACCAGGACCGTCACATAGGCCAGCGCCAGAAAGCGCAGCAGGTAGCGCACCGACGGTGAGAGCGTCATGCCGAAAGCTCCTCACGTTTGGCCGCACGCGAGCCCACCGCCCGCAACACGAACAGCACCAGGAACGAGATCACCAGCAGCACAATCGAGATCGCCGCGGCGCCGGTTCGGTCGTCGTTCTCGATCAGGGTCCGGATCCACTGCGACGACACCTCGGTCTCACCGGGGACGGCGCCACCGATGAGCACCACGGAACCGAATTCACCGATGGCCCGCGAGAACGCCAGACCGGCCCCGGACAGCAGGGCAGGCAGCAACGCCGGCAGGATCACCTTGACGAAGATGACCCGATTGCTGGCACCCAACGAGGCGGCCGCCTCCTCGGTCTCCTGGTCGAGCTCGAGCAACACCGGCTGCACCGAGCGCACCACGAACGGCAGCGTGACAAACAGCAGGGCGATGCCCACACCCCATTTGGTGTGCTGCAGGTGCAACCCGACCGGGCTGGCCGGACCGTACAGCGCCAGCATCACGAGGCTGGCCACGATCGTCGGCAAAGCAAATGGCAGGTCGATCACCGAGTCGACCAGCCGCTTACCGGGGAAGTCGTCGCGGGTGAGCACCCAGGCCACCACCAGGCCGAAGAAGATGTTCACCACCGTCACGCCGGCCGAGATGGTCAGGGTCACCCGAAACGATTCCAGGGCCGCGTTGGAGGTGACCGCCAACCAGAAGGCGTTCCACCCACCGCCGGCCGCCTGCCACAGGATCGCCGCCAATGGCAGCAACACGATGACGCTCAACCAGATCGAGGCCGCGCCCACGCGCAGCGACGTGCTGCCGTAGCGGCCGGACCGCGCGCCGGGAGCGGACTCCCCCGGCGCGGGCACAGCCGAACCAGGTTCGGCTGCCTCGCTCTGCGCTACTGCTGTCATCCAGTCGCCTGCTTGTAGATCTTGGTGATCGAGCCGTTGTCCTTGTCGAACAACGCGGGGTCGACCTCTTTCCATCCGCCGAGATCTGCGATCGTCCACAGCTTCTCCGGCGTCGGGAAGTCCTTGGCGAAGTCCGCCGCCACCGCGGGATCGACCGGACGGAATCCGGCCTCGGCCCACAGCTTCTGCCCCTCGGCGGTGAACAGGAAGTTCTCCAGCGCCTTGGCCTTGTCGGCGTGGGCGCTGGTCTTGACGACCGCCACCGGGTTCTCGATCTTGAAGGTCTGCGGCGGGTTCACGTGCTCGATGTCCTTGCCCTGCCGCTCGACGTTGATCGCCTCGTTCTCGTAGCTGATCAGTACGTCGCCGGTGCCCTGCAGGAACACATCGGTGGCCTCACGTCCCGAACCCGGGCGGGTCTTGACGTGCTCGGTCACCAACTTGTTCACGAAGTCGAGCCCGGCCGCGGAATCCTTGCCGCCGTTGCTCTTCGCCGCGTACGGGGCCAACAGGTTCCACTTGGCCGAACCCGAACTCAGCGGGCTCGGGGTGACGACCTCGAGCCCGGGCTGAAGCAGATCGTCCCAGTCCTTGATGCCCTTGGGGTTACCCTTGCGCACTACCAATGACACCACGGAACCGAACGGCACGCCCTTCGTATTGCCTGCGCTCCAGTCGTCGGCCACCTTGTCGGCCTTGACCAACCGGGTCACGTCGGGTTCGACCGAGAAATTCACGATGTCGGCCGGCTTGCCGTCGGCCACGGCCCGGGACTGGTCGCCCGATGCGCCGTACGACGTCCGCACCGCAACGCCCTTGCCTTCCTCACTGGCCGCGAAGGCCGGGATGATCTTGCTCCAGCCCGGTTCGGGCACGGCATAGGCGACGAGGGTCAGCGTGGTGTCGGCACCCGCGGCACCCTGGTCACCGCCGGCGACATCACTGGCGCCGCCACCGCAGCCGACTGCCAGCACGCCGGTGGTGGCCAGGACGGTGGCAGTACGCCAGAACTTACTGAGATGGGGCTTGTTAACGGGCACTGAGGACCTTTCTTGCGGACAGCGGACATTGCGAGGTCCGTCATGCGGAAAGGCGAGGGAGGCGAGGAGGCGAGACAACAGCATCCGGGCGCAGAACCACCACCGACACCAAACCGCGGACGGGTTGGAGTCAGCGACAACAGGCGACGTCAGCAACAGCGCACGAACCCACGGCAATGAGAGCCAAGACATGGCTCTCAGTCTTGCCGGACGCTGAATGCATGGCGCGAAGAATAACAGAATTCCGCCGTCGCGCCCGTCGAGCGACAGGTGTCCTCGCTAGCTGGTCAGCAACCACATCACGATGACCAGCACAACCAGCAGAATCAAGATCAACGTGACACGTGAGCGCGGCATACCGTTCACTCCGATTCCACCTCGTCCACCGGGGCGTGGCGCAACCGGCGCAGCCCGGTACTTCCCCAGCCCAGCGCGCCGTCGAGCACCACCGCGATGCCATAGGCCAACGCCAGCACCACCGGCATCACCACCGCGGTCTGCACGACGAACGGCAGCCCGGTCAGCCACAGTTCGACGCCGTCCCACCAGTTCAGGATTGCCGCCATGGGGCAAGCGTAGGCGATCGTCGACAGCACCCCGTCTTCATCCCGCCGCACCAGTAACGTTCGACACGCGTGTCTTGGGTAGACGACACCCGTATCCGCAGATGATGATGTGCGGATGGTTCTGCAACACACCGAGCCCACGGATGTCGTCGCGGCACTCGACAAGACCCCCGACACCTCGAAGACCCCCGAGACGCCGCTCACGGCGACGGCGCCCGTGCCGTACTCCTCGGGTGCGTCGCTACGGAACCCTTTCCCGCCGATCGCCGACTACGGGTTCCTGTCCGACTGCGAGAACACCTGCCTGATCTCGTCGGCAGGTTCCGTGGAGTGGCTGTGTGTCCCTCGGCCCGACTCTCCCAGCGTGTTCGGCGCGATCCTGGATCGCAATGCGGGCCACTTCCGGCTCGGCCCCTACGGGGTGACCGTTCCATCGGCGCGGCGCTACCTGCCGGGCAGCCTGATCCTGGAGACCACCTGGCAGACCCACACCGGTTGGCTGATCGTGCGCGACGCGCTCGTGATGGGTCCGTGGCACGACATCGACACCCGGTCACGCACGCACCGGCGTACCCCCATGGACTGGGACGCCGAACACATCCTGCTACGCACGGTCCGCTGCGTCAGCGGCACCGTCGAACTGGTGATGAACTGCGAACCGGCGTTCGATTACCACCGTGTCAGCGCCTCGTGGGAGTACTCCGGCCCGGCCTACGGCGAAGCGATCGCACGTGCCAGCCGCAACCCGGACTCACACCCCACGATGCGGCTCACCACCAACCTTCGGATCGGCATCGAGGGCCGCGAGGCCCGCGCCCGCACCCGGCTCACCGAGGGCGACAACGTGTTCGTCGCGCTGAGCTGGTCCAAACATCCCGCCCCGCAGACCTTCGAAGAGGCCTCGGACAAGATGTGGAAAACCAGTGAGTCGTGGCGGCAGTGGATCAACATCGGCGATTTCCCCGACCACCCGTGGCGGTCATACCTGCAGCGCAGCGCGCTGACGCTGAAGGGCCTGACCTACTCGCCGACCGGCGCCCTGCTGGCCGCCCCCACCACGTCGCTGCCGGAAACTCCTCAGGGAGAACGTAACTGGGACTACCGCTACTCGTGGATCCGGGACTCCACGTTCGCGCTGTGGGGTCTGTACACCCTCGGGCTGGACCGGGAAGCCGACGATTTCTTCTCGTTCATCGCCGACGTGTCCGGTGCCAACAACGGCGAACGCCACCCGCTGCAGGTGATGTACGGCGTCGGTGGTGAGCGCAGTCTGGTCGAAGAAGAACTGCATCACCTCTCGGGCTACGACAACGCCCGGCCAGTGCGGATCGGCAACGGGGCCTACAACCAGATGCAGCACGACATCTGGGGCACCATGCTCGATTCGGTGTACCTGCACGCCAAGTCGCGCGAACAGATCCCCGAGGCGCTGTGGCCGGTGCTGAAGAACCAGGTCGAGGAAGCCATCAAGCACTGGAAGGAGCCCGACCGGGGCATCTGGGAGGTGCGCGGCGAGCCGCAGCACTTCACCTCAAGCAAGATCATGTGCTGGGTGGCGCTGGACCGCGGTTCGAAGCTGGCCGAGCTGCAGGGCGAGAAGAGCTACGCGCAGCAGTGGCGCGCGATCGCCGAGGAGATCAAGGCCGATGTCCTGGCCCGCGGCGTGGACTCCCGCGGTGTGTTGACCCAGCGCTACAACGACGACGCCCTGGACGCCTCGCTGCTGCTGGCGGTGTTGACGAGGTTCCTGCCGTCGGACGATCCGCGGGTGCGGGCCACGGTGCTGGCGATCGCCGACGAACTCACCGAGGACGGCCTGGTGCTGCGCTACCGGGTCGAGGAGACCGACGACGGGCTGTCCGGCGAAGAGGGCACGTTCACCATCTGCTCGTTCTGGCTGGTGTCGGCGCTCGTCGAGATCGGCGAGGTGAGCCGGGCCAAGCACCTGCTCGAGCGGTTGCTCTCGTTCGCCAGCCCGCTGCACCTGTACGCCGAGGAGATCGAGCCGCGCACCGGCCGCCACCTGGGCAACTTCCCGCAGGCATTCACCCACCTGGCCCTGATCAACGCCGTGGTGCACGTCATCCGCGCCGAGGAGGAGTCCGACAGTTCCGGGGTCTTCCAGCCCGCCAACGCACCGATGTAGGGCCGTCAGGCGTTGCCGGACACAGCATGTCTGCCCACCCGGGCCAATCGATGATCAAGCGTCCGCCGCCGTGGCGGCCATATGCAGTGCCAGGGTGGCGGCCTGGTTCGTGATACCCACTCCGCACGCCCAGGTTTCGATCACGAGATTGGAGACAACTGCCAGCGCGTGATCGCACGGCCACTCGGGCTGTTGCTGCTCGGTCGAGAACTGGGTCAACAGCGACTGCTCGGCGACAACGTCAGCGATATCCCAGTGCGTCGTCGCATCTCCGGTACCTATCGAGATGGTGCGCCCGGCGCACGCCTGCCACGATTGCCCGGCCGAGTCGAAGAAGCTACGTGCCTCATCACCCGACGGATACAGCACCACAGTCTGTTCGATGGATTGCCTGGATCGTGGCGTCGACATCACCTGATCACGCACGCCGGTCCAACCTGAACCCGCATACACCGCCTCTTGCGCACCGAAAACCGCTGCCCGGCAGTCTTCGTCAGAAAGATCATTGGCATTGACGTTCATCGTGTCGCTGGTATCGCGGGCCTCCGTGGGTTTCAGTCCGGTCACTCCGACGATCTCGTCGGCTTCCTCCGCGGAAATCAGGAGACCTTCGAGTGCGGAATCGGTGAAGGTTTGGTCGACCACGGGGACCGAGTTCTCCGCCCGCACGGCGCTGCCGTCGACCATCTGCGCGCATCCGGCCATCAGCAGTGATGCGGCGGCGAGCAGTGCGATCACGGGGCGACAAGGCATGTCACCATTGTCACCGACCGGTGGCACCTCGCCGGACACAATCACCGTGCGCCGATCTCTGGATGAGTCGGGACCGACCCGGCACCATCGGGTCATGAGCTACAGCCGCCTCCGCGCAGACGACACTTCACGCATCAAGATCGACGTGGCGATCGGTGTTCTGGTCGCCCTGCGCGGTTGCGCGCCCGATCAGGCTTTTGCCGAACTGGTGCGGGTGGTCCAGCGCACCGGTATCGGAATCGGCAGCATCGCAAGTGCATTGGTGGATCTTGCCGGCGGCACTTCGGGCACCACGGCCGACTACGCCGAGGCGTTCAACGCCTGGGGTGAGCTGCTCGCGCAGGCCCGGCGGGTGCCCGTCAGCCCCGTCCGGTGACCTGTGCCCGTGCCATCAGCCAGGCCTCCCCGTCACCCTCGTACGCGGCCAGCGTCTCAAGACCGGCAAAGGCCGCCTCGAGTTCACCGGGGCCGGCCCGGAACCGACCCGGTTGCGCCCCCACCTCACTGAGCACGCAGACCGCCAGCAGGCCGCCCGGCCGCAGGCGGGTGGCCAGCGCCGGATAGAGGCGCGGGTCGCGGAAGCGATGGCACAGCACCACATCGACCTGTGGTCCGGCCGGTAGGCCCTCGTCGAGGTCGGCGACCTCGAATCGGCAGCGATCCGCCACTCCGTGGCTTGCGGCCGTCGCCCTCGCCTGCGTGATCGCCACGGTGGATACGTCGAAGCCGGACACGGTCAGCCCGCGCTGAGCCAGCCACACCGCGGCCCGACCTGTTCCACACGCGATGTCGAGAGCCGACCCGGACGCGGGAAACTGGTCGGCACGGCCGCTGAAGACCTCGGGTAGGGCCGGCACTCGGTCCGGCTCGCGGTCGGCATAGGCCGTGTCCCACCGGGCGCGGTCCTTCTGGCTCACGTCGGCCACCTTATGGGAGGGAATAGCGCCAAACCGTTCGGGGTTAGCCCCTTCATGCGAGCCCTCGTCTACGACCCGCAAGCTCCTGCAAACCTCCGGTTCGACGAGGTGGCCGAACCTTCGGTCGCCGACTCCCAGGCGCTGATCGACGTGCATGCGATCGCGCTGAACTTCGGCGAGGTGCACTTCATCGATCAGATGCGCCGCCCCGGCGAAGTGCCAGGGTGGGACAGCGCGGGGATCGTTGCCAGAGCCGCGGCCGACGGGACCGGACCGGCTGTCGGCACGCGTGTGGTGGGCTTCAGCGGAGCAGCCGGATGGGCCGAGCGCCGCGCGGTCTCCACCGAGAATCTCGCCGAGCTTCCCGAATTCGTCGAATTCGAAGAGGGTGCTGCCCTTCCGGTGGCCGGCGTGACGGCCCTGCAGGCGCTGCGAGCCCTCGGCCCGGTGGTGGGGCGCCGGGTCCTCATCACCGGTGCGTCCGGAGGCGTCGGCCGATTCGCGGTGCAGCTGGCCGCACGGGCCGGGGCGCACGTGGTCGCCGCGGTCGGCAGTGCGCGGCGCGGTGACGGCCTGCAGGAATTGGGCGCGGCCGAGGTCGTGGTGGGGCTCGACGGCGTGACCGAGCCGGTGTTCGGCGTCCTCGACAACGTCGGCGGAAAGCTCCTGGCCCAGGCCTTCAGCCTGGTGTCCGACGGCGGGTCGGTGCAGTCCATCGGGATGGCGTCCAACGAACCGACCACCATCGACTTCGAGGCCGAGCGGCGTCGCGGGAATCGGAAACGGTTGGAGCCGTTCACCGTTCGGGCACCGTTCCAAGCTGATCTGGACTATCTGCTGACGTTGGTGGCCGACGGCGAGCTCGATCCGCAGATCGGTCTTCGCGACTCGTGGGACAACATCGCCGTCGCCGCACAGGCCCTGCTCGACCGCAAGGTCGCGGGCAAGGCGGTGCTGCAGGTCGACTGACGACGCCTCAGTTGCCCTGGCCGCCCCGGCTCAGTTGCCCTGGCCGCCCCGGCTCAGTTGCCCTGGCCGCCCCGGCCGCGGCTCACCAGATCGGCCACCGGATCCTTGCCGTTGACGAACCAGTCCCCCAGGATGCGCGCCTTGTAGACCACCGGATTGTGGGACGCCAACGTGCGGGCGTTGCGCCAATGCCGGTCCAGGCCAAGCTCTTCGGACACACCGGAGGCTCCGAGTGCGTCGAACACCTTGGTGGTGGACCGCAGCGCCGATCCGATGATCACCAGTTGCGCCTGCGCGACGGCAACCTCGGCGTCGATCAACAACTCGCGGGCATGGTCGTCGCTGCCGGCCAGTCGGCCCGCAACGATCCGGTCGAGGGTGCGGGCGCTCAATCCCAGGGCCGCCTCGGCACCGAACGCCTCGGCCGAGATCTCTCCGATCACCTGCAAGAGTTGAGCGTCTTCGGCCGGCACCTCGGCAAGGCCTTGCGGATAGTTGCGGGTGCGCCCTCGTAGCGCCGCCGCCCCATCCCGGTGCACCGCCCGGGTGATTCCGGTGAGCACGGCGAGCATCGCGATCTGATAGAAGTGGGCCTGGTAGGTGAACCGCTCGGCCGCCGGGAACACGTTGCCCGGTTCAGCGCGTGCCCTGTCGTACTGCGCCGAGCCACTTGCGGTGGTGCGCTGCCCGAACCCCCGCCAGTCGTCGACCAGCGTCACCCCCGGATCCTCCGCGCGCACCAGCGCCGTCCACAACTCGCCGTTGTCACCGCGGCCGAGTACATCCAGCCAATCGGCGTAAAGGCTGCCTGTCGCATAGTATTTCGCGCCCGAGACCAGCCAGTGGTCACCCTGGGCGGTGACCGTGGTGGCCAGGTTGGCCAGCGTGACGTTGTTGGCCTCGGTCCAGCCGCCACCGACGAACTCGCCTGCCAGGAAACGCTTGATCCAGGTGTTGTTGTCCTCGGTCACCGGGGCGTTGAGCCGGTCCTCGACGAAGGCCAGGTGGTTGCGCCAGATATGGGCGACGTTGGCATCAGCCTCCCCCAGCTCGGCCAGCAACAGGAAGGTCTGCTCCAGCGACGCACCAAAACCGCCTTGTTCCGCTGGGATACGCAAGGTGCCGAACCCGGCGTCGCCGAGCCACCGCACCTGCTCGTGCGGGAACGTCCGGTCGCGTTCGCGTGCCACGTTGCCTTCCGCGATCCGCGCGAAGATCGGCCGGAACACCGACTGTAACTCGGCGTCGTATCCGGACGGCCGCTTGAGATATGTGCCTGCCCTGCTCATCGGATGCTCCCGTCGTGATCGATGCGGTATGCGTACTGGTCTCGGACCGCGAGATACCCCAGGCGGCGGTACAACTCGTGGGCCTTGCTCGCGTTGTCGATGTCGGTGCCCAGTGACGCGACCGTGAACCCGCGTCGCAACGCGGCCAGCCAGATCTTGCGTAACAACAGTTCCCCGGTCCCGCGTGTTCTCAGGTCGCGGCGTACCCCGATGTAATCGGTGTGTGCGCTGCGTTCCTGCTCGGCGCCGGCGCCTTCCGTGTAGGTCGACCCCAGTACGTAGCCGACCACCACGCCGTCGTCGTTGACCGCGGCAATGCTGAAGTCCGGATTGAACGCCCGACTGCGCAGGTGATGTTCCCAGCGCTGCGGGGTTTTCGACATGTTCCCGAAATGCTCGCTGAACGTGTCGAACTGCAATTGCCGCACCTGCTCGGCGAATCCGCCCGAGATCACCTCGGGCCAGGACAGGATCGTCAGTCCGTCGATGTGCGCGGCGGCCAGCGCGGCGCGATCCTCACCGAGCAACGGCTTTCGGGTCGCAACGAACTGGCGCTCCTGACGCGCGCCACGTCGCACCAGCGCCTCGATCGCCACCGGTTGATCGGCCCCGATGTATACCCGCAGATAGGCGCCGGGGGTAGCCACCCGGTGGAACCGGTCGACGGTGTCGTCGACGACCTCCGCGACCGGCGCCTCGGCAACCTCCGGGCTGAATACGAAGTCTGCCAACACTTCCGGTTCGGCACCATCAGGCTGGTACAGCGCCGCGTACCCCAGCACGTCGGCCGATTCACTGCGCAGGACCACTGCCGACCCGGGGTACACGCCGGCGAGCTGCTCCGCGACGTCGCGCGAATCGGCGGCGAACTTTCGCCCCCGCAGGCCCGGTGTGGTGGCCAGGAAATCTGCGATCAGTGGATGGTCGTGGGCGGTGGCCGCTTCCACTGTCCAGCTGGTGGTCAACGCCTGGTCGGTGAGCGTCATTTCCGGTCCTCATCGATCAGTGCCGCCTGCGACTGTTGGAGCGCCTCGCCGATTCCTTCGGCGGCCAGGCGCTGTTGCTCGTCCTCGGAGAGGGTCTGGATGCTGCCGATCCGGTTGGCCACCTCGGGCCTGGTCCGCTTGAGGTACCAGTACCAGGACAGTCCGGCCAGCAGGATGGCCCCGAACACGAAAGGCAGGATGTTGAACGGGAACTCGGGTACCGGATAGAAGTTGCTGACGATCACATACCCCAGGCCGATGGTGGCCGCGACCGCGACCGCGAGCCGCGCCGGGGTCAAGGCGCCGATCTTGCGCAGCCAGATCGGCGTCGCGATGACCACCAGCAGGTAGCTCACCAGGAAGCCCCAGTTGGCCACGTAACCGCCGTAGACGTCGAATACCAGACGGCCCGCGGAGCTGAAGGTGGCCGTGATCGAGAACGCGAGGGCCAGGATCCCGACAAACACCACACCCGCCCACGGTGTCTTGTAGTTCGGGTGCACCTTGGTGAACACCTTGGGCAGCGCCCCTTCGTGCGCGAAGGTGAACAGCGATCGGGACGCCGCCGTGGTGACCGCGGTGACGAACACGATGAACGCGATCGCGACGGCGCCGCTGACGATCTGGTTCACCCACTCCACCCCGACGCTGGTGGCCAGCTGGGGCAGCACCGCCTTGTCGCCGTCGATCTCGCCGAAGTGCAGGATCTGCGGGTAGGTCGCGAAGATGTAGAGCGCACCGATCAGGAGCACCACGCGCAGCAAGGATCTGGCGATGTTGCGGTGCGCGTCCTTGGCCTCGGCCCCGAGCGAGGCGACGCTCTCGAAACCGGCATAGGAACCCACCGCGGTGACCGCCGCGATGAAGGTCGCGCTGGACCCGAGATGCTGGGGATTCCACTGCTCCCAGTCGATGCGGAACCCGTAGCCGATGTAGGAGGCCACGATGATCACCAGGATCGACGCGATGGCCAGCAACTCGAAGGCCAGTTCGTACTTGGCGGCCAGCGACACCCCGCGGTACGGCAGGTACACCGCGACGCCGACCACCACGAACACCAGCAGCAGCCGGAACCAAACCGCCTGCGAGCCAAGGCCGATCGACTCGAGGAACGCATCGAGGTAGAGCACCCCGCCGAGGGTGCCGGTGGTGGCGAAACCGATGTAGCCGAACAACAGGCTGAACCCGGCGGCGAAGGCGAAGCCGGGGCCCAGACCGTTACCCGTGTAGGTGCCAAGCGAGCCCGAGGACACCGTGCGTTTGGCCTGGAAGCTGATCGTGATGGCGACCAGCACCACGATGGACAGGCCGATCACGGCGGCCCATGCCGCACCCTTGCCGGCCGCCACGAACAGCGAGAACGGTACGACGGCCAGGGCCACGCTGGGGGCGGCGGCGGCCAGGCCCTGGGCGAACACACCCCAGGGGCCCAGCGCCCCGGATTCCAGTCCGGTCGATTCCGCGGCGATCAGGGTGCGGCCTGCGGCATTCGCCGTCGGGTGCGCCTTCGGGTCTTCTGTAGTGGTCACGGCTATGTCCCTTTCTGACCGCGACGCCTCCCGTCCGTGAACCGGTACGGGTGGTTGAGATGTCGGTATGTGTTGTCACACTGCCGCAATCGGTTTCGCGTCGTCAGCTATGGAATCGGCAGGATTCTATTGCGAATGAACGGAATTCCTGCGGAATGCGGCGGCCGGGTGCCCGCCGGCCAGTAATCCGTCGCCACCGCCGAACAGCTTCTGCCGCAGGGTCGTCGGATCGCCGAGTTCGCGAGCGCGACCGCGCCGGCGCAACTCGGGGATGAGATGGGCGGCAATGTCGGCGAAGCTGCCGGGCGTGACGTGATAGGCGATGTTGAACCCGTCCACCCCGGTCCGCCCGGCATAGGCGTCCAGGGCATCGGCCACGGTGGCGGCCGACCCGACGAACAACTCGCCACCGAATCCGCCCGGTCCCCCAACGTAATCTCGCAGCGTCAAGCGCTCACGGACACCCGAGTCGGTTACCGCGGCGAGGATGGACCGGCTGGCGTCGGTGTCGAACTGCCCGATCGGGCGATCGACCCCGTAGGTCGACCAGTCGACGCCGGACAGTGCCGACAACAGCACCAGCCCGCCTTCCAGATCGTGGAAGTCGGCAAGTTCGCGCGCCTTGGCCTGTGCCGCGGAATCGGTACTGTCCGTGACGATCTCGACCGAGGTGATGAACTTCAGCGATTGCGGGTCGCGGCCGTGTCCGGCTGCCCGGCGACGGATGTCGGTGATGTGGCTGCGCAGCACCTCGGGCCGCGGATCGCTGACGAACACCAGTTCCGCGTTGCGGGAGGCGAACTCCCGCCCGGCCGGCGAGGTGCCGGCTTGGAAGAGTACCGGCGTGCGTTGCGGCGAAGGCTCGACCAGGTGCGCCCCGGGCACGGTGAAATACCGCCCATGGTGGCCGATGTCGTGCACCTTCACCGGGTCGGTGTACACCCCTCGCTTCGCGTCGCGGATCACCGCGCCGGGCTCCCACGAACCTTCCCAGAGCTTGTAGGTCACTTCCACGAATTCCTGGGCCATCGCATAGCGCTCGTCGTGCGGGATCTGCCGGTCGCGGCCGATGATGTTGCGCGCCGCGCTGTCGAGCAGAGAGGTCACGATGTTCCAGCCGATGCGGCCGCCGGTCAGATGATCGAGGGTGCTGAACTTTCGCGCCAGCAGGTACGGGCTCTCGTAGGTGGTGGACACCGTGATGCCGAACCCAAGGCGCTGGGTGGCCGCAGCCATGGCCGATACCGCCAACAGCGGATCGGTCACCGGCGTCTGCACCGCCCGCGCCAGCGCGGCACTGGCATCTCCGCCGAACACGTCGAGTTGTCCGACCGCGTCGGCAATGAACAGCAGGTCGAATCCGCCGTCGTCGAGCAGCTTCGCCAGATCCACCCAGTAGCGGACATCGGTGTAGTCGGCGGTGCGATCCTGCGGATGACGCCACAACCCGAAATTGCCGTGCGACACCGTCGACATGGTGAACGCCGACAGAACATACGGTTCGGTCATCACAGCTGCCGCGGCGGGACGTCGAGCCCCAGATGGGAACGCAGGGTGGCGCCGGCGTATTCATGGCGGAACAACCCGCGCTTGCGTAACACCGGCACCACCTGCTCGACGAAAAGCTCGTGCTGGCCGGGCAACCCGGAATCCCGCAGCACGAACCCGTCGGCGGCGCCGGTGGTGAACCACTGTTCGATCTCGTCGGCGATCTGCTCGGGGGTGCCCACCACTGCCGCACCCCAACCGTTGACCGTGCGGTACAGGAACTCTCGCACCGTCGGATTCCCGTCGGCTGCCACCAACCGGTAGCCGGCCAATGCGGTCTGATGGGTCTCGGTGTGGGCCGGGAAGGCCGACTCCGGAACCGGACCGTCGAGATCGGCACCGGTGACGTCGACATCGACCTCGAGCAGCCAACCAGCCTGATACTGCGGGCTGAAGTACTCGTACTCCTCCTGTTGCGCGCGCCTGGCCTCTTCCTCGGTGGAACCGACGAGATACCGCAGAGAAGGCGTGATCAGCGGTGGCTGGGCCCGGCCAAACCGCCGCGACTCCTCGTGAATCTGGGAGTAGAACTCCTGCGCGCGCCCCCGGTTTCCGTGACTGGTGAAGATCACCTCTGCGTGGCGGGCCGCGAAACCCCGTCCGGTTTCCGATGATCCGGCCTGGAAGAGCACCGGCTGGCCCTGCGCCGACCGAGCCGCGCCCAGCGGACCAGCCACGTCGAAGTAGCGGCCGTGGTGATCCGTCGGTTGGATTCTGTTGACGTCGTTGAATATCCCCGCCGCACGGTCTTCGACGATCGTGTCCTCGCCCCAGCCGTCCCAGAGCTTGCGCACCACCTCGAGAGCTTCCTCGGCAATCCGGTAGCGCTCGTCATGGGCCACCACGCCGCGGGCGCTGAAGTTGTCGGCCGCGGCCTGCGCGAAGCTGGTCACCAGATTCCAGCCTGCCCGTCCACCGCTGAGGTGATCGAGTGAAAGCAGCTGGCGGGCAAGGTGGTACGGATGGGCCAGGGTGGCCGATCCGGTGACCACCAGACCGATCCGCTCGGTGACCGAGGACAGCGCGGCCGTCGCGGTGAGCGGTTCGAAGTCCTCGGTGATCTTGTAGGGCCAGGTCGCGGGCGGACCGTAGTTCAGGCCGTCGGCGAAGAACAGCGCGTCAAAGGTGCCCGCCTCGGCGGTCTGCGCATAGCTGATCAGCCGCCGGCGTACCCCGGCGGTGCTGTTGTCGATATCGGGATGCCGCCACGGCCCGGTAGACCGGGTATTGCCGAAGGCCAGCAGGTGCAGTTCTCTGGGCACTGCGCCGACGCTACGGTCGCGGGGGGCACGAGCCGAGGGTTGCGCTCAGCGCGAAGCTATCCCGGGCGCGCTACTTCTTGGGCTTGTCCGAAGCGGCATCGGTGGACAGCGCCGCGACGAAAGCCTCCTGAGGAACCTCCACGCGACCGATGGTCTTCATGCGCTTCTTGCCCTCCTTCTGCTTCTCCAGCAGCTTGCGCTTACGGGTGATGTCACCGCCGTAGCACTTGGACAGCACGTCCTTGCGGATTGCCCGGATGTTCTCGCGGGCAATGATTTTCGACCCGATCGCGGCCTGCACCGGCACCTCGAACTGCTGGCGCGGGATGAGCTCCTTGAGCTTGGTGGTCATCTTGTTGCCGTAGGCCGACGCCGAATCCTTGTGCACGATCGCGCTGAACGCGTCCACCGCCTCGCCCTGCAGCAGGATGTCGACCTTGACCAGATCGGCCATCTGCTCGCCGGCCTCGACTACGAGGCTGTC
>NZ_LZSY01000134.1 GCF_001665625.1 Mycolicibacterium peregrinum | reverse complement strand
GGTCACCGGCCGCACCATCGGTCAATACCTGCGCACCGAGGTCGCCGAACCGTTGGGCGCCGATATCCACATCGGACTGCCGGCCTGGCAGCATCACCGGTGCGCAGAGATGGTGAACAAGCCGTCGGTACGAAGCCTGCTGGCCGACAACCACGTCGACGGACCGCCGGCATCGCTTGCCGACCATCCGATGGCCGGCTGGGCGGTGTCGATGGACTTCGTGCCTGATGACGAACTGGGCGTGCAGGCCTTGGACGCCTGGCGCGCAGCGGAGTTCCCGAGCACCAACGCACACGTCTCTGCTCTGGGCATGGCGACCGTCTACAACGCACTGGCCCAGGAGAAGCTGCTCACCCGGGAGCACATGGAGCGCTGCCGCGTCTCGCAGGGCGGGTTCGACGCCGACGTGGTGTTGGGTGCGCGGGTCGCCGATCACGGCTGGGGTCTGGGTTACATGCTCAACCAGCGCGGGGTGGCCGGACCCAACACCGGCATCTTCGGGCACGGCGGGTCGGGGGGTTCGTTCGCCTTCGTCGACCTGGAGCACCGGATCGGATATGCGTACGTGATGAACTATTTCGACGCCACCAAGTGCAATGCCGACCCTCGTACGGTCGCCCTGTCGAACGAGGTTTACTCCGCTCTCGGCGTAATTTGAGTTCCCTTCGAGAACCCGGAAGCACTGGTTCACGTCGGTACGCTGGACGCCATGAACAGCGTTTTGCTGGTACTCATCGTCCTGGTCATCGCTGCGATCGCGTTCGCTGTCTACAGCTCGTCGCAGGCCAACGGTCGCCGCTCCGCGGAGTCACTGGCCGACGCCAAGGCTGACGCCCGCCGGCTGATCGAGCGTCTCGGCGGGCAGGTGCTCAACCTGACCGGCTCCGACGACGCGTCGAAGCAGGCGCTGGCCGACGCCTCCGAGCGCTACACCGCAGCGTCCTCCCAGATCGATCAGGCCACCACTGCCAAACAGGCCGCTCTGGCCAAGGAGAGCGCCATCGAGGGGCTCTACTACGTGCGCGCGGCTCGCACCGCGATGGGCATGGATCCGGGTCCGGAGCTGGAGTCGTTGACCGGGCAGCGGGCGGCCGGCGAGGTCACCGAAGACCGCCGGGTCAACTTCGAGGGTCGTGAGATCGAGGCCTCCCCCACCCCGTCGCAGCGCACCCCGAACTACTACCCGGGCGGCCGGGTGGCCGGACGCCCGGTGCCCGCCGGCTGGTACTCCGAGCCGTGGTGGAAGCCGGCGCTGGTGGCCGGCGCCTGGGGCCTGGGCTCGGTCCTGCTGTTCGACGCGATGTTCTCGGGCATGCACGGAGTCGGCTACGGCGCCCAGGGCTTCGAAAATGGTTACGGTGACGGCTATTCCGATGGTTTCGCGGCCGGCCAGGACGGTGGCGGCTTCGACGGTGGCGACACCGGCGGAGCCGACGGCGGCGGTGACTGGGGCGGCACCGATGCCAGCGGCTGGGACAGCGGCGGTTTCGACGGTGGCGGGTTCGGCGACTTCGGTGGAGACTTCGGGGGCTTCTGACCCGCCCGCCGAGCAGAACCTCTTTTAGAGGCGGCTCTCCAGACGTGCCGACACACCGGCCTCCTGCAGATCCAGCCGCTCCAGCATGGCGCGCACCGCTTCGTCCTCGATCCGGCCCTCGTCGCGCTCGGTGATGAGCGCCCCGCGTTGCGCCGCAAGCACATCCCGGTAGAGGCCCGAGAACACCGCGGCCCGTTTGGTGAGCGCCTCGGGGTCCGGCATCTCGTCGGCGTCTTGTGAATGCCGGGCGATCACCGCGCGAATCTCGGTCACCACACGTGGATCCAAACCGTCGGGCGGGTCGGCCTCGAACGCGTCGAGCACCTCGTCGGCCGCATCGTGCACCACCCGTTCCGCCTTGATTTCCTCTTCCCGGTCGGCAGCATGGTCGTCGCAGAACCGGGACAGGTTGAGCCGGCGGATCAGCAGTGGCAAGGTCCATCCCTGGATCAGCAGTGTGCCCACACTCACCACGAATGCGATCGCCTGGATGGTGGCGCGTTCCGGAAACGGTTCGCCGCTGGCGGTGGTGGCCGGGATCGCCGCAGCCGCAGCCAATGTGACCACGCCGCGCATCCCGGTCCAGGACACCACGAGGTTCTCCCGCCAACTCAGCGAGCGGCGGTCGATCATCCGGCGCCAGCGCGCCTTGGGCTTTCGTCTGCGCAGACCAACGGAGCCGTCGGGAACGGCCGTGCTGAACTTGCTCTCGACGTGCCGGGACAGCTTGTTGCGGCCGAACATCAGGAAGACCGACAGCGGCCGGATGAACAGCACGATCACCAACACGATGATCGAGGCGATCGCCACCTCGGCCAGCGACTCGTGGGCCTCGTTCAGGTGTTCCAGGACGAACCGCAGATGCAGCCCGATGTAGGCGAACACGAACGCCTCGAGCAGCACGTCCAACGAGTTCCAGACGTACCGCTCCTGCAGCCGGGTCTGGTACCCCGCGCCCATCGCACCGTTGCCGACGACGAAGCCGGCGACCACCACGGCGAGCACCCCGGAGGCGTGCAGTTCCTCGGCGGTGATGAACGCCGCGAACGGGACCACCAGGCCCTGCACGGTTTCCAGCCCCGGATTGTCCAGATGCTTGCGAATCCACAGCGTCAGATATCCGAGCAGGGCCCCGACCAGCGGGCCGATGGTGGCGCTGTAACCGAACAGCAGGAACGGGTTCTCGATGAAGGTGTGGCTGCCTGCCACCTGGGCCACTGCGATGGAGAACAGGGTCAGCGCGGCCGCGTCGTTGATCAGGCTCTCGCCGGTGAGGATCGCCATCACCCGTTTGGGCAGACCGAGCTTGCGCCCGACCGCGACGGCGGTCACCGCGTCGGGCGGCGCGACGATTGCACCGAGCACCAACGCGAGCCCGAAGGTCAACGGCACCAGCACCAGCCAGGACGACACCGCTGCCACGGCGAAGGCCGTCACCACGACGAGCCCGACCCCGAGGCCCAGGATCGGGCGGATGTTGCGGAAGAACGTCGGGAACGAGAAGTCCAATGCCGCTGAATACAGCAGCGGTGGCAACACCACCGTCAGCAGAATGTGGGAATCGAGTTCGGGAGGTTCGAAGCCGGGAAGGAACGAGACCAGGCTGCCGATGACAACGATGATCAGGGCGGGTTCCTGGCCACGCCGATGCGCGGCTGCGGTGACGAGAATGGCTCCGACGACGACGAGGATCAATTCCACCCGGAGATTGTCCCGTGCCAGTGACGCCGGCGCGCACTCACACCTGGCAGTCGGGGCACCAGAACAGGTTGCGGGCCTCCAGTTCTGCGGTGCGCACGCCTGTGCCGCACACCCGGCACGCCTCCCCTGCCCGGCGATACACGTAGGTGCGGGGCCGGCCAGGACCGTAGGACGGTGCCCCGTGATCGTGCTCGGGGCGGACGACGACGATCTTGCCCCGCCGTACACCGACCTTCATCAGCTCGACGAGATCGGTCCACATGTCGATGAACTCGGTCTGGCCCAGGTGCGTACCCGGCCGGTACGGGTCGATGTGATGACGGAACAGCAGCTCGCTGCGGTACACGTTTCCGACGCCGGCGATCACGGACTGGTCCATCAACAACGCACCAATTGACCTGCGCGACTTGCTGATCCGCGTCCAGGCCAACGAAGGGTCGGCGTCTTTGCGCAGCGGGTCGGGACCGAGCCGCGCGACCACATCGGCGATCTCGGGCTCGGCGATCACCTCACACACCGTGGGGCCACGCAGATCGGTGCCGTACTCGGTGCCGACGATCCGCATCCGGACCTGGCCGACCGGCAGTCCCAGCGGAATCGGTGCCTCGGTGAAGGTCCCGTACAGACCGAGATGGATGTGCACGACGTGTCCGCCGGCGTAGTGGTGGAACAGGTGCTTGCCCCAGGCGTCGGCCTGTTTGAACACCTGGCCGTTGACCGCGGCCGCACCGTCGGTGAAGCGGCCCTGCGGGCTGGACACCACCACCGGCGCCCGGCCGAACCGCTTCTGGTGCAGCCGGGCCAACCGGTGCAGGGTGTGCCCTTCGGGCATGGGTCAGGCAGGCGCGCCGGGAACCGGCGGGGCCACGTGGTCCTTCTCGTACTCGGCCAGGATGTCGATGCGGCGCTGGTGGCGCTCGGCTTCCGACCACGGCGTCGACAGGAACGCGTCGACGATGGCCAACGCCTCCTCCTCGCTGTGCATGCGGCCGCCCAGGCCCATCAGCTGGGCGTTGTTGTGCTCGCGGGCCAGCTTGGCGGTCTCGACGCTCCAGGCCAGGGCACAGCGGGCACCGGGCACCTTGTTCGCGGCGATCTGCTCACCGTTGCCCGAGCCGCCGAGCACGATGCCCAGGCTGCCCGGGTCGGCGACCGTCTTGACCGCAGCGTCGATGCAGAACGCCGGGTAGTCGTCGTCGGCGTCGTAGGTGTAGGCACCGCAGTCGATCGGCTCGTGGCCGGTCTTCTTGAGGTGCTCGATGATGGTCTGCTTGAACTCGAATCCGGCATGGTCGGCACCGATGTAGACGCGCATGTCGGTAACCCTAACTGGTCATCACCCCTTCACAGCACCAGCTCGGATACCTGCCAGGAGCAGATCGAGCATTCGCTGCGCCTGCTCGGCCGAGCCGCCGGCCAGGAAGATTCCGAGCAGGCTGGCCACCACGTCCTCGGCCCGCACATCAGCGTTCAGGCTGCCATCGGCGACACCGGCATCGAGCAGGATCTGGACGGCACCGGTCACGCTCGCCTTGGTGTCGCGGTGGTCGACTGCGCCGGATTCGAAGATGGTGCGTAGCGATTCGGCCATGCCCTTCTTGGCGGCCACGAACGTCGCGTAGCGGTCCATCCACCGGCGCAGCGCCACCGGCGGTGGGTACCGGCTGGACAGGTCCGCCGCGGACGCGGAGACCTCGGCCAGTTCGGCGCGGTAGACGGCCTCGATGAGGGCCTCGCGGCTGGGGAAGTGACGGTAGAGCGTCCCGATGCCGACACCGGCCTCCCGGGCGATGGCCTCCAGCGAGACGGGACCGTCCGACGTGGCGAACGCTGCCGCGGCGGCCGCAAGCAGGCGTTCCCTGTTGCGTCGGGCGTCGGCCCGTTCAGCCATAGCGGAGGCCCCTCCGTTTTGTTAGCGTGGTGAAACGGAGGTCCCTCCGCATCGCTTTCGAGTATGACATCCCAGGAGCGCACCATGACCACATCGCATCCCGGCGGCACCGGCACCATCGGCGGACACAGCGTGGCTCGGATCGGCTACGGCGCCATGGGTCTCGGACGCGAGCTCCCCCACGACGACGCGACTGCCGTGTTGCACCGCGCCGTCGAGCTCGGCGTCAACCACATCGACACCGCATCGTTCTACGACGACGGCGTGGTGAACCGGCGCATCCGGGACGCGCTCGCCCCGTACCGGGACGATCTGCTCATCGTCAGCAAGGTCGGGGCCCGGCCCGCCACCGGACCGATACCTCTCGCACTGGCCCAGCACCCCGCGGACCTGCGCCGCGCCGTCGAACTGGACCTGGCCGGCCTCGGGCTGGATCAGATTCCGGTCGTGAACCTGCGGCGCGCCGACATCGGCCCCGGGTTGGTCGCCGAGGGCGAGCAGATCGTCGATCTGGACGATCAGTTGGCCGAGATGATCGCGCTGCGCGACGAAGGCAAGATCGGGGCGATCGGGATCAGCAACGTAGGCCTGGAGACCCTGCGCCGTGCGCTGCCCGCCGGGATCGTGTGCGTGCAGAATGCCTACAGCCTGCTCAACCGCAGCCATGAGGACGAACTGGCACTGTGCAATGAACAGGGCATCGCCTGGGTGCCGTTCTTTCCCCTCGGCTCGGCGTTCCCGGGCTTTCCGAAGGTCGCCGAAAACGCTGTGGTGCAACGGATCGCCGCGGACCTCGGCGTCAGCGGCGCACAGATCGGGCTGGCCTGGTTACTCGCGCACGCGCCCAACACCCTGCTCATCGCCGGGACCACGTCGGTCGCCCACCTCGAGGAGAACCTGGCGGCAGGCGACCTCGTGCTCAACGAGCAACAACTCGCCGATCTCGATGCCGCCCACACAGAGCTACCCCAGGGTGATGGCGTCCAGGCGTTCCTTGATGAAGGCCGCTGACGTCACCGGCTCCAGACCCGAGACCGTGCCGATCGGCGGCTCCAGCGGAGTGACGAGCGCGTCGTGGTTGGCCTCGTAGAAGTAGATCAGCGAGACCAGGTCCTCCTCGGGGGCGTGCGGCTGGGGCGGCAACACGCGGTGCCGGCCCGACGGCCACCGGCGCCCGCTCCAATACTCCAGCAGGTCACCGATGTTGACCGTGAGCGATCCCGGCTCCCACGGCGCGTCCTTCCAGCCCTCTTGCTCGGAGTACACCTGTAATCCGCCGGCGCCGGGCTCGCGGTCCAGGATCGTGACGGTGCCGAAGTCGGTGTGCGGTCCGATCCGGAACTGTCCGGGCTCCGGCTCTCCCACCACGCTGACCGGCGGATAGTGGTTGATGTTCATGGTCCACGTCGGCTGGTCCGCAAGTGCGACAAAGGGATTGACCGTCAGTCCGAGGGCGTGGGCGAACAACGCCAGCAGCTCGTCGGAGACCTTGCGCATCGCAGCGGTGTACTCGTCGACCAATGCCTGCAACGCGGACACCTCGGCCGGCCATACGTTGGGGGCGAACCAGATCCGGTCCACCTCGGGGTCCCCGGTCGCGGTCTCGGCGCCCAGGCTGTAACTCTCCTTGAGATCGGGCGGGGTCTCGGTGCCCTCGGCGTAGCCGTTGGCCTCGGCCCCAGGGCCGATCCAGCCGTGCCCGCCGACCGGTACCGAGTAGCGCTGTTTGACCTCGTCGGACAAGGCGAAGAACTCGCGGCTGGCCGCACGCACCTTGCTCGCCAGGTCAGTGTCCACGCCGTGTCCGGTGACCACGATGAACCCGGCGCGCTGCAGGCCGGCGTCGACCTCGGCGGCCACCGCGTCGGCCTCGGCCCCACCGGCATACCAGCGGGACATGTCGACAGTTGCGATGGCGCTCATTCGCCGATGTCCTCCGCCCACAGATCCGGCCGCTCGGCGATGAAGTTCTCCATCATCGCCACGCAGCGTTCGTCGTCGAGCAGGGTGACAGCGACACCGTGCTCGGCCAGCCAGTCATGCCCGCCGGTGAAGGTCCGGCTCTCTCCGATCACCAGGGCGCCGATGTTGAACTGACGGACCAGCCCGCTGCAGTACCAGCACGGCGAGAGGGTGGTCACCATGATGGTGGACCGGTAGCCGCGCTGGCGCCCAGCGGCCCGGAAGGCGTCGGTCTCGGCATGGATCGACGGATCGTCGTTCTGCACGCGCCGGTTGTGCCCGGCGCCCAGCAGTGTTCCGTCCGAGCTGAACAGCGCCGCGCCGATCGGAATGCCGCCCTCGGCCAACCCTTTTCGCGCCTCGTCGACAGCGACGTCGAGCATCTGCTCGGGGGTCATGCCGCCACCCTCCGTTCCGCGGTGAGCTTCGATCGGCACAACAGCAGATAACTTGCCCCGGCGATGAGGAAGCCGACGAAGAACGTGATGTCACCCAACTGCGGAACCTCCCGCGCGATGTAGCCGACGAACTTCGTCTGGTTGCAGAACAGCGTCACCGAGACCACCAGGCCGAGCAGGAACGACGCCAGGCCGGGCCAGTTGGTGTAGGACCGGTCGTAGAGGAAGTGCGCCACGGGCTGATCGCCGCGCAGGTACTCGTCGGCGAACATCACGCCCAGCCACGGTCCGATCCAGTAGGCGATGATCAACAGGAACGCCTCGTAGCTCGCCGCCGCGTCGGCCAGCGCCCACCAGGCGATGAGAAATCCGACGATCCCGAAGAAAGCGGTCGCCAGGGCCCGCGCGATGTGATGCGGCAGCTTGATCCCGATGGTCACGAAAGCCATTGCGCCCGAATAGATGTTGATTGCATTGGCGGCAATCGCCCCGATCGCGATGGCCAGCAGGGTCAGACTGGCCAGCCACGGCGCCAGCTCCGCGGTGAACGCGGAGGTGGGGTTATCCGAGACGGCGGGACCGATGGTCACCGACGCGGCACCGACCGTCTGCAACAGCATGCAGGATACGAACAGCCCTGCGGCGGCGAAGAATCCGGTGCGTGGGCCGGCCTCGGACCGTGGGAGGTAGCGGGTGTAGTCAGCGGCATACGGCGCCCACCCCGCGACGTAGCCGAACGCGGTGCCCACGGTGAGCAGGAAGCCGCCCGTGCCTCCGACACCGCCCGTGACCGCCGGGGCGCCCAGGTTCGCCTTACTCAGTATCACCACCGAGGTGATGGCGAAGATGACCGCGAGTACCGGGAACGCCCAGCGTTCGAAGGCCTGCACCAGGTTGTGCCCGAACACCGCCAGCGCGGTCTGCACCACGACGACGAGCACCAGGGCCAGCACCGGTGCGATGGCGAACAACGTGGACAACGCGAATGCCCCACTGACGCTGTTGGTGGCGAACCATCCGATGCCCGCGGTCACCGTCATCAGCAGCGAGGGCACGGCGTTGCCCCGGAAGCCGAACGCCAGCCGGCCCAGCACCATCTGCGGAACACCGTGCAGCGGCCCGCGTTTCGACAGGAAGTAATGCGCAAGCGCGCCGAGTCCGGTGCCGAGCCCCAGGCCGGACACCGCCTGCCAGAACGTCATGCCGTAGACGGAGACCGCCAGCACACCCAGGAAGATGGTGGCGAACTCCAGGTTCGGCGACGTCCAGGTCCAGAACAACTGGCTGGGTTTTCCGTGCCGGTCGGCGTCGGCGATGTGCTCGTTGCCGCCCGGTTCCACGGCGGCGATTCGGTCCCGGTACGAGCCGTCGGTGCTGGGCTCAGCCGCTGTCATCCGTACACCGTGGCGTGAGCCACGGTGTCACGCAACCGGAATCGCGATTTTGGGTGAAGTTCACCCGTCACTCGAACTGCGGCGCCTCGGTACGCGACCGCTTGAGCTCCCAGAAATGCGGGTATGACGCGAACGTTACCGACGCGTCCCAGAGTTTGCCGGCCTCTTCGCCGCGCGGGATCTTGGACAGCACCGGGCCGAAGAACGCGACGCCGTTGACGTGGATGGTCGGGGTGCCGACGTCCTCACCGACGGCGTCCATGCCGGCGTGGTGGCTCTTGCGCAACGCCTCGTCGTACTTGTCGGTGTCGGCTGCCTCGGCCAGTTCGGCGGGCAGGCCGACTTCCTCGAGTGCCTGCGCGATGACGGTGTCGAGGTCCTTGTTGTCCTGGTTGTGGATCCGGAAGCCCATCGCGGTGTAGAGCGGGCCGAGGATCTCCGGGCCCTTGAGCTGCTCGGCGGCGATGGCGACCCGGACGGGGCCCCACGCCTTCTTCATCAGTTCCTGATAGTTCTCGGGCAGGTCGCGGCCTTCGTTGAGCACCGCGAGGCTCATGACGTGGAATTGCACGTCGATATCGCGGACCTTCTCGACTTCGAGGATCCAGCGCGAGGTGATCCAGCACCACGGGCACAGCGGGTCGAACCAAAACCCGGCGGTGTCTTTCTGGCCTGCGTTCTGATCTTGGGGAGCCATCTAGGTGTTCCTCTCGATGTGGTTCAAGGCACAACTGCGTTCAACACAACTGTGCACCCGTATTGAGATGTTCCCGACGCGAGTAACTATCCGGAGATCGATTACGACAAGGTTGGTGGCACGCATGCCGACATGCATGCTGGAGTCACGGCAGCGGCACAGGAAACGCATAGTGCGCGAACTTTTATCGAAACGTGTTGTTCCTGTGACCCTGGTAAACCACTGTTGCCCAAGTGAGCAGAGCGATCTAGGAGTTCTGCGTGATAGCTGAGGAGCTCAATATGGCCGCTCGCGCCCTCCTGACCGCCGTAGGTGTCGTTTCCGTCGCCCTCGCGTTGGCCGTCCCGGCACAGGCCGATCCGGCCCCGGTCCCCGATCCGACGACCGACACCTCGTTCCTGAACGCCCTGAACGACGCCGGGGTGGGCTACGGCGATCCCGGTGCGGCCGTCCAGATGGGGCAGGAGGTCTGTCCGATGCTGGTCGAGCCCGGCAAGGACTTCGCGTCGGTGGCCTCCCAGATGCGCGGCGACGGCGGCATGTCGCCCCAGATGGCGTCGTTCTTCACCGGCATCGCCATCCAGATGTACTGCCCGCAGATGATGTCGTCGATCGGCGACGGCTCGATCCTGAACAACCTCGGCGCGCTCAACGGACTCGCCGGGATCGCCGGCTTCCCCCAGTAGGCCGACTCCAGCCGGCGTCCAGCCACTAGGTTGGACGCGTGGCACTTCCGAATCTCACCCGCGATCAGGCCGTAGAGCGCGCAGCTCTGGTGACCGTCGACAACTACCACGTCGTCCTCGACCTCACCGACGGCAACGGCCAACCCGGCGAACGCACCTTCCGGTCCACCACCACCGTGAAGTTCGATGCCCTCGCCGGCGCCGACACCTTCATCGATCTAGCGGCCGACACCGTCCACAGCGCGACGCTCAACGGCGTCGCGCTCGATGTGTCGGGCTACGACGAATCAACCGGTATCGCGCTCACCGGGCTGGCCGCGCACAACGTCCTGGTGGTCGACGCCGACTGCCTGTACTCCAACACCGGTGAAGGCCTGCACCGGTTCGTCGACCCTGTCGACAACGAGGTCTACCTGTATTCGCAGTTCGAGACCGCCGACGCCAAGCGGATGTTTGCCTGCTTCGACCAGCCCGACCTGAAGGCCACGTTCGACGTTCAGGTCACCGCGCCGTCGCACTGGCAGGTGATCTCCAATGGCGCCACCACCTCCGCCGAGCCCAATGGCTCGGGCTCTGTGCACACCTTCGCCACCACCCCGAAGATGAGCACGTATCTGGCGGCGCTCATCGCCGGGCCGTACGCGGTGTGGCGCGACTCGTACTCCGACGAGCACGGCGAGATCCCGCTGGGCATCTTCTGCCGGGCCTCACTGGCCGAGTTCATGGATGCCGAGCGGCTTTTCACCGAGACCAAGCAGGGCTTCGGTTTCTACCACGCCAACTTCGGCACGCCGTACGCCTTCGGCAAGTACGACCAGCTGTTCGTGCCCGAGTTCAATGCGGGGGCCATGGAGAACGCCGGCGCGGTGACGTTCCTGGAGGACTACGTCTTCCGGTCGAAGGTCACCCGGGCCTCCTACGAGCGGCGCGCCGAGACCGTGCTGCACGAGATGGCACACATGTGGTTCGGCGATCTGGTCACCATGCAGTGGTGGGATGACCTGTGGCTCAACGAGTCCTTTGCGACGTTCGCGTCGGTGCTGTGCCAGGCCGAGGCCACCGAATACGACACCGCCTGGACCACCTTCGCCAACGTCGAGAAGTCGTGGGCCTACCGCCAGGACCAGCTGCCTTCGACCCACCCGGTCGCCGCCGACATCCCTGATCTGGCCGCCGTGGAGGTCAACTTCGACGGCATCACGTACGCCAAGGGCGCCTCTGTGCTCAAGCAGCTGGTGGCCTACGTCGGGCTCGAGCAGTTCCTGGCCGGATTGCGCGACTACTTCCGCGACCACGCGTTCGCCAACGCCACGTTCGGCGACCTGCTGGGCGCTCTCGAGAAGTCCTCTGGCCGTGATCTGTCTGGCTGGGGCCAACAGTGGCTCAAGACAACGGGTTTGAACACGCTGCGGGCCGACTTCGACGTGGACGATTCGGGTGCGTTCACCCGGTTCGCCGTCGCGCAGTCCGGGGCCGCCCCGGGCGCCGGGGAGACCCGCGTGCACCGGCTGGCCGTCGGTATCTATGACGACGACCCGGCCGGCTCGGGCAAGCTCGTGAGGGTACACCGCGAGGAGCTCGACGTCGAAGGACCGATCACGGAAGTTCCTGCCCTGGTAGGCATTTCGCGCGGAAAGCTGATTCTCGTCAACGACGATGACCTGACCTACTGCTCGCTGCGGCTGGATCCGGCGTCACTGTCGACCGTGGTGTCACGGATCGCCGACATCGCCGATCCTCTCCCCCGGACGCTGGCCTGGTCGGCAGCCTGGGAGATGACCCGCGAAGCCGAGATGAAAGCCCGCGACTTCGTCGCGCTGGTGATGAGCGGCATCCACGCCGAAACCGAGGTCGGCGTCGCGCAGCGGCTGCTGATGCAGGCGCAGACCGCGCTGAGTTCCTACGCCGATCCGGGCTGGGCCACCGAAATCGGCTGGCCTGCGTTCGGCGATGCTCTGCTCGACCGGGCGCGCGAGTCCGCTCCCGGTTCTGATCACCAGCTCGCTTTCGTGAACGCGCTGTGCACCTCGGTGCTGTCGCCCAACCACGTCGCCGTGCTGTCGACTCTGCTCGACAACGAACCCGCCGCGGTGAACATGGCCGGCCTGGTGATCGACACCGATCTGCGCTGGCGGATCGTCACGGCGCTGGCCCGCAACGGGCAGATCGACGCCGACGGCCCCGACACGCCGTTCATCGACGCCGAGGCCGAGGCCGACCCGACTGCGGCCGGCAAGCGGCACGCTGCTGCGGCCTCGGCCGCTCGCCCGCAGGACGAGGTGAAGTCCGCGGCGTGGGAGCAGGTCATCGAGGACGACACGATCGCCAACATCACCACCCGCGCGATCGTCGGCGGCTTCGTGCAGCCCGGCCAGTCCGAGTTGCTGGCGCCGTTCACCACCCGCTACTTCGCCGCGATCTCCGGGGTCTGGGAGCGGCGGTCGAGCGAGGTCGCGCAGACCGTGGTGATCGGTCTGTATCCGTCGTGGGACATCAGTCAGAACGGGCTCGACGCGGCGGACGCGTTCCTGTCCGATCCAGAGGTGCCGCCCGCGCTGCGCCGTCTGGTGATCGAGGGACGCGCCGGTGTGGAGCGCTCCCTGCGCGCCCGCGCCTTCGACGTCAGCTAGTTCCCCCAACCTGCACCGCGAGCGTGCGTGTCTGCTGCCCGACACACCGGGTCTGGACAGCATTCTGCGCACGCTCGCGGTCATACGCTGTGTCGATGGCGGTCAGTCGAACCCGCGCGGCACGGGCCGCCCGCAAACGCAAGCGACGGATGGACCTCGTCGAGCACGACCTCACCGACGAACAATGGGAAGCCATCAAGTCGGCGTGGGACGGGTGCGCCTACTGCCGCAGCACCACGGGCCCGTTCCAGAAGGACTGCGTCATGGCCATCTCACGTGGCGGGCGCTACACCGTGGACAACGTCGTGCCGGCGTGCGGTTCATGCAATGCCAGCAAGTGCAACTTCGAGGTCAGCACCTGGATGCGGCGCAAGCGGCTGGACGAGCGTGCGTTCCTGACGCGCTATGTGGAGATCCGTGCCGGTCTGACCTGACGCTCGCCAGTCCGCGACCGTGCGGAAAAAGCACACCGCGAGCGGCGTGTCCGACAGCAGACACGCACGCTCGCGGTGTGAAAGAACTAGGCGGGAGAAACGCCGGCCGACAGCACGCGTACGGAGCTGATCAGGCCGTCGATCAAGTTGCCTTCCTTGAAGGAGGCGGCGGCCGCCGAGACGCCCAGCGGGGCAGCCTCTTCGATGCCACGGCCCTTGACGTCGGCGCCGTAGACCACCTCGATCGCGTGCTGATCGGGTGAGACCGCGAGCAGCACCGCGTTGTCGGGGGTCGGCACCTTGGCCAGGATCGTGCGCGCCGTGGCCGCGGTGTCCGCGCCCAAGTCACCGATGTAGATCGCGAACCGGGCCTTGGCCGCCCGCGAACCGTACTTCAGCGCGTCGTCGAGGACGACGAGATCCATCGTCGGGAACGGGTAGTGCACCGACAGCTCACCGGGCTCGGTGACTCCCGAGATCCGACCGCTGTAGGTCAGGGCGTAGCCGTAGGGCAGGTCCAGGTCCT
>NZ_LZSY01000133.1 GCF_001665625.1 Mycolicibacterium peregrinum | reverse complement strand
GATCCGGCTGTAGGAGTCATAGCTGCGTGGTCGCTGGCCCTGGTGCTGGTAGCGCACCCCGAGGAACAGGTACTTCGGCTCCAGCTGTGGGTAGCGCGCCCGGATCCAGTCTTGCTGCTCGCTGATCACGTTGACCACGGCCTGCTCGACCAGGATGGTGGGCACCACACCGTCGACTTTGGTCTGCTGGTAGCGCAGTTTGGCCACGAACCCATCGGGATCGTCGGCGGCTCCCACGGGGCGGTCATGACCCGGGATCGGCTGCAGCGGGTCGAAATCGAGCATCAGAATCTCTGAGGCCCGCCGCCCGGTCAACGCTTGCAGCAACCAGATACGGGCCGCTTGCGGATCGCCGAGACCGGACACGACCGAGATCGTGGAATCGAGATGGGTGATGACCACCGGTTTGCCCACATCGGCGGCCAGCACGTCGAGATAGCACAACATCCGCTGCAGCTCGGCGGTCGAAAACCAGGTCAGCTCCCGGCCGCCGCTGCGGCGTCGGCTGCGAAACGCCGCACCCCACAACCGGGTATGGGTGTCGGTCAACCGGCTCCAGCGAGGATCTCCGGTCGCTGCCGCGGCTTCCTCGGCATGGTCCACCATGAACGTGTAGAACATCTGAATCTTGGACTGGACGACCGCGATCGTCGCCGCCGACAGCGGACGCTCCGGTTTGGCCCGCGCGGCAGGTGATTTGAGGTATTCGGTGAACTCGGTGAACACCAGCCGCAGCGCCGCCCGGTCGGTGCTGATCACCGGATCATCGATCCCGCGTTCGACCAAGAATGGACCCAGATGGCGGGTGATGCCGCGGGTGCGGCCGATCACCGACGACCAGCGCAGCAGTTCAGCCGTCAAACAGGTGCGCAGCCAGAACCGCACCCCTTCACGCAGCCAGACCGGTTCGATCCCTCCGAGGCGGGCAACCTGGTCATGGCAGGGTTCGTGCTCACGCTGCGGGATGCGGGGATCAGCGTCCAGATCCCAGATGTCATGAGCCCACCATGGCCG
>NZ_LZSY01000132.1 GCF_001665625.1 Mycolicibacterium peregrinum | reverse complement strand
CGGCGACGACGTACCGGCCGCACTCCTGGATTTCGCCCGCGAACGCAACGCCACCCAGTTGGTGCTCGGCACCTCGCGGCGATCCCGATGGGCCCGGATTTTCGAGGAGGGCATCGGGCCCGCTGTGGTGCAGCAGTCGGGCAAGATCGATGTCCACATGGTGACCCACGACCAGGCCCGTCGCGGGTTCGGCTGGGCGACCGCCACGCCCCGGCAACGCCATGTCGCATCTTGGCTTGCAGCCCTGATGGTTCCGTCCGCGATCTGCCTGCTGATCGTCGGGGTACTGGATCCGATTCTCGGGGTCAGCGGCGAGAGCGCGCTGTTCTTCATCGGTGTGCTGGTCGTCGCGCTTCTGGGTGGTGTCGCGCCCGCGGGGCTGTCGGCCCTGCTGTCCGGGCTGCTGTTGAACTACTTCCTGGTGGCGCCGCGGCACACGTTCACCATCTCCGAACCCGACAGCGCGGTCACCGTCGTCGTGCTGCTGCTGGTCGCGGTGGCGGTGGCGGCTCTGGTCGACGGGGCGGCGAGCCGGGCCCGCGAAGCCAGGAAGGCCTCGCAGGAAGCCGAATTGCTGACTCTGTTCGCCGGGTCGGTGCTGCGCGGCGCCGACCTCACCACCCTGCTGGAACGCCTGCGTGAGACGTACTCCCAACGGGCAGTGAGCCTGCTGCGCGAACAGAACGGAACCGCCGAGATCGTCGCGTGCGTCGGCACCAAGCCGTGTGCCGAGGTGGACACCGCCGACACCGCGATCGAAGTCGGAGACGACGAATTCTGGTTGTTGATGGCCGGACGGAAACTGGCGGCGCGGGATCGCCGCGTGCTCAGCGCCGTCGCGAAACAGGCTGCCGGGCTGGTCAAGCAACGCGAGCTCACCGAGGAGGCCGGCAAGGCCGCCGCCATCGCGCAGGCCGATGAACTGCGCCGGTCGCTGCTCTCGGCGGTCAGCCACGACCTGCGCACCCCATTGGCCGCGGCCAAGGCGGCGGCGTCGAGCCTGCGCAGCGAGGACATCGACTTCTCCGCCGAGGACACCGCCGAACTGCTGGCCACCATCGAGGAATCCGTGGACGCGCTCACCGCGCTCGTAGGCAACCTGCTGGACTCCTCCCGGCTGTCGGCCGGCGTGGTTCGCCCCGAGCTGCGCCGGGTGTATCTGGAGGAGAACGTGCAACGGGCGCTGCTCGGAATCAGCAAGGGCGCCACCGGATTCACCCGCGAGGGCCTGGACCGGGTGAAGGTCGAGGTCGGCGATGCCGTCGCGATGGCCGACGCCGGGCTGCTGGAGCGGGTGCTGGCCAACCTGATCGACAACGCCCTTCGGTATGCGCCCGACGGCCCCATCCGGGTCAGCGCCGGGCAGGTGGCCGACCGGGTACTGATCGCGGTGATCGACGAAGGGCCCGGCATGCCGCGCGGCGCCGAGGAACAGCTCTTCGCGCCGTTCCAACGACTCGGCGACCACAACACCACCATCGGCGTCGGCCTGGGACTGTCCGTCGCGCGCGGCTTCGTCGAAGCCATGGGCGGCACCATCTCGGCGACCGACACCCCCGGCGGCGGCCTGACCGTCGAAATCGACCTTGCCGCACCGCCAAAGGACGAATCCGCATGACATCCACCACCGCCCCCAAGACCCGCGTCCTGGTGATCGACGACGAACCGCAGATCCTGCGCGCACTGCGGATCAACCTGTCGGTGCGCGGCTATGAGGTCGACACCGCCACCGACGGCGGACAGGGACTACGCACCGCCGCCGATCACCGGCCCGACGTGATCGTGCTCGACCTCGGTCTACCCGACATGTCAGGCATCGAGGTCCTGGCCGGCCTTCGCGGTTGGCTCTCGGCACCGGTGATCGTGCTCTCGGCCCGCACCGACTCGTCCGACAAGGTCGAGGCGCTCGATGCCGGCGCCGACGACTACGTCACCAAACCGTTCGGCATGGACGAGTTCCTGGCCCGACTTCGGGCGGCCGTGCGGCGGGGGGCGGCGGCTTCCGAAACCGATGAGCCCGTCATTGAAACCTCGTCGTTCACGGTGGATCTCGCCGCCAAGAAGGTGACGAAGAACAATCGCGAGGTACACCTCACCCCCACCGAGTGGGGCATGCTGGAGATGCTGGTGCGCAACCGCGGCAAGTTGGTGGGCCGCGAGGAACTGTTGCGTGAGGTGTGGGGTCCGGCCTACGCCAAGGAGACCCATTACCTACGGGTGTACCTCGCGCAGCTGCGCCGCAAGCTCGAAGACGATCCGTCGCATCCGGTGCACCTGCTGACCGAGGCCGGGATGGGCTACCGCTTCCAGGAGTAGCCGCTCATGGCACCAGCGTCGCCGCAATCCTGACCCGGCCCGTCGGCATCTGTGTGAGTATCGGGCCACCCGACCATTGGCCTCCTCGCGGTGAGCGGCAGGATGGCGTGGCTTATTTCGGCTCGACGCGACGCTCGGCCAACGCCGCCAATCGCTCAGTGCATTCGCGATTCCGGGGGTAGGCGGCCAGCAGAGCCAGCCGCCGCGGAATCAGGTTCAATGGTCCACCGGCCGGGACCTCGGCCATCTCGATACGCGACCCGGTTTCGGTATCGGTGAGCCGCAATACGATCCGGGCTTTTCCGAACGGCCTGGTCTTGGCGAGCAGCACCAACTCGCGGGTCGGCGCACAGGATTCGACCTCCGTCTCGTCGTTGACCACCACCGGCCAGATGCCGATGGTGTGGTGAATGCGGCTGCCGGGGGCCGGCCAGGAGGAGTCGACAGCGCGCATGCGCGTGTTCCCAACCACCCACTGTGAATACGTCCAGCCGTCGGCGATGACGTCCCATACCTGTTGTCGAGTGGCCGTCGTGTCGCGTTTGACGACCAGGTGGCTGTCCGAAGCGACCGGGGAAGATTCCACGACGCACGCTCCTTTCGGTGTCAGTGCCGTCCGTCGCTCCGGCGATCAACCGGTGCAGCACGGCTTCGACGCTGGGCTACCCGGCAGCGCCAGAGTCAAACGCGCCTGCCGGTCGCAGACAAAATGGCACCGCTTGTCGCTCATTCGCAGGGTTGCACGGCCGTTGCAAGTGACGCAGATTACGGTTTGCGGTATGTCCGGTACTCGCGCCCGTTTCCGCAGCCTTTTCGAGGCCAGCCTCAACGACCCGGCCACGTTCTGGGCCGACGCTGCCAAGGCGGTGACCTGGACTTCCGAGCCGCAGCGGGTACTCGACGACACCAACCCGCCGTTCTACCGCTGGTTCCCCGACGCCGAGCTCAACACCTGCGCGAACGCCCTGGACCGCCACGTCGCCGAGCGCGGCGATCAGGCCGCCCTGATCTACGACTCCCCTGTCACCGGCACCAAGGCCACCTACACCTACCGCGAGTTGCGCGACGCCACCGCCCGGTTCGCCGGGGCCCTGCGTGGGCTCGGGGTGAACAAGGGCGACCTCGTGGTGATCTACATGCCGATGGTCCCCGAGGCGGTCATCGCGATGCTGGCCTGTGCCCGCCTCGGCGCGGTGCACTCGGTGGTGTTCGGCGGGTTCGCCGCCCACGAGCTGGCCACCCGCATCGACGACGCCCGTCCCGTGGTCGTGGTCAGCGCATCCTGCGGCATCGAGCCGACCCGCATCATCGAGTACAAGCCGATGCTGGATGCCGCGCTCGACATCGCCGAGCACAAGCCCACGGCCTGCGTCATCCTGCAGCGCGAGCAGAGTCCCTGCGAATTGGTCGACGGGCGCGATCACGACTGGCAGCAGCTGGTCGCCGACGCCGCTCCGGTCGATCCGGTGCCGGTCGCCGCCACCGATCCGCTGTACGTGCTCTATACCTCGGGCACGACCGGCAAGCCCAAGGGCATCGTCCGTGACAACGGCGGCCATGCGGTGGCCCTGTTGTGGAGCATGCGCAACATCTACGACGTGGCACCCGGCGATGTCTTCTGGGCGGCCTCCGACGTCGGCTGGGTGGTCGGGCACTCCTACATCGTGTACGCCCCTCTGCTCCTGGGCGCGACAACCGTTCTCTACGAAGGCAAACCGATCGGCACCCCCGATGCCGGGGCGTTCTGGCGGGTCGCCGCCGAGTACGGCGTCAAGGCGCTCTTCACCGCCCCTACCGCGATCCGCGCGATCAAGAAGGAAGACCCCGACGCCACGCGACTGGCCGATTACGACCTGTCCGGGCTCAAGTACCTGTTCCAGGCCGGCGAGCGCCTCGACCCCGACACCTACCACTGGGCCGCCGACAAACTCGGCATCCCGGTGGTCGACCACTGGTGGCAGACCGAGACCGGGTGGGCGATCGCGGCCGACCCGATGGGCGTCGAACCCCTGCCCATCAAGGCCGGTTCGGCCACGGTGCCGATGCCCGGCTACGACGTGCAGATCCTGCGTTCCGACGGCACCCGGTGCGAGGCCGGAGAGGAAGGCTCGATCTGCGTCAAGCTGCCCCTCCCGCCCGGCACGTTGCCCACACTGTGGGGCGATGACCACCGCTACGTCGCGTCGTATCTGTCGGCGTTCACCGGCTACTACCTCACCGGCGACGGTGGCTACATCGACTCCGACGGCTACCTGTTCGTGATGGGCCGCACCGACGACGTGATCAATGTGGCCGGGCACCGGCTGTCCACCGGATCGATCGAGGCCGTACTCGCCGACCATCCGTCGGTGGCTGAATGCGCGGTGATCGGTGTCGCCGACGAGCTCAAGGGCCAGGTGCCACGTGGCTTCGTGGTGCTCAAGACCGGGGCCTCGACCGAGGGGATCACCCAGGAACTGGTCGACCGGGTGCGGGACAACATCGGCGCCGTGGCGGTTTTCAAGAAGGTCGACGTGGTGGCGGCGCTGCCGAAGACCCGCTCGGGCAAGATCCTGCGCAAGACCATGCGCGGTATCGCCGACGGGCTCGACGAGCCGGTGCCCTCCACCATCGAGGATCCCGCGGTGCTCG
>NZ_LZSY01000131.1 GCF_001665625.1 Mycolicibacterium peregrinum | reverse complement strand
CGGTAAGCGGGTGACGAGATCTGGGCCTTTGGTGTGTGCGGTGGTTGCCGCTTTCAGCGTGGCGGGATTGAGAATGCGGTGGTCGTCGACGGTTCCGATCAACGCTGCATAGAACCGCGCGAGCCCTCGCGCGGTGCAGATGCCGTTGGTGGAAGGCAGCTCGGCGACTTGTTCGGCTGGATCATTGTGATCGAATGCTGGCTCAACGCAGCCATACGCACGTCTGGTCAGCGATGTGGGATCGCTGAACGCAGCGGCGAGATCGCGAAACGGCTCAGGCAAGTCATCCAAACTTGGCTGGTGGGAGGAGTCAAAGTCCGCCGGAGGCAGGACAAGTCGGCTGACTCTGGATAGATCTGTTCGCGGTAGCCCAATGTGGAAGTCCAGCCCCAGCGGTTGGGCGATCTCGTCATGAAAGAAGCGGCCCAGGGATCTCCCTGTAACTCGGCGCACGACCTCGCCGATCAGAAAGCCAAAGGTCAGCGCGTGATAGCCGTGCTGCGCACCGGGTTCCCACAGCGGGCGTTGGGCGGCCAAAGCGTCAACCATCGGCGTCCAAGCCAGTGCGTGATCGCGAGATACCGGATGGTCCAGTGCCGCCAGACCAGCCTGGTGAGTGAGTAGCCACCGAATGGGCAGCGACTGCTTGCCCGCGGCGGCGAACTCCGGCCAGTAAGTGGCAACCGGCGCATCGAGATCGAGCTCGGCGCGCTCGACGAGCACCAGAGCGCACGCGGCTGTCGCAGCTTTGGTGGTGGAATACACGATCTGAAGAGTGTCTCGTTCCCATGGCCGGCCCGTCTGTGGGTCGGCTGTCCCGGCCCACAAGTCAACTATCGGCTGGTCATCCCGATAGACGCTCAGGGCCGCGCCGATCTCGGCTCCACCAGCGAAGTTAGCCTCGAATGCGTCACGGACAGACTCGAACCCGTTGGCAACCCAGCCGCTGACTACCGGCATCCGACGCACCTCCAATCGTCTCGACCACCTTGCCATCCGCGTAACCCAGTCTCCAAAGGATGCTCAGTGCTTGAGTGTGAAGGCGAAGTCACCGGACAGCTTGCCGCTGAGCCGTTGTGCCGAAACGACCTTGCCTTCGGCGATTAGCTTCTCGGCCTCGGAACGCGAGATACCGAAACCTTCAGCGATCAATCGCGCCGGCCGGACCGGGATGCGCGCCGCAAAGCGGACGGAGACATCGATCACGTCGTGGTCGAGGTGATCCGATCCGTCGGTGTCGAGGCGCCAGGCGTTGTTCCAGTCAAGTGCGATGCGATTGCGGCGTTGCAGGACCGGATCCTGGAGGAGCTCAACCGTCAAGTCAATGTCGTTGTGGTGCAGCCTGTCTAGCAGCTCAGGTTGCACGGATCGCACGCTCACCCGTTCCAAGACCGACAGTTTCGCAGTATTCCCGCACGCGGTACAGAGCACGAGGAGCCATGCGTCGATGAGCTTGTGGTTTGCGTTGACGCGAAATTTGCCGCTTGCCCGGAAGTGCTCGGACGTGCACGCCTGGCAGCGGCGGTCGACGAGGGGCAGGCAGGTGGGCACGACCGCCCAGTTTTTGAGCACAGAAATACACCTGTTTCAGTGAGAAGTCCGCACCAAAAAGACGCGCGGCGCACGCATGTGCGACGCGTGATCAATCAGCGCTTGGGAGGTCTCACACGGTGTACAACGGCATATTCTCCGACTAGACGACTTGGCTCGGCAGCATGGTAGTAGCTCTCAGCGACTCTGCACCACCGGTTTTCGAGCGCTAAAGGCTAAGTGAGTGGGCGAGACGTTGTTGACGGCTGTCGCCGCGGTTGACATTCAAGTTGGTTGAGGCCCGACGATGTTCGGATGGCTGACCCAGAGTTGATGTCGATCGGTGCATTCGCCAAGCTCGCCGGACTGACTGCGAGTGCTTTGCGGTTTTATGACGATGCAGGCGTGCTTCATCCCGAACAGGTTGACCCGCTCACGGGGTACCGGCTCTATAGCGAGTCGCAGCTCGTTCGTGCCTCGCAGTTGCGTCAGCTGCGTGAGATCGGGATGCCGCTGCCCACCATCGGCAGGTTCTTGACCGCCAGCACCCAGGAGGCGGCGCTGCTGATCGACGATCAAGTCGCCAAGGTCGCCGCGGAGGCGACCGGAATTCAACGAGCCGCCACGACGCTCAAAGCGTCCCTCGGCGAGGAGACTCGCCTCAGCATTTGCGCGCTCTCGGGTCCGGTCCTCGCGGCGGCCATCGACCAGATCGTAGCCACCACGATCCACGATCCCGACATCCCGGTCCTCAATGGTGTACGCCTGGAAACACAGCCGGACGCCGTCACGCTGATCGCGACCGATCGTTACCGCCTGGCCACACGGACCCTGGTGCCCAACCGGCCGTCTGCCGCTTCCTGGGCAGGGACGCTGGCCGGCGATGACCTCCAGGCGGCAGCCTGGCGGCTTCGACGAACCCCAGTCGTGACGCTGGAGGCAAGCGAAGGAAACCTTGGCCTCCGCATGGTCGACACCGTCGCGCACTGCCGTCTGCTGACCGAGGTCTTCCCTGACCACAAGCTCCTGGTCAGTTCACTTCCCCCCGTGGCACATCGCGTCACCGTCGAGAAGCAGAACCTCCTCAGGACCCTGGAGCGAGGGGCGCCAGAGAAGGTCGGCCTTCGGATAGCGGCCGACCGGCCGAGCCTCCTGCTGCCCGAGGGCGCCGTGGAACTCGACGGAACCGCATCCGGCCCCGACCTGACGGTCTGGTTCGAGCTGACCACGTTGTACCCAGCCGTGATCCACGCACTCGGCAGCGACTTAATGCTCGACCTCCGCGGGCCCGACCAACCAGCCACCGTCCGGTCGGCCGACGACGGCGACTTCACCACGCTCGTCATGCCGTGTCTGAATTCTTCGTCGTGACTTAACACCGCGATCCGAACGACGGCCTGAAAGCCGTAATCACCCTAAACCGAAAGGACAGAACAACTCTCATGACCGCAAACGCCACCTCGCCCGACCCAACAATGGAAGCCATCACCACAGCAATTCTCCTCGGCCGCGACGGCGACAGCGAGTCGGCTCGACGCGACCTGCTCGCGATCTGGAAACAAGTCGGAGTGACAGGCGACCCGTTCCACCGCTGCACTCTCGCCCACTACCTGGCTGAACTCCACGAAGATCCCGCCGTGGCACTCATCTGGGATGTGCGTGCTCTCGATGCCGCCGAGGTCCTCAGCGACGATCGAGCCCAGCAGTATCACGCCAGCCTTCACGTCGCCGGCTTCTACCCGAGCCTCCATGTCAACATCGCCGACAAGCTCCGCCGCCTAGGCGCGTTCGAAGCAGCCTCCGAGCACATCAACAACGCCGAGCAGCACATAGCGTCGCTCGACGACGATACGTACGGAAACATGATCCGAGCAGCCATCACCGAGGTCCGCCACGCCGTCGACAACCGCGACACTGCCCGCCGTGCGTCCGCGCCCGGCGCGGCCCGGTGACCCCAAGAACGCGCCGCTGACGGTCGAAGGGCGCCGTCGGCTCATCGAGCGGAGCTGTAGCGCAGCCTCCACTTGGGCGAGCAGTTGGTCACGATGACGGTGTCGCCGATTGTGTTCGCGTCGAGCGCTGTTCTAGGACTCGGCTGCGCAGGGCTTCGTTCTCGGCGCGTAGAACCGCGACCTCCTCGGTGAGGTCACGGTTACGTTGCACGGCCACAGCAAGTTTGGTGCGCAGCGACTCCACTGTCGCCGAGCTGGCTGTTGATGTCGAGGTGCGGCTGGCGGCAGGGCTACGTCGCTCTCGGACTTCACGCCGAAGGTCGGGGTGCTGATACAGAAAGCTGGTCGACACTCCCGCGGTGCGGGCCACCGAGACGAAGGTGATCGGCTGCCCGGTGGCGTGCAGTTTGGTGATGGCTCTGCGGGCTCGGGCCGCCGCGTCGGCGGTGCGGGCCGCTGCGGCTTCGGCGAGACGGGCGGTGCGGAGTTCTCGGTCGTCGGCGGTCATGATGTCTCCAGTGGGGCGTCCGGATCGATTTCGCCGATCAGCTTGGTGACTTTGTCGAGCATCGTCGTATTCAGCTCCGCCGCTTCGGTGTCGCCGCGTTCGGCAGCGTCGGCAGCGAGGCGTTGGAGCTGGTCTCGGTGAGCGATGTGGGTTCCGAGGAAGACGCGGCCGCCGGGGTCGTGGAACGAGCAGTCCAGGCAGGGATTGGGCCGAAACTCGCAGCGTTGCGCCGACGGCAGCGTGCAGAACCCGTTCGGCAGGGCCGCGGTGAAGCGTGCGCGGAGCCGTTCAACACCCGCGTCGCCCTCGGAGCGGCTCTCCGGCTTGTTGTCCCAGAATTCGCGTGATTTGCGGGCAAGTGTGTCGTCGGTGATCCGCGCGTATGTCGAGGTCATGGTGTCGCTCTGATGGCCGAGGAAGTCTCGGACTTCTTGTTGAGTCCATCCGTTGTTGAGCAGCGTCATCCCGACGGTGTGGCGGAAGCGGTGGACGTCCCCGCCGGAAATCGACTCGCCGGTGGTCGTCGACGAGGTGATTCCGTGTTCGCGAAAGAGGGCTGAGAGGCGGTGTCGCAGACCGCTGGTGGACCAGGACTGGGTGCGGCCGGCGGTCGCGTTCGATCGTGCGCCGGGAAACAGGTGCGTGGCATCGGGTCCGTAGATGTCTCGAACACGGGTCTGCTGCGCCAGGATCACCGTGGCCAAGGTGTCCGGGATGGGAAACCGGCGCCAGGAATTGGTCTTGGTCATCCAGTATTCGATCCAGTGCCCTCCGTCCGAGTGGTGCAGGCAGTCGAGCGGGAGGGCCACCAATTCGGAGATTCGGCATCCCGCCCATCGGGTCGTGGCGATCATCGCCCGTAGCGTCGGGTCGGTTTCGGGGTTGTCGACGATCAGGGTGTCGATGCGCTCGATGACATCGGGCGGGAAGGGGCGAGGGTTGCGGGTCTTTCGGTGGACGTTCTCTCCGCGGCGTAGAAACATCGATGATCCCAGGTCTGAGACGAGCCCGGTGTCGTGCAGCGACTCCAGTAGATATGCGCCGGTGTTAGCCAACCGAGGGTCGGCGTCAGTGTCGCTACGCCGTGTCCAGGCCAGATAGTCGAGGAACACTGAACGGGTCACATCTGATGGATCGGGGACCGTGCCGTCGTGGGTGAGGAATCGGGCGAGCTGGCGGGTTGCGCGCACCCACTGGGTCAGCGTTCCCCAGGACAAGGTCGCCGTGGTGAGCTGTTGTCGTGCAAGCTTTTTGACGGCATCCTTCAGCCATGGCACCGGCACCGATGACCAGTCGACGGCGGTGTGCGTGGATCCCGATTGGGTGGCATCGAGGACGAACTCGAAGCCGTCGCGCCAGAACCAATGATCGTCCGTCCACGGGTCGGGATTGGTTGCGCCGTCGAGCAGGCGGAAGAAACGCCGGATGTAGGGTGCGCACAGCGAGTCGAATTGGCTCTCGTACGGCCAGTGCTGTCGGCAGAGCAGAAGCCAATCGTGCACGGGCCGTTCGGTCAGTGAGTCCGTGATCCGGCCCTGGGCGGTGTCGACGAGCACCACGAGGACTCGTCGGAGGCTGGCGTTGGGCGTCCAGTCTCCCCTCCCGACTTTGGTGGCCACGACGAACCGGATTTCGTCGGCAGCGGTCGGTGGGAGCCGTCGGAAGTCGACCATGCGGGTGGAAGGGCGTCCGCGCGGCGGGCCCACCGGTGTCGACTCGGTCTTGGCCCAGGCGTTGAAGTCGGCGGGCTGGCCGGCGCGAAACCATTGGAAGTAGTGCGCGTAGCACAGCCCGGATCTGGCGGCGGAGTTCTCGCGGGGGCCGCCCAGCCAGTACCGCTCGCCGCCACAGTCGTCGACCGCGCACGGCTCCGCAGCCTGCCTGCGGCGATCCCCGGGCACCTCGACCACCTGCCAGGTTGGCTGGCACCACGGGCCGTCGGGCACCCGCAGTGACGGGCGGAAAGCCGTGGGGGCGGAGTTGCTTCGGGATTCACGGCGTGGCATCACCGGCTCCGTTCTGCGGTGCCCGCCAGACCAGATGTTCGGTGCGGCGCAGCCGGTCGGCCAGATCATCGCCAGCGAGGTGGATGTACACGTCGGCGCTGGAGGCGTGCGATTGCCCGAGCCGGGCGGCGATCTCGGCGGCCGTCCATCCCGCCCGCGCCAGGGCCGTGGCGTGAGTGTGCCTCAGCGTGTGGGGATGCAGGTCGTCGATGCCTGCGGACGTGCCGATGCGCTCCACGAGTTGGTAGGCGTTCGAGTACGACAGCGGGCCGCCCACCGGAGGTCGGGACAGGTTCACGAATACGTAATCGCTGTCCACACCGGTGATTTCGCCGAGCAGGTAGGCGGCGTACAGGTCGAAGAAACGGCGGGGTGCGTCCACGGTGAACTGCGCTCGCTGCTTGGACAAGGCCCCGTTCTGGTTGTCTTCCCGGCGGCACACCCGCACTCGTCGGCGCATCGGGTCTAGGTCGCCGTGGTGCAGCCCCAGGGCTTGGCCCACCCGCAGCCCCAGGTCATACAACGCCGAGAGCAGCAGCCGGTCCCGGTCAGTGGATGCTGCCTCCAGTAGCCGGGTGAAGTCGGTCTCGAAGTCGATCACCTGTACCGTCTCTGCCGCAGACTTACCGCGCCTGACCAGCCGTGAGATCTCACTTGGGCGCCGCTGCTTGACGTGCGCGAGGAAGCTGTGCGATCGGCGCGGCAGCCTCGATGGGTTGCGGGTCAGCACCAACTCGGCCGGTCCCCGGCCCTCCACGCGGTGGAACTCATAGAACTCACGAACACCCGCGCTGACAGCCTTCACTGTTGCCGCTGACCGGCCGTTACGCCAGGTCTGCAGCGGCGGCAATCCCACCGACAGCGCCCCCACAAAGTCGCACAGCCCGTCGAAGGCGACGGCGTCCCAGGCGATTCCGCGTGCGGCAAGCCACCGGTAGAACAGGCTCAGATGCCGTGCATAGGACCGGACGGTGTTCTGTGAGCGTCCCACTGCCCGCAACCAGTGCAGGAACTGCTCGACCTCTCCGATCGGCAACCCATGGTCGTCGACCACCGTCCACGACGGTTGCCCGTGCACGGTCACCGGTGCCGCCCTCACTGGGCGTCCCCGGCGTCCTTTGAGCGCTGCGGCGGTTGAACCTCGATACCCGGCCGGAGACGGTCGTCTGCGTCGCGGGCCGCCAACGGTGCCACCGCATGCATGTCGGCGGGCAGTTCTGCCGGTAGCCACTTCATTTTGCGTTTGCGCCAGGCCGCGAGCTGGGCTTGGGCTTTGGCCATGGGAATTTCGAATCTGTCCCAGTCGACGCTGGGGGCGCTGACCCAGATCCGGCGGATGTGCGTATCGGTGTAAGGGTCGTAGTCCCACGTCAATTCGCAATGCGTGGGATTACCTATCAGACCCGAGGTTTCGGCATCGATGAGCCGCAAGGTTTCGGAGTCCTGGTTGCAGAACGCGGTGCGTCGTGCATTGGTCGGTTCCATCTCGTAGTGGTGGATGGCCATGTAGGTCTTGCCGTGGCTGCTGATCATCGGCCACCGATGCGGTTTCGACACGATGTGACCGGGCGGGTGCATGCCCTGCGTGCCGAGCCATACCGCAGTGCTTGCCGCGGTGAGAGCGGCGACATGAGAACCGCGGAGCAGCCCGTGCAACTCGGTGCGCAGATGCGCAGCGTGCCGCTCGGACAGGGCATTCCAGTCATCGACAGCGGCAAGGAGCAGCGCTCCCACCCCGGTAGTGACCTGCCGCAGCAAGCGGGTCGCCTCCTTACGCGACACCGCGCGGTCCCGCGGCTCGGAATCCTCAAAGAGCGCCGTCACGACTGCACCTTTCGATTGAAAATCTTGCCCAGAATCGTGCTGACCGTGGTAAGGTTTGCCGCGTGCGCCACGCCGTACCAGCACATCTGCGTATCGACGGCGAGATGAGCGCTACGGTGAGCTTTGAGTCACACCAGCCACTCTTGTCGCAGGTCGAAAAGCCGCAGAATCGAGAAAGACGCAGATCACACGGTGTTTCTGCAGGGCGCCGGCTCGACGGAGGGTTAGTGTCCAGAAACGAGCACCGAGACGGATGGGGAGTTGATCTGTGACGGCACCGGAGCCCTACGCTGAGGCGAACAACGTGATGGTGCAGCTGACCAGACTCGCCTGCGGCTGGTCGAAGAAGAAGTTGGCCGACCAGGTCGGTGTATCGGCGTCACACGTGAGCAAGGTCGAATCCGGTGTCCTGCCTCTGGCCGGGAAAGCCCTGCTCGATTACGCGAGAGTGCTGCAGTGCCCACCGGAGGCGTTGTGCGTCCCGTTCACCCGGTCGCCGGCCGAAGGCACCCACTTCCGCGCCAACGCCAGCACCGCGGAGTGGAAACGTGACCGTGTCTGGGCGCGAGCGAACCTCATCGCGATGCGGTTGGGGCGTATCGGCGCCCGCGCGGACCTTAACCCCGTGCTCTCGCTGCCCGAACTCGACCCCGCTGACTACGCCGCCGAGCACGGCGAAATCACCGCCGCGCAGGTGCTGCGGCGCCTCTGGCGGGTGGCCGGTCCGATCCGCTCTATGGCCGAATTACTGGAAGCTGCAGGGATTTTCGTCGTCCTGGAAGATTTCGCCGACCGCGAGATCGACGCTGTCACCCTGCGGGCAAACCAGCACCATCCGCATCTGGTGTACGTCAACGCAGCCTTGCCGCCTGACCGCATGCGGATGACCCTCGCCCACGAACTCGGCCACCTCGTGATGGACGCGATGACCTTGGTCAGCCCAACAGAGACCGAACGCCGTGCCACCGCGTTCGCCGCCGAATTCCTGGCGCCCATCGACGACATCGCGTTCGATCTGGACCGGGTCTCCATTCGCACCGTCCACGAACTCGACGAGCTGCGCCTGACCTGGGGCGTGAGCGTGTCGTCACTGGTTATGCGTGCCCGCGAACGCGGCACCTTGTCCGACTATCAGTACCGATCCATGTTCCGGCTGCTCAACGAGACCGGCCGCATGTACGGGGCCCGGGCCGGCGTCGCCGCAGAACAACCCAAACTCACCAGCTCAGTGCTCAAACAACTCGTGGCGGCCGGATACACCACCAGCGAACTCGACGAAATCACCCTGCTCACAAGCACACAACGCGCTGACCTATTTGGCACCGCAAGCGATCAACCCGTCAGCCGACACCTCACCATGGTGTAAAGACGCCGAGGTTCGACCGTGGGCTGGAACAAGACACCTGTCCGCGACACCCAGTGGCGGGTCCATCCCTACTGGACCAAACAGTCCCAAGCACTCGAACAAGACCAGGCCGCAGGTGGTCGCGGTTGTCGCGTCATGCAGGACTGCGGTGCCCTCGGGCGGGTTATCCTCCGACGCCGCTACCTGCGTCTGTACGCCGAACTACGTTGGCAGACCAACAAAAAAGAATGCAGCCAGTTCCTGTGCGAGGTGTCAGCCGACAGCCGGGCTGCCAATCTAGCCGCAGCCTGGAAACGTGCTCACGAGCTCGGCCTGACAACGCCGAGCAGCGCGGCGGCCTCCGAGAACGTGCAGACCTGATCAGTCTGGCTACATTGCCTCGCGGTCGTGGAGCCGTCGAATGTGATCGTTGATCCAGTCGACGTCGACGATGGCGAGTACTTCGCATCGTCGCTTGCCGCAGACACAGCCGTGGCCAATCTCGTGATGGTGACGGCTCAGCTTCTCGAACTGGCGCAGCACATTGTCTCGTGATGCGAAGGCTGCGAGCATCTTCTTGCGGTAGTTGTCAGCGCGGTCCAATGCAGCGTTCAACTCGTCGGCGGTTTCTCCCCAACGGACCCGCACCTCGTATTCGTGGTCCCGAGCGGTCTTCAACGGGTCACCGCGGTGCTCATTGCATTGGCGGCATATCCAGCCCCGTACCAGCCCATGGGCGTTGCGGTCCGCCGACGCTAGACGTTCGGGCACGCTCAAGTCGCAGCACTCGCAGATGACCTGGTTGGGAGCCTCCATAAATCGACGATGCCATATCACTCCGACAGATCAGGCATACGCGCTCCCCAAGAACCCAAGGTCCATCGGCGCAAGAACGACGCAGGCCACCGCCAACACGTCGTCGCGGATCAGCTAGAGATAACTCGTTCACGACAGGCGCTTGCGCTCCGAACTAGCAGCCGTCGTGTACGTCGTGGATACCTTTGCGCCACCTAGAGATATCGAATCTCCTAGGCTCCACAATCAAAGTTCGGTCAAAGCGGTTCCGGTGACAGCCATCCGGGGCCGCTTTTCTTGTTTCCGACCACAGGCCGGCCATAACCTGCGTGCTTGAATGTGGCCGGGAGTTTTCGGGCAGTCGGGGGGCAAGTGGTGGTCAGCAGAATGGTGCGCGTGTTGCTCGCGCCGGTATTCGCAGCGGGGCTGATGTGGGCGTCCGTCATCGCGGGGCCCGTCTTGTCTGTGGCTCGCGCCGACATCCTGCATCAGGTGTGCCCCGACCCCGCTGCCCAACTTGATGCGTGGATACAGCGCGCGAACGATCACAACAGCCGGACCGGCTCCGTCAACGCCTACGACCATGCCGCTGTCGATGTGTTCAACGCGGAGAAGGTACAGCTCGAGGCCGACCGCAGCGCGCTGATGCCGCGTATCGACGCGTGCGACGCCGCAGTCGCGGTGCTGACGCCCAAGGACCCGTCAGGGCTACAGCTGGCCACGCCCACGGCAGCGCAACGGCTCGCGATCGACGACGCGAGGAAAGGTATCCCCGCGGGCTATCAGCCGCCGGCCGTCCGCAAGGGGGATCGGGAAACCATGCCCAAGGACGCGCCGGAACGGCCACTGTACGAAGCTCTGCGCGGAGACAGCTCGAGGAACGTGCCGAAAGATATCCACCTTGCCGGTGCGGCCGCGCCGCCGGCAGGAGCCCCCGACCCGGCCTATCCGGGACAGAAGATCGGAGAGACACCGGCCGGCGACGCGAAAGTCGTGCCGGACCACATTGTTCCGCTGGCGGAGCTGATCAAGCTTCCTGGTTTCCTGAAGTTGACCTCGGATCAGATGTATCTGCTGTCGCAGGTACCGCTGAACTTCCAATGGATGTCCTGGACTGCGAATACCGCCGAGTATTCGGGCAGCGCTGCACGCATGCTGCCCGAGGCGGACCGGAGCTGGGCGGGAAAACAGATACAGCTACAGAACGAGACCCGAAATCAGCTGCAGGACATCATCGACAACCTCGTGAGGGCCAACGGAGAGTGAGTCGGCTGGAGATCGGCTTCGATCAAGTGGCCGCCGAATTGACCGCAAAAGGCAAGGTGGAGTGAGGTGTGATGACAGGACCGACGTCACCGTTTGGTGGTGACCCGAACCGTCCCGGCGCGCCTGACTGGGCGTCGCCGCAACAGCCTTGTCCGCCAACGGGTTACGGACAGCCGCCGAGCTATCCCCCATCGGGATACCCGACGCCCGGCGGCGCCCCGCCGGTCTATGGGATTCCGCAGTCGGGATTTCCGCAACCGTGGCAGGGATATCAGCAGGAGCAGCCCGGAAGGAGTGCGGGCAGGTCGAAGTTGTTGATCGCGTTGGCGATCGCCGTGCCGGTGCTACTGATCCTGTGCGGTGTCGGCGGTTGGATGTGGTTTTCGGGGAGTCGGGAAAAGGGTGCGATCAAGGACGTCGCTTCTCAATTCGCCGAAGCGATAGACACCCAGGATCAGGACAAGATGCTGGCGACACTCTGTCAGGAGGAGCATGACCTGGTCACCGACGGCGACGGCTTCGACCCTGGCGATTTGGGTCCGGGGGCCAAGGACAACCGCCAGCCGTTCGAAGTCACGGGCGTCACGGTGAAAGACGATGTGGCGCAGGTCCAATTCCTGCGACCGAACTCCGAGCACTCCGGTTCGCTGTACTTGCGCAAGGAATCGGGCGCGTGGAAGGTGTGCGACCCGGCAGAGGCGCAGTTCAACGAATAGCCGGGCGCGCAGCGGCTACCGCGTCAGGGCTTCGGATTGACCTCGACGCTGGGCGGCAGCGGAGAGGGCTCGGGCCGAGTGGACCGCCGCACGATCGAGAACGTCACGGCCCCACCGGCAAGGACTGCCGCGGCGACCCCGGCGAGCACCAACCGGCGGCGACGTCGCTTGGGCTCGGGTGCTGCCGCCGCCTCCTGCAGTACCTCGGGCAACGCCGCCACCGCTTCCGCGGCGGCGGTGAGCTGACGGCGCAGCTTGCCCGAGTCGTAGCGCTTGCGCAGCCCGGCGGCAACGGCGGACACGGTGTTGGCGCTCAGGCCCACCACGCCGCGGGTCACGTCGACCGGACCGACAGCGCTGTATTTCAAGCCGCGGGCTAGGCGCTGACGGGGGGCCAACCGGGTATCGACGTTCGCGGTCATCTGGCACCTTTCTGGGCACTGGCGGGACACTGGCGACGGACCCGGGTGGGCCATCTGTCGGCTGAGATCCAGACTGCCATCTCTGCGCGGGTCTGGGGCGCTTGGTGGGGTATCTGACCCTCGCCGCGAACCGGGATGGCAGACTGAGTAGCCGTGACGAGCCCCATTCAGACCGCGACGGCGACATTGCACACCAACCGCGGCGACATCAAGATCGCACTGTTCGGAAACCACGCTCCCAAGACCGTGGCCAACTTCGTCGGCTTGGCGCAGGGCACCAAGGACTACACCACCGAGAACGCCTCGGGCGGCACCTCCGGTCCGTTCTACGACGGCGTCATCTTCCACCGGGTGATCGACGGCTTCATGATCCAGGGCGGTGACCCGACCGGTACCGGCCGTGGCGACGCAGGCTACAAGTTCGCCGACGAGTTCCACCCTGAGCTCCAGTTCGACAAGCCCTACCTGCTGGCCATGGCCAACGCCGGGCCGGGCACCAACGGCTCGCAGTTCTTCATCACGGTCGGCAAGACGCCGCACCTGAACCGTCGCCACACCATCTTCGGTGAGGTCGTCGACGCCGAGTCGCAGAAGGTGGTCGACGCGATCGCCTCCACCCCGACCGATCGCTCCGACCGCCCGACCGACCCGGTCGTCGTGGAATCGATCACCGTGTCATAACGGGCACTTCCCCGCACATACCAATGCGCGACGCCCCCGGACTCGGGGGCGTCGCGTGTTGTGTGGGGAATTTTCATTTCCGGGCCTAGCCGGTCGAGAAACCGGCCTGGGTGAGCGCGTCGAGGACGTCGAGCGGGTCTGTTCCCAGGTCCCACCGCGTGAGGACCTCCAGCCGGTCGTCGACCGTGTCGATCTCGAGCAGGCGGACCTTGCGGGCGATGCGACGGAACTCGGTGATGCGGATCTTCCGGATCTCATTGCGACGATACGTCCGGGTCCGCAGCCAACCGGCGACGGTGAGACTGTCTTGGTTGATTGCCAGTTTCGGCCGGGCTCGCCACGACAATGTTGCGAACGTGAGCAATCCCACCCCAGCTATGCCGGCAAGAACACGTCCGGGCGGGTCTGTGATCACGGTCACAGCTGCGATAGCCATCGCTAGTCCGGCTACGGCGCAACCTGCGACTCCAGCGGCCGGTGGGCTCCAATGAGTTTGCTGCACGGGTTCTTCACACCCTCTTACCGCGACTAATGGAGTTATCCACAGGTGCTATCCCCAATGGGGATGAATCACAACGATGTGATTGAGCATCGGCGGCGTTGCTGAGCTGGTAACGCTGAAAACGTAAGATGAATTCATTATCGTCTGCCCCCGGATCAGCGCCAGCGCATCGTGAGCAACAGCCCGGTGATCATGAAGGCAAAGGCGACCGCGTAGTTCCACGGACCCATATCGGCCATCCACTGAAGGAAGGACGGGGTGTCCACGGGGTTGGTCGCGGCGAGCTGGAAAACCAGCAGCCACAACAGGCCGAACAGCATGAGACCGATGAACAGCGCGACGAACCACACACTCGACGGTCCGGCTTTCACCTTGACCGGAGTCCGGCTCACCTGCTTGATGGTGAAATCGTTCTTCTTACGGACTTTGGACTTGGGCATGGGTACCTTCGCGGACAGTCGGCGTCACACGGTGCGACGATGAGGCAGGATGCCTCACGAGCCTAACGTAGCTGCACGTCCAGGAGAGACTGCGATGGACCAACCGGATCGATCCCCTTGGCGCTTCGGCGTCCCGGTGGTCTGCCTGGCCGCCGGTTTGTTGCTGGCCGCCACCCACGGGGTCTCGGGTGGTGACGAGATTCGCCGCAGCGACGCACCCCGGCTCGTCGACCTGGTGCGTGAGGCCCAACAGTCCGTCGACCGGCTCACGGCCCAGCGCGACTCGCTGGCCACCGAGATCGACAGTCACCACGGCGGATCGCCAGGCTCCCACGCGGCCCTCGAGGCCATCACCCGACGTTCGGCCCAGTTGGCCGTGGACGCGGGCACAGTGCCGATGCGTGGGCCTGGCCTGGTGGTCACCCTCAACGATGCCCAACGCGACGCCCAGGGGCGCTTCCCCCGCGACGCCTCCCCCGACGACCTCGTGGTACATCAACAGGACATCCAGGCCGTCCTCAATGCGCTGTGGAGTGCCGGTGCTGAAGGCATCCAGATGCAGGACCAACGCATCATCGCGACCTCGGCGCCCCGCTGCGTTGGCAACACCCTGCTGCTCAACGGCCGCACCTACAGTCCGCCCTACGTGATCACCGCGATCGGCGACGCCCCGGCCATGCAGGCCGCGCTCGCGGCAGCCCCACTGGTCACCCTGTACAAGCAGTACGTGGTGCGCTTCGGATTGGGCTATGTCGAGGAGCCCCGGGCCGAGGTAGAGCTGACGGGGCACACCGAGCCGGTGCGGATGCGCTACGCGAAACCTGCGGGCCCTGTCGGCTATTGATCTCTGTCTGCGCTGACTCTGCGACCAGGGCGCAAAAGTGCGAGTACAGACCGCCGTCACCGCAGAATCGATGCCCTGGATCATCCAGTAACCTGGGCCGATGCAGGTTCTGGTCGTCGACAACTATGACAGCTTCGTGTTCAACCTGGTCCAGTATCTGGGCCAGCTCGGGGTGGACGCGCAGGTCTGGCGCAACGACGATGAGCGCCTGGCCACCGAGGCGGACCTCGCCAAGGTGGCAGCCGACTTCGACGGCGTGCTGCTCAGCCCCGGCCCCGGCACCCCGGAACGGGCCGGCGCCACGATCCCGCTCGTACACGCGTGCGCGGCGGCAGGCACTCCCCTACTCGGCGTCTGCCTGGGGCATCAGGCCATCGGGGTCGCCTTCGGCGGCACGGTCGACCGCGCACCCGAACTGCTGCACGGCAAGACCAGCGTGGTGCATCACTCCGACGCCGGCGTGCTCAAGGGTCTCCCCGATCCGTTCACCGCGACCCGCTACCACTCGTTGACGATCCTGCCCGAGACCGTGCCGGACGAGCTCGAGGTGATCGGGCGGACCGACAGCGGAGTGATCATGGCGGTGCGGCACACCGAGCTCCCCATCCACGGCGTGCAGTTCCACCCGGAGTCGATCCTGACCCAGGGTGGGCACCGCATGCTGGCCAACTGGCTCGGCGTCTGCGGTGCCGCCCCGGAGGAACGTCTGGTGGCCGCGCTCGAGGCCGAGGTGGCCCACGCCGTAGCGGCGGCTACGACGCGAAGCTCAGCGTGACCTTCGCCCCGAAGTTCACCGCGCTGCCCGCCGGCGGACTCTGGGTGACGACGGCGTTGGTGCGCTGACCGCTGTCGCGGATGTCAGGCCCCTTGTCCAGTACCCCGGTCCAGCCGAGAGAGGTCAGTCGCGGATAGACGTCGTCCCAGACCTGGCCGACCAGGTTGGGCATGACGAACTGGTTGCCCTTGGAAACGTGGATCTGGATCGGCGTGTCCTTGGGAACCGACGTGCCGGCGGCTGGTTCGGTACCCACCACCTGCCCTGGAGACGCCGTGTTGTCGACGTCGATGACCACGGTGTTGGTGAAGCCCGAGGCGGTCAAAATCTGCTTACACACATCGGCGCTCTGACCCTTGCAATCGGGAACCGAGGTGTCCTCGGGGCCCGAACCCACCACCAGGGTGACCTCGTAGATGATCCCCGCGGTTTGGTTGGCCGGCGGGTTGGTGGCCAGCACCCGGCCCTTCTGCTCCGGCGTCGACGGGCTCGCCGATTCCTTGACCTTGTCGAACCCGGCGTCCTTCAGCTTCTGTCGGGCCTGGCTCGGGGACAGGCCGGCGACGTCGGGGATCTGGGCCTGCTCGGGTCCGCGGGAGACGTTCACGGTGATCTCGTCACCGGCGGCCGCCATGCTGTTGGCCCCCGGGTCGGTGCTGATGACGTACCCCGGCCGAATCTGGTTGTCCGGCTTGTCTTCGGTGCGGGTCTTGAACCCGCGGTTCTGCAGTGTGGCGACGGCGTCGGCCGAACGCTGACTGCTCACGTCGGGCACCTGCACGTCGCGTGGCTTGCCGTCGAACATGTTGATCGCGACCGTCACCACGACAGTCAGCACCGCCAGTACCGCGACGGCGATCAGCCAACGGGCCAGCGAGGCGTTGCGGTCGGCGGGGCGAGGCACCACCAGGTTCTGGGTGGGCGCAGCGCCACCCTGGGTCAGCATCGGCCCGGAGTTCATCATCGACGTCCGCTCGGCGTCGGTGAGCACCTTGGGTGCCTCGGGAGCCTCGCCGCTGTGCACGCGGATCAGATCAGTGCGCATGTCGGCCGCGGTCTGGTAGCGATTGTCCGGATTCTTGGCCAGTGCCTTGAGCACGACGGCGTCGAGCTCTGGGGAGATGCCCGTGTGCCGGCTCGACGGCGGGACCGGATCCTCGCGGACATGCTGATAGGCCACTGCCACCGGAGAGTCACCGATGAAAGGTGGTTCGCCCGTGAGGATTTCGTAGAGCACACAGCCCAGTGAGTACACGTCGGAACGAGCGTCGACGGTTTCCCCGCGGGCCTGCTCGGGCGACAGGTACTGCGCGGTGCCGATCACCGCGGCGGTCTGCGTGACGCTGTTGCCGGTATCGGCCAGGGCCCGCGCGATACCGAAGTCCATCACCTTCACAGCATTGGCCTTGCTGATCATGATGTTGGCCGGCTTGACGTCCCGGTGCACGATGCCGTGCTGGTGGCTGAAGTTCAGCGCCTGGCAGGCGTCGGCGATGATCTCGATCGCGCGCTTCGGCGGGATCGGACCCTCGGTGTGCACGATGTCGCGCAGCGTCACACCGTCGACGTACTCCATGACGATGTAGGGCAGCGGCCCGTTGGGTGTCTCGGCCTCGCCGGTGTCGTACACCGCAACGATGGCGGGATGGTTCAGCGCGGCCGCGTTCTGCGCTTCCCGGCGGAAACGCAGGTAGAAGCTGGGGTCGCGGGCCAGGTCGGCGCGCAGGACCTTGACCGCGACATCGCGGTGCAACCGCGTATCGCGTGCGATGTGGACTTCGGACATGCCGCCGAAGCCGAGGATTTCACCGAGTTCATATCGGTCAGAGAGATGCTGAGGCGTCGTCATTGCAGTATCTGTTCTGGTGCCTTCGGGACAACCTGAGCGGCGGCTCCCCTGGGCACGATCGCGTGGAATGCCAGGTCCGGCAACGCTGCCGGCGTTTGGTAGGGCGTCGTCTGGGTCACCGTGTCGGTGACGGTGGGCGGGGGTTGATCCTTGCGGTCCTGAGCATTGAGGACGATCAGGATGGCAATCACGATTGCCAGCGCGCCGAGTACCCCGGCGGCCCACAGCAGGGCACGTTGACCCGACGAGAACGTGCGTCGCGGGGCGGGCGCGGGCCGGTGTGCGGCCGTGGTCGGCCTGGCCCGGGTGGCGGTCACCGGGGTGCGGCCGCTGAGGTCCGCTGCGGCGCGCGCCTGCGCTGCCGACGGAACCGCCGCCGGGGCGGCCCGACCGAGCGTCGGAGCCTGGTTGGGACGCGGGGGACGACGACCGGAGCGCACCGCGGCGACCGCGTCGGCGAAGGGGCCGCCCGACTTGTAACGCATCCCCGGGTTCTTCACCAGGGTGATCTCGATCAGCTCGCGCACGTTGGGCGGCAGATCGGCGGGCAGCGGCGGCGGGGTCTCCTTGATGTGCTTCATCGCCACCGTCAGTGCACCGTCGCCGGTGAACGGCCGCTTGCCGGAGACAGATTCGTAGCCGACGACTCCCAGGGAGTACACGTCGCTGGCCGCGGTGGCGTCATGGCCAAGCGCCTGTTCGGGCGCGATGTACTGGGCGGTGCCCATCACCATGCCGGTCTGGGTGACCGGGGCGGCGTCGACAGCCTTGGCGATACCGAAGTCGGTCAGCTTCACCTGACCGGTTGGGGTGATCAGGATGTTGCCCGGTTTGACGTCGCGGTGCACGAGGCCAGCGGTGTGTGCCACCTGCAGCGCGCGCCCCGTCTGCTCGAGCATGTCCAGGGCGTGGCGCAGCGACAACCGGCCGGTGCGCTTGATCACCGAGTTCAACGGCTCGCCGTTGATCAGCTCCATCACCAGGTACGCGGTGCGGCCTTCGCCGTCCAGCTCGGTCTCGCCGTAGTCGTACACGCTGGCGATGCCGGGGTGGTTGAGCATGGCCACCGTGCGGGCCTCGGCCCGGAACCGCTCGACGAACTCGGCATCGGTGGAAAACTCGGCCTTGAGTACCTTGACCGCGACGCGCCGGCCCAGCCGGGAGTCGACAGCCTCCCAGACCTGACCCATGCCGCCCGTGGCGATCAGCCGCTGCAGCCGGTAACGCCCGGACAGCGTGACTCCAACGCGCGGGCTCATTTCTCGCCTCCGGCGAGGTGACTCATGACGCCTCCCGCAGTGCCGCCGAAATGGTGGCACGTCCGATCGGGGCGGCGAGTGCGCCGCCGGTGGCCGACAACCGGTCCCCGCCGTCCTCGATCAACACCGAGACCGCGACCTTGGGGTCACTGGCCGGTGCGAATGCGATGTACCAGGCATGCGGCGGAGTGTTACGGGGATCCGTCCCGTGCTCTGCCGTACCGGTCTTAGAAGCGATCTGCACGCCGGCGATGGCTCCCTTCTGCTGAGTCACCTGCTCGGCGGCGACCATCAAGTCCGTAAGTGTAGCTGCGACCTGGGGTGACACCGCCCGGCGCTCTTGGGCGGGGGCGGTGGTGGCGATCGTGGCCAGGTCGGGTCCTTTTAGGCTATCCACAAGATACGGGCGCATGGCGATGCCGTCATTCGCAATGGTGGCGGCCACCTGCGCATTTTGCAGGGGTGTCAAAGCGACATCCCGCTGCCCGATGCTGGACATACCCAGTGCCGCCGCGTCCGAAATCGGACCGGTGGTCGATTCGGCCACCTGTAGCGGAATGGTGGGCGGGGCTTCGTCGAGTCCGAACGCCTGGGCGGTGGACTTGAGTTTGTCGGCGCCGGTGTTGAGGCCCAGCTGAACGAACGCGGTGTTGCAGGATCTGGCGAACGCCTCACGCAGCGTCGCGGTGGGACCGGGGCCGCACGAGGATCCGCCGAAGTTCTCCAGCGTCGCGGTGCTGTCGGGCAGCGGGATCCGCGGCGCCGCGGTCAGCTGGGTATCCGGAGTGGCGCCGGCCTGAAGCGCAGCCGCGGTGGTGATCACCTTGAACGTGGAGCCCGGCGGATAGGTCTCCGAGATGGCGCGGTTGAGAAGTGGGGACTGCTCGTTGTCGCGTAACTGCTGCCAGGCCTCGCTCTGGGCGCCCAGGTCGTGTGTGGCGAGTTGGTTGGGGTCGTACGAGGGAGACGACGCCATGGCAAGGATCTTGCCTGTCGAGGGCTCCAGGGCCACCACAGAGCCCTTGCAGGGGCCGTCGTTGCAGCCGTGCTGCAGCGCATCCCAGGCGGCCTGCTGCACCTGCGGATTGATGGTGGTGTCGACATTGCCACCGCGCGGGTCGCGGCCGGTGAAGAAATCGGCCAGCCGGCGGCCGAAGAGGCGCTCGTCGGAGCCGTTGAGGATGGTGTCCTCGGCCCGCTCCAGCCCGGTACTGGAATAGCCCAGCGAGTAGAAGCCGGTGATCGGGGCGTACACCTCGGGGTTGGGGTAGACCCGCAGGAAGCGGAACCGGCCGTCGGTGGCCTTCGAATAGGCCAGCAGCTGGCCGCCTGCGGTGATCTGGCCCCGCTGGCGCGAGTACTCGTCGAGCAGCACCCGCTGATTGCGCGGGTCCGCACGTAGCCCGTCGGCGGTGAAAACCTGGGTGATCGTGGCGTTGGCCAACAGCAGCACGATCAGCACCATGATCGTGACTGCCACCCGGCGCAGGGAGGTGTTCATACCTTCTCGATCACCTCGGTGCTGGCCGCCGCGATCGGGGTGGGGTTGGGCGCCGGCGTGGTGGTGATCGGCCGCCGTGCGGAGTGAGAGATGCGCACCAGGATGGCCAGCAGGATGTAGTTGGCCAGCAGCGAAGATCCGCCGTAGGACATCCACGGGGTGGTCAGCCCGGTCAGGGGAATCAGCTTGGTGACGCCTCCGACGACGATGAACAGCTGGATGGCCAGGGTGGCGGACAGGCCGGCTGCCAGCAGCTTGCCGAAGCTGTCACGCACCGCGATCGCGGTGCGCATGCCACGGATGATGAAGATCGTGTAGAGCATGAGAACGCCTGCGAGCCCGACCAATCCGAGCTCCTCGCCGATCGCGGCGATGATGAAGTCCGTCGCTGCGGCGGGCACAGTGCCGGGTTGTCCGTTGCCCAGACCGGTGCCGAAGATGCCGCCGGTGGCGAAGCTGAACAGGGATTGCACCATCTGATAGCCGGCGCCGTCGGGATCGGCGAACGGGTCGAGCCAGGTCTCCACCCGCACCCGGACATGGCCGAAAACCTGGTATGCCACAACGCTTCCCGCGGCGAACAGGGTCAGCCCGATCACCACCCAGCTGAGGCGCTCGGTAGCCACGTAGACGAGCACGAGGAACGAGGCATACAGCAGAAGGGAAGTGCCCAAGTCCTTTTCGAAGACCATCACGCCCACCGAGGCGGCCCAGGCCAGCAGCAGGGGAGCCAGGTCACGGGGCCGCGGCAGGTCGAGTCCGAAGAAATGTTTCCCCGCACTCGTGAACAGATCGCGCTTGGCCACCAGCACCGCTGCGAAGAAGATCAGCAGCAGGATCTTGGAGAACTCGGCGGGCTGAATCGAGAAGCCGGGGAACTGGATCCAGATCTTGGCGCCGTACTGCTCGGAGTATCTCGTCGGCAGCAATGCCGGAATCACAAGGAGCACAAGGCCGGTCAGCGCACAGATGTACCCGTACCGGGCCAGCATGCGGTGGTCGGTCAGCAACGCGACCACGACGGAGAAGCCGATCACGCCGATCAGCAGCCACGTCATCTGCTGGCTCGCGGTGCCACCGAGCCCATCCGTCGCGGTTTCACCCTTGGCCAAGTCGAGCCGGTGGATCATGACCAGGCCCAGCCCGTTGAGCAGCGCCACGACCGGCAGCAGCAGCGGGTCGGCATAGGGCGCGAACCGGCGGATGGCCAGGTGGGCGACGCCCATCAGGGCGATGAAGGTGACGACGTAGCCGACGAGGTCCCAGCTCAGGCCCTGCTCCTGGTTGGCCTCGACGATCAGCAGCGCGATGGTGGTGATGAAGGCCGCGAACCCCAGAAGCAGCAGTTCCGCGTTGCGCCGATTGGGGAGCGGCGGCATGACGGTAACCGGCGACTGGGGTTGAGTCGTCATGACACGGCTCGGCAGTTCTTCCCCGGTTCTTGTGGTGGGGGCGGCAATGCGGTGACCGTCGGGGACTGTGTCGGTAGGACCGGGGCCGGGACAACGGCGGTCCCGGGCGCCGAGGATTCAGGCGCAGGCGTTTCGGGTGCCGGTGTCTCCGCGCCAGGTGCCGGAGTCGGCGCGACACCCGGAGCAGGTGACGGCGACGGCGACGGACTGGGCGGTGGGGTGGGCCTCGATGTCGTCGGCGCGGTGCGCGGCGCACACACCGGCAGGACGGAGCCGTGGGCCATGTCGTTGATCTGCTTGATGGCCTCGTCCTGCGTGCCGCCGGGCAGGCCGGCCGCCACCGAGGTGCGCTCGGACTGGCGCAGGTCGTCGACCGCCATCAAGCGGCAGTCGAGCCGGCTCCGGTCCTCGTCGACACCGATCAGCGACAGCTCGTTGCGGGCGTTCAGGCAGCCCAGGCGGTACGGCTCCTGCAGGGAGATGCCCAGAAACGAGCCCTGCACCCCGCGCATGATCGACACCGTGCCGTCGTGTGCGGCGACGTAGTAGTTGTTGCGGATGATCTGCCGCCCGATCGCCAGCCCGCAGATGAGCACCAGCACCAGCAGTACGGCGGCGATCAGTATCCGGCGTCGCGACCGCGGCTTGCGGTCCGGCTCGGCCGGCTGGGGGACCACTCGTTTCGGTTCGTTGCGGCGCGGGTTGAACGCAGAAGCCCGCCCGGCAGCGGTGTCCGGCGGCGCGCTCTGGTCGTCGTCCCCGGACACGGCACCGGCCAGAATCGGCTGGGTCTGTCCGTAGTCGTAGTCGACGACGTCGGCAACCACCACGGTCACGTTGTCCGGTCCGCCGCCGCGCAGCGCCAACTCGATCAACCGATCGGCGCTCTCGGCGACGTCCTCGATCTGGAGGGCCTCGTGGATGGTCTCGTGGCTGACCGGATCGGACAGACCGTCCGAGCAGAGCAGGTAGCGATCGCCGGCCTTGGCCTCACGCATGATCAGGGTCGGCTCGACCTCGTGGCCGGTCAGCGCCCGCATGATCAGCGAGCGCTGCGGATGGCTGTGGGCCTCCTCGGCCGTGATCCGGCCTTCGTCGACGAGGGTTTGGACGAAGGTGTCGTCCTTGGTGATCTGGGTCAGCTCGCCATCGCGCAGCAGGTATCCCCGGGAATCGCCGATGTGGAGCAGGCCGAGGCGGTTGCCCGCGAACAGGATCGCGGTGAGCGTCGTGCCCATGCCCTCGAGTTCAGGGTCGGCCTCGACGTGTGCCGCGATCGCCGCATTGCCCTGGGCCACGGCTGTGTTGAGCTTGCCCAGCAGGTCGCCGCCAGGTTCGTCGTCGTCGAGGTGGGCGAGCGCTGCGATGACCAGCTGTGAGGCCACTTCGCCTGCGGCGTGGCCGCCCATGCCGTCAGCCAGTGCCAGCAACCGCGCCCCGGCGTACACCGAGTCCTCGTTGTTGGCGCGAACCAGCCCGCGGTCACTGCGCGCGGCATATCGGAGTACGAGGGTCATGTTGTTTCTCGTGCTCCTCGCATGCGCAGTATCCGATCTGCTCCTCGCGTGCGCGGCGTCACGGACGCAACTCGATTACCGTCTTACCGATTCGGACCGGCGTCCCGATCGAAACCCTTACCGCTGTTGTCACCTTCGCCCTGTCAAGGTATGTGCCGTTGGTCGATCCTAGGTCCTCGACGTACCACTCCGAACCTCGTGGCGAGAGCCGGGCGTGGCGCGTCGAAGCGTAATCATCGGTGAGCACCAGAGTGGAGTCGTCGGCACGGCCGATCAGTACCGGCTGGGCACCCAATGTGATGCGGGTACCGGCCAGTGCGCCCTCGGTGACCACCAATTGCCGCGCGATGTGACGTCCGTCCCGACTCGGCAGCAGAGAGCCGCGGAGGGCCAATCCCCGGCGCACCATCACAGCGCCCGTGGGCGCATAGATATCGGTCCGCAGGATGCGCAGCACCGACCAGATGAACAGCCACAGCAGCAGGAGGAATCCGACACGCGTCAGTTGCAGCACTAACCCCTGCATCTGACGTCCTCTCCGTATCCGCCCCACTGGTATCGCTCAGCTACCGTCGGCAACGTCACGATACTTGGACGGCGTTCGCCGTGAGGGCGAAGCGGGGTGCTTGCCACTCAGGTGTGTCCGGTCTCAGACGCTCAATGCACGCGCACGATGATCTCGGAATGGCCCAGCCGGATCACGTCGCCGTCGGCCAACTGCCACTCCTGCACCGGTGCGTTGTTCACCGTGGTGCCGTTGGTGGAGTTGAGGTCTGACAGCAACGCGACCTGGCCGTCCCACCGGATCTCGAGATGCCGGCGTGACACCCCGGTGTCGGGCAGACGGAACTGTGCGTCCTGACCGCGGCCGATCACGTTGGCGCCCTCACGGAGCTGGTAGGTGCGGCCGCTGCCGTCGTCGAGCTGCAGCGTGACTGCAGCGCCACCTGCGGCATAGTCACCGCCGCCGTAGCCGCCCTGCTGGGCACCGTAACCGGGCTGGCCGCCCTGCGGTGCGCCGTAGTCGCCGCCGCCGAAGCCGCCCTGCTCGCCATAACCTGCTGCGTCACCGTAGCCAGGCTCCGCGTAACCGCCGCCCTGCTGGGGCTCGGCGTAGCCGCGGCCATAATCCTGCGGCTGGCCGTAGTCCTGGCGTCCGTAGGACTGTCCGCCGCCGCCGCCGTAGCCGCCCTGTTCGGGGTAAGCGCCACCCTGCTCCGGGTAGCCGCCGCCCTGGCGGGGGTCCTGACGTCCGTAGTCGTAGTCGCTGGCGCCGCCGTAACCGGGTTGGCCACCCGGCGGGGCCTGCGGGGGCTGGCCGTAGCCACCACCCGGCTGTCCGCCGTAGCCGCGGTCATAACCACCGCCCGGCTGGCCGCCTTGCTGGCCGCCGTAGCCGGCGGGCGGGCGCTGCTGCTCGTAGGACTGCGGGGGGTAACCGCCCTGGTCGGGGTAGCCGCCTTGATCGGGGTACCCACCCTGGTCGGGGTAGCCGCCTTGATCCGGGTAGCCACCCTGGTCGGGGTACCCACCGCGGTCGCCGCCGCCGTATCCGCCGCGCTGCGGAGGGTAGCCACCCTGATCCTGCGGGGGATAGCCGCCTTGATCCGGCGGGTACTGCCCGCCACGGGGGTCATCCTGCGGGTGGCCGTAACGGTCGTCGTAATAGTCGTCGCCGGGCCGCCCTTGTCCCTGGCCGCCGCGGTAATTCGGGTTATCGGTCATAGGTGGTTCTCCTGATTCTGCGGTGAACGCATGGTCGCCTTGGGCTCGCGCGGATTCGCCAGCGGTCGAATCGGGGTTAACCGCGCCATGTGCGCGGAACTGTCCGGTGTGCAAGTTCGGTGATTGCTCGAATCTAACGACCACATCACCATACGTTTGCCACCCCTGATCACGAATGAATCCCCCCAGATGTTTGGCGAACGCGGTCGAGGTCAGGTCAGTATCGGCGCTTACTTTCTTATAGTCAGTGCCACTGAGCGTAATTACGTAGTCGTTCGGTGCCAAAACTCGTCCACCGGCCACCGTACGGGCTCGGGACTCGGCTTCCCGGCACAACGCCGTCTCTACTTCCTGGGGCACAATCGAGCCGCCGAAGACCCGGGCGAACGCATCGCCGACGGTCGACTCGAGTTTGCGTTCGATGCGGTCGACCAGACCCATGTCACCGCCCGCCTTTTCTCGTTGTCGTACGTCGCCTCGGCACGGCCACCCGTGCTCCCGCGTGTCGCTCTGGCCACACTGCTCACAAGCATGGTATCGGCCTGGTGCCGTAATGCGGGACCAACAGAACTCTGAGAATCCGATCGATGCAGGTCAGTGACCTGATCTAGATGAGGTTAAGGGTTTTCTGACAGTTTGACGGCCGCCTGATCGGCCCGCTGATCGGCTGGTTTGGGAACGGCGCGCTCGCAGTGTTACGCTGCCTCGGTCATTCGGGCGAGTGGCGGAATGGCAGACGCGCTGGCTTCAGGTGCCAGTGTCCTTCGGGACGTGGGGGTTCAAGTCCCCCTTCGCCCACAGAGAGCGGTTCTACGAACTGCAACTCAAAGGCCGCGAACCCGGTTGGG
>NZ_LZSY01000130.1 GCF_001665625.1 Mycolicibacterium peregrinum | reverse complement strand
GGCCGAAACGGTCACTTGGCCGGCGGACACCAGTCCGGGCGTGGGTTGACCTCGACGGGCCCCGGCCCGATTACGCTGGGCACCCCTGCTGACGGCTAAAAAGGTGAGTGGCTACCGTCTTTCGGGCCACCGCAGGTGGCCATCTGCCGGCCGCACCTAGTGCGCCGCCACCACCACACCGGAAGACGAAAATGGCCGGGCCGACCAAGCTCCCACATTGGGTAGAACCTGGCCGGGCGGCCAGGATCGGGGCGCGCAGCGCCTTGGGGATTCTCACGACCGTTGGGCCGAAAGGGTCACTCGGCCTACACAGCTCGGCCCGGGTGTGGGTTGACCCACGGTCGGCCCCGACGATTACACTGCGGCTCCTGCTGACAGGCATAAAGGTGAGTGGGATGCCAAATGCCAACTTGTAAGCCCGCCGTCAGGTGGGCTATTCGTCGGTCGCATCTGGTGCGCCGACGCCACACAGCCGCTGGGTCAGAGAGATATCTCGGCCACGGCCGGTAAGGATTTTGTGTGGCGAGTCGTTCAGGCGACGAAGGGGTTTCGTGGGTGCGCCAACTGGTCGAGTATGTGCGTAGCGCCGGCGTGATCGGGTAGGCCGGCCTCGTTGACTCCGGTTTGGATGATCGCGACGAGATGGCCTGCCTGGCGCAGTTCGTAGCGCGGCAGGCCGGCAGCGGTCCCGGCCGCGGCGGCACGGATTCGGCATCGTGCGGCGCCGGCGAGGTCGCCGCGAGCTCGAACGGGATTCTCGCTGGATCCGATGATGACGTGTTCGCTGTTGTCGCGTTGCGTGGTGATTGTCCAGGTGACCATGTGGGTATGGTCGCGGCTGTTTGCTGAAAGGTCGAGGGGCCGCAGCTCTCCCTGTGGATAACTGGGCCCCTCGACTCGTAGCTGTGGATTACTCGGTCGATTGGTGCTGTGCGGCGTCCCAGTCGCGGTAGGCGCGGCCGCGTTCGCGTCGTGTGGTCCGCGGTTTCACCGCGAACTGGTAGTCGTCTCGGGTGGGGTCGGCGCGATGCTTGCCGCCGTCGAGGCAGACGGCGACCGCGGTCTGGTGGGCGAGTTTGAGGATGTCCATGGTGGAGTGGTAAGCCGCCCTGTCGAGGATCTGCAGAGTGAGGGTGCCCAGGTAGACGTCAGTCCAGCGAAGTGTTCGGCGGTTATCGGGTGTGAGGGTTGAGCGTTCCATCACTCCGTAGGAGGGGCGGCGGGTCCAGTCGATGGCGATGGTGGGCCGGTCGTAGGGGTCTTCGTCGCTGGGCTGGGGTGCTCCGAGGTCGACGGGGAGGTGGACCAGGGTGGCTTTGGCGGCGGCGAGTGCTTCGCGGACACCTTGCGCGGCTTCGGCGTTGCGGAAGGTCATCAGCAGGCCACCCCAGTTCAGGCTCACGCGGACTTCCTCGGTGCGGGCGTGGAAGACGGTCAGGTCGGCATGCTGGGTGCTGCGCAGCCGGATGAAGGTGTTGGAGATGATTGCGCTCGGTAGTGCGCGTTCGGCGGGGGTGATGATGGTTTTGGACATGGTTTTTCTCCGTTCGTGTCGGGAGTGGTTGCGCCGGTTGGCGTGTGGATCAGGGGGACCGGCAGGGTGGCGCGGTCAATCCCCGAAGAGCGCGCGATGGTGGGAGCCGGGGTTTCGGCCCGCGAGCGGCAGCGAGCTTTGATAGGGCCGAAACGGTCACTCGGCCGGCGGACACCAGCTCGCGTGTGGGTTGACCGTGACGGGTCCCGGCCGGTCAGACTGAGCCACGCTGACAGGCAAATAAAGGTGAGCGGGCACCCAACCCCGATGGCCACCGCAGGTGGCCACAGCGGGCGCACCTAGTGCACCGCCACCACCCACACACCCTGCGCGTACTTCGGTGCTGCCCGCTCGCTGGGCGGTCTCGGCGCCACAGGGATTGATCACGGTGCCCTATGTTCGTGCGACCCTGGGCTTATGGGATCAAAGGGATTACTAGACACGAAGGTTCAGTCGGCGGCGCCAGCTCTTTTCGCGGTGCTACAGGGAATCAACGTCGATGAGTTGAGTAACGCTGAGCGCATCGCGTATGCGCAGGCGCAGGCGCTATCTGTGCTGGCCGCGACAGTGAATGGCGGGTCGATGTTGCCGTAGCAGGTCTCACGAATCGCGTCGTCGCATCGTCGGTTTGCGGAGCGTCATCGATGTGCACGCGATGCTGACTACCGGGCTTCCATGCGAAAACGGGTTGTGAGGCAGCAGGTGAGAGCAGCGTTCACGCGGTGTTGATTGGTTGTGTTCCGAGGTCTGTGAGAGCGTCGTCGAGTGCGGCGAATCGGCCGAAGTTTCCGCCGGCGATGGTGGTGCGTCCGCCGAGCCAGATGCCGATGATGTGGACGGTTCCGTCGCCGGTGTCGGTGGTCCATACGGGACCACCGGAGTCGCCTCCGATGGTGGGGGTCATTCCGACGGTGAGGTATTGGTGGTCGCCGAAGCTGCGGGTGACTTCTCCGCATACGGTGCCGGTGGTGATGCCGGCCCGACATACTTTCTGTCCGGGCCTGGGCTCGGGGTGGCTGTTGGCGGTGACGGGTTGGTCGTCGACGAACGGCACGGGCAGGGTGCGTAGCCCGAAGTCGATGAGTCCGTAGTCGGCTCCGCCGATGCCGGGTGGGTCGACCAGGGTGTGAATGAATGTTCCTGTGGCGCCGCTGTATTGGTCGCGGATGGTTTCGCCGGGGCGGGTGGCGCAGTGCCCGGCTGTGATGGCGTAGGTGTGTTTGTCGGCACCGATGTAGACCCAGCCGAGGGTGCATGCGTTGCTGGCGGTTTCGAGGCGGTCGCCGGGCTCGACCAGCTGCAGCGCGGCTGCGGCGGGAGCTGCCGGAACGGTGGTCAGGATCGCGGCCGCGGTGGCGATCGCCGCGATGAGGCCGGGGAGGAGTTTCATGCGGTCCTCCGGCGGCGGCGTAGGTGACGTTCGGCGTGCCGTTGGGCGCGGACGCTGAACGTTTCGATCCAGGTGCCGGCGGTCGAGGCGGCCGCGCGGTGGCGGTGGTTGACGGCGACGGCGGCCGCGGTATTGCGCAGGATCGCAGCGTCGGGCAGCGGGGCGGTCATGGGGTGTCCCATCCGGGTTTGGCGGCGGCTTCGGCGCGGCGCCGCAGGTCGGCAAGGTCGTTGCGGGTGTCTATGAACAGCTGGGTGAGCAGCTCGCGTTCGACGTCGCATTCGGCGAGCTCTTGCATCCGGATCGCATGGTCGCGGAAGGCGGTTCGGTAGGCGGCATCCAGAACGTCGCGAGCGTATTGGCCGGCGTTTTCCCTTGGCGCGATGGCGTCCTGGTAGGCGTCGAACAGGTAGATGGCCAGGCCTTTGAGTTGATGCGCGGTCGGCGGCCGATCGGGGCACAGTGCGAATGTGCTGGGCTGGGTTCGTGCCAGGTCGAGCACGGCGACCGGGTCGGGATCGTGGCCGGCATCGACGAGTGCGTGGATGAGCTGGTATGCCCAGCGGGCGCGGGGCCGCCAGATCGCGGTGTCGGGGACCAACTCGAGGATGGCGCGGGCGCGGGTTGCGGGCAGCCAGAGCAGTGCGCCGATCAGCTGGTGTTGGGGTTCGGTCTGGTGGACGAAGGCTTCGGCCCGCCAGTCGTCGGTGGGGCGTTCCTCGAGGTTGGTGTCGCTGGGGCACAGCCAGGAGTCATCGCCAGACACTGCGGCCCTCGGTTCGAGGGTCTGCACGGCGCTCGGGCTCATCGCGGGATCTCCTTGTCGATGATGGTGTGCACCACGGCGTAGGCGGCACGGCCGATCCGGATGCCGTCGTCGAGGAACTGCGCGACGTCACGGCCGTCACGGCCTTCGAGGAAGTCGGGGTCTTCGACTGGGCCGCGCAGCTGGGCCAGCTGTTGGCAGGCGAGCTGAAACGAGGAGATGCCGGCAGCGATCTCGGTGAGCAGTTTGGCGCGGGTGCGGCCGACCAGTTCGGCGTGCTCGTCGTAGTCGGCCAGGGTGGGCAGTGGGTGAATTGTCATGTCGTTACGGTCCTTTCGCGGGATTGGCCATGTGGAGGCGGGCCGTCAGGCCACTGCCATGGCCAGGGCCTTGATGCGGTCGGGCCGAAATCCGGCCCAGTGCTGGTCGCCGGCGACGACCACGGGGGCCTGGAGATAACCCAGCGCCATGACGTAGTCGCGAGCTTCGTTGTCGAGGGTGATGTCAACCGTCTCGTAGGCGATGCCCTGCTTGTCGAGGGCTTTGTAGGTCGCGTTGCATTGGACGCACGCGGGCTTGGTGTAGACGGTAATTTGAGACATTTCGGGCCTCCGTTAAATTGGTTGGACGGGGTTTATATTCACTTATTCTACTGGTCGATATAGGGTTATGCCACACCTATGCAAAACAACTTTATTGCTTTTCTCTATCATTTATCAGCCTCCATTCATGACTTACATGACGTTCAGTCGCCCATTGTCGCCCCGGGTGTCTGCTGCCGTTCTTTTTCCGTTTCTGACAGGCTCTTTATCGCTGGTTGCGGCGTGTAGTGCAAGGTTTCGGGCGGAAAGTTTTCAGTGAGCGCAGCGAGCGTCTTAGGAAAAGTTTTCGCGCCGGAGGCCGCAGCGGATGCGGAGCCGATGGCCTTGCATGGAGTCGCCGAAACCAAGGCATAATCCGGACTGCAGAAAAGGGAAGCTGTTGTTTGTGAAGGTGCGCCGCCGAATTACTATTGTTTCGCACGAATCGGTGTGAACTCGTGGTGTAAAGGTCGGTAGCGCCGAAGGCGTTTCCGCCCGGTAGTCAGTCGAGAGTGGCGGGCCCGCCGGCTGGCTGCTCGGCGGGCCCGGCTCTCTTCTGGTCAGAGGGTTTGCAGCATCGCGAACGCGTTGGACTTGAGCGTCTGGGCACTGCTGCCCAGGGTCACCGCCCGTAGCGCGCGGACTGCTTCGGGATTGCCGCGACCGCGAACTTTGGCGTGGTGGTCGACGTACTCGGTAACCGCGTTGTAGGCGCCCCAGCGGGTTCCGGCGACCGGTGCGACAGTGGGGGAGGACACCCACAGTCTGACGATGCCATTGGCCTGGTCACGGCGAGCGTTCTTGGCTGCCAGGCTGGTTGCGCCGTCGACGTCGACCAGGCGGTTGGCGAAGGCGCGGACCTCGTCGGTGTCCATCGGTGCCGCGTACAGTGTGGCGGCCTCGGCCTGGAACACGTCGAGGTAGCGCCAAGCCAGCCTCAGCGCCTCGCGGGCTTGCTGAATCGCGATGCGGGCGCTGCCGGTGTGGCGAATCGCGAAACTGGCCTTGGCTTCTCGAATCGCTGCGGTCTGGGTGTTGGCGCACACCACGCGGACTGGGGTCACGATGCCGCGGAACGCTGCGCTGCCGTCATGCGAGTTCAGCGCGGCGATATACAGGTCGGTGCAGTCTTTCGAGCCGTCTTTGCCGTCGAACACCATGGTCTCGGGCAACTTCAGGGTCACGAACGTCTGACGGCCACCATTGAGGGCACCAGCGGTTTCGAACACTGCGCCGCTCTCGTCAATGAGCGCTGTCAAGAAGTCGCACGAGGCCTCGTTCTGCAGGGGCTGATACTTGCTGCCGACTACACCAAGCACGTCGATCTGCCCGGGGATGATGGGGTTATCGCGCACGGTGGCGTAGTGATCGGGAACGACGAGCGGGTCCGGGGTGATGACACTGCCGTCTGCGGTCACGATGGGATCCTGGGCAACCTGCAACGGCACCTTACGCACGTTCCATCGGGCAAGGTGGGCGGCCTCCAGAACCTCCTGCGAGGTCATGAGGTGTCCGACCTGCTGGCCGAGCTGGTGCCAGGCATCGGTCTGCGAGTCGGCGAAGCTGACGCGGCCACGGGTGGAATCGAGTTGGTGAGCCATGGTGAGAACCTTTCGGGAGGGGCGACTCGGAGCCGCCCGTTCTGTTTGCCTGTCCGGCAAGGAGATCGAGAACCGGCATCAGGGCCGGGTAAGCAGCAAGGGCCCGGCGGGGCCGGTTTCACCGGTGAGCGCAGCGAGCCGCGAAACCGGTCCCGAGCCGTAGGCCGAAGCGGTGCCCTTGTGCGGCCGGACCGCCGGCTACGATCGGAGGCCGGAAAGCAGACCACTTCGTGGGCCTACGCCGGAAGGCGTAGACGACGTATCCTGCAGCGCCGCAGGCGCTTCCATTTCGCCGAACCACGGCGGGCTGCAGAGGTTGGAGTCCTCCACAGCCCGCCCGGTCAACTAGTCGGCATCCTCGCCGGGTTCGTCGTCCTGGTCCTCGCTTTCGGAATCGTCGGCCTGCAGGCTGTCGTCGTAAACCTCGTCGGCGGTCCGCTCACCGACGATCACCTGTTCGACCGGGGCCAGCTCGTAGGAATTGGCGACCAGGAAGCGCAGGTAGTCGATGGCCTTGACCACGTCGTACCCGCCGTAGCGCCAGGAGTCCTTGGGTGTGCGGGCTTCCAACGCACCCAGTACCAGCCCGAGGATGACGATCTGGGCGCGACCATCAGCGGTCGGTGCAAGGTCGCTGACCAGCTTCCGAACCGCAGCGGTCGAATCCACCCCGAGCAGCTTGGCCGCTTGCGTCGCCCCATGGAACTCCTTGATGAGACCGGGGTCGCGGACCAGGCAATCTGCGACGAAGATCGCCGCACCCTTCGGTGGGGTCTTGCGGACGAGCAGTTTGGTCACGAACTCCTGGCGAACGGGTGCGGCTGCCTCGGCCATCCGGTTGAGGGCGATGACCTTGCGCCGTTCACGCCGCAAGGTCGCTGCCCGCTCGGCCTCTGCGGCAGCGGCGTCGTCGCGGGCCTGCTGGGCATCGGCATCGGTCACGTCAGCCTCGGCCTGAACAGTGGTGTCACGCTCGGCGTGTGCCGAGACCTGGTGGCCGAGCTGCAGGCCAGCGGCTTGGTAGTCCAGGCAGTACCAGTCGGGCGAGTAGACCGTCGCCTGGACCACGCTGTTGACGTGCCGCAGGCCCTCTTCCGGAGTGGCCTCATCGTCGTCCCGGGTGGTCCAGTCGATCGAGTCCTCGTCCACGATCTCGCCGGTTCCGGCGTCGGCGTAGCCGTCCTCTTCGTAAAGCATGACCGCCCAGTGCGCAGGATCGGTGACGACGGCAACGGTGGGGCGCTCTCCCTCTGCGGTGAGCAGGTATTCGATTGCCACGCAGGTGATGTCGTCCCATACGGGTGCTTCGTCGTGCTCGATCACGCGGTAGCCGCGTTCGGTGAAGTCCTGCACGGCGGCGGCATATGCGCGGTCACGCTCGCGGGCCTGGCGCAGCTCCTCGACGCGCAAGGCGAACCTGGTGGTCCCGGCAACCGCGATCAGCTTCTCAATTGCATCGTCGTCACCGTCGAACTCGCTGAGCGCGGCGGCTTCTTCCAGGCTCAGCTGGCCGGTATCGAGTGCCTGCATCGCGGCGTTCGACTTGGCCGCTGTCGCAGCCGCTTTGACCGTGTCGCGTTTCACCGACAGCTTCTTGGCGACCTTGGTCTGCGACACTCCGGCATTGAGCATCTGCTGGATGCCACGTGCGCGCTGCGCCTCGGTGATCGCCTTCACCTGATCGTTGGTGACGATCTGGTGCACGATGCGCTCGATCGTTTCTTCGCTGGCGTCCGCCGCGCTAGATGGCAGCACGTACACCGGCACGCTGACCAGGCCGAGTTCGCGGGCCGCAAGGGTACGCATCTGGCCGTTGCGGACCCGGATCACGTCGGGATCCTCGGCGCTGCGAACGGCGGTGATCGGCGTCAGGACGCCGTTCTCGGCGATGCTGGCCAGGAACGACTTGTCGAGGATCGCCTCGTCGCGGACGTTCTCACCGATTTCCAGCGTTGCCGGATCGAGGTGTTCGAGCGTCCCGAACTGTGCGGTCTCAACAACGTCCTGCTGGGTGGTGTCGGTCATCTCAGTACCTTTCAGGTTGGAGCGACCCGGAGGCCGCCCGTTCTTTTTGCCTTTTGGCACTGGAGATTTGGGCGGGTGTGGGGGAGCCGGAGTGCAAGACTCGGGCGCAAAGTCTTTCCCAGCGAAGCCACCGGGAGCGTCAGCGACCGCGGCGAGTGCAGGGAAAGACTTTGCGAGCCCGCAGGGCCCGGAGCGTCGCGCAGCAGCGGAGGCCGGCGTCTTGGCGCGTAGGCGAGCCACCCGCCACAATCGGAAAGTGCAAAAGGCACAAAAACGTCACGTCACCTGCTCGACGCAACCACCACCTGAGCCGGCCCCGCATTACCAAGCCACCTGATCACCGGTGGCCGGCCACTTTGTCTACTCGGGAACCGACTCTGTCGCGCCAAAGCAGGGTGGTCCCCAGAGGCCGGCGTGTAGGTTCTTGGCCTCGTTCTCCGCCGCGGTGAGAGCCTCAAACCGCTGGATCGGGCGCTTGCCGTAGGTGGCGACCTGCGACATGCCTGCCCGGACCGATTCGACGGAAAAATCGCGCCCATCCGGAAGGTCGAGGTAGGAAAGCGTGCGACCATATCGGTCGGTCGGGGCCTGGGTCGGGTCGGTGGCCATCGAAACATGCTGTCCCACTGGGAGAAACGCGTTTGCCCATGAGGATGCTTCTGGGCCGCCACAGCCGACCGTCCATCCTCGCTTGTGGGTCTCGGGGGCGTTGATGCCCAGGATCCGGATCCGGAGTCGCCCACGGTCATCGTGGCGAATGTCGACGGTGTCTCCGTCGACCACTCGGACCACCGCGGCGTTACTCCCTCCGGTGGGGTCAGCGTTGCCGACAATAGGCGCGCAGGAGGGGACCAGGAGACAGCAACCCAGAGCGAGCATGAGGACAGCAGTGCGCCGAATCAGGACCATGTGATCATTGTTTGCCCTGGACCTGGGGTTATTCCACATCCAAACCCCGCCATTCTGGGGGTGTCGACGCACGGCGCGAAAGCTGGGATACTCGAAAGTGTGTTCGATGCCGTGTTTGATGACTGGTCGGGTGAGATTTGCGGGTACCGGACCCTGCACGTGGTGGACCGGCCGGTTCGCATCGACACGACCAAGGCCTTCCCGGCTCTGGGCACGGCTCCGCGTCGCGACGAACTTCCGATGTGGGTGAAGGCCGGCGGGTACTCGATCACAGGGCCGTGGATGCCTGGCCGCCAAATCGCGTGGATCCGGCGCGCCAACGATGGCGCCTGGATCGCCGTGTGTCTGCTTCCGGTCAGAAGCGGCAACGGACACGCGCACACGACGATGCAGCTCTGGCTCGAAGCCGACACCATCGCGCCACTGGAATGAACGAGCGGCGCTGCGCGGAGGGTGAGTGGTGGGAGCGGGACGATCGGCCTACAGTCGGCATCCATGCCGAGACTTCGCGATCGCGACAAGATGCTCGAAACTCTCCGAGACGGCCTTGCTCTGGCTGAACCATGTTGCAGTACAACCGATTTCCGGCGGCTACAGCACGCCGTTGACCGGTTCGCCGAAAGGCCATACCTTGACACCCAGATGGCCGCTCGGGATCACCTGCGAACAGGAAAAGGCGTGTTGCGAGACATGGTGCGGGCAGTTGAGCGCCAGGTGGGCTGCTTCGGCCGGGGAAGCGCACGCTTTGAGCCGCAACACGTCTCACTAGTCAGTGGCGTCAGCCGCCGGCGTGAGAGTGGGCTGGTACCACATGCGAGCACCCCAAATCGCAAGCACAGCGAGCAGTGGCGGACCGAATAGAACCAGCGCGGCAAGAACCGGGCCGTCTGCAGGATGTTGATTGATCGCTCTGCCTATGGGCAACAGCGCAATATTCCAGGCGAAAAACAGAACGATAGAAAGCCTTCCAAAGGAACGTTTCACGGCCTGAGAATCGGTTGAGTAAAGCGCGGTATTCGCCGACTTTAGAACGGTACCCAACCCTGCGAGCACACAGCAGTAAACCAGGGCGTATAGCCCTATCGCCATACCCAATGTGATGGTGTTACGAGCTTCCTCGATGTCTGCACTGCTCAGATTCCGAGGCGCAGCAACAAGATAGGCGTGAACGACCAGCGTAGATACAACCGCGAGAGCGGCGTACGTGGCAGCGTCCATCGTTTTGGCGACAACCACGAAGCTAGGACGATTAGAAATCGCTACCAATTTGGACAACCCTTGTGCGGCTGCGTGTGGTATCGCCACAAGTGCAATGAGCTTGCCTACCAGCGCCCACATTTCCGCCGATGTATCCATTCTATTTCCCCCCACTTAAAATGACATTTGGATAGTTTCGTCACGTGACACCGAATTCGGCAATTGCCTGCCCAGAGCGTCTGGTCAGTGAGCGTCGAGCATCCATTCATCCCAGTTGCGCGCGAGATGGGCGTCTGCCGTGGCGACCTCACCGTCAGTGAGGGCAGCACCGAGGCTTTCCCGTATCGGTGCCCGAATTTCATCAAGCTGCATCGGTCTGCCGATGCAGCCGGCCAACCGCACGGTGTAGTCGCTGACAATCTGCATGAACAGAGCCGCGTCGGTTCGCCAGGCCCACCCAAGAGCGCGGCCCATGACGTCGCCGGCACTGTAGAGCTTGCCATCGTTCTTCTTGCGGTCCTCAACGATCCAGTCAACCTCGCGCTGCACCAGCGCCTGGAGCATGGATGTCAGCACGCTGACGTCGTCGACAATCCGGGCGGTCGGCGGTACCAGGTGGGCCACGACATTCGCACCGGAGACGATGTGCGCAATTTGTCCTGCCTGAGCTTCGGAGACCAGTGCGTTGAACTTCGTCTTCGCATCGGTGATCGAACGCATTCTCGTTGGGTTCAAGACGACCATGAGGCGACGATACCACCGGAGACTCAAATCAAGGTGCAAGTATAGGTTCTATATTACGGACCTCATTTCAGACCTATTTAAAGATCCGATAAGCTACCTTATGTCAGTTAAGCGCCACTTACCAATCGTGATTAGCAGCTATTGACATAGCTCCGTATTGCCCTCATGCTGGGTGAATGCCCCCCAGCAGTCGCCTGGTCGATCTGATCGACTGGTACAAGAACGCCCATCCGGATATCACGGACGCCGAGATCGCGCGACGGGTCGGCATCACGCGAGCGAATCTGTCTCAGTGGCGCTCCAATGGTGTGCGTGGATGGCCGGCGCGGGCCACACTCGACGCGTTGGCCGCCACGATCGGCCGGCCATATCGAGAAGTGCTCGACGCGGTGTTGGCCGATAGCGGCTATGCGGATACCGGCAGGAGCTCCACGGCCGCGGCGCGGCCGCACCAGGTAGTGCTCGACGAGGCGGTGCGGGTACTCACCGAAGCCGCGAGACTCACCAACCAGCCGGTACGTCGAGCACCCGATGGCTCTTGGGAACCCGACCTCGATGCCGATGGCCTACCGATCGATTGGGCCGCGTTCGTCACCACAGCCCTTGCCGGGGCGGCCGCCAACATCGGTGGCATTGATGCGATCTTGGCGGGCCGGCCGGGCTCCTGGGAAGCCGCCGTGGTCCGCGATGCACTCAATGCCGCTGTGGGCCAAGACGAATGGGATCTGTGGCGCCACCGCACCGAACCCATCAACGTCGTCGTGCACCCCGAACGGATCCTGTTCGACATGGATTCGTCGACGTGGTTCAACGAATTCGACGCCGCCGAGGTTGAGCTGCAACGCCGGGAAAACGCGATCAAGCCAGGTTTCGTGTACAGCTACCCCGGCAAGGAGCTCGCCGAGAGAATGAGGCAGTACTACACCGACATGGGCGTGCAGATCATCGACGGTCCTCCCCCACCACTCCCAACGGTCGAGGAGATCGAGGCAGCGCTGGCGGCCGAACGAGAAAACCCCACCGAGCTCACCTCGAAAGAACAAGCGGCCGAGGATGCTCTAGCAACTATCGAGGTACTCAGAGACCGCCTGGAAGCCCTCCAGCGCGAAGAACTCGCCGAATACGGCCGACAGGTTGCCCAGGCCGTGAGACAGCGTCTCACGGCGCTCAAGCTTCCCGTCCCGGTGACTGTCTCGGTGGACCTCGACACTCCATGGGACCAGGCACCAGAGAGCCCGCTTGAGGCCTGGGCTACCGGAGCGATCGACCGGGCGATCGCTGCGGCGATCGCCGACACCCCCACACCCGACACACTGCCCGGCACACCCGTTGAACGGGCCGAAGCCGCCCTCACCAGCGAGAACGGATCCACCGATGAATGAACCCGAACTCGCCAAACTCTCCGATGCCGCAGATCAGTGCGGGATCCCGGCCGGCGGCCTCAAGATCACGGCCACCTACGATCTACTCCCCCAGGTCGTCCGCGGCCGCGGCGGCCACGTGCACTTCCCGTGGGACTTGGAACGATTAGCGATCGTCCGCCACCACGGCGCCTAGCTCGACGCGCTGAGCTCCGAAGGCCGCTTCCAGAAAGAGGCGTGACGATGAGTGAGGGCTACTGGGTGGTCAGTGTCGACCGGGACACGGGCGAGGCGACCACATCAGAGCGAATCGACGACAAAGACAAGGCATGGCAGGAAGCGGCCAACCTTGAGAGCCCCAACATCTTCACCACGGTCGTCCCCCGCCGACACGGGGCACCCCGACGCGACCAGCCCTAGACCACACGCACCAAACCCAGGAAGAGAGCGGCTCTGCCAATGACTGACCGCCCGCGCACCGATCCCGATCAACCCGCCGGCCAGCGCCGAACACCAAGCTGGCTTCGCGAAGCAGCGGTCGGCTTGACGGAGCGTGTGAGCAAGCGCGGAATGACTCTGACCGTCGAGGTCGCAGAATCGTTTCTGACAGAACAAAATCGCTCTGCCTCCCCCAAACTGGGCATCGATGAGCGCAACAGCCGGCAGTACCTCGACGACGACACCCTCGACGAGCTCGCCGACGAGCTCGTGTCCACCTTCGCCGACGAAGCGCCGGGAAGTAACCTGTTCGATCTGCCGCGGACCGCACACGTCAGCGTGGCCAACCTCGGCCGGCTCATCGCCGGCCTTGCCGAGGCCATCCAGTTTTTCGGAACCTTCCAGGAGATCGACGCTGCCGATCGGCGTGCCAGGATCCACGAGATCGCCCAGCTGTTGTCAGTGGCCGGCCTGGTTCAGTCCGATCACACCATTGGCCCTGTGGCCGCTCCCTCAGCGATGTTCGCACGGATCGCGCGCACATTGACCACCGTCGCCGACCTCACCGACAACCACGACCTCGCCGCCGCGCTGCGCCGCGACGCGATGCGCGCCCGCTCCGGATCAAACTCGTGAGCGCCGCGTTGGACCTGGACGACCTCGTCGACCTCTCACACGTCATCCAAGAAGTCGTCGGCCGCTCCCTCAGCCCGGACGAATCCTCACGCCTCAAGACCGCATATCAAGACGCTGGACCGCCGGCCGGCGCCACGCTCCAAACGCTGCGGGCCGCACTGGAGCAATCCCCACGATAAGCGCCCACCTCGATCGCTTAACCCAGGTCAGAACGGGTTTCGCTGGTTCGATGGCGTGGAATGTCCGACCGGAGAGCGAAGATGTAGCCCATGGGCAGAACATCGAACGCGACGCCGAGCAGTGACCAGGGGTATCTGGGGTTCGACAACGGCATCGTGAAGACCGCATCCACAAAGGACGACCCCAGCCACCCGGGCGGACCTGTCGTCCCGATGGCTGCAGACGGTGCGCGATGAGTGAACCCACCGCTGGCGACCCGCGGACCCGAGTCTCGCCGAAGCGCCGCGACGTCACACTAGACGACTTGACCATCCTCGTGCGCGTCCCAGGAAATCCCACCGCGACAGCGACTTTCACCGCAGACGAGCAAGCTGAGGCGCAACGATACGCCGACGAGCATGCCGCCAACGGCGCGATGGTTGTAGCACTGCCAGCCCCGATTCCAGATGCTGTGTGGGACTGGGAAACCAAGTCATGGGTTCAGAAGACCGCCGAGTAAGCGCGGGCTAGGGAGGGGCTCTGTATGCGCGATGAGAAAGCGGTGATCACCCACCACGAGGCAGGCCACGCCGTCGCTGCGCTGATGACTGTCGTCGGCGATCTGGACGGCCCGGTATCGGCTTGGAATGTGGCCGGCCGCGGTACTGGCAACGCCAAGATCACCGGCTGGGTAACCAGTGAGCCGGCACAAGCCGCATTCGTCTTCTACGCCGGCCCGTGGGCTGAGGCTCGCGTGCAATGGCAGCAACCGACGCTTGAGGATTTGGACGACATCGACGCGAACGGAAGATCGTTCCGGGAGACGGTGACAGCGGCCTTCTTGGAAGGCGTTGGTGGGACAAGCGATCTCGCCTTCTACACCGAAATGGCGAGGATCGATTCCAGCATCCCTGAGAGGGAACCGGATTGGTCGCGTGAGTTGGAACGCGCGTGGCCAGTCATTGGAACGCTGGCGAAGGAGCTGCGGGACGGATTGGACGCCGCTGAGCCAGGGCCACACCCCTGCCCCGAACTGCCGGGCAACGACCGCCTCACAGCGACGAGCTACGAGATCGCAGGCGACGACGTCGTGGCATTGGTACAGCCCCTACTCGAAGCGCGCGGGATCTGGCGCTACGTCACGTAGTTCTCTGCGCAGGTTGGGTCATTGTCGAAGTGTGCATGTGCACGCCGCCAGATCAAAGCTGCATTTCCGGCGCGTGGGGCGCGATGGGTACGACCTGGAGCACGTCTCGTAACGGGGCCGCTCCCCTCCCCCAGTGCATGCGCCGCGGGGTGCCAGCATGCACAGGGGTTACCTGCCACCAGCGATTCGGGACAGGGCTGCGCACAACGCCGGCCCGAGAGTCTGCTCCGGCAACCTGGGAAAACATTCTGGTGGCCACGTACAGGCCCAAACGTCGCGGTGGGTGATAACTGATGCCCGGCGAGCTGTTCGGCGCGGCTGAGGGCGTGCCAGGGCCCTTTTCCGTGCGTTACAGAGGCTGGAGGGGTGCTTGTTCCCGACAAAAGGCCTGGTGGGAGTGGTCAGTGCCGTGCGGAGTGCTGGCCACTCCCCTAGCCCAGCAGGCGGTCTGCACAACGGGTTGTTGTGCGTGGTCGCCCGTTGTGGCGCAGGCGGTGATCCGAATCTCGGATCGCATTTTGTGCCGGGCGGCTCGGCGCACGAACCGTTATATGGCTGCACTGATGTCCACCGGGATGTGTTGCGGGACTGCGCGGCATGTAGGCACACGGGCGTGATGCCCAACATGGGTCCGGACCAGCAGTCGCATTGCACATTCACTGCGATGCGCGACATGACCCTGCGTCAGGGACGCTGCGAATGGACGCGTATCGCATGCCATCGGCAGCCGAACCGCGTCACCTGTCGGTGCACTTATTGCGCCATATGCCGTTGTACAGGTGCCAGTCAGCATCTGCGGCGTGGTCGGGCCGACTATTGATTGCGGGATTCTTTGGCACGTCTGAATGCGGATGGGGATAGATATCGCTAGACGGGTGGTGCGCAGTGCATCTCTCACCGCATTGAGCGACGCTGCAACACGCGCGACACGCCGCGCCGCAAAAAATATTTTTCGCCACACCCGGTGCACTGTCGGGTCAACGACTACGGTCACTACGCGGTGGCCTATCTGATAGCTATTATCCATCACAGCACCCCGCATCGGGTGTCGCCAAACGTGAAGACGGGTCGATACGCGACCGGCTTACACGGTATTGCCCGATATGTGTGCGCATACCTGAGCCTCGGTATGCGCACTGGTATCTAGTCAGGTATCGGTTCAGGTATGGAGCGGAATACGGTGCCGGGTTGCGCATGCGGCCTGACATGGGGGTTTGTCGGCGACATGGCGCCACACGATGCGCCGCACTGCACTCCGTGTGCGCCTGCGAGTGGGTGCAAATGCTCACGACGTGGCGTGAGCGCGGACCTGATGCCGGGTGATGATTCGGGTTGGCGTGAGCACGTCGGCCGCGATGGGTGAACCCACGGGTGCGCGCATGTGCGAGCTGACGTAGGTCGTCGCCCCGTTTGCTGCAGTGCGACGTGGGCGATGTGATGGCCGGGCGCTGACGGGCGGTCTCGTCCGGTGTCATGCCCTCAGGCCTGCATGGCACGGCCTGACGTGTCGCATTGGCCGCCATAGACTTTGTGAACCATGAGCGTGCATGGTGTGCGGCACCTTCGGCGGTGCGGTTCAGCAGGCGCGCGGAACTCCCGATACTCGCAGAGTGAGGCGCCCACATGACTAGCAGCGTAGCCGCTTGGGATGATTCTGGGACCGCAGAACCCGCGGTCAATTGGAGCAGGCTCGGCAACGTATATCTGTTCGCGAACGGTAAGGGTGGGGTCGGCAAGACGACATGCTCGACGCACGGCGCGGCGCTTCTAGCCTCCGACGGTGCTCGGGTTCTCCTGGTCGATCTCAATGGACAGGGCAATGTCGCGACCATGTTGGGCTTCGCCAACACTGAGGCCGATGACAAGGGTCGAAACCTCTACAGTGCGATCACCGCCGGCGCTGCACTCAGCCCGGTGCGTGATGTTCGGCCCGGGCTAGACGTAGTGCCGGGCGGGCCCTACATCCGCCGCATCGCACCCGTCATGGCCGCAGAGATGGGGAATTCCCAATCAGCCAAACAGGTATTGATGTCGCTGGCGATGGCTCTTCAGGAGATCAGTCACCAGTACGGAGTGATCTTCATCGACTCGCCACCCGAAAACCAGCTGTTGCTGCAGGCAGCTCTATGTGCGGCACGTTTCGTGGTAATCCCCATGAAAACCGACGACCTATCGAGGATCGGTCTGCGCGAGGTGGCCGGTGATTTGCGGGCGATGCGCGAGCACAATCCGTACGTGATGTTGTTGGGCTGCTGCGTCTTCGCGTCAGGGATCGCGTCGAAGAAGATCCGCGAGGAACACGGTAAGAATGTCGCGGCCGACCTGGGGCAGAACGAGGACGTGATGTTCAAGGCGTTCATTCGTCATTCGGAAGCTGTCGGCCGGGACGTGCCGAAGTTTGGCCGGCTGGCCCACGAACTCGAATTGGAAGTCGCGAACAATCCATCGCGGTCGGCCATACGAAAAGGGAAGGCCGATGCCAATACCGTCGTGAGCAAGACATCTGCCGGAGTTGCCGAGGACTTCGCAGAGCTGACAGGCGAGATTCTCAGACGTGGATCGCACATCCGCGCCGAAATGATCGAAGAAGGAGTTTGGCCATGAGCAAGTTGACCCGGCAGGAGCTTCCTGCAGAGGATCTCGGCGACATCACCAAACCGAAGAGTCGCGGTGCGGGTCTGGCCGACCTGGTCGGTGACGTCTCGGCGGCTCCGCTGGCCCCTGTGCCGGACCGTCCGGAGCGCAGCCAGCCTGTTCCTGAGCTTGAACCACAACCGGTCTCGACGCCGCCGGCGGCCGTGGCGCCGGTTCGGTTGGCGCCCGAAGCTCCGACCACCCGCAAGCCTGGTCGGCCTCGGACACGGACCAAGCCGGCCTCAGCCGTGTACGTCACCGCCGGTGTCAAGAAGCGGTTCGAGAAGTACCGGCACGACAACAAGTCCACCAACTTGCAGGTGGTCTTGGAGGCGATCAGTGCCATGCACAAGGCCGACAAGCTCGACCAGATCATCCAGGAGTCGCGATACAGCACGGCTCCGGTGAACGACTTGTTCCCGGCTGACCCGTCGGCGGTGCGGTATCTGGGTGGCGGGAGTTCACAAATCTCGTTCAGCCCGACGCCGGAGCAGGAGGCGGTGATCGACCAAATCGGGAAGAAGCTGGGGTTTGATACCCGGTCGACGTGGATCGCCCCGGTCCTCAACGCTTTCCTTCCGGGCAAGAAGGACGCGACAGCTCAGTGACCGCTGCGGATCCAGCCTCATCCGTCCAGGTGTCGGGGCTGGATCCGCGTGCTCACCAGGTCGTTGAGGTCCGCAAAGGAGCGACAGTTTCGCGCCGATGCGCCCGGGCGCGGTGGTGTATCAGTTCTCGACCGTCTGTGAGCCGATGTCAACGGCGAGGGCTTGGCCGAGCAGTTCGATGGCGGCGTCCCAGAGTGTGTGCGGGTTTCGCCGGTAGTAGACGCGGCCCATTCCGTCTTGGCGGGTGATCAGGCCGGCGGCGGTGAGGTCTTTGAGTGGCTGCTGGATGGCGCTTTGTGCGCCGAATCCGAGTTGCATCGCGAGGTCGCTGGGGTTCACCAGGCCGTCGCTCTGAGCGATCGCCACCATGACAGCGAGTCGGTGTTTCTGGCCGAACACCACCCGGGAGAGTTCTTGGACTCTCTCGGATTGGGCGTACGACGACACGCCTGACATGCTATTACAGGATTTCTGTTATAGGTTTCGTGTTACTGATATTCTGTTACACAGATCCTGTAATACCTGGTCAGAGTGGGTATGCCACAAAGTACCGTGAGTTTGAACGGAGCGCGCATATGCCGGACACACCGGACGCCGCCAAGGCGCCGCGTCGCCGGAGGAACTGGCGGCACAACGAGACTCGTGCCAGCGAGAAGATGGTGGCCAAGAGAGTCAGCGCGCTCGACCATGAGGCGCTCACGAAGTTCGCAGAAGCCCAGGGCGTCAAGGTCGCGGTGCTGCTCGAACCGTTCGTCGCCGAGCTGATCAAGCAGGCTCACGAGTATTGCGAGAAGAACGGCGAAATCTTGGAGCCGGCCCAGGCGTCCTGAGGGATACCGGGTCACCCAGTCTTCTACGCGGCGAGGATCCTCCCGCCCAGCAGGTCAGCGATCATGTCGATCGCTTCCCGCTCGATGTCGATGTCGTCCATCGGTGGGGGACCGGTCGACATAGTGAGGTCCAGGTAAGCGTGTTCGGTGGGTTCGTCGAGACCTGTTGAAGGCCCTGCGACGACGAGTACTTCTTGGGATGATCCGCCCTGGGGTGCGCCGTTGCGGGCTTGCTCGCGTTGATCCAGCCAGTCTTTCCAGGCCGCTCTTTCGGCCTGATGACGTTCCAGGCGAGCAGTGCGGTAGTCGCCCAACTGGTGGCTGTCGGCGATGGTGTCGAGCTCGACGGGCCCCCGAGCTACGGTGCCTCGACCGGTGCGTGTGAGTAGGCCGGCTATTTCGAGGTCGATCACCATGGCGTCGCCGGTGGCTCTGGGCACCGCGGCCGCCGCATAAATGTCGGCTTTGTTGGTCAGTCCATGGTGGGCGACCAGTTCGTAGATTCGGCGCAGGTGGTGGCCCAGGATGATCCAGGCGTCGTGCACTGGTTCGATGCGGATGCGTTCAGCGGCTGCGGGGTCGTTGGTCACGCGGTTCTGGGTGGTGAGGGCGTATACGTCGGCCTCGGTTCCGATGTGATGTCTCACGAGGACGAGGGGCGCGCCGGCTCTTTCCCGAAGGTCTGCGAGTACGCGCCAGATGGTGTCTTCGCTCAGGAGCCCGCAGCTCAGTGAGAGTGCTCGGCCGCCGACACCCACCAGCCAGGTTCCTGATCGTTGCTCTCCGGCCACCACAGCGTAGAAAGCGATGCTCTGCAGAACTGCGTGCACTGTCCAGCGGTACCTCTTGCCGGCGAACTCTTTGTCGGCCCAGGCGGTTCCGTTGGCGAGCCAGTCCCGAAGATCCTTCGGTCCGCGTGGTCCTGGGGTGTATCCCCCCGGTGAGTTCTTTGTCTTGTGCCGTGGGGGAGAGGACTTTAAGACGTTGTTGATCAACCAGTCGAATGCTTTGGTGACATCGCGTGAGAGGGCCTGGTCGCCGCGGTGGTCGTAGCGGAGGTAGGCGGATCCGAGTCCTTGGTGCCAGGGACCGTTCGGCTCGATCATCTCGCGCAGGGTGGCCAGGCTGTGGCCCCGGGCGATCGCATTGACGACGACGGATTGGCGGGCCTCGTGGTTGGACTGCCATGTGAGGCGCGCTGGGTTGAGTGTTCCGTGCGTGGCGTAGGCGGCGACGTCGGCCGGCAGCGGATCGTGGCGGACGTAGGGAGCGCTGATGCGTTGGTCGTCGCCGGCGCCCACGGTGTATTCGGCTGCGGCGCTGGGTGTCTGTGGTGCGGTGATGGAGCGCTGACGGTCTGGTGGATTGAGAGCACCGAGAAGCATGAGCAACCGGGGCAGCAGGCCGGGATCGGATCGTGTGGTGAAGGCCTCGACGGCGGCGTCCAGGGTTCCGTCGAGCTGGCGGTAGCCACCTTCGCGGCATGGTGATCCCGGCGGCGTCATGCAACCCGTGTCGGCGTTGGTGTTCGGGGTGATGTCGAGGGTGGGCAGCCGGGCTGCGAGAAGCCGAACCAGGTGGTTGATTTCGTCAAGTGACGCTGAGGTGCCGATGGCCAATGGGCAGATCAGATGCCGGCCACCGCTGGTGGATCGATCAGTGACGACTACTCCGCCGCATTCGGTGATCCATTCCACGGCCCTGGACAGGTCTGCGGCAACGGCTGCGGGACCGTGCTGCTTGGCATCGAAGTCCAACCACAACGTCTGGGTACGACGATGTGAGTAGAGATACACCGCGGCGGGCCGGCTCGGAAGTCGCTCGCAGTGTTTGGCGGTGTCGCTGAACTTCCCGGTGTCGGGGCTCCATAGGCGCATCCTGCTGCGCCCGGGCGCAGCCACCAGTCGTGCCAGCCGTTTCCACACGAGCTCCGGCGGGCAGGCCGGGGCCTTGCGATCGGCTGGGAGGACCGCCGTTGTCACGGGCTGGTCACGGAAAACGGTTGCGGGCCGGGCTGATTGGGCCGAACTGCCCGCGCCAATATCACAATGGGGTGTCGTTCATTGCGGCTCACAAGGGCGTCCTTTATCCTGGAGCCAGCCTTACGTGGTTGGCCCCAAAATCGGTGTCAGAGAATTCGGTTGTTACGGGTCGCCTGAACGGAAGTTGGCGCTTCGGTTTAGGTTTCGGATCTCCCCGCTTCGGCGGGGATTTCTGGTTTTGACCCTGTGGCGTCCTACGCTGGGTGCAGCGTCCGACGCGGCGGCAAAGTGATAGGTGTGCCTCCTGGTGCTCGTGTTGACGCCGAGTTTGGCACGGAAAGCCGGTTAAACCGGTCAGACACGCTGGTCATGCCCCTTGATTGTCGGTGAAGGGTCGGTAAGTGGCTTCCCTTGCGGCCCTTCCGCCGGCTCCGTGAGTCTGTCTCACGTGGTGCCCAAGCACGTCGTCAACAGGCTCGGAAGCCGACACCGACACCCAGCCCGGCCATGATCGGAATGCTTCGAATCTGCTTTGGCTGTCGCGTAAGGCGCGGGTTGCAGCTGACACTTCGAGTCGAGATCCGAGCTATGCAAAGGAAGCCCGAATGACCCTCCTCGATGAGCGGCCCCCAATGGCACCTGACGCTCCGGCCGAACCTGCGCCACCAGCTCAGCCGACGAGCACTGAGCCGCCGCCCGCGGTGGGAGAGCCTGGGACGACAAGCCGCGCGGACGAGAAGCTGCGGATGCTGGGCCGCGCACGACGCAGCGCGGTAGGCGTCACGGTGTTCATCGCTCTCGGCTCATTCGGCCTCTCGTTCTATTCGCTATGGGATATGGCATCGCAGCTGGCGTGGCCGGGATACATCGCGTGGCTGTGGCCGCTGATCGTCGACGGCATGATCATCGTGGCCACGATGTCGTTGGTGGCGTTCGGTGGCTACTCCGGACAGAAGTCGAACCAGATCTACTCGTGGTGCGTTCTGGCCTTCGGAGCCGTTGTGAGTATGAGCGCCAACTTCATTCACCCGCTGCTGCCACATCTCACAGGCCAGGACCTGGGCCCCGTCACGGCCGGTTCCTGGCTGGGGGCCGGCATATCCTGCATCCCTCCAATCGCTCTCTTGGCTTGTACCCATTTGCTGGCTCGACTTTGGGCATTCACGCCCGAGGACGAGCTCACCGCACCGGCGCCCGCAGAGGTCGGCAACTACGTCGGGGGAGTGGCTGAGTTGTCGTTGGCAGTCGCGGCCGGCATCCAGGCGCGCGGCAAGCTGACAGGCCATCCGCAGCAGGTGATCGCCGAGACGGTACAGCTGTTGTTCCACAGTCAGCCGCCGCTGACGCTCCGGGAGATCGGTCGGCGCGTTGATCGGCATCACGACGTCGTGGGCAAGGTGCGTGACGAGACAGCCGTGCTTCTCGGGATCGGAGTGGACGCTCAGTGCAGTACTGCCGGCTGATCCGCCATCAGAGCTCCTGTTGCTGTGCCGCGATTTCGGTGCTCGACGGCTGTCGCATAACCGGCGAACGGTCCATAGCGTTCACATCAATAGAACTGCGGCGGCTGGCGCCCCCGAATGAAAGGACGGGTCTACGGTGACGATTCCGTTTGACCAGATCTTGGCGGACTCGGTTTTCCACGTGGGCAAGTTGATCGGCGCCGCTGGCAACCTGTTCGGACCGCCGCCACAGTCACCGGCTGTCTCGCCCACGATCGATGGCGGCGGCGGTGGAGGGACGTCGACTGATCCGACCTATCCGCTGCCACCCGGCCATGACCCGATCGCGCCACCTCCGCCGG
>NZ_LZSY01000129.1 GCF_001665625.1 Mycolicibacterium peregrinum | reverse complement strand
TCCCGGTACACGACGCCCCATGGTAGTCGGCGAAGAGGCACACCGGCACGGTGACGGGCAGCTTGGTGTCGGCCGACAACGCCCCGAAAGCCACCTCGAGCTCCATCTGCGACTTACCGCGATCGCGGCGGGGGTTGTCGAAGTCGCGGGAGAACTTCACGAACAGCTCGGTAGGCAGGCCGTCGGCCGACACCAAGCTGCCCGTCACCGTGCCGGTGTGCCTCTTCGCCGACTACCATGGGGCGTCGTGTACCGGGATGCTGTTGACCGAGCGGATCTCGTTGGGCACCTCTGGGATTGAACCGCACTACGGCAAGTGTCTCGACTACCGGATGCCCGATCCCCTCGGTCACTACCGGGCCCTGCTGGCGTCGGTAGCGCGACTGGCCGGCGCACACCAGTCCGGCTCCCTCCCCGACACCGTGACCGGTCAGTTCCGTTACGACGCCGCCAAAGTGACGGTCGGCACCCGAACGCACCACTCCCCCGACGAACTCGCCGAGCAGGTGCACCGGCTGACCGCATTCGCGGACCGCTACCCGGCGTTGATGCCCCGGAGCGTCGGCCGCCCGGAGTTCATCACGCGCATGCTCGCCGACGTCGGCCGGATCGCCGCTGCCGAGGACGCCGTCATGACCTGGCTTCACGCCACCGCGGACCAGGTGGCGCTCTGCCACTGGAACGCCAACGTCGACAACGCCTGGTTCTGGCGCGAGCCGGACGGGACGTTGAGGTGCGGGTTGATGGACTGGGGCTGTGTCAGCGTGATGAACGTCGCGATGGCCCTGTGGGGTTCGCTGTGCAGCGCCGAGACAGAGATCTGGGAACGGCACCTCGACGGACTGCTGGCCCACTTCGCGGCCGAGTTCCGCGCCGCCGGAGGGCCCGCACTGGACATTGCGCGGCTCCGCGCCCAACTGATGCTCTACGCCGCGGTGATGGGAGTGACCTGGCTGCTCGACGCGCCCACCTACCTACAGACCGCCCTCCCCGATCCTACGATCGACCGCTTCGACCCGCGGATCGCCGACAACGAGCCGGTGCGGTCGCAGCTGCTGATGCTGAGCAACGTCCTGCACCTCTGGGACACCCAGGATTTCGGTACTCTGCTCGACGACTTCGAGCGCCGGCCCTGAGCCCGGCTCAGCGAGTTGCCTTGCGACGTCCGCCCACCCCGGGTTCTGTGCCGATCACGCCGTCGTCGGCAAGTGCGGTGATCTCCTCGTCGGACAGTCCGAGCTCTGCCAGCAGTTCGTGATTGTGCTCGCCGAGCAGCGGTGCGGCCTGCCGGTGCAGTGCCCGCGGCCCGTTGGCGAGCGAGACGGGCAGGGTGCTGTGGGGTGCGGCGTTGTTCACCGGATGCCCGACATGCTCGAAGAACCGTCGGAAGCGCACCTGCGGAAGCTCCAACTGACGGTGCGGCTGCATCACCTTGGCCACCGGAACCTGGGCAGGCCAGAGTATTTCGACGATCTCGTCGCCGCTGCGAGGTAGGCACCAGGCCGCGAGTTTCTCGTCGATCAGATCGTGGCGATCCCGGCGCCCGGCGGCGGTGTCCAATGCCGGATCCATCGCCCAGTCCGGTTGCCCGAGCGCCGCACGGAGCGCGGCCCACTGGGCATCTGTGCCGACCGCGATCGCCACCCAACTGTCGGCACGGCCGAACTCGTCGATCTCGGCGGTCTGGTAGATGTTCTGCGGCGCCGCGGCCGGCCCCCGGTTGCCGTCGCGCTGAAGCAGCGTGCCGTAGGCCGAGTATTCGATGACCTGCTCGGCGCCGATGTTGAGTGCGGCGTCGACCATCGCGGCCTCGACAAGCACCCCTTTCCCGGTGCGACGCCGGTGCTCGAGTGCAAGCATCAGTCCCGACAGCGCATGCACGCCGGCGTTGGGGTCGCCGATCGAATACGGTTCGAACGGAGTGCGATCCGGGTAGCCGGTGAGCCAGCTCAATCCGGACGCATCCTCGATGATGTAGGCGAAGGCCGGGTTGTCCCGCCACGGCCCGTCGAGGCCGAAGCCGGGCATCCGGACCATGATGATGTCGTCGCGCAGCTCTCGGAGCGAGTCGAAATCGAGCCCGATCTGTTCGATCACCCTCGGGGTGAAGTTCTCCACCACGACGTCGCAGGTGGCGATCAGCCGGCGCAGCAGATCCCGGCCCTGTTCGGTCTGGAAGTCCAGGGTCAGGCTCTTCTTGTTGGTGTTGAGCGCACTGAAGATCGGCGATTGCTCCCACCACTGCTCGACAGAGGCCGGGATACCGGCGATCAACCGGGTGCCGTCCGGGCGTGGGGTCGACTCGAGGTGGATGACCTCGGCCCCGAGCATGCCCAACGGATGGGTGCACGAGGGCCCGGCCCAGAACGTGGTCATGTCGAGCACACGCAACCCGCTGAACGGCAACCGATCGCCACCGGGAGTACCGGTCGGCGCATCGCGCGGGGTCAGTGCCTTCGCCCGGATCTCTTCGGTGTGCTCACCGAGGCGGGGAGCCGGCGCCGCTTCACGCAACACCACCCCGGACAACCGGTACGGCGCGGCGGGCTGGGTGAACCCGTACTCAGGGTTGCGGACGAACGCCTGCCGCTGCACGAAATGGTCCATGGCGGTGACGTTCTCACCGTTGCCGACCGGAGAGTTCGGGATCCGGAATGCGGACGCGAGGTCACGGACGTCGTCCACGTTCTGGTCGCGCAGCCAGTCGTAGAGCTCCTCGGCATGAAGGTTGGCCTGCTCGGTGATGGTGAGCTCGGAGTTTTCGTCGATCCACTCGTCATGGCCCGACATCGCGCACAGATCCCACCACTGCTGGGCAGTGCCACATCCGAGCGCCACGAGCCCGTCGGCGGCCTCCGCGACCCCGGGAACCGTGGGCCTGCGCTCGGTACGCCACGGACGGCCCAGCATCTCGAAATAGGTGACCGGGTAATACGTCAGGCCCAGGATCTGTGCCTCCAGCGCCGACAGGTCCACCAGTTCGCCGTGGCCGTCACGGATCGCCCGCGCCCGGAACGCCAGCGTCATCGCCGCCGCATAGGCGCCGGCCAACCACTCGCCCACCTGGCCGCCGATGGACACCGGCGCTCGGTCCTGCACGCCGCGGCCGATGCCGATCGCGCCGCCGGACCACGCCTGCAGGGTGAATTCGGTGGCAGCCCTGCCGCTCCAGGGACCATCCAACCCGAACGGCGTGATCGTGGTGACGATCAGATGGGGATGCCGGCGAAACAGATCCTCCGGCGCGACCTTCTGGGCCACAGCAGATTCCGGGGACCAGATCACGGCATCTGCCGCTGCCACCAGCCGGTCGAGCAACTCATTGTCGACGGAGGACTCATGGTCAACGACCACACTGCGTTTCCCGCCCGCCAGGAAGGCGAACAACGCGCCATCCCGGTCCGGCCCGATATGTGCCCCCGACGCCGACCAGCGGCGCAACGGATCGCCCTCGGGCGATTCGACTTTGATCACATCTGCGCCGCCGTCGGCGAGGATCTTCGTGGCGTACGCGCCCGCGATCCCGCTGGACAGGTCGATGACGGTATAGCCGTCAAGTGGTGAACTCATGTGCTTATTCGGGTTTCGCCCTGTTCTTCTTGGAGAGCCGGAAATCGGGCGGGAACTTGCTGTCGTTGTCGTTGACCGCGGCCGACAGTCCCGAATCGATCGACTCGAACATGTCCAGGTCGTCATCGCTGTCGTTGGCCACCCCGTTGCCCATCGACTCGAAGAACGCGCTCAGCAGGCTGCCCATGTATTCGCCCTGCTGCTGCTTGAAGATCTCGAAGAACATCTTCTGCTGAAAGACGGTGTCCACCGGCCGGTTCCGGGTACAGGAGAGCGCGTACTTCTGTACTTCGGCTTCCAGCTGATCGCGGGCAACGACCTTGTTCAGGAAGTTGCAGTCGTACATTTCCGCGGCGGTGAACGGCCGCCCGGTGAAGACCATCTCCTGGAACTTGCGCAGGCCCATCATCTGGACCCACGTCCACATCCGTGGTCCCCAGCCGTGATACCGGAAGGACGGATGCCCGAACAGCGCGTCATCAGAGGAGATCACCAGATCGGCATCAGCGCACTGGTAGAAGTGCCAGCCGTAGCAATAGCCCTTCGCCTCGACGATGCTGATCTTCTTGAAGTCCTGCAACGCCCGGTTGCCGGCCTGGGAGTTGGCATACCACGAGCTGATCGTCGCTCCGTTGCGGAACGTCCCCTTGGGCGGGTAGGTCACCTCCCCGACTCCGTCGTCTTCGAGCCGCAGCTCCGCCAGTCGGGCCGCCGGGTTGTCGTTGCCCTCCATGAACTCCGGCAGATCCGCCCCGCTGCCCAGGTTGTCCCCCACGCCGCGGATGATCACCACCTTGACGTCGTTGTCGGCGTTGGCCGCCCGCAGCACGTCGGCGTAACGCAGCCGTGCCATCGACGTCGGGGCGTTGAGAAACTCCGGCCGGTTGAACGTGATGGTGGCGATCTTGGTCTTGGGGTCCTTTTCGTAGAGGATGATCTCCTCCGGTGTGGGCCGCTCTGCGGCAGAAGGCTGGAGCCGCTCAGACATGTGCCACCTCGCTGTCGGTCGGGGCCTGGGTCAGCACCTCAGGGCCGTCGGCCCCCACGACAATGGCATCGCGGGTGAACACCGCGCCGACGCCCTGCTCCCAGACGTAGCCCGTGACGGCCAGGACCATGCCCTCCTCGAGAATGTCGGCCTCGGCGGTCGCCCGGAGGCTGGGCGACACCACTGGTGGGTCGAATCCCAGTCCGAGCCCGTGCGCCACCGGCATCGCCGGCAACGGTTCGCCGGCCTGTTCGTACGCATCGAGTAGCCCGCTCGTCGGCTTTCCGGCGCGGCAGGCATCAACCAGCCTGTCCCACAGGTCATCCCGGCGCCGGTACAGCGATCGAACCGCATCCGTCGGTTCGCCCACGTAAATCGTTCGCGCCACCTCCGCGACGTAACCGTCCGCGAGCACACCCGCCGACAGCGCCACCAGGTCACCCCCGCTCACGCGGCCATCGCCTTCGGCACGACGCCACGGATGGTCTTTCGAGGTGACCCACGCAGCGTCCTGGGTCGCAGGGGTGCTCACCCCGCCTGCGGCCTCGGCCTCCAATATCGCACCGGCGAGGCGCTTCTCGGTGGTTCCCGGAACCAACTCGGCGACGCCTTTCGCCAGCCCTTCCTCGGCGACTGCCAGCGCCCGCCGCAGCGCCACGATCTCTTCGGGAGTCTTCACCCGACGCGCGGCCCGCATCGCCTGCTCACCGTCGACAAGCTCCGCGTTCGGGAAGGCCATCGGCAGCAGCTTGGCGAAGGTCGGCGTCAGGGCATCCGTTCCGATGCGCCACGCCGAATCGGAGCCCTTGATGTTCCGCAGCACCTCGACCAAGGTCATCGGGTTCCAGGCGAAGCCGTACAGATTCTCGTGTGGGATCTCCTCGGGGATGCCCTCGTCCCACGTGCTGTTCAGGTGGATCTCACCCGTGGCACGGACGAACGTGCAGATCGGCCCGAAAGGCCGGGTACCCACCACCCACAACTGCGGGGCGCCGGAGATGTACCGGACGTTGGCCTGCCTGCCCAGTACCAGCGCATCGAGGCCGTAGGCCTCCATCTGTGCGATGGCGCGCTCCCGACGGCTGACGCGCAGTGCCCGGCCGTCGGCCTCGATATCAATTCCCACGGGACACCTCATACGGGTCGTACGGATATGCGGTCAGCGGCATCCAGCCGCCCTCGGTCACCACGACGATCTCCTCGCCGCGGTAGCCGCCGGTGCCGTCCTCCCAGACCACCGGCTCGAACACCAGCAACATGCCTTCGGGGAAGACGAAGTTGTCGTCCCATTCCTGGCCGAGATCCGTTCCGATCATCGGCATTTCAGCTGCGCTGGTACCGATGCCGTGTCCCAGGTAGAAGTGCGGCAGCCACGGCTTCTGTCCGTCGCCGGCTGCCGTCGCCGCCCGGCCGAGGTCGCCACAGGTGGCGCCGGCCTTGGTTACCGAGAGCACCGCGTCGACGATGCGACTCCACTTGTCGAATTGCTTCTGTTGGGCCGGCGTCGGGTCCTGACCGACGATCCAGCTACGTCCGTGATCGGAGCACCAGCCGTGGTAGGCGATGGACACATCGGTCCACAGCACATCGCCTCGCTGCAACTCGCGCTCGGTGGTCAGCAAGGGCAGAGCGAGATCACCGGTGGTGGTCCAGGTACCTTCGGCCTTGGACGCGGGCATGACCTGCCATATCGAGTCGAACATGTTGGTCGTGGCGCCCAGTTCGAAAGTCCGACGGACGAATTCGGCAGAAAGGTCGATCTGGCGTACGCCGGGTGCCAGCGACTTGTAGATCTCTCCAACGGCCTGTTCGGTGATCTGACAGGCCCGGCGGATGCAGGCGATCTGGTCGATGGTCTTGACGAGCTTCGCCGCACCGATCACCGGGGCGGCATCCACCGGTGCACTGGGGAACAGTGCGCTGCCGGCCAACCGCATCGCTCCGGTCAACTCGTCGGTCGCAATTGTCGCGCCGGAAGGCACCAAGCGAGCCAGGATCTTCGCGAATTCCGCCACGCCCTCGTCGAATTCGAGGTAGACCGGCCCGTGCAGGTGATCATCGGGCAGCCCGGTTTCCATGGCCGCACCCTCACGGAACGGCAGGAACAGGTGCGGGTGTTCATCATCGGCCAGCACGACCGCGATCGGCCGCTCGACATGTGACAGCCCCGCGTCGGCCAGCGGCCAGGCGATGCCGGTGGCGTACATGACGTTGCCGTTACCGAGCAGCACGAGTGCATCGACACCCTGGTCGGCCATCGCGGCGTGCAGACGCGCACCGACCTCACGGCGCATCCGGGCGAGATCGGGCTCGTCGGGAATGTCGAGCGGGGTGAAGCCGGTTCGGGCGATCTGGGTGACTCCGGACAGCGTCGAGCTCGTCATAGGAGCCCCAGGAACTTCTGGACGTTGGTGGACACGATCTTGGTCGCGTTCTCCGGGCCGACGGCCTCGACCACGGTGGCCAGTGACTTCTCCGAGTACCCGAAAGTGCTTTCGTTGTGCGGATAGTCGCTGGACCACATCACGTTGTCGACACCGATCTGGTCGATCAGCCGCAGTCCGAGCGGATCCACCATGAACGAGGCGGCCATGTGCTCGTTCCAGTAGTACCGGACATCCTGTTGCAACTCGTGGTTGAACATGTGCCGGTAGGAGGCCAGCATGTGCTCGGCGTCCTGCAATGCGGTGGGAACCCACGCGATGCCGCCCTCGAACCAACCGATCTTGAGTGTGGGATGCCGGTCGAGGATGCCGGAGAAGACGTACTTGGCGAACTGCTCACGGAAGGAGTCGACGTTGACCATCATGCCGACCACGACGCTGTTGTTCTCGCACGGGGTCTTGGGCGGTGTCTCGCCGATGTGGTGGCTGACCGGGATGCCGGAGGCCTCGATCTCGTCCCAGACTGCATCCATCGCGGTGCTGCCGTAGTCGTAGATGTTGCCCTCGTCGTCCTTGCCCGGATTCAGCGGCAGTAGGAAGGTCTTGAGGCCAAGCGACTTCAGCTCCTCCAGGGTGCTGCGCGTGCCCTTCGGATCCCACCAGTTGATCAGGCCGACGCCGTAGAAGTGCCCGTTCGACTGCTCCTGCAGAGCGGCGATGTGCTCGTTGTAGATCCGGAACACCCGCTCGCGCAATGCCTTGTCCGGGTAGTGGAACAAGGCCAGCACCGCGTTGGGGAATGCCAGTTCCTTGTCGATGCCGTCTTCTTTGAGCTCCCGGATGCGGGCCGCGATGTTGTTCGACGCGGCACCGGCGAGATCGTCGTACTGCATCAGCACTCGGCCGAAATCGCCTCCGGTCCAAGCCTTGCCCTTCATACCGACCATGTAGGCGCCGTCCTCGTACCAGATGCGCGGCGCCGCGCCCTTGAGCTCCTCGGGGAAGCGCTCAAAGAAGATATCGTCGGCCACCGAGATGTGGTTGTCGGCCGAGAAGATCTCGGTGCCTGGTGGCAGTCCGAGATCGCCGGTGGCATGACCTTTCCGGTTTTTGGGGGCGCCGAAGCCTTCCGGTGGATAGAGGGTCGTCGAAGTAGTCATCTGTGGTACTCCAATCGGGCTGTAGGGGCTGAAGGCCGGCGTGCCGGCAGTTACCACGTAACGGGTAGTTCGTAGACGCCGTAGGCGAGGCGGTCGTGCTTGAACGGCACCTCGTCGAGCGGGATGGCCAGGCGCAGGGTCGGGATCCGGCGCAGCAGGGTGTGGAACACGATCTGCAGCTCGGCGCGTGCCAGCTGCTGACCGACACATTGATGCCTGCCGTAGCCGAAGCCGAGTTGCTGGCCGGCGTCGCGGCTGAGGTCGAGCTTGTCGGGCTCCGGGTAGGCCTTCGCGTCCCAGTTGGCCGGAGACAAGTCGATGATGACGCCGTCACCGGCGCGGATGGTCTCGCCGCTGATCTCGATGTCCTCCAGCGCCACCCGCCGCTGGCCGGTCTGGATGATGGACAGATAACGCATCAGTTCCTCGACCGCATTGGCGATCACCTTCGGATCGTCGGCGGCACGCAGGAAATCGGCCTGCTCAGGGTTCTCCAGCAGCGCAAGGATGCCGATGCCGATCATGTTGGCGGTGGTCTCATGTCCGGCGATCAGCAGACCGGTGCCCAGCTGCGCGGCCTCCTTGACGCTGATCTCCCCGGCCGTCACGCGCTCGGCCAGATCCGAGACCGCATCCTCAGACGGGTTGGCCTGCTTCTCCTCGACCAGATTGATCAGGTACTGATGCAGGCTCATCGCGCCCTTCTGCATGGCATCGGCTGCCGCGTAGCGGGCCAGGCCGGCGTTGGCATGCTCCTGGAAGAACTCGTGGTCTTCGTAAGGGACACCGAGCATCTCGCTGATCACCACGGTGGGCACCGGCAAGGCCAGCTTGGCAACCAGGTCGGCGGGCTGCGGTCCGGCCAGGATCTCGTCGATGCACTCGTCGGTGATCTTCTGGATGGCCGCGCGTAGTCCCTCGACGCGACGGAACGTGAACGGCTTGGACAGCATCCGGCGGAACCGGGTGTGCTCCTCTGCATCGGAGGTGAACACCGAGCGCGGCCGCTTGTCGACGGTGGAGAGCATGTGCTCGTTCCAGTGTGGGAAACCTGCGATCCGGTCGTCCACACTGATCCGGGAGTCCGCGAACAGGGTCCGGGCCTCTTCATGGCCGGTGATCAACCACGGCGTGTCGCCGTTCCAGATCTTCACACGGAACAGGCCTTTGGGGTTTCCCAGCATGGGTGGCGGCGGCGCGAACGGGCACCGCACGTCGCGCTCCATCGGGTAGTCGGGGATGTCGACTTCGGTCAGCGTCTCAGACATGTGGTGCTTCCATTCCTCAAGTCAGTCTTGAATTTCGATGGCCAGGGCTGGGCATGCCGCCGCAGCGCGGCGGGCGTTGTCGATCTGTTCCGGGCTGGGGACGGGTTCGAGTAGGACCACGACGCCGTCTTCGTCGCGCTGGTCGAACACCGCGCTGGCATTGAGTACGCACTGCCCCGAAGAGACACACTTGTCCTGGTCGACAGTGACTTTCATAGGAGGTCGCTTTCTTGGGTAACCGGCGCCATCCAGAGACCGACGATCGCGTCGATCAGCCCCGATGCCGCGCCCTGCCAGGACGCCCGCGGCACGGTGCCGCCCTGAGCCATCGCGCGTTCGCGATCAGCGGCACTGTGCATCAGGAGATTGCGCGCCATGATGTTGCGTTCGACCCGGATCTCGTCGGGCAGATCGGGCAGGCTGTTCTTCATCCCGTCGATGACCTGCACCAGCGACTCCGAGCTCAGAGCATCGCGCACCACGATGTTGTGGTAGGCCGGATCGGTCATCACCTGAGCGGCGAACCTGGCATACCAGGTCGGGTTGCCCAGCGCGGCAAGGTGATCAGTGAGTGGCTGCACCAGACAGGCGACCCAGTCCCGCAGCTCGGCCGAAGCGCCGGTGTCGGCCACCATCTGCTCGCGCAGGCATTCGATCGGACCACGGTGCTTGTGCTCGATCGCGCGGACCAGATCGGTCTTGGTACCGAAGTGGTAGCCGACGGCGGCGTTGTTGCCCTGCCCGGCCGCCTCACTCACCTGACGGTTGGACACCGCGAACACCCCATGCTCGGCGTAGAGGCGCTCAGCCGCCTTGAGGATCGCCTCCTGGGTACTGCTGGCCCGATCGGCGCGAGCGGTCCGGTTGGCTGCTGTCACCGTTACAGTCAACGCGCCTCCTGTAATTAAGTCAAGCACTTGATTTAATCCTCCGACACCGCTGCGCCACGCCTGGGCAACGAGCGCGCCGACACGACGGTTCTCGACGGAAAAACCTGGTTACCGCGGCAGAAACCGTAGTCTCGGCGGGATTGGTTGGTGGGCTATTTGGGCTTTCTCACGATGACCTTGCCTGCGACGGTGCCCCCATCGATCGGCAGGACGGTTCCCGTCACGTACCGGGACCGGTCGGTCGCGAAGTACAGCGCCGCCTCGGCCACATCCTCGACCGTGCCCTCGCGCTTGAGCGGGCGGTCGTTGCGCATCTGCGCCCGGATCCCCGCCTCGAACTCCTCGATGCGCTCGCGCTCCTCCGGCGAGGCCGACTTGGCCACGATCGCGGTGCGGATGTTGCCCGGGGCGATCGCGTTGACTCGGATCTCGTAGTGGGCCAACTCGATCGACGCCGACTTGGTGAACTGGATGACCGCGGCCTTCGACGCGCGATACGTCATCACGCCACCGCCCGCCTGGATCCCGCCGATCGAGGTCAGGTTGAGGATCGATCCGCCGCCATGCTCGGACATGTACCGAGCAGCATCGCGGGTGCCGGCCATGACAGCCCGGACGTTGACTCGCATCACGGTGTCGAAATCAGCGAGGTCGTCGTCGAGGAAGCGGCGGTGCATCCGGCCCGAGACCCCGGCGTTGTTGACCATGACGTCGAGGCCGCCGAAGGTGTCGACCGCTGTCGAGACCAGCCGCCCCACCTGCTCGACGTCAGCCACGTCGGTGAACAGGAACGCGGTGTTGTCACCGAGTTCGGCGGCGAGCGCCTTGCCACGATCCTCGTCGACATCGCCTATCAACACCTTGGCGCCCTCGGCGGCGAACCGGCGCACCAGCCCCTCACCGAGACCCGACGCACCGCCGGTGACGACCGCGACTTTTCCGGCCAACTCGTTACTCATGCGCGATCCCGCTCCGCTTCTCGCTCGTGGTCATTCGACCTCTTTCAGAAATTCCAGCAGCACCTCGACGAGTGCGGCGGGCTGTTCGATCTGCGGGCAGTGCCCGGCACCGGGAATTACCGCACTGCGGGCGCCGGCAATCTGGCCGGCGATTTCGGCGGCCCAACCGGACGGCAGCAGCTTGTCACGATCCCCCTCGATGATCATGGTCGGCACACTGATGCGGTCGTATGCCCGCTGCGCCGACGGCATCGCCGGCGCTTCCAGGCCGGGCCGCCGAAACCGGGCCGCGGCCAAGGATTCCCAGGCGCCCGGCGCGATGCTCGACTCGTACCGGCGCTGCACATACGCCTCGTCGGACGGATACGCCGGGTCGGCGAACAGTGCGGTGACGATACGTCGCATCCCGTCCACCGTGGCGTCGTAGTCGTACAACGCCGCCGAATGTTCGTTGCGCTGGATCTCCCCTCCCCCACAGATCGCCGTGAGCGATCGCACCGGGAGACGCGGGGCCTCCGACGTGGTATCGACGAGCAGGTTGATCGCACCCATCGAGTTGCCGACGAAATGTGCTTCCGCGACACCGAGTTCGGCGCAGAACCGGGCGACGTGCCGAATCCGCATGCCCCGGCCGTCGTTGAAATCGATGACCTTGGCGCTCTCACCGAAGCCGAGCATGTCCGGAGCGAGCACCCGGTAGTGCTCGGCCAGTGCTCCGATCGCACGCTCCCAACCTAATTCGGCACTGACGCCGAACTCGCCACCATGAAGTAGGACGACAGGGTCGCCGGACCCGGCTTCCAGGTAGCCGGTCGTCAGACCGTCGACATCGATGGTCTTGCGTACGAATGTGCGCTGTGCCGTCACTGCGGGGCTCCGCCGGAACGCCCGAAATTCAGCAACTGGGTGGCCAACATGTCGAGTTGGCCGCGCACCGTTCCGTCGGCCAATTCACCTGTCTCAGACCAGATCTTGTCCGCGGAGTTGATCGCCACCCCCAGCGGGGTGGGCCAGGCCCGTAGTGCGTGACCGATCGAACGCAACTGGCCCAGCGTGCCCACCGCCGCCTGCCAGCCGTAGGCGCAGCTGATGCAGCCCCACGGGGTGTTGTCCAGGTACACCCTTGGGTCCTCCCGCAGATCCTCGATGTAGTCCAACGCGTTCTTGACCAGACCGGAGATCGCGCCGTGGTAGCCCGGCGAGCCCACCACCACCGCGTCGGCGTCACGCAGCGCGGAGACGAACTCCAGGGCCGCGGGCGTGCGCTCCAACGAATGCGGCGCGTACATCGGCAACTCAAGATCCGGTCCGGCGAACATCCGCGTTCGGCCCCCTTGCCGCTCCACGGCTGCCAGGCAGTACCGCACGGCCCGCTCGGTCGACGAGTCGGCGCGCAGCGTGCCGCCCAACCCGACCACGAACGGCACTTTTTCAGTTGACGTCATGTTTCCTCATTTGATCGCGATCGGACTGACCGGTGCACCCACGGCCCCGACGACCTTCAGCGGCGGTGCGATGAGCTGGAACTCGTAGACGCCGTCGGCGCGGCAGTCGGCTGCCAAGCCGGTCAGATCCCAGTACTCGCCGAGCATCAGGCCCATATCACGCAGGCACAGCATGTGCATTGGCAGGAACGTTCCCTCGATCCCATTTGCCGGATCAGGATCCTCGACCATGAGGTTGTCTGCGGCCACCGCGGCCACCTCGTGGTCGTGCAGCCATGAGGCGCAACGCCAGTCCAGGCCCGATCCTGGTTCGTGCCCATCGCCCGTCGAAAGGAAGCGGGTCCACCAACCCGTATGCACCACCACGATGTCACCGCGGCCGATCTGCACACCCTGCGCGGCCGCGATGTCATCGAGTTCAGCCGGCGTGATGGGTCGGCCGGGCTGACAAAAGACTTGCTCTCCTCGGTGAGCGACCACATCGAGCAACACCCCCCGCGACACGATGCCCTTACCGTCCACCTTGTCGATGCCGCAGTGATAGGCGCCGAAACTGGTCACCGAATCCGCCGGGAACCCGTTGTAGAGCTTGTCCTCGTAATAGACATGCGAGAGCGCATCCCATTGGGTGGCGGCCTGCAGCGACATGGTGATCATGTCATCGTTGAATCGAAACGGATTGTCCGCGAAGAACGAACTCAGCTCCTGTGCAACAGAATTGCGCGCCCACTCGGGTGCGTATCTGACCAGGGTCTCAGCGTCGCCACCGTCTACCGTCATGACGTGGACCGGGTTGAACCGGAACTTGAACGCGCCCTGCGGCCCGTTGGACCCGAAGTCTCCACCGAGTGAGATCACCTTGCCGCGTCTCACCAGCGAGGCCGCCTCGGCGACCTTGTCGGCCGTGATCAGGTTCAGGGTGCCGAGTTCATCGGCGTCGCCCCAACGACCCCAGTTCCGCACGTCGTCGGCGACCTTGCGGAAGTCACGCATCGTCCCGGCCAAGCTCAGCTCCCCTGCTCGGTAGTCGCGGTGTCCACTACAGCATCGACCAGTGCCGACTCCCGCAGTGCGAGAATGCCGCCGTCGGCCCAGATCACCTGCCCGGTGACATAACTGGCGGCTGGGCTGCCCAGGAATGTCAACAACGACGCCTGCTCGGCGGCCTCGGAGTTGCGACCCAACGGCGTAGTGAACGAATCCAGGTATTGCTGACCGTACGCGGAGCGCAACTGGTCGAGGATCGGCGTTTGTGTCACCCCGGGTGCGGTGCAGTTGATCCGGATCCCGCGGGCACCGAGCTCGGCGACCCGCCGCATCCCGTAGAGGATCGTCGCCTCTTTGGACAACCGGTAACCACCGTCGGCCAGCGCCTCGGGATGGTCGGCACACCACTGCAGCCCGTCGTCGACCGATGTGGTCCGGACCAAACCCGCAGTGAGCGAACGGTTTTCCCGATACCCCGATGCCGCCAACGAGGACACCGAGGTGATCGATCCACCGACGGCGAGGCGAGGCTCCACCGCCTCGGTGAACTGCCGCGTACCCAGGAAGTTGATCCGCACCACCAGTAGTGGGTTGCCGATCCCCGAGGACACACCGGCCACGTTGAACAGGGCGTCGACCGGCCCGTCGACCGCACCGGCGGCGCGGTCGACGGACGCCTGGTCGGCCAGGTCCAGTTCGACGAACGCATGGGGAAGATGTTCTGGCGGCCGGATGTCCAGCCCCGTCACCCGGGCGCCGAGCTCACCCAGTTGACGGGCGACCTCGGCTCCGATGCCAGACCCGCAGCCGGTCACCACGACGTGTTTCCCGTCGTAGCGCACCAACTCGTCCAGTGCGGTCACAGTCAGCCGGCAGTCTCGCGGGCAGTCTTCTCCGCCTGGGCTGCCTTGACCCGGCCCTCGTTGATCTCGGCCATCGCCTCGGGAATCTCACCGGCGGTGAACTTGTCGCGGCCGGTGGGCAGACCGCCGAAGGCGTAGGTCTCGTCGAACAGCGGGGCGTCGGACGGGCGGCGACGCGACTCGACCTTCTCGATCACCGGTTCGAGGCGCTTGGCCTTGTCCGCCACCGCCTTTGCGTCCCGCTCGATGAACTCGGGCAGGATCTCCTTGCCCATGATCTCGATCGATTCCATGGTGCCCTCGTGGCTGCGCGGGTTGAGCAGCAGGATGATCTCGTCCACTCCGCTGGCCTCGTAACCGCGCAGGAACTCGCGCACGGTGTCAGGCGAGCCGATGGCGCCACGTCCGGGACCATAGGCCAGCGTCGGATCCTCTTTGACCGCCTGCTCGTACCGCTCCCACACCTTGGTCCGGCCGGGGGTATGCATGCCGGTCAGGTAGTAGTGCATGATGCCGAAGGAGAAGAAGCCGCCGCCGATGCCAAGGCGCTTGAGCGCCTCGTCGTCGGAGCGGGCCACCATCATCGACAGGTCACCGCCGATGGCGAGGATGTTGGGGTTGATCGCCGGGGTGACGGGTGCGCCCTGCTCCTCGAACTCCTTGTAGTACCCGTCAACCCGCTCCTTCAAGGCTTCGGGACCGGTGTAGGCGAAGCTCAGCGCACCGATGGCCTTCTGAGCGGCCATCTGCACCGACGACGGGCGGGTGCAGGCCACCCAGACCGGCGGATGCGGGCTCTGCAGCGGCTTGGGGATGACGTTGCGGGCCGGCAGCTCGACATGCTCACCCTTGAAACCGGTGAACGGCGCCTCGGTCATACAGCGGATCGAAACCTCAAGGGCTTCCTCCCACATGGTGCGCTTGTCGGCCGGGTCGATGTTGAACCCGCCCAACTCGGCGACCGAGGAACCCTCACCGGTGCCGAACTCCACGCGCCCGTTGGACAGGTGATCGAGGGTGGCGACGCGCTCGGCGATCCGGGCCGGGTGGTTGATCGGCGGCGGCAGGTGCATCACCCCGAAGCCAAGACGAATGTCCTTGGTGCGCTGGCTCGCCGCGGCCAGGAACATCTCCGGCGCGGTGGCGTGGCAGTACTCCTCGAGGAAGTGATGCTCGGTGAGCCAGACGGTGGAGAAGCCGGCCTTGTCGGCGGCCTCCACCTCATCAAGCCCGTCCTGGAACAGCTGGTGCTCGTCATCGTCGGACCACGGCCGCGGCAGCGCGAACTCGTAGAACAGCGAAATCTTCATCGGTTTCCTCCTGAGGGGTTGCTGACGGTGTCCTGGACTGATTGGTTGGCGGCCGGTGAAACAGGCTGTTCGGCTTGGCGATGGGCGATGTGCCGGGCTGCCACATACCCGAAGGTCATCGCGGGTCCGATGGTCGCGCCCGCACCCGCATAGCTGCGACCCATGACTGCGGCCGAGACGTTGCCCACGGCGTAGAGCCCGTCCACGGCGGAATCGTCGGTGCGCAGGACCCGCGCGTTCTCGTCGGTGCGCAGCCCGCCCGAGGTGCCCAGGTCGCCGAGGATGATCTGGAACGCGTAGTAGGGCGGCTTGCCGAGTGGACGCAGATTCGGGTTGGGCAGCGTCGGGTCCCCGTAATAGTTGTCGTACGCGCTGTCACCGCGGTTGAAGTCGTCGTCGTGCCCGCCGTGTGCCAACTGGTTGAACCGCTCGGCAGTGGCCTGCAGATTCTCTGCGGGCACACCGATCTTGCCGGCCAGTTCCTCCCAGCTGTGTGCCTCGACAACGACACCGGAATCCAGCCAGGCCGCAGGAACCTTGCGCCCGGTCGGAACCGGGGCGAACGGGATCTTCGGGATGGGCAGATGCCCACCCACCACATACCGGTGGAACGAGTCGATGTCGGTGACCAGCCAGCATGGGATGTGCCCTACCCCGGACTGCTGTCCTTCGATCATGGCGTGGGCGAAGTCCATGTAGGGAGCAGCCTCGTTGATGAAACGCTTGCCCTCGCCGTTGACCACGAACTGCGACGGCATCATCCGCTCGTTGAGCATGAACTGCAGCCGGCCGTCGGGCCAGCAGATGGCCGGGAACCACCACGCCTCATCGAGCAGTTCGGTGGCACCGCCGGCCTTCTCTCCGGCCCGGATACCGTCGCCCGTGGCAGCGGGATTGCCGAAACTCCAATCCTTCTCGAGCACCGGCAGATGCTCCTTGCGCCACGCGATGTCGTGGTCGAAGCCGCCGGAAGCGAGGATCACTCCCCCGGTGGCCCGGACCCGCAGCGCCTTGCCGTACCTTTCGATGACGGCGCCGAGCACCGCTCCGTCGTCTCCGGTGATCAGCGAGGTCATCGGCGCATCCAGCCACAGTGGAATGTCGTGCTGCTTGAGCGCCAACCGCATCCGGGCGGCGAGCGACTGGCCGATCGCGGCCATCCGGTCACCGAATACCCGGGCCCGCACCATCCGCCAGATCAGCTTGAGCAACACGGCCTTACCGCGCCAGTTCTGCCGGATCTGGTAGAAGAGTCGAAGGTCCTTGGGGGCGAACCAGATTCCCTTTGGCGCCAGGGCCAGCGGGGCGAGCAGCTCCTGCTCGTGTTCGCCGAGCTTGCGCAGGTCGATCGCCGGGACGTTGATGGTGCTGCCCTGGGCGGAGCCACCCGGCAGTTCCGGGTAGTAGTCGGCGTAGCCCGGTTTCCAGACGAACTCGAACCATTCGCTGTTGCGCTCGAGGAAGTCCATCATCTCCGGCGCCGCCTCGACGTACTTGCGCAGCCGGGCGTCGCTGACGGTGCCTTCGGTGATCTGCTTGAGGTAGTCGAACACGCCGTCCGGAGAGGGCACATGGCCGGCACGACGCTGTGACGGCGCCCCGGGCACCCAGATGCCTCCCCCGGACAGTGCGGTGGAACCGCCGAAGTGGGAGGACTTTTCGACCACGAGGGTCTTGAGACCGGCCGAGTCGGCCGCCAACGCGGCCGTCATACCACCGCCCCCGGACCCGATGACGAGCACGTCGACCGTTTCGTCGAACGTCTTGGTGTCTGAACTCATGCTGCGATTCCTACCGCCGTCCTGATTGCGAATCCTGCGATCAATTCCGGTGCCGCCCGGTAGAAGTGGTTTTCCGTCCGGTACGGCCCGTTGGCTGCCAGCGCTGCGAACGCAGCCACCCAGGTGCGGATCTCGTGCGCCGAGTTGCCCCCTTCGGTGGCGATGAAGGTATTGGACCAGCCGTCCAGATCGGCCAACCGGCCCTCGTCGAAGATCTCCAGCAGGCCGCGGTCCCAGTCGGGGTTCAACGGCCGCAGCGCACTGTCACCGTGGGCGAAATCGTGAGCCGCCTGGCTCACCGCGCTCTGCCGGGCCATGCGCTGTTCGGTGGTCATCGGGACCCCGTGCACGATGCGGTCCAGTGCCGCCGGCGGCGCGGTGGCCAGCGTCGGCACCGGCGGATCATGTGACAGGCCACCGGATCCCAGCACCAGCACCCGCTTGTCGAGGGTGGCCAGGTAGGCGCCGACGGCCGTGCCGAGGGCGCGCGACCGCGACAGCGGGCCGAGCGGCGTGGCCACGGAATTGATGAAGATGGGCACGATGGGACGCGCGGTCGCTTCACCGAACAGTTCCTGCAGCGGCTGCACGGTGCCGTGATCGACGTCCATGCTGGTCGAGATCGCAATGTCGACCCCGGACTCCCACACCGCCTCTGCGCACTGCTGGGCGATATCGCCGGCGACGTCGAGCGCACCCTCATGCGTCCCGTAATCCCCGACTCCGGAGGCGGCGGTGCCGATACAGAACGGGGGCATCAACCGGTAGAAGAACCCGTTGTAGTGGTCGGGCGAGAACGTGACCACCAGCTCGGGGTCGTAGTCGGCAACAAACGCGCGAGCACTCCCGACCGCTGTTCCGATCTCCTCGAGGAGATCAGCCGATGGACCCGGAAGATTCAGCAGTGGGCTGTGGGACATACAGCACAGGGCTACCGGCATCGTTCACTCCTCCTTCCCGCACATGCAGTACGTCGAACACTGCGTCGCTCAGTTCCGGGGCGCGCTGGGCGATATCGGCGCCGGCGATGCACCGGTCCGGGCGCAGCACCAGCACCGATTCAGCGTGGACGTCGAACCAGGATTTGAGCGCACCCGTGCGGTCCCCCACGATCACAACGGAGCCGTCGTCGGCGTCCGCATCGTGCCCGCTCCAGAACAACTGCGTCTGCGGGCGGGCCGCGATGAACTTCGCGCCAAGGGCTTTCCAGCGCGCATAGGCCTGCTCGCCGAGCAATGCGCGCGGATTGTTGTTCCAGCACAGCACCGCGAAGTTCAGCCCGATCACGTCGTCGAGCAGCACACCTGCCTGCTCGCGGGTGTCGACCCGGGGCTGGATGAACAACGTGCCGGTCGGCGAGTCCGCCGTCGGCGGCTTCGGGTGGTAGACCGCCCCCTGGTCGTAGCGCGGCATCGGTTTGAACCGCATCTCCAGCACATAGCGCTTGAGCGCCGGAACCACCGATGCCCCGCGAATCAGCTTGTCCCGCACCATCGCAACCTTGCGATTGGTGGGCGAGATGACCCGGCCCACCAGGGTGGACAGGTCGATCATGGCCCGGGCGTGCTTGCGGCGCTCGCTGTCGTAGCTGTCCAGCAGTGCGTCGTCGGCCTGGCCGTTGACCACCGCGGCCAGCTTCCAACCCAGGTTGGCGGCGTCCCGGATGCCGCTGTTGTACCCCTGACCCTGCCACACCGGCATCAGGTGCGCGGCGTCGCCGGCCAGCATGAACCGGCCCTTGCGGAAGTTCCCCGCTATCCGGGAGTGGTGGGTGTAGACGCGACGACGGATCACGTCGACCTTGTCCGGATGCGGGACGAACGGTGCCAACAGCCGCGCCACGAACTCGGGATCCTCAGCCTGCTCGTCAGTTTCGTCGGCGTGGATCATGAACTCGAACCGGCGAATACCGTGGGCGATCGAGATCGAGGCGTACGGTCGGTCCGGATCGGCACCGACCTCGCTGTTCGGGTGCCCCAGCGGATCATTTTCCAGATCGACCACCACCCAGCGGGTCGCTGAGGTGGTGCCGTCGAACGACACCCCCATCATGCCGCGGGTGGCGCTGCGTCCACCGTCGCACCCGACCACGTAGCGCGCCTGCACGGCGGGCACGTCCGGGCCGAACTCGACGGTCACCCCGTCAGCCGTCTCCACCGCGGATTCCATCCGGCGACCCCAGGCCACCTGCACATGGTCGAACCGGTCCAGCCCGATCAGCAGCTGTGCGTCGACCAGTGGTTGGACGAAGCCGTTGCGCTTGGGCCAGCCGAATCGGGCGTCCGGAGGCGCCATTTCGGCCAGCAGCCTGCGGTTGCCGTCGTAGAACCGCAGGATCTGATTGGGCACGGTGTGCGGGAGGACCGCCTCGACCAGCCCGATGGACTGGAAGGTACGCAGCGACTCGTCGTCGAGTCCGACCCCGCGGGGGTAGTCGATGAGAGTGTCGCGCTCCTCCACCACGAGGGTCCGGACACCCTGGATGCCAAGGATATTCGCCAGGGTCAGACCTACCGGCCCAGCGCCGACGATGAGGACGTCGACCTCGTCAGCCACGTTCGGACCCCAGCAGAAAGTCCAGGTGTAGCCGGTTGAACGTCTCGGGGTCCTCGTACTGCGGCCAGTGCCCGCAGTCCGGCATCACCTCGAACCGCGCACCGGGGATCATCGACGCGATCCGGCGGCCCTCGCTGACATCGGCGGTCGGGTCATCACTCGTCCACAACACCAGGGTGGGTGCTGTGATCGATCCGTATTCCTTCTCCCCCAGCAGGTTCCGCGCCCGGATCTCGGGATCCTGCAGAGCCATGATGTCGCTCATCGCGGCGACGAAACCGGGCTGGCGGTAGACCGCCTGACGACTCGCCACGATGTCGTCGTAATCCTTTGTCTTGTCGGCCATCAGCCACTTGATCCGGGCCTGCACCGTCTCCCAGGTCGGGTTCTCCGCGGCCGCCATCGACAGCGTGATGATCCGCTTCATCACCTCGGGGTCAGCCTGCGAGCCACCGGCCGTGTTGAGTACCAGACGGTCGATCCGGTCCGGATGATCCGCGGCGGCGCGGGCGGCCACCCAACCGCCAAGCGACTCACCCGAGATGTGGGCGCGCTGCGCACCGATGGTGTCGAGGAAACCGATGAGGTGATCGACATAGTGGGACACCTCGAGCGGGTGCCCCGGCTTGTCGGTGTAGCCGTGCCCGAGCATGTCGATCGACCACGTCGAGAAGTGCTCCGCGTGGGATTCCAGATTGCGCACATACGCCTCGGCATGTCCGCCCGACCCGTGCAGCAGCACGAGCACGGGCAGTTTCGGGTCACCGGCGTGCAGGTAGCGGGTACGGATTCCGCCCACATCGAGGTAGCCCTGCGAGAACGCGACGCCTTGGAGATCAGCCCAGACGCTCTCGTGTTCGGTGGCCGAAACGGAACCGGATGCCGGCCCGGCGGCTGTGCTTGTCATGTTCCCCTCTCCGGAGGTAATGAGAATGCTATTCTCCAAATTTGTAAGCACTTTGCTCATATAGCGCACATCAGCGTGCATTATTATCAGAGCATCACTCTCGCGGTTCTATCTGTCAAGGAGGGGCGCGATGCCGGCCAAGGCAACCCCGTCGCAGGCACAATCGAAGACCGACGGCTCCCCCACCGGGGTGCCCGGTTCACAGACGTTGGCGCGCGGACTGAGCGCGCTCGCAGCCATCGCCGCAGCCCCGACCGGGCTCACCGTGCAACAGGTCGCCGACCATGTCGGAGCTCATCGCACGATCGCCTACCGGCTACTGGCCACCCTGAGCCAATTCCGCTATGTGGCAAAGGGGGAAGACGGTCGCTACCGGCCGGGCGCCGGGCTGGCAGCACTCGGTTCGTCGTTCGACAACAACATGCGTCAGCTCAGTGTCCCGACCCTGCGCGCACTCGCCGACGAGCTCGGCAGCACGGTGTCACTGCTGGTGGCCGAGGGCGATCAACAGGTGGCCGTTGCGGTGATCGTCCCGACGCAGGTGTTCTACCAACTGTCCTTCCACGAAGGCAGCCGTCACCCGCTGGAACTGGGCGCGGCCGGGGTGGCGTTGCTGGCGAGCATGCCGCCGCGCCCCGGTGAACGTGAACTGGTGCGGCAGACCCGCGAACGGGGCTGGGTGATCACCCACGGCGAGATCGAACCGAACACGTACGGCCTGGCCGTTCCCGTGCGCCGGCGCCTGCCGTCACCGCCCACCTGCATCAACCTCATCTCGCACCGTGAAGACGTCGTGATGGGCGGCAAGGACGCGGTGGTCCGGGCCGCGAACGAACTCTCGACCATCCTGTACTGAAAGGGAAAGACATTGACCCGTACCGAAATTGACTGGGACGACGAAGTCGACGTCGTCGTGCTGGGCAGCGGCGGCGCCGGGCTCACCGCGGCGCTGACGGCATCGGCCAACGGCGCGTCGGTCGCGATCTACGAGAAGGCCCCGACCGTCGGCGGCACGACCGCGGTATCCGGCGGCATCGTGTGGATCCCCGCCCATGACCGCAGCACAGACGGACCGCTTCCCGTCTCAGACGCTGTGGACTACCTGCAGGCCCAGTCACTGGGCTACCTGGATGGCGACCTTGTGGACACCTTCGTCCGGACCGGTCCGGCGATGCTCGACTTCGTCGAGCAACACAGCGAGCTGCGCTTCGCCGTCGCCGAGGGCTTTCCCGACTACAAGCCCGAACTACCCGGCGGCCGCCCCGGGGGTGGCCGCTCACTGAGCGCAGGCCCGGTGGATCAGGGCAAGCTCGGCGCCTGGCGAGACCGGATCACGTCCTTCCCCGCCGATTTCAGCAATGTCGGGATCGACGCCGAAACTCGCGCCCGGATTCACGCCGTCCACGACGACCCGGACGCCGACCTGTGTGTGGCCGGCACCGCACTGATCGCGGGCCTGCTGCGGGGGCTGCTCGACCGGGGCATCCAACCGGTCACCGAGGCCCGCGCCGTCGAACTGATCGGTGACCACACCGGGATCGAGGGCGTGCGCATCAGCGTCGACGGGGCAGATATCACGGTGCGGGCCCGCAGCGGCGTCGTGCTGGCCACCGGCGGATTCGAATGGGACACCAAGCTGGTCGAGGCCTATCTGCGCGGGCCCATGCGCGGCGCGGTGTCACCACCGAACAACACCGGCGACGGGCTGCGGATGGCCATGGCACACGGTGCCGACCTGGCCAACATGGGTGAGGCGTGGTGGGTTCCGATCGTGCAGCTCCCCGGGGACACCATCGACGGGCACCCCCGTAGCCGTAGCGTGCGGCTGGAACGGACCCGGCCGCGCAGCGTCATCGTGAACCGGGCCGGCAAGCGCTTCCTCAACGAGGCGGGCGAATACAACTCGATGGCCGGGGCATTCCAGTACCTCGACCCCAAGCTCGGCTACGCCAATGATCCGGCGTGGATCGTGTTCGACTCCGTGCACCTGCAGCGCTACGGCTTTCTCGGCATCGAACCCGGTGCCCCGGTGCCGGAGTGGTTCTGCGAGTCGGCCTCGCTCGCCGAGCTCGGCGCCAAGACCGGCATCGACGCCGAGGGCCTTGCCGCGACCCTGAGTCGCTGGAATGACAACGTCGCCGACGAGGTCGACCCGGACTTCGGCCGTGGGTCCAGCGCGTATGACGGGTACTGGGGCGACAATTCGGCCGCCACGCCGGCCGGCCAGACATTGGGGCCACTCGACACCGCGCCGTTCTACGCGGTGCCGGTCAAGATCGGCGCTATGGGCACCAAGGGTGGACCTCGCACCGACCGCGACGGTCGCGTCTTGCACGTCAACGGCGCGCCCATCCCCGGCCTGTTCGCGGCCGGCAACGCGATGGGCGGGGTGACCGGCAAGGCCTACGGTGGAGCCGGCGGCACCCTCGGCCCCGCCATGGTGTTCGGTTATCGCAGCGGCTACGCCGCAGCGACAGGCAAGTCGGTGAGCTGATCGGCTACGGTCGAATCGTGCTCGGGACCCCGCGCAGCGCGGCGCAGACCCGCATCCTCGATGCGGCTCTCGAGCTGATCGCCGACCACGGCGTCGGCGGTACCTCCCTGCAGATGATCGCCGACGCCATCGGTGTCACGAAAGCCGCCGTCTACCACCAGTTCAAGACCAAGGAAGCCATCGTCATCGCGCTGACCGAACGCGAACTCGGCCAGCTGGAAGAATCGCTGGAGGCGGCCGAGGCCGAAGGTTCACCAACCCGGGCCCGCGAAATCCTTCTCACCCGCGTGATCACGATGGCGGTCTCGCGTCGGCGTGCTGCCAGCACATTGCAATTCGACCCGGTCGTGGTGCGACTGCTGGCCGAACACGAACCGTTCCAGCAGTTCATCGACCGGCTCTACGCGGCGATGCTCGGTGACCAGTCCGGCGACGGTGCACGGGTCCATGCTGCGGTGTTGTCCGGGGTGATCAGCGCCGCGGTGATGCATCCGCTGGTAGCCGATCTCGACGACGACGCCCTGCAGACCGAACTGCTGTCCACCATGCGACGGGTGATCGGGCTCCCCGACTCAGCGGGCTGAGTCGGCGATCAGTTGTGCTGCCGCCGTATAGGGATCGGTGGTGCCGTCGGCCACCGCCGCCGCCAGCCCGTCCAACTCGTCATGGTTACGCAGTAGCGTCTGGGCCAGTGACAGGATCTGGGTGCGGGCCCGGGCGGTGCGCCGCTCAGCGGTGTCGGCGCGGTGGTGGGCATCGATGGCCTCGACCAGCTCGGCCAGGCCCTCCCCCTGTGCCGCAACCAGTTTGAGCACCGGCACGGTGGCTTCGGCCCGCAGATCGCGGGCGGTCTGATCGGCGCCCTCGCGATCGGCCTTGTTCACCACCACCAGATCGGCGACCTCCAACAGGCCGGCCTTTGCGGCCTGGACGGCGTCGCCCGCACCGGGATTGAGGATCACCACGGTCGGGTCGGCGATCGCGGCGATCTCGATCTCGGACTGGCCGACACCCACGGTCTCCAACACGATCAGGTCGTAGGCCAGAGCGGCCAGCAGCCGGATCGCCGCAGGTACCGCCGCAGCCAGCCCGCCCAGATGCCCACGGGTGGCCACCGAGCGGATCAGCACGTCGGGATCGTTGATGTGGGCGGCCATCCGGATCCGATCCCCGAGCAGCGCGCCGCCGCTGTACGGCGATGACGGATCGACGGCGAGCACCGCGACCCGCAGGCCACGCTCCCGGTACGCGCCGACCAGGGCGCCGACCGTTGTCGACTTCCCCGCGCCGGGCGGTCCGGTGATTCCGATGACGCGCGGCGACGCGGGACCGAGCACCGCGAGAACCTCACCGCGACGGTCGCTTTCGACCAGGCTCAGCAGACGCCCGACAGCGCGCTGGGACCCACCGCGCGCTGCGGCGATGAGCTCTTCGATGTTGTGCTTCGTCATCACGGTCGACACTACGACGAATGCACCTCGATGACCGTCGCCGAACCCATCCCACCGCCGGCGCACATCGCGGCGACACCGATACCGCCGCCGCGGCGGCGCAGTTCGTGGACCATGGTGGCCAGCATGCGCGCGCCAGTGGCGGCCACCGGGTGTCCGAGTGAGCACCCGCTGCCGCTGACGTTGACGATTTCCGGGTCGATGTCGAGCAGCTTGATGGTGGCCACGCACATCGACGCGAAGGCCTCGTTGATCTCGAACAGGTCCACATCCGACAGCGAAAGACCGGCCCGGCCAAGCGCTTTGGTGATGGCTTCGACCGGCGCCAGGCCGGTGGATGCCGGGTCGACGCCCACCGATGCCCAGGACTTGATGGTCGCCAGGGCGGGTAGTCCGAGTTTGTCGCTGGCGATCGTCAGCAGTGCGGCAGCGTCGTTGGCTCCGCACGCATTGCCTGCGGTGATGGAGAAGCCGTCGATCTCTGGATGCAGTGGTTTGAGTGCGGCCAGCTTCTCCAGGGTGGTGTCACGGCGTGGATGCTCATCGGTGTCGAACAGCCCGTGCGGAGTCTGGATCGGGACGATCTCCTCCTTGAACCGCCCCTCGTCGATCGCTGCGATGGCCTTGAGGTGTGAACCCAATGCCCACTGGTCCATCTCCTCGCGGCTCACCCCGGCCTTGACCGCGGCGTTCCAGCCCACCGTGATCGACATGTCCATGTTCGGTGCGTCCGGGCGGTCCGTGCGTCGGGGTCATCCACGGCTCGATGAACTCGATCTCGGGCCCGAACCCGGGCAC
>NZ_LZSY01000128.1 GCF_001665625.1 Mycolicibacterium peregrinum | reverse complement strand
CCTCACCCAGATCGCCGAGTTCGAATCCCCCGAACACGCCGAGTCGATACGTGACGTTGACGACCACCACGTTGCCGTTCTCGGCCAGCCGCGAGCCGTTGTACAGCTGCAGCTGGCCCGCACCGTAGACGAAGGCCCCGCCGGGGATCCACACCATCACCGGCAACGAGCCGCCCGTGTCCGGGGACCAGACGGTGACGGTCAGGCAAGCCTCGTCACGCACCTTGGGGTCGTCTCGGCCTCCCCCGACGAACGAACGGCCTTGTGGCGGCAACGGGCCGTGCTCGACGGCGTCACGCACTCCGGTCCAGGGCACCACCGGCCGCGGCGCCAGGAAACGCAGTGCGCCGACGGGCTGCTGGGCGTACTCGACACCTCGCCACACGCTGACCCCGCCTTCACGGGTACCGCGTAGCCGCCCCAGCGAGGTGTGGGCAATGGTCGAATGTTCCGCAACGACGGACACGTCTGAATCGTAGTGTGAAAAGCTTAACGGGCTGTTGAGCACGCACCTACCGGCGAATGCGATGGAGTGACGGGATGACCTTCAACGAGGGTATGCAGATCGACACGAGCACCACCTCCAGTTCCGGCGGTGGCCGCGGCCCCGGCCGTGGCATCGCGATCGGTGGAGGTCTCGGCGGTCTGTTGATCGTTGTGCTCGCGATGTTCCTGGGCGTCGACCCCGGCACCGTCATGCCGCAACAGCAGCAGCCGATGGACACCAGCAGCGCGGGCGGTGAGGGTTTCGACCTCAGCCAGTGCAAGACCGGCGCCGACGCCAACAGCAAGGTCGAATGCCGGGTGGTCGCCACCGGCAACTCCGTCGACGGCGTGTGGTCCCAGCTGCTCAAGGGATACACCCGTCCGCACGTCCGACTGTTCAAGGGGCAGGTCCAGACCGGGTGTGGCCCGGCCACCAGCGACGTCGGCCCGTTCTACTGCCCCGTCGACAAGACGGCGTACTTCGACACCGACTTCTTCCAGGTGCTCGTCGATCAGTTCGGTTCCAGCGGAGGGCCCCTCGCACAGGAGTACGTCGTCGCCCACGAGTTCGGCCACCACGTGCAGGACCTGCTCGGCGTTCTCGGCCGGGCCCAGCGGGACCCCGAGGGCGCCACCGGTGCGGGCGTGCGCACCGAACTGCAGGCCGACTGCTACGCCGGCGTCTGGGCGCATTACGCGTCGATCACCCGGCAGGAGGGCACCGACGTCCCGTTCCTGCAGCCACTGAGCGACAAGGACATCACCGACGCCCTGTCGGCGGCCTCCTCGGTCGGCGACGACCGCATCCAGAAGCAGGCCACCGGCCGGGTCAACCCCGAAGCGTGGACCCACGGTTCCTCCGAGCAGCGGCAGAAGTGGTTCACCATCGGCTACCAGACCGGCGATCCGAACAAGTGCGACACCTTCGCCGCGAACAACCTTGGCTAGGGCCGCCACCGCCGTCGACGCGGTAGCCGAGCGCTACCTCGATACCTATGCGCGGCTTGACCCTTGCGCTGCAACGGAACTCGGCATCACCGGCCACGACGACGAGGTGACCGACTACTCCCCACATGGAGTGGCAGCGCGCGCCGAAGCTGCCCGCGCAACGCTGCGGGAACTCGACGGGCTGGAGCCCGCCGACGATGTGGACGCGGTCACCGTGGCCGCGTTGCGCGAGCGCCTCGGCGCGGCGCTCGACGTTCACGATGCCGGCCTGGACCTGGGCGAGCTCAACGTCATCGCCTCACCGCTGCAAACCATGCGCGACGTATTCGACCTGATGTCCACCGACACCGAGGACGACTGGGCGCTGATCGCTGCGCGATTGGCGAAGGTGCCCGAACGTGTCGCCGGCTACGCGGACGCCCTACGTGCCGCGGCCGGCAGCAGTCACGGACCGGCCCTGCGCCAGGTCACCCGAGGAGTCACCCAGGCCCGGCAGATCGCCCAGTTGTTCGCCGAGATGGTCACCGGAGCGGCACCGGAAAACCGGCAACTACAGGTGCAGCTAAAGCGGCGCTCCGAAGCCGCGGCCGACGCCTACCGACGACTGGGCGACGTGTTGCGGGAGGACATCGCCCCGCGTGCGCGCCAGTCCGATGCCTGCGGACGCGACACCTACCAGCTGATGTCACGGCAGTTCCTGGGTACCGCCGTCGACCTCGACGAGGCCTACGAATGGGGCTTGGGCCTGCTCGATGCCGTTGTCGCTGAACAGGAATCGATCGCTCAGCAGCTCTACCCCGGGGCTACCGTGGCCGAGACGCTGCGCCGGCTGGACGACGAACCGCGCTACGTCATCACCGGTACCGATGCGCTGCAGGCCTGGATGCAGGACCTGTCCGACCGTGCGGTGGAGTCTCTGGCCGGCACCCACTTCGACATCGACGGGCCGCTTCGCACGCTAGAGTGCCGGATCGCGCCGACCCAGACCGGCGGCATCTACTACACCGGGCCGTCGGAGGACTGGTCTCGACCCGGACGCATGTGGTGGTCGGTTCCACCCGGCGTCGAGCGGTTCCACACCTGGCAGGAAACCACCACGGTGTTCCATGAAGGTGTTCCCGGCCATCATCTGCAGATCGGCCGCGCGGTGGCGCAGGCCGACCGGCTCAACCGGTGGCGTCGGCTGGGCTGCTGGGTGTCGGGCCACGGTGAGGGCTGGGCGTTGTACGCCGAGCGGCTGATGGCCGAGCTGGGCTGGCTCGACGATGCCGGCGACCGCATGGGAATGCTTGACGCCCAACGGTTCCGAGCGGCCCGAGTTGTGCTCGACATCGGCGTTCACTGCGGCCTCACGGCTCCCGACGGCGAGGTGTGGGATGCCGAGCGGGCATGGAACTTCCTGACCTCGCATTCGGCCATGGCCGAGGAGAACCTGCGCTTCGAGCTCGACCGCTACCTCGGCTGGCCGGGCCAGGCTCCGTCGTACGCCATCGGCCAACGAATCTGGCACGAACTGCGCGACGAGGCCCTGCGCCGGGGATCATCTCTGCGGGAATTCCACAGCCGCGCTCTCGATCTGGGCGGATTGCCCCTCGATGTCCTCAGATCGGCGTTGTCAGCCGGCTGACCGGCGGCAACACTGGTGAGTATGGAAGCCCTGGAGCCTGACACCAAGGACTGGACCTGGGTACTGTCTCGCACCTGCACAGAGTGCGGGTTCGACCCGGCATCGGTGCACCGCAGCGAGGTCGCCAGCATGATCCGCGACGATGCCGCACTGTGGGTACCCCGACTACACGGCACCGGGGTCGATGTGCGGGCCCGCCCGGACCGCTGGTCAATCCTGGAGTACGGCTGCCACATCCGCGACGTGCACCGGATCTTCGAGCACCGAGTGCAGTTGATGTTGACCGAGCACGATCCCCGGTTCCCGAACTGGGATCAGGACGCCACCGCCATCGCCGACGACTACGGGTCGCAGGATCCCGGGGTGGTCGCGACCGAGCTGTACGAGGCGGCCGGGGTGGTCGCCGACACCTATGACCGGGTGCCGGCCGACGCGTGGTCGCGCCGCGGGTTGCGCAGCAATGGCAGCGAGTTCACCATCGCGACGATCGCGATCTACCACCTGCATGACATCGTCCACCACGCGTACGACGTCGCCGGGATGTGATGTGGTTCACAGCCGAAGGCTGTCACGGTTCGGAGCCCCAGCGGTGTCTGAGAGTGTGACGACCAACGGCACAGGGGGATCATCTGAACGACACCGAGGTATTCGCCGGCTACCGCCCGCTGCTCTTCACGCTGGCCTACGAGATTCTGGGTAGCGCCGCAGACGCCGAAGATGTGGTGCAGGAAAGCTACCTGCGCTGGATCGCGGCGGCCGACGTGACGCATCCGCACGCATATCTCGTGCAGGTCGTGACGCGGCAGGCGCTCAATGCACTGCGCGCCAGCAAGCGCCGACGTGAGGACTACGTCGGCAATTGGCTCCCCGAGCCGATCCAGACCGAGTCCGACATGAGCGAGGACGCCGTCCTCGCCGAGTCCGTATCCATGGCAATGCTGCTGGTCCTGGAGACACTCAGCCCCGACGAACGCGTGGTCTTCGTCTTGCACGAGGTGTTCGGCTACAGCTATCCCGAGATCGCGCCCGTGGTCGGCAAGTCCGATACCGCGGTGCGCCAAATCGCCCACCGCGCACGCGAACACGTACACGCCCGACGACGACGCTTCACGCCGGACAAACAGCTGGCACGGACTACTGTCACCAGATTCCTGCGGGCCGCACACACCGGTGACATCGATGGCCTTGTCGCGGTGATGGCCCCCGACATCGTGGCGCTGTCCGACGGCGGCGGAAAGGTATCGGCGGCCCGCCGTCCGGTCGTCGGGCCACACCGCGTCGCACAATTCATGGCCGGGCTTGCCCAGGGCGCGATGGCCGAGTTCGACATCTCGTTCGGAAGTTACAACTCGATGCCCGCCGTGTCGTTCCTCCGGGACGGAGTGCTGGATTCGATCCTGCTCATCGAGCTGACCGGCGGACTCATCACCGCGCTCTACGCGATGCGCAATCCCGACAAGCTCCGCGACACCGCCACCACCCGCAGCCTGACCAGACAGCAGGAGAACTGATGCAGACCGTCACCGTCGAACGTTTTATCGGAGCACCGCAGGATGAGGTGTTCGAGTTCATGAGCAACGCAGCCAATTTCACGCGTTCTCCGTTGGTACTTCGGCAGCGGCTGGCCGAACCTGGGCGGCAAGCCCCCTATGGACAAGGAGCGGTACGCATCCTGGTCTGGGCGATCGGCTGGTTCCGGGAACGCATCACCGGTTACGACGCGCCGCACTCCTTCGACTACGCGGTCGAACGCAGCTTCCCTCCCTCGGAGCACCGGCATGGACGGGTGAGCTTCACCGCGGTGGATGGCGGCACCCGCGTCGTGTGGACCACGACGTTCCGGGTGAAGTTCCCACTCATCGGCGGAACTCTGACTCGTCGGGTCGGCCGTCCGATGCTGACCAGGGTGTTCAACGACGTGCTGGACGCCGCCACGACGGATCTGGCCAAACTCTGACCACATTGAACAGATTTCGTTAATCTGTTCAAATGCGCGATACGGGCCGAGCGGTGTCACCCGCCCTGCTCACCGCCACCGCTGCGACGCTCAGACTTTTGGGCCCAAGGCAATTCAGTCTCACCGCAGTCGCTGAACATGCGGGTGTCTCCCGCGGTACCGTCCATAATGCGCTGGGCAGTCGCGACAACGCGATCAGAATCGGGCTCGACCACCTGGCGGGCGCGTTCATCGAGACCATTGCCGCCGAGGTGGACCGTCACGACACGCTCGCGGATCAGGTAGCTGCAGCCGCGGTCGTCATCTGCGCGCACCGGCAGCAGTCGGATTCCGTGGCGCCGCGCGGCATCAACGAGAGCATCCTGGTGCTACTGCTACGCAACACCGGTGACGATCTGATGCGACGCTCGATCGAACTGTGGAAGCCGGCCGTGCAGGCGGCCCGGGAACGCGGGGAGGTCGGTCCCGGCGTCACCCCGGCACGGGCCGGCGAATGGATCGTGCGCCTGTTGCTGAGCTTCGAACTTCTCCCACCGATCGGCGTGAACCTCGACAGTCCACGTGCGGTCAAACGATTCGTGTCCGACCACATCGTCGTCGGCCTGACCGGAAGGCAGAAATGACCGAGCCAGATTACGAGGTGGCGATCATCGGCGCCGGCCCCGGCGGCATCGCGACGGCACACCTCTTGCGCCAGAAAGGTATCCACGACTTCGTCATCATCGAACGTGGCGACGACTTCGGCGGAACCTGGCGCGACAACCACTACCCGGGTCTCGCTGTCGACATCCCCACCCTGTGGTACCAACTGTCGTTCGCTCCCAACCCGAACTGGAGCAGGTTCTTCGCACCCGGCCCGGAAATTCACCGTTACCTGCAGGACACGGCGGCCGGTCTCGGACTCTATGAACACCTGCGGCCCAACTCCGAGGTGATCCGCCAGCAGTGGGACGACGAACACGGCCTGTGGCGATTGCAGATCCGCGACGAGGCACCCGTGACCGCGCGTTTCGTGGTCAGTTCGGTCGGCGGGTACGTCAATGCCAAGCAGACCGTCGACATCGAGGGTGTCGACGACTTCACCGGGACGGTCCTGCGCCCCAACGCCTGGGACGACACCTACGACACCAAGCGCAAGCGCATCGCCGTGATCGGCACCGGTTCCTCCGGCGTCCAGATCACCGCCGCATTGTCCGCGGACGCCGCCAATCTCGATGTCTACCAACGCACCCCCGCATGGGTGCTACCGAAAGTCGACTTCGACTTCTCGCCGTGGATGCGCCGACTGATGCGCTTGCCCGGCGTCGTTCCAGCGGTGAACACAGTCGGTCGGCTGGCGATGGACATCTTCATGGTGGCACCCATCGTCCACGTCTTCTCCCGACTGCCGGACAATTGGCTACGCCGCCTGATGCCGCTGTACGACGGCTGGTCCCGGATGCTGTACCGGTTGCTGCTGCGCGCCGTCGTCGACGACGCGGCCACCCGCCGAAAACTGGTACCGCGCTATGGAATCCTGGCCAAACGGCCGGTGATCTCCAGCGCATTCCTGCCGGCACTGAACAACCCCGGCACCAACCTGATCACCACGCCGATCGAACGGATCACCGCGACCGGAATCCGCACCACCGACGGCGTCGATCATCCGGCCGACCTGCTGGTGCTGGCCACCGGCTACGAACTGTGGATCGATCCGGAGACCTACCGGCCAGACACCATCGTCGGCCCCAACGGTTTCGATCTCGCCCAGTACTACCGCGCGCACGGTCTGCAGAGCTACGCCGGGACAGCCCACCCACGGCTGCCCAACCGCTGGGAGATCGTCGGCCCGCTCGGCTTCGTCGGATTCGCCTGGCTGGACTATGTCGAGACCGTGGCCGCCCACGCCGTGCGGATCATCCACGAGACCCGCCGCCGCGGTGCACAGGTCGCCACCGTCAGCCAGGACGCGTTCAACCTGTGGAATGAGCGGATGCGTCGCGACGGCCGGGTCGCACACCTGTACTACACCGCTACGTCGGGCCTGAACAGCTATTTCGTCAACTCCCAGTACGAGACTCCGTATTACCGGCCGCAGACGATCACCGGATCCCGACAGTTCGCCCGGCACTCCCCGCTGTCCGACTACCAATTCACCAATGTCCGCGTCACCGCACTACCCGAGGAGCAACCCGCATGACTGATCTTTCACTGGCCGGGCGGGTCGCCTATGTCACCGGTGCCGCGCGCGGCCAGGGCCGTTCGCACTGCGTGCGACTGGCCCGAGCCGGAGCCGACATCGTCGCGCTCGACGCCTGCGCACCTGTCGCCGCCCAGAACGGTTACGCCCCAGCCACTTCGGAGGACCTCGCCGAGACCGTGGCCCTCGTCGAGGGCGAGGGGCGCAAGATCCTGGCCCGGGAGGTCGACGTGCGGGATGCCGAGGGCCAGAAGCGGCTGGTGGCCGATGCGGTCGAACAATTCGGCCGGCTCGACATCGTCGTGGCCAACGCCGGTGTGCTCAATTGGGGCCGGCTGTGGGAGATTCCGGCGCAGCAGTGGCAGGAGATCATCGATATCAACCTCACCGGAGTGTTCAACACGGTCCAGGCGGTGGTGCCGCCCATGATCGAGGCAGGCAACGGCGGTTCGATCATCGCGGTCAGCTCGGCGGCAGGCATCAAGGCGGTGCCCGGGTGCGGCCACTACTGCGCAAGCAAGTTCGGTGTCGTCGGGCTCACCAATTCACTGGCGGTCGAGCTGGGTGAGTTCGGAATCCGAGTGAACTCGATCCACCCGTACGGCACGGACACCCCGATGGGTAACGACCTGTCGATGTATCAGATGTTCGCCGACCATCCGAACTACATCCACAGCTTCTCCCCCGGTGCCCTGCCGACGGATTCACTCGCCCCGCCCGACAACATCTCGGACATCGTGCTGTGGCTCGCCAGCGATGCGTCGTCGTTGGTCACCGCCGCTCAGATCCCGGCAGACAAGGGGTATCTGAAGATCTAGTTCTCCCGCCGAGCAGACGCGTAGGTACCCTTGCAAGCACATTTCGGGGTGCCTACGCGTCTGCTCGCGCAAGAAACTACAGCCGCGAGTGCTCGGAGATGTTGGTGTCGGTGGTGCGCAGCGGACGGATCAAAGCGTCCTGGCTGAATGAGGCGATGAGTTCACCTTCCTCGGTGTGCACCGCGCCGCGCACATACGACATACCCGAACCCACCTGGGTGCTCTCGTGGCTGTAGAGCAGCCACCCGTCCCACCGGACCGGCTCGTGGAAACTCACCGTGACCGTCATCGGCGCGGTCGAGACCGTGAGGTGGGCCTGCGCGGTACCGATGCCCTCATGCGCTCGCATCGTGGTCGAAATGCCCAGGTGCCCCGTGAAATATGCGATCAGCGCCTTGGCCAGATCGTCTCGGGCCGGCACCGGATCGTAGCGCAGCCAGGCGTACAGCTCGGGCGGTCCGACCTCGTCGGGGCTGTTGACGTCGACAACGTCGACCACACGCAGTTCCCGTCCGATCATCGGCATGTGCGAAACATTCGAGTCCGCCGGGCCGGCGACCTCGGGCCGCGGCAGGTGATGCCGGATCACGTCGCCGGAGGGCACATCGGTGAACACCGTGATGGTGATGCAGCGCTTGCCGTTCTGTGACGCCGCGATCACCGCGGTAGCTGTCGACCGGCCTTCGCTGATCACATCGACGTCGAGCTCGACCGGTGGGCCCACCATCACAGCCCGGGCGAACACCGCGTGAGCCGACCGCACCGACTTGTCCGGAAAGCGTTTCGCCGCCGCGACGATCGCGGCGCCCACGATCTGGGTGCCTTCGACCACCTGACGCTCGTCGACACCGGCGATGCCGGTCTGGACGGTGAAACGGTTCTCCCCCGTGGGTTCGGCATCGAACAGGTCCAGCAGCATCTGCAGTGTCCACTGGGTCGGTTCGGCCTCTTGGGGTGCCTCGGATTCTGCGGTCATGACTTCCTCTCTTTTCACGCGTTGATGACTGTCTCGGCGAATTCCGAAATGGTTTGGGGTGCGGCAAAATCGGCGAACCACACGTAGAAGCGTTCGACTCCCTGCGCGGACAGCTCTGCGAAGTGGGCGGTGAGTTCAGCGGCGTTGCCGCACACCAAGCCGTCGCCGAGGTGCCCGAACAGTCGGGTGCTACGTTCGGTGACTGCCGTGCGATCGGCGTCGCGGCCGACGAAGCCGACCATCTGTTGCAGGGAGGCTCGTGCCGAGCCCACTGTCGGCAGCAACGCGGGCAGCCGATCGAGCTGATGCGACGGAATGTTCCACCAGTCGGCGTGGGCCCGCACCAGTTCCATCATGCGCTTGCCGGTTCCGCCCAGCACCAATGGAATTGGATGGGACGGACGCGGGACCTGCCCACGCTCACCGTCGCCCCAATACTGGTGCAGCAGATCCAAATTCTCGCCGAGCCTGCGTACCCGTGCTGCCGCGTCGCCGCTCTCGATGCCGAACCGCTCGAACTCCTGGGGCCAGGACCCGGATCCGAGGCCCAGTTCGAAGCGCCCGCCACTGGCCTCGGAAAGAGTGACGGCCTGCTTGGCCAACACCGACGGATGACGGAACGCGTCGCACAACACCAGGTGGCCAATCCGCAGCCGCTCGGTGCGCGCCGCCACCCACGTCGCGACGGTCATTGCCTCCCAGATGTTTTGGTGAGTGGCACCGGGTGCCTCCAGATGGTCGATGAAGGCAATGCCGTCGAAGCCACTGGCCTCGGCCACCTGGGCACGTTCAACGACGTCGTCGACGGCCAGCCGGACCTGGGGCAGGAACAGGAACCACTCACTCATCGCTGCAACACATAATCACAAGCCGCCTATTGCTTCTACAGAAACGGTAACGTCATTCTCGCAAGTGCAGCATGACGGAGGTGATGGCGCAATGGCTAGGCCGGCCGGACGACCACCCGAAGGCGCGCGCGCCGAGGCACAAGCAGACCGGGCCCGCAGGTTCATGAAATCGGCGTTGGCAATCCTGGGCGAAACCGGACGCACCGACTTCACGGTCCTGGAGGTGGTGGAACGCTCCAAGACCTCCTTGCGATCCTTCTACCAGCATTTTTCCACCAAGGATGAGCTTCTACTGGCACTCATCGACAAGATCATGGCCGAGTCCACGCAGCGCTGGCGCGCCGATACCGACGGGCTCGCCGGCCCCGACGCACTCCGGTCGTTGATCGAGCGCATCACCATCCCGGCGTCGTCGAGCACCCAGGACAGCATCAACCGCGGCCTGACCTTCTACAACGACCATCTCGCCGAGTCGCTACCGCGCGAATACGCGCGGGTGCTGGCACCACTGCACGAGCTCATCGGCGACATCCTGCGGCGCGGAATGGATTCGGGGGTGTTCCGGTCCGACATCGACGTCCAGAGCACCGCCGCCCTGATCATGCAGTCGGTCCTGGGTGCGATGCGGCTGCGTTCACTGGGAGTCGAACTCAATGGCGCGCCGATCGACGGGGAGCACATCTACGAGTTCTGCGTGCGCGGTCTCCTGACCCTTCAGCGCCCCGTCTGACCAGCAGCTTTCCGATCAATTGAGCGATCGCCCGAATGGGCTCGTCGACCCTGCTCATCCCGTGGTAACGTCATTACCAGTTTCGGAAATCACACTCTTTCAGGAGGCGAACATGCCCTCACGCGAGCTTCCCTACCCGGTGTTCGACGCCGACAACCACTTCTATGAGCCCAAAGAGGCGCTCACCCAGTTCCTGCCCGACAATCGCAAGGGCGTCATCGACTACATCGATGTGCGCGGCCGTACGAAGATCGTGGTGCGCAACCAGATCAGCGACTACATCCCGAACCCCACGTTCGAGGTCGTCGCGCGGCCGGGTGCCCAGGAGGAGTACTTCCGGCACGGCAGCGGAGGCAAAAGCTACCGCGAGGTGATGGGCAAGCCGATGAAGGCGATCCCGGCATTCCGCAATCCGGAAGCGCGCCTTGAGGTTCTGGACAGCCTCGGCCTGGACTACACGATCATGTTCCCGACATTGGCCAGCCTGGTCGAGGAACGGCTGAAGGACGATCCGGATCTGATCCTCGACATCATCCATGCGCTCAACGAATGGATGTACGAGACTTGGCAATTCAACTACTCCGACCGCATCTTCTCCACCCCGGTCATCAATCTCGGCGTCGTGGACCGTGCCCTCGAAGAGCTTGAGTGGTGCCTGGAGCGCGGGGCGAAGACCGTGCTGGTCCGCCCGGCGCCGGTACCCGGTTACCGCGGTACCCGCTCGATGGGCCTTCCGGAGTTCGACCCGTTCTGGGACGCCTGCGTGAAAGCGGGCATCCCGGTGTGCATGCACGCTTCGGACAGCGGGTACGCGCAGTACCTCAACGACTGGGAGCCGGCCGACGAGTTCCTCCCGTTCAAGCCGACATCGTTCCGGATGGTGGCGATGGGCAAGCGTCCGATCGAGGACACCATGGCCGCGCTGGTCTGCCACGGCGCACTGACCCGCAACCCGGACCTGCGAATCCTGTCGGTGGAGAACGGCGCCTCGTGGGTGCCGTACCTGTTCTACCAGTTCAAGGACGTCTACTCGAAGATGCCGCAGGAGTTCCCCGAGGATCCGATCGAGGCGTTCAAGCGCTGCGTGTACGTCGCCCCGTTCTGGGAGGACGATTTCAAGAAGATGGCCGACCTGTGCGGCATCGACCGCATCATCTTCGGATCGGACTGGCCGCACCCCGAGGGACTGGCCGATCCGATCAACCTCGTCGATGATCTGGTGGCACACGGCCTCGACGACGAGGGCGTCCGAAAGGTCATGGGCGGCAACCTGGTCGACCTGTTCAAGGTCGAGAACAAGAAGGTGTACCGACCCGATGTTCCCGCACTCGTACTGAACTGATCCAGTCCCCTCCACCCCTACGAAGCTGGGCGACTACATGACAGATGTGGCAAATCCCGAACAGATGCTGTTCACCTCCACCGCACAGGCCTTCCTCGAGAAGGAGGTGCCGCTGAGCCGCGTGCGTGAACTCCATGCCGAGGGCAACGCCTTCGACACCGGATGGTGGGGACGCGCAGCCGAATTGGGTTGGGCCAGCCTGCTCGTACCCGAGGAGCTGGGCGGCGGGAGTCCGTCCGGAGACGGTGTGACCGACCTGGCGCTGCTTGCCGAGCAGGCCGGCCACACCGTGGCCCCCGGTCCGCTGCATCCGGTCAGTATCGTGCTGGCCGGCCTCGTCGAATCACCGCAAGGGCACGAGGAACTCATCGAATCACTGGTTGCCGGCGAGACCGTGGCATCGTGGGCGGCCTACGAACCCAAGCGGCCATTCGGAGCCCTTCAGTCCGTCACCGGGGTCGGCACCACGGCCACCCGTACCGAAGCGGGCTACCGCATCGACGGCGTCAAGGACCGCGTCGAAGCCGGCGACCAGGCCGGCACGGTCCTGGTGGTTGCCGTCTGCGACGGCCAGATCCGGCAGTTCGTCGTGCCGACCGACACCACCGGCGTCACCGTCAGCCCCCAGAAATCGGTGGACCTGGTCAAGCGTTATGCCCGAGTGCAATTCGATGGCGTAGAGGTCGACGAGTCCGCCGTGGTGGGGACGGCCGAGGACACCCCGGCGATCATCGAACGCCAGCGCCAGGTCGCCCTGGTGCTGCAGTGCGCCGAGATCGTCGGAATCCTCGACGCGGTACTCACGATGACCAATCAGTGGCTCAACGACCGGCACAGCTTCGGCCGCCCACTCGCGTCGTATCAAGCTCTCAAACATCGCGCCGCCGACATGAAGATGTGGTTCGAAGCAGCACGCGCCACCACCATCGGAGCCGTGGCGGCAGTGGCCGAACGCTCACAGGAAGCACCGAAACTCGTCAGCGTCGCGAAAGCCTATGTGGCCGAACGGGCACCGGTGATGCTGCAGGACTGCGTGCAGTTACACGGCGGCATCGGGGTGACCTGGGAGCACGACCTGCACCTGTTCCTGCGGCGGGTCGCCCTCTACCGGGCGCTCTACGGATCACCCGAAGACCACCACCGCGCCGTGTACGCGTTGAGCCGCAAGACCCGCGCAGCCGAGGAGATCGGGGCATGACCGACACCGTGAGCACCGCAGCAACAACAGAGTCCGTCGAACAGTTCGCACTGCGCGCCCGGACCTGGCTGGCCGAGAACATGCCGCCGATCAACCCCGACAACCCGCCGTTCGCGGTACGCGCCGAGAACGAATCCTGGGAGCGGGCAAAGGAACTGCAGAAGCGCCTCTACGAAGGCGGCTTCGCCGGCATCTGCTTCCCGCGCGAGTACGGCGGCCTTGGCCTCGATTACGCGTACCAGAAGGCATTCAACGACGAATGCCGGAACTACGAGATGCCGTTGATCCTCAACACTCCGTCGTTCACCATCTGCGGCGCAACCATTCTCGACATGGGCAGCGAAGACCAGAAACGTGAGCGCATCTCGGCCGCGATCCGAGGCGACGAGGTCCTGTGCCAGCTGCTGTCCGAGCCCAGTGGCGGATCGGATCTCGCCGGCGTGATCACCCGAGCCGAGCTCAAGGGCGACACCTGGATCATCAACGGCGCCAAGACCTGGAGCACCAGCGCTTTTGCCGCCGACTACGGGTTGATGCTGGCCCGCACCGACTGGACCGTGCCCAAACACGAAGGTCTGACCATGTTCCTGGTGCCGCTCAACGCGCCGGGCATCACGATGCGCCGCATCACCGAAGTGAACGGCAACGAGGAATTCTGCGAGGAGTTCTTCGACAATCTCGAGCTGCCCGCTGACGCCGTGGTGGGCGACGTCAACGACGGGTGGACCGTCGCCTCGCGTCAGCTGCACCATGAGCGTCGGGCAGTCGGTGGCGGTTCGGAGTTCGCCAGTGGGACCGGGGCCGAGAACGCGAACGAGATGCCGCCGGACCACGTCGGGCTGGCCGAGGCCACCGGGCAGGGCGACGACGCCCGGGTGCAGGACCTGGCGGGTCGTGCGCTCGTGCGGCGCATGGTCAAGAAGCAGCTGATCGATCACGTCGGCAAGGCGATCGGAAACGGTTCGCTGCCACCGAATGCGGGGACGTTGATCCGGCTGTTCCATGCCGAGACCACCGAACTCGAGGTGGACACCGCGCTGGCCATTGCCGGTACGGCCGGCGTCGTCGACGAGGGTTCTGACGACGCCCCGGAGTTGGCCGGGCTGATGGAGATCGGAGTGCGCTACCTGTCCCGGCAGACCGGGTCACTGGGCGGCGGCAGTTCGGAGATGGCGCGCAATGTCATCGGCGAGCGGATCCTCGGCTTCCCCCGTGAGCTCGCGGCCGACCGCGGCGTGCCGTTCAATCAGGTCAAACGCAACAAGAGCTGACTGCGTCGCGGCGTACAGCGGGCATCACACGACGCACGGTTTCGAAGTTGTTCGTCGACGCCGAGCCGGGCCCCATCGGCGCGGTCGCCGACTTCGTTCGCGGCCTCGCCCACTAGAAGAGAGCCGGTTGGGTCGGTGCCGGGGCTTCGTGTACCGGCCCGACGCGCGCGGCGGGCGCCGGGCCCGTCAGACCGTGCCGGGCGACCAGTGGCCGCACCCGGGCCCGAAGCATGTCGCGGTAGTCGGGCGGCAGATACGCTCCGCGCCGGTACAACCGCTGATAATCGGCAATCAGTTCGGGACGTTCATGCTGCAGCCAGGACATGAACCAACCGCGGGTCGTCCCCCGCAGATGCAGACCGAACACGGTCACGCTGCTTGCCCCGGCCGCAGCGATACGACCCAGCAGGTCGTCGAGTTGCTCAGCCGAATCGGTGAGATATGGCAGCACCGGCGCAACCATCACATGACACCGCAGCCCGGCGTCGCGTATCGCCGCGATGAGACCCAACCGCGCTTCGGGCGACGGGGTTCCGGGTTCGACCGTGCGGTGCAGCTCCGGATCGCCGACCGCCAGCGACACCGCCACGCTCACGTCGACGCGACGCGATGCCTCGGCGATCTGCGGCAGATCACGACGAAGCAGCGTGCCCTTGGTGAGGATGGAGAACGGGGTAGCCGAATCCGACAGCGCCGCAATGATTCCCGGCATCAAGGCGTATCTGCCTTCGGCGCGCTGGTAGGGATCGGTGTTGGTACCGAGCGCAACGGTCTCGCGCGTCCAGGACCGGCGCCGCAACTCGCGGGCCAACACCTCGGCGACGTTGGTCTTCACCACGACCTGAGTGTCGAAGTCCGTGCCGCTGTCGAACTCGAGATACTCATGGGTCGGACGGGCAAAGCAGTACCGGCAGGCGTGGCTACAGCCGCGGTAGCCGTTGACCGTGTACCGGAAGGGCAACATCGACGCTGCCGGCACTTTGTTCAGCGCTGATTTGCACAGCACCTCGTGAAACGTGATGCCCTCGAACTGCGGCGTACGCACGCTGCGTACGAAACCGAGCCGCTGCAGACCGGGCAGCGCCCCGTCGTCAGCGCGCACCGCCTGGTCGTCCCACCGCATACCGACATCGAACAATTGTTCGATACGAATGTCAAGGTAATTCCATGCGTGTGTCGATGTTCCGCCCGAACAGAGGAACACCGTCGGCCACAACGGGGTTGCGTAGGAGGTGGGCCGCCGAGCGATCGGCAGCGGCACCGAAACTCGACATGTCACGATTGGACTTGCGCCAGAATGACATTCACGCAATCGCAACCCGGCACGATCGACTACCACCGGGCCGGCACCACACTGAGTTGCCAGGTCCGCCCCGGTATCGGCACTCCCCTGCTACTTGTCCCAGGTGTCATGGCCGACGCAGCGACATGGAGTCCCGTGGTCGACGCCATCGAGCTACCCAACCCGGTAATCACACTCAACCGTCGTGGCCGAGTCCCCAGCGGTGCCCTGGGCACCGACTATTCAGTGGACGTCGAGGTGGCCGATCTGCGGCACATCCTCGACCAAGTCGGCGACGCCCACCTCTTCGGATGGAGCTACGGCGCCCTCATCGCGCTGGAAGCCGCGCTGGACAACTCGCACATCCAGTCGGCGACAGCCTATGAACCGGTCGGCCGACCCTTTGCGCCGGACGTCGTCCCCCGTCTTCGTCACGCCGTCATCGCCGGGGATCTCGACCGGGCGGTCACCCTGATAAATACCGAGGTCTCCGGATTCTCGACGGAATACGTCGCCGAACTGCGCCGCACCGCGGCATGGCCGATCCTGCTGCCGCTCGCCGCACCATTGGCCGACGAACTGGCTGCGATCAATTCCCACCGCCCAGCCCTGGACCGATATCGAAACCTTGAAATCCCGGTGACGCTCATCCTCGGCGCACTGAACGAGAACCTCGCACCGTACGGCACCGCCTTTGCCCGGTTCGCGGCCGCGCTACCGCAGGCGAATCTGATTCGACTGCCAAGACAGGGCCACCTGGCGCACATCGAGGCGCCGACAGATCTCGCTCGCGCCATCGCCGCCGCCGTGCACCGAGCGGACGCCCACAGATAGGACTGGGTGCGCCGATGCCGCGGTTTCGGGTACGGCATCGGCGCGCGCCGTGGGCGCTTGCCCAGTCAATCGCGCATCGGGCCGGAAGCGGAACCGCCGATGCGCATACGTTTATCGAACACCAGTTCGAGCGCGACGTCAACACTGTTCCCAGTCCGTGGGATCACGTTCAGTCTGCCGAGCCGGGTCCCGGCTCGAGCGCCAGCCGAACCTGGGATTCGATCGCGGCGACGACCGGACGCGGCAGGTGTACCCGGCCACGCCCGTCGAGGTCGACGACTATCTGCTGCACCTTGCGCAGATATGACGTCTTCTCCCCTGGCTGGTCGGTGGCTTGCGCGTGGTTGTAGAGCTTGGCGGCGGTATCCAAGTCGGCGCGGTCGTCGTCGGCCAAGTAACTGGTCCCGGTGGCTTTTCCGTCGCGCTCGCACCGAACCCATTGGCGCCGCAGCGCATCGACCGCCGCGCGGTAACGCCCGGCGAATGCGGCGTCCGGGTAGGCGTCGGTGGCCAACGCCTGGGCCTCCTCCAACGCGGTATGGAAATCCATCACGTGCTCGCGGGTGATGTCGGTGACGCCGGGATAACGCAGGTACAGCGCGGGCTCCAGTTCGTAGGCGCCGTATTCGGACAACACCCGCCGGTGGACCGCGCGCGCAGCCTCCCACAGCCGGACGTCGGCCGCCGGGGACACGGGTGGCTCAGCCGCCGGGGACACAGGCGGCTCCTCCACCCTGGCGGTGACGGGCTCCGCCGGTGCGCCGGGCTGACCACCTGCCGGCCTCATCTGCTTGTACTTGCGCGGCTTCTCGGGGACCGCGCGCCGCAGACGCCGCAGGATCTCGGCGGCGACCGGATCGTCCTCCAGGACCGCAACGTGAAAGTCGGCGCCATCGCGGAAGGTCAACTGCAGATAGCGCACACCTTGGACTCGAAGGTCACGGTCAGCGAGCGCGATGCGGGTCTCGGGCGACCCTTCGGCGGACAGGCCGACATCGACGAGATCGGACAGCGAGCGCACGACATCCTCGCTGTCTTCGGTTCCGATCAGGACCTGCCCGTCGACAAGCGCGAGTCGAACCGCGGCTCGTCGACCTGTCATTCGACCAACGACGCTGTACAGGACCGAACTGGTCAGTGACGCACCCACAACCACGATGACGATCGCTGGGGGCACCCCACTGGCCACGAGGATCAACAGCAAGGGCGCTGCTGCCAACAGCAGCGCTGCGCAGACACCCCGGCGGATGCGGGTTGGAGTGTCGAGGTATTCGGTGCGGGAGATCAGCGCGAGATTCTCACCGGCCGGCGCGTCCACGCTCATGCCGCCGCAACCGTCCAACGCACTCCACCGACATTACCGTGCAACCACTGGCCAGTGGCATCTGCGTATGGTTGACCCATGGCTGAAGACCCGCAGCAACGCCGCCGGGCCCGGCTGGAACGCCGAAAGGTCGTTGAGTAGAGGTGAATTCGATTCTTCGCTCGATCGTAGGTGGCGTGTGCGTCGGCTCCGGCATCGCGATCGGGGCCTACTCGGGTGGCTGGTTCCTGGTGCTCGCGGTCGTTCTCGCCACGTTGGGGATCGGGATGGTGGCCGGCACGTTCACACGGTCGGTCACCGCCGCGCCCGCCGGTGCACTGGTCCCGGTGGCCGTGGACCTGATCGACCGCTCGGCACCGGCTCCGGCGGTCGCGTCGACCGTCGTCGCGGGCGAGGCACGGCCGCCCCGAGACGTACCGTTCCGGTTTCACCGTCACGCCAACCTGTCCCGCGCGCAGATCGCCGGCCTCGTCGCCGATGGTCGCGGCGAATTGCCGTCGGAGGCAATCGGAACGCCTGGCAGCACTGCGGTCATCGAGCACCGACCCACGCGGGCCCACGCACCGGCGGCTCTGACGGCCGTGGCGGCGATGTGGGCCACGATGCTGCTCCCACCGAGCGACATCTGGGATCTCAAGCCGTTGACCAGAAGTGTGTCGACCGCGGTTCCCGGCATCACCTCGGACGACCCCGATACGAAACCGCTGTGGCAGTGGTACGACGAACTTCTCGCCCACCTGCGTGCGGAGTCGCCGGACCTGCTCGATGCGCTGCTGGAGATCGACATCCGCGACAGCTATGTCACTGCGATTGTGTACCTCGGTGGAGACCGGAGCCGGAGCTACGAAGGCCGTACCCGCGGCTGGGAAACCACCGAGTCCACGACCGGCGGACGCAGTCGCGACACCTTCAGTGTCGGGGAACTGCAGGCCTTTTCGGCGAGGAACTATCTGTCCACGGCAATGGCGATGCTGCCGCCGGACAACAACGAGCCCACGCGCCTCGCCATCTCCCGTGAGGACGACGACATCTTCGGGGCCGAACGGCCGGTGCTGATCGACGGCTGGTTCGGCAACCCCAACGTCACGGTGATGGGCAAGCCCGACGGCACCGTCGCGCCGTGGTGGCCCGCCGACGATGTCGGCGCCGGGCTGGCGCAGGCGGAGGCCGCACTGGTCGCCCGCGGGCTGTCGACCTCAGAACCGATCCTCAAGAACATCGAGCTGTCGGACGACAAGGGCGGATTCTGGCTCACCTTTTTCCGGGGCGACTACTACTACCGCACGCATGTGAACGCCGGCGGATTCACCACGCCGGATGATCCGATGAGCGACGACACCCGGTCACCCCGGTTCAGGTTCACCGACATTTCCCCCACCGTCGTGGCACAGGTGCGTGAGGATGCGATGCGCCGCTATGGAGTCGACCCGGTGGACCGCGGGAAAGCCAAGATCACCATCGGTGCGTGGGGCAGCGACGCCGGTGACCGCGAGGATCAGGTCGTGATCAAGGTGGACTACCACGACGCGCACGGCGACGAGGCGGTCTACGCGTTATCCGGCGAGTACCTCGCCGGATAACGCGGGCGGGTCAAACTACCACTGACCGAGCTGACAGCGCGGGCTGTAGGGATGATCGTTCTGGACCGCGATCTGACCGTCGACGGAGATCTCACAGTGCGCGTTGGGCTGAGCCTGGCCCCCGTGCGTCGTGCTCGCGACCGTGAAGACAGCCCACTGCGGATCGGCGAGCGTGGTTTCGAACACCCAGGGCGTGTCGGGACCGACGTTCACCGTCGCCTTCTGCAGGTACTTGTACGCATCAGCGTTGTAGGCGTCTTTGCTCGCAGGCTGCGTCGTCAGGTAGTAGAGGTCGAATTCGTACGGCGCACCGGAGGTGAGCGTGTACTTCACCTGATGGCCCTGGCCCGACGGGTCCGCATACGACGTTGCGTTGGAGACCGCCATACCCGCAGCCGCCAGTACGAGCGCCGCACCGACCGTGGTTGTCGCTTTTCGCATATTCGTCACATACGTCATATCCGAGCACGCTACCGCCTTGTTACAGGTGCGACTACTGGGTGTCACAGCGTCCCGCCAACGGCAAACCAACTCGGCCTAGCTTGAGGTTAATTTGTTTGTCACACACAGACATTTCCCAGTAACAGCGGCGCTCTAACGTCCCGATTCGACACCCGCACTCCGGTGTTTAGCCTCTTGCACCGCCGCCGGCACCGATCGGCTGAGAAGCGCTGCAATCAAAGGGAAAGGTCGCCCATGCGAGTTCCAGGACGTGCCCCGTTGCGTCGGTCTGCGCTTGCCGCAGGGAGTTTGATCGCAGTCACCAGCCTGCTCCTTGCCGGTTGCGGCAGCCGGGCGAGCGAAACCGACACAGCAAACACCGCTTCCTGCGTGGACACCTCCGGCCCAAAGGTCAAGGTCGGATCGTTGAACTCGCTGTCAGGCACGATGGCCATTTCCGAGGTGACGGTGCGCGATGCGATCAAGCTCGCGGTCGAGGAGATCAACGCCAAGGGCGGTGTCCTGGGCAAACAGATCGAGCTGATCGGCGAGGACGGGGCCTCCGAGCCCACGGTGTTCGCCGAGAAGGCCGAGAAGCTGATCAGTAGTGACTGCGTGGCCGCGGTGTTCGGTGGCTGGACCTCGTCGAGCCGCAAGGCCATGCTGCCCGTGTTCGAGAGCGCCAACGCCCTGCTCTACTACCCCGTGCAGTACGAAGGTCTGGAGTCGAGCAAGAACATCTTCTACACCGGCGCCACCACCAACCAGCAGATCGTGCCGGCACTGGACTACCTCAAGGAGAAGGGCGTCAAGTCGCTCTATCTCGTGGGCAGTGACTATGTGTTCCCGCAGACCGCCAACCGGATCATCAAGGCCTACGCCAAAGAGAACGGCATCGAGATGAAGGGCGAGGACTACACGCCGCTGGGCTCGACCGACTTCTCCACAATCGTCAACAAGGTCCGCAGCGCCGACGCGGACGCCGTGTTCAACACCCTCAACGGCGACTCCAATGTGGCGTTCTTCCGCGAATACAAGAATGTCGGTCTGACCCCGCAAGCGATGCCCGTGGTCTCGGTCTCGATCGCCGAAGAAGAGGTCGGCGGTATCGGGGTGCAGAATGTCACCGGCCAGCTGACCGCGTGGAACTACTACCAGACCATCGACACCCCGGTGAACAATGCCTTCGTCAAGGCCTACAAGGACTTCGTCAAGGATCCCAAGAAGCCCACCTCCGATCCGATGGAAGCCGCCTACGTCTCGGTGTACCTGTGGAAGAACACCGTCGAGAAGGCAAAGTCGTTCGACGTCGCGGCGATCCAGGACAACGCCGACGGCGTCACCTTCGACGCCCCTGAAGGCAAGGTCACCATCGACGGCGAGAACCACCACATCACCAAGACCGCCCGCATCGGCGAGATCCGGCCCGACGGCTTGATCTACACCATCTGGGAATCCAAGGGGCCGATCGATCCGGATCCGTACCTGAAGTCCTACCCGTGGGCTGCGGGGCTGTCCGGCTGAGGCGAGCGTAGCGACGGCGAATCACACACAGCATGGACATCCTCATCGGCCAGCTGGCAACGGGATTGAGCCTCGGCTCGATCCTGTTGCTGGCGGCGCTCGGCCTGTCTCTGACCTTTGGGCAGATGGGCGTCATCAACATGGCGCACGGCGAATTCATCATGGCGGGCTGCTACACCGCCTACGTGGTGCAGCAGCTCATCACCAATGCCGGCGCCTCCCTGGTGATCTCCCTTCTGATCGGGTTCCTCGTCGGCGGCGCCATGGGTGCTCTGTTGGAGGTGACGCTGATCCGGCGGATGTACCACCGTCCGTTGGATACGCTGCTGGTCACCTTCGGCGTCGGCCTGATCCTGCAACAGGTCGCCCGCGACATCTTCGGTGCGCCTGCGGTCAATGTCGTTGCGCCGGAATGGCTGTCAGGCGGCGTCGAGATTCTCGGCGCGGTGGTGCCCAAGACGCGGATCTTCATCCTGGTGCTGGCCGTCATCTGTGTCACGGTGCTGGCGCTGGTCCTCAAGACCAGCCCGATGGGGCGGCGGATCCGGGCGGTGGTCCAGAACCGCGATCTGGCCGAGACCAGCGGCATCTCGTCACGCCGGACCGATATCACCACCTTTTTCATCGGATCCGGGCTCGCCGCGGTGGCCGGTGTGGCACTGACGCTGATCGGCTCCACCAGTCCGACCATCGGCCAGAGCTTCCTGATCGATGCCTTCCTGGTGGTAGTGGTCGGCGGGCTCGGCCAGATCAAGGGCACGGTGATCGCTGCCTTGGCTCTGGGTTTCCTGAACTCGTTCATCGAATACGGCACCACAGCGTCACTGGCCAAGGTGATCGTGTTCGCCATCATCGTGATTTTCCTGCAGGTCCGCCCACAGGGATTGTTCACGGTTCGGACCAGGAGTCTCGTATGACCATTCTCGGCCGCTGGCAAACCTGGGCCGGATTCGGCGTCGCAGCGATCGTGCTCTTCGGCGTGGCGCCGGCGCTACTGTCGGACTTCCGGCTCAGCTTGCTCGGCAAGTTCCTGTGCTTTGCGATCGTCGCGGTGGGCATCGGATTGGCCTGGGGCCGTGGCGGAATGCTGGTGCTCGGGCAGGGCGTGTTCTTCGGCCTCGGCGGCTACATGATGGGCATGCACCTCAAGATCGCCGACGCCCAGATCCGTGGGCACGATGTCCCTGACTTCATGCAGATCGCGGGAGTTCGGCAGCTGCCCGCTTATTGGCAGCCGTTCGCCTCCCCCGCGTTCGCGTTGTTGGCGATCCTGCTGGTGCCGACGGCAATCGCGGCCCTGCTCGGCTTCGGCGTGTTCAAGCGCCGGGTCAGGGGCGCCTACTTCGCAATCCTGTCGCAGGCGCTGGCGGCCGCGCTGGCGATCCTGCTCGTCGGCCAGACCAGTCTCGGCGGCAGCAACGGGCTGACGAATTTCCGGACCTTCTTCGGGTTCAACCTCAACGACCCGGTCAACAAGCGGATGGTGTATTTCCTTGCGGCAGTGACGCTGCTTATCGTTGTGGCCCTGGTCCGTCAGCTGATGTACAGCCGCTACGGCGAATTGCTGGTCGCGGTGCGCGACGGTGAGGAGCGGGTGCGGTTTTTGGGCTACGACCCGGCCAACATCAAGGTGGTGGCCTACACTCTGGCCGCGTTGTTCGCCAGCATCGCCGGCGCCCTGTTCGTTCCGATCGTCGGATTCATCGCGCCGTCGCAGGTCGGCATCGTGCCCTCCATCGCGTTCCTGATCGGGGTCGCGATCGGCGGGCGGACCACGCTGCTCGGCCCGGTCCTCGGCGCGATCGGCGTGGCCTGGGCGCAAACCCTGTTCTCCGAAAGGTTTCCGTCCGGGTGGATCTACGCTCAGGGCCTGCTGTTCATCGTGGTGGTCGGATTCTTCCCCGCCGGCCTGGCCGGTCTCGGCGTGCTGTTCTCCCGGTGGCGGCGCAAGCGGTCCACGGATGCGGAAGAGCCCCGGCCCGACACGGCACCCGACGCCGATACCGAGAAAGTAGGTGCCGCATCGTGACCGGAACCGAGCAGGCCACGGCGCCAGAGCCGGTGGCCGGCGGCAACGCCGGCATGGGCGCCGAATATTTGGAAGTCCGCGGTCTCACAGTCGATTTCGACGGGTTCAAGGCCGTCAGCGACGTCGATCTCACGCTGTTCCAGGGCGATCTGCGCTTTCTGATCGGACCCAACGGCGCGGGTAAGACGACAGTCATCGACGCCATCACGGGCCTGGTGGGTGCCACCGGCTCGGTGAACAAGTCAGGTGCCGAGCTGCTCGGCAAGAAGGTGCACCAGATCGCCCGGTTGGGCGTGGGGCGGACATTCCAGACCGCGAGCGTCTTCGAACAACTGACGGTGTTGCAGAATCTCGATATCGCCGCGGGCGCCGGTCGTTCGCCGTGGACCCTGCTACGCCGGCGGCACGGCGTGTTGCCCGCGATCGAGGAAGCACTCGAGACCACCGGGCTCGCGGACTTCGCCGACAAACCTGCGGGCGTGCTGGCTCACGGCCAGAAGCAATGGCTGGAGATCGGCATGCTGTTGGTACAGAACGCCGATGTCCTGTTGCTCGACGAACCGGTGGCGGGGATGAGTCACGAGGAACGCGAGGAGACCGGAAATCTGTTGCGCCGTATCGGCGGAACTCGCACGGTGGTCGTCGTGGAACATGACATGGATTTCATGCGGGCATTCGCGACCTCGGTGACCGTGCTGGCCCGCGGCCAGGTCATCGCCGAAGGATCGGTGGTCGAGGTGCAGGCCAATCCCAAGGTCCAAGAGGTCTACCTCGGCACTGCCGCGGCCGGCGCGGAAGGAATCGCCTGATGCTCGAACTGCTCGATGTGCGAACCGGTTACGGCCGGTCTGAAGTGATCCACGGCACGAGCATCGCCGTGCCGTCCGACGGCGTCGCCGCGGTCATGGGTCACAACGGCGCGGGGAAGACGACCCTACTGCGAGCGGCCGTCGGGTTGCTCAAATGCACTGCGGGCAAGGTGCTTTTCGACGGTGACGACATCACCCGGCTTCGCCCCAGCGCCCGCGTGGCCCGTGGCCTGGCGTATGTGCCCCAGGGCCAGCAGTCCTTCGGGCAGCTGACCACCGCGGAGAACCTCCAGGTGGTCGCCGACGGCCGCAAGAACGGCAAGGCGCTGATCGACGAGCAACTGGACCTGTTCCCGGCCCTCAAGGAGCTACTCAGCCGGCGGGCCGGCCTACTCTCGGGCGGCCAGCGTCAACAGCTCGCGATTGCCCGCGCGTTGATCACGAGTCCCAAGTGCCTGATCCTCGACGAACCGACCGAAGGGATCCAACCGTCGGTGGTGGCCGAGATCGAAGCCGCGATCACCTCGCTGACCGCACGCGGCGATCTGGGCGTGTTGCTGGTCGAGCAGCACATCGGGTTCGCGCTGGAATCCGCTCAGCGCTACTACATCCTGGAGGCGGGACGGATCACCTCGAGCGGCGCCGGCGGCTCGACATCAGAGGCCGACGTCCGCGCCGCCATGGCCATCTGATCAGGCGAGGCGGGAAAGAACTTCGGCGACAACGGAATCGGCAGGAACATCGACCTGGTCGCCGGTCGAGAGGTCCTTGAGACCGACGGTGCCGGCCTCGATGTCGCGGTCGCCGGCCACCAACGCGTACCTGGCGCCGGAGCGGTCGGCCGCCTTCATCGCGCCTTTGAGCCCGCGGTCTCCGTAAGCCAGGTCGACACGCACCCCTTCAGCGCGCAGTCGCGCGGCGAGTTTGGCCAACTCGAGCTTGGCGGCATCGCCCAACGGCACACCGAACACCTGCACGCCACCGACACCGGCCACCGTCTTGCCCTCGGCCTGCAGGGCGAGCAGGGTGCGGTCAACGCCGAGCCCGAAGCCGATGCCCGAGACGTCCTGCCCGCCGAGCTGACTCATCAGCCCGTCATAGCGGCCACCGCCACCGATACCGGACTGTGCGCCGAGGCCGTCGTGAACGAACTCGAAGGTGGTCTTGGTGTAGTAGTCCAGCCCACGCACCATCCGGGGGTTGATCACGTAGGGCACACCGAGCGCGTCGAGGTGCGCCTGCACCACCTCGAAGTGGGCCTTGGCGCTGTCGGAGAGGTGGTCGAGCATCAGGGGCGCGTCCGCGGTCATCTCCCGCACCTGGGGCCGCTTGTCGTCGAGCACCCGAAGCGGGTTGATCTCGGCGCGTCTGCGGGTCTCCTCGTCGAGGTCGAGCTTGAACAGGAAGTCCTGCAGCAGCTCCCGGTATGCCGGCCGGCAGGTGTCATCGCCCAGCGAGGTCAGCTCAAGGCGGAAACCGTCCAGGCCCAGCAACCGGAAGCCGGCGTCGGCGATCGCGATCACCTCGGCGTCCAGTGCCGGGTCGTCCACCCCGATGGCCTCGACACCGACCTGCTGCAACTGCCGATAGCGCCCGGCCTGTGGACGTTCGTAGCGGAAGAACGGACCGGCGTAGCAGAGCTTGACCGGCAGCGCGCCGCGGTCCAGGCGGTGCTGGATCACCGCGCGGATCACTCCGGCGGTGCCCTCGGGACGCAGGGTCACCGAGCGGTCGCCGCGGTCGGCGAATGTGTACATCTCCTTGGAGACCACATCGGTCGACTCGCCCACCCCGCGCGCGAACAACGCGGTGTCCTCGAAGATCGGCAGCTCGATGTCGCCGTAGCCGGCCCGGCGCGCCGAAGCCAGCAGCCCGTCCCGGACCGCCACGAACTGTGCCGACTCGGGCGGTAGATAGTCGGGCACGCCCTTGGGCGCCTGGAATGCAGAAGTCACAGAGTCAAACCTTCGAGAAACGGGTTGGTACGGCGTTCATGCCCGATGGTCGTGCGCGGGCCGTGCCCTGGTAATACCACGGTGTCGTCGTCGAGTACCAACAGCTTTGTCACGATCGAGGTGAGCAGGTCACGTCCGCTGCCGCCGGGCAGGTCGGTGCGGCCCACCGAGGACCGGAACAGCGTATCGCCTGTGAACACCGTCGGGGCCGCCGATGCTCGCTCCGGACCGCCGGAGACCCGGAACACCACCGAACCCCTCGTATGCCCCGGGCTGTGGTCGACCGTGACCGAGACACCGTCAAAATCGAGGGTCTGGCCGTCGCCGCTCAGTTCGATCAGCTGTTTCGGCTCGGACAACAGCACGCCGAACGCCAGCCGGGACAACGCTCCCAGCGCCGCCGGGCCGAATCCCTTCATCGGATCCGTCAGCATGAAGCGGTCTTCGGGGTGGATGTATGCGGGACAGCCATAGGTGTCGGCGACCTTCTGAGCCGACCAGATGTGATCGATATGGCCGTGGGTCAGCAGGACCGCCGCCGGGGTCAGGCGGTTCTCGTCGAGAATCCGACGGAGCCGGTCCATCGCCCGCTGACCCGGGTCGACGACAATCGCGTCGGCCCCTGGTCGCTCGGCCAGGACATAGCAATTGCATGCCAGCATCCCGGCCGGAAATCCGGTAATGAACACGGTCCCAGTTTCCCATGCGACCACTTCCCCGATGTGCCGCGACCTGCGGTCTCCGCGGGTCGCAGAACCGGTACGCAGCTTCGCCTGGCAGACTCGTTGCCAACCTCAACCGCCTACAAGGAGGACTGCCGCGGTGCCGACCAACGAACAACGGCGTGCGACGGCCAAGCGCAAGCTGGAGCGCCAGCTGGAGCGTCGGGCCGCCCAGGAACGCAAGCGACGCATCCTGACCATCTCGGGGGGCGCGGTCGCGGCCCTCGTGATCATCGGGGCGGTCGTGGCCACGTTCGTCTTCACCAGCAAGGACTCGGGCAGCACCACCGCCTCGGCGGATACCACCACGGCGACGTCGGGTGCACCGGCCCAGCCTGCGGCCGACGGCCAACTGCCGGCCTTCGCCGCCCCCGCTGACCTCGGCGCCAACTGTCAGTACCCGGCCGCGGCCGCGGCCAGCAAGCCGAACACTCCGCCGCGCACCGGCAAGGTCCCCACCGACCCCGCCACGGTCAGCGTCAGCATGGTCACCACCCAGGGCAACATCGGGCTGCAGCTCGACAACGCCAAGGCGCCGTGCACGGTCAACAGCTTCGCGAGCCTGGCCGGACAGAACTACTTCAACGACACCCCGTGCCACCGGTTGACCACCAGCGGCATCTCGGTGCTGCAGTGCGGTGACCCGACCGGCCAGGGCACCGGTGGCCCCGGCTACCAGTTCGCCAACGAGTACCCGACCAACCAGTTCCAGCCGGACGACCCGGCGCTGCAGAAGCCGGTGGTGTACCCGCGCGGCACCGTGGCCATGGCCAATGCCGGCCCCAACACCAACGGCAGCCAGTTCTTCCTGGTGTACCAGGACTCGCAGCTGCCGCCGGGCTACACCGTGTTCGGCAAGATCGACGACACCGGCCTGGCCACCCTCGACAAGATCGCCGCAGCCGGTGTCGCCGGAGGCGGAGCCGACGGCAAGCCGGCACTCGATGTCGAGCTGAAGTCAGTGGCCCTGGACTAGTCCCCGTTGACTGTCCCGCCCCCCTACGGCGGTTACCGGCCGGAGTATCCATATCCGGCTGGTCATCCCCCGCCTGCCCACACCAACGGCATGGCGGTCGCCGCACTGGTGTCCTCGGTGCTCTTCGCGCCGCTCGGCATCGTCTTCGGGCACATCTCGCTGTCGCAGCTCAAACGCAGCGGTGAGCAGGGTCGTGGTATCGCGATCACCGGCCTGGTCATCGGGTACGTGATGACGGCGCTGGCGCTCGTGGCGGTGGTGTTGACGGTGGTGTTCGCCGTCATCGTCGTCAAGGCCGCCGAGAACATGCCACGCCAGGACCGCTACACGGCCTCCCCGGGCACTGGCCAGGACCTGCCCACATTCACGCCGTCGCAGAATCTCGGTGCCAACTGCCAGTACCCGGCCACCGCCGAACCCGCCGCCAAGCGGGCCGCCCCGCCGCGCACCGGCGCCGTGCCGACCCAACCCGCCACGGTGCCCGCAGGCATCGTCACCGACCGCGGCAGCATCGGGCTCAAGCTGGCCAACGACCGGGCACCGTGCACGGTGAACAACTTCGCCAGCCTGGCCGGACAGGGATTCTTCGACGGCACCCAGTGCCACCGGCTCACCACCGGTGACCTTGCGACGCTGCAGTGCGGCGACCCGTCCGCCACCGGAACCGGCGGGCCCGGGTATCGGTTCCCCAACGAGTACCCGACCAACCAGTACCGGCTCTCCGACCCTGCCGTGCAGCGGCCCGTGGTCTACCCCCGCGGCACCGTCGCCATGGCCAACTCCGGACCCGGCACCAACGGCAGCCAGTTCTTCCTGGTCTACGAGGATTCACTGCTGCCACCGACGTACACCGTGTTCGGCACCGTCGACAAGACCGGACTGGCCACGCTCGACGCGATCGCCGCGGACGGGGTGGCCGACGGCAGCCACGACGGCAAGCCGGCCACACCGGTGACGATCAAATCGGCGAGCATGGACTGACCCGGCCAGGAGATTGCGATGTCCTATCCACTTCCATCCCAATTTCCGCCACCCCCATTCCCGCCGCCCCAACGCAGCGGACCCAGCGCGTCGACCCGCACGCTCGGGGTGCTGTTCCTTGCCGTGCTGGTTTGCGGCTATGCGGCAGCGGTGTTCCTGACCCGCCACATCTGGGAGGACCGAGAGGCCACCCGCATGACGTATTCGACCGCGACGTCGGATGGCGCGCCACCGTCGCCCGATGATCTGGAGAACGCGCGAGAGGTCGTCGAGAAGCGCCTGCACGAGGTCCGGCTCTCCGGATCCGAAGTGGCGGTCGACGGGGACACCGTGGTGGTCACGATCCCGAGCCGAAACCCGGCGGCGATGCGGGACATCACGATGCCGGGACGGCTGACGGTCCGCCCGGTGATCCATGCGATGGCCGCCAAGAGCGGATCTTCTTCCCAAACCCCGTCGACGCCTGTCCCCCGCAAAGCCAAACCTGATCAGGCACAACGCATTTCCGACGAGAAGGAACTTCGGCAGTCCGTCAACCCGTCGATCCAGATCCTGGCGCTGCAGTACCAGGCCACTCGCTGCGACGACGACGACGTGATGGCCGGTAACGACGACCCCAACCTGCCGCTGGTCACCTGCTCCACCGACGGGCAAACGGTCTACCTGCTGGGCAAATCCGTCATGACCGGCGCGGAGATCACCGAGGCCGATTCGGAGTACAACGACGACGCGGGACAGTACGCGATCGACCTGGCACTCACCGGTGCCGGCACGAAGACGTGGGCAGACTTCACCTCGGCCAACGTCGGCAACCAGACCGCGTTCACCTTGGACTCCCGCGTGGTCAGCGCTCCGCAGATCCGAGAGGCCATCACCGGTGGCCGGGTTCAGATCACCGGCAACTTCACCGCCGACTCGGCGCGCGAGCTGGCCGGCGTCCTGGGATCGGGCTCGTTGCCGTTCTCGTTGTCGCTGGAGTCCACCGCGGACACGATGTTGCCCGCGACGGTGATCGCCAAGCTGGCGCGCGCGGTCGTCATCATGGTGGGGATCGGCGTCGTGGCGATCACCGTCGTCGGGGTGGTCTACCTGGCCAGGCGACGCTAGGCCGCACTGGTGACGCGGTAGACGTCGTATACGCCTTCCACGTTGCGCACCACGCTCAGCAGGTGGCCGAGGTGCTTGGGATCGCCCATCTCGAAGGTGAACCGGCTGATCGCCACCCGGTCGTTGGAGGTCGTCACCGACGCCGAGAGGATGTTGACCTTCTCGTCGGCCAATACCCGCGTCACGTCGGACAGCAGCCGGTGCCGATCGAGCGCCTCGACCTGGATGGCCACCAGGAACACCGACGACGGCGACGGCGCCCAGTTCACCTCGATGATGCGTTCCGACTGTTGTTGCAGGGAAGCCGCATTCGTGCAGTCGGTGCGGTGCACGCTGACGCCGCCACCACGGGTCACGAAGCCCATGATGGTGTCGCCGGGGACCGGCGTACAGCACTTGGCGAGCTTGGTCAGGGTTCCCGGCGCTCCCGGCACCGCGACACCGGTGTCGTCGGTGCTGCGCTGGCGCACCGGCATGGTCAGCGGGGTGGACCGCTCGGCGAGTTCGTCCTCGGCCGCGTCGTCGCCGCCGAACTGGGCGAGCAGGCGCTGCACGACGTGGCGCGCCGAGACGTGGCCCTCACCGACCGCGGTGTAGAGCGCGGACACGTCGGTGTATCGCAGTTCCCGTGCCAGCGAAGCCATGGAGTCGGCATTGATCAAGCGCTGCAACGGAAGTCCGCCCCGGCGGACCTCGCGCGCGATGGCGTCCTTGCCGGACTCCAACGCTTCTTCACGGCGTTCCTTGGCGAACCACTGGCGGATCTTGGCCTTGGCCCGCGGCGACACCACGAAGGTCTGCCAGTCGCGCGACGGCCCGGCGTTGGGCGCCTTCGAGGTGAACACCTCGACGACCTCGCCGTTCTCCAGCTTGCGTTCCAGCGCGACCAGCCGGCCGTTGACCCGGGCCCCGATACAGCGGTGCCCCACCTCGGTGTGCACCGCGTAGGCGAAGTCGACCGGGGTCGATCCGGTAGGCAGGTTGATCACGTCACCCTTGGGGGTGAACACGAAGATCTCTTTGACCGCAAGGTCGTAACGCAACGACTCGAGGAACTCGCCGGGATCGGCCGCCTCCCGCTGCCAGTCGAGCAGCTGGCGCATCCAGGCCATGTCGTCGATCTCGGTGGCTGCGTGGCTGTGCGGAACCCCGTTGCGGCCCTTGGCCTCTTTGTAGCGCCAGTGCGCTGCGATGCCGTACTCGGCGGTGCGGTGCATGTCACGGGTGCGGATCTGCACCTCCAACGGCTTGCCCTCCGGCCCCACGACCGTGGTGTGCAGCGACTGGTAGACGCCGTAGCGCGGCTGGGCGATGTAGTCCTTGAACCGGCCGGCCATCGGCTGCCACAGCGAGTGCACGACGCCGACGGCCGCGTAGCAGTCCCGGATCTCGTCGCACAGGATCCGTACGCCGACCAGGTCGTGGATGTCGTCGAAGTCGCGGCCCTTGACGATCATCTTCTGGTAGATCGACCAGTAGTGCTTGGGCCTGCCCTCGACGACAGCGTTGATCTTCATCGCGCTCAGTGCCACGCCGATCTCGGCGCGCACCTTGGCCAGGTAGGTGTCGCGTGACGGCGCCCGATCGGCGACCAGCCGCACGATCTCCTCATACTTCTTCGGGTGCAGGATCGCGAAGGACAGGTCCTCGAGCTCCCACTTGACCGTCGCCATGCCGAGCCGATGTGCCAGCGGCGCAATCACTTCCAGCGTCTCGCGAGCCTTTCGGGCCTGCTTCTCCGGCGGCAGGAACCGCATGGTGCGCATGTTGTGCAGCCGGTCGGCAACCTTGATCACCAGCACCCGTGGGTCGCGGGCCATCGCGATGATCATCTTGCGGATCGTCTCGCCCTCGGCGGCCGAGCCCAGCACCACCTTGTCCAGCTTGGTGACGCCGTCGACGAGGTGGCCCACCTCGGCCCCGAACTCGGTGGTCAGGGCCTCCAGTGTGTAGCCGGTGTCCTCCACCGTGTCGTGCAGCAGAGCGGCCACCAGCGTGGTGGTGTCCATGCCGAGCTCGGCCAGGATGTTGGCCACCGCCAGCGGATGGGTGATGTAGGGATCACCCGATTTGCGCAACTGGTCGGCGTGTCGCTGATCGGCGACGTCGTAGGCGCGCTGCAGCAACTGCAGATCGGCCTTGGGGTAGATCTCGCGGTGCACCGCGACGAGGGGTTCCAGAACCGGGTTGACCGCGCTGCGCTGCGCCGTCATCCGGCGGGCAAGCCGGGCGCGCACGCGCCGTGAGGCGCTGGTCTTCGTGGCGTCGGGTCCCGCGGCGGCCGGCAACGCCGGAGGCGACTGCACCGCCTGGCCGGCAGTCGCGTCCGTACCCGTATCGCCGGCCATCGTCACCTCCGCTCAACCTCCGAGAGTTCGAGGATATCCCTCACACCGTGTGGAGGCTGCTGACCCTCAGCGGTGCCACCACGTCCCGCCCACCCAGGGCCGTCAATTCCAGCACCACAGCGGCGCTCATGACGTTGGCGCCGCCGGCCTCGAGCAGTCGCATCGCAGCGGCCAGGGTCCCGCCGGTGGCCAGGACATCGTCGATGATCACAACGTTGCGCCCGGCGATATCAATCCCGTCGGCCGGGATCTCCAGCGTCGCGCTGCCGTATTCCAGCTGATACGTCACGCTGTGCACCGGCGGCGGCAGTTTCCCGCCCTTACGTACCGCCAGGACACCGGTACCGAGCCGGGTCGCCACCGCCGCGCCCAGCAGGAAACCCCGGGCGTCCAGTCCTGCGACCAGGTCGGCGTCGGCCGCGGTGGCGGCCAGTGCGTCGGTCACCGCGCCGAGGCCCTCGGCGTCGGCCAGCAACGGGGTCAGGTCCTTGAACTGCACGCCGGGCTCGGGAAAGTCGGGGACCTCCCGGATCAGTTGCCTGACCAGCCGGGAAACATCCGTGCTCACGTGGACAACTTCCAGCGGTCCATGTTCCAGCCCGCTCCCCACCGCGTCGGATTACTGCTCACGGCGTACATCTTGTTCGATGTCAGCACCGTGCGCTGCTGGCGGTACAGCGGCAGGGTCGGCATGTCGTTCCACAGGATCGGCGCGCCCTCCCCCGCCAGCCGGGCCAGTTCCTTCGGATCGCTCGTGACAGCCTGCGCATCGATGATGCCGTCGATCCGCTCGTTGAAATAGGCAGGCAGGTTGTTGCCGTTGCCGGAGTGGAATGCGTAGGCGTCGATCGCCGAAGAACCCGAGGAACCGCTGCCCGCGGCGCCGCCCGTGCTGGCCAGCAGACCGTCGATCTCGTTGTTGCGCAACGCCACCGGCCCCGCTGTCGCCGATCCGGCGTCTTCCACGGTGATGCCCGCCGCAGCACACGATTTCGCGATCGCGCCGACGGTCGCGGCCAGTCTGGCGTTGGGTGTCTGATACCCGATGCGAATGGTCAGCGGCTTGTTGTTCAGTGCCGCGCGCGCCGCACCCGGGTTGGCCACCGCGAATTGCGCGGCCTCGCCGACATTCTCGGCCGCGCTGAACGCATCGTCGCTGACCGGGCTGAGTCGCGAGTTGATAATCGGCGTCGCGGCGTTGCGGGCGATCACGTCACGCGGTGTGCACAACGCGACGGCCCGGCGCGCCGCCGGGCCGGCCAGCGGACCGCCCGGCGCGAAGATGAGCTGCTCGATACCGGCGGACGGGCTTTCGGTGCTGACGTAGTCGTCGGGCAGGTTGAGCAGGCCCGAGGAGCCGGACTCGATGTCGACGACGTCGAAGGATCCCTGGTTGACCCGCTCCTGGATGTCGGCCCCGCGCGGCCATACCGCGATCCGGTTGGTGACCGGCGGGGTGCCCCACCACTTGTCGTTGGCGACAAGGACCACCACGCCGTCCTTGGACACCGAGTCGATCCGGTAGGGACCAGACGAGGGGAACCGCTTGAGGTCCAGGTCCGGCTTGAGATCCCAGATAGTGTTCCACGCCTTGGCGATCCGGTCGATGACCGGCTGGTCACCGTTCTGCAGCGCGGTGGCCACAGCTCCGTCGCCCAGGTCGAGTTCGTCTGCGAGGACGTGTGCGGGCATCAGCGAGGTGGCCGCGAACAGTTGGCCGTAGTCGAGGAATCCGCGGTCCTGGGCGAAGGACACCCGGGCCCGCTTCTGGCCGGGTGCGCAGTCCACCGAGGCGATGTCGCGGTAACCCGCTTGGCTGGCGGCGTCGAACACCGGGAACCGGCCGGACTGGGCGCCCCAGGTCAACACCAGGTCGTCACAGGTGATCGGCTTGCCGTCCGAGTAGACCGCCTTGTCGCTGATCACGTAGTCGAGCACCAGCGGGGCGCGACCCACCACCGACACCGAACCGAAGTCGTTGTCGGCGACCACCTGTCCTTCCGGACCGTGATAGGCGAACCCGGTCAGCGCCCGCGCGAATGCCTGCGGTCCGGCGGACGCGGCACCGGCCACCGTGTTGGTGTTGTAGGTGGTCAGTGTGCCGTCGACGGCGTAGTCGATCTCGTCGGCGGAACTGCCCGAACACGCCGCCAGGCCCAACCCGGCGACCACGGACAGCGTGGCCACTGTCGCTACTGTCCGTGTTCGGGCCACGGCCCGCCACTGAACCATCTGGCTTTACCGCCGGGTGTTCCGCTTGCCCGACGGACGTCCGGTCCGGGTGCCCGGACGTGCGCCCGGGGCCGGCTTGGCCGGTGCGGGCTCGCTGACGATCGACGCCGACACCGTGTCACCCGTGTCGGCGGCCTCGGTGGTGTCGGAGGCCGCGTCGGTGTCATTGGTGGCCGTCGCCGCCTTGTTGCCCTTCTCCCGGCGGTTGAGCACCCGCTTGGTGTGTTTGCGCACCAGCTCGGTGCGTTCACGCAGCGACACCAGCAGCGGCGTAGCGAAGTAGATCGACGAGTAGGTACCGACGATGACGCCGACCAGCTGAACCAGGGCCAGGTCCATCAGGGTTCCGACGCCCAGGAGCCACACCGCCACCACCATCAGCGCCACGATCGGCAACACCGAGATCAAGCTGGTGTTGATCGAACGCATGAAGGTCTGGTTGACGGCCAGGTTGGCCTGCTCGGCGAAGGTTCGGCGAGTGGTGTGTTCGAAGCCGTGGGTGTTCTCCTCGACCTTGTCGAACACGATCACCGTGTCGTACAGCGAGAAGCCCAGAATCGTGAGCAGGCCGATGACGGTGGCCGGGGTGACCTCGAATCCGACCAGCGAGTAGACGCCGGCCGTCACGACGAGGTCGAAGACCAGGGTGGCCATCGCGGCCATCGCCATGTAGCGCTCATAGCGCCAGGCGATGTAGATCGAGGCCAGCACGATGAACACCACCAGCGCGATCAGTGCCTTCTGGGTGATCTGGCCTCCCCAGGTTTCCGACACCTTCGAGTCGCTGATGGCCTGCTTGCTGGGCTGACCGTCGCTGCCCTTGGGGTGGAACTCGTCGAACAGCGCGGTCCGCAGCTCTTCGATCTCCGGTTCGGACAGGGTCTCCGAACGGATCTGGACCGTGGCCGAGGCGCCGCTGCCGACCAACACGACCGACTCGGGCGCCTTGTTCAGGGTCTTGCTGTAGACGTCCTCGACCTGCTGGACGGAGACGACCCCTTCGGAACCGGCCGACGGCATCGACACCTTGGTGCCGCCCTCGAAGTCGATGCCGAACGTGAACCCGCGCAGCACCATGCTGGCGATACAGATCGCCACGATGACGCCGGAGACCGCGTACCAGAGCCTGCGGCGGCCGATGACCTCGAAGGCGCCGGTGCCGGTGTAGAGCCGAACGAAAAATCCGTGCTTGGGCAGGGCCGCAGACGTGGCTTCGATGCTCGGCGTCTCCACCGAGGTGTCCTTCACGTCGTCAGCGGTGGTGTCGTTCTTTGCTGCCATGTGCCTATCCCCGTCCCGCGGTCGCATGCGAAGCCTCCCGGCGTTCCCGCGCGATCTGCTGCACCGCGCCGAGACCGTTGAGGGCAGGTTTTGCCATCGTCGGGGACTTGGACGCCAGGTACACCAGCGGCCAGGTCACCAGGAACACCACCACGATGTCCAGGATCGTGGTCAATCCCAACGTGAACGCGAAGCCCTTGACCTGCCCGATCGCCAGGAAGTACAGCACCGCGGCGGCCAGGAAGGTCACGGCGTTGCCGGACACGATCGTCTTGCGGGCGCGTGCCCAACCTCGGGGCACCGCCGACCGGAACGACCGGCCCTCGCGGATCTCGTCCTTTATTCGTTCGAAGAACACCACGAAGGAGTCCGCGGTGGTGCCGATACCGATGATCAGACCGGCGATACCGGCCAGGTCCAGCGTGTAACCGATGTATCTGCCGAGCAGCACGAGGATGGCGAAAACCATTGCGCCGGCAGCAACCAGCGACAGGGCCACCAACAGACCGAGCACCCGGTAGTACAGCAGCGAGTACAGCAGCACCGCCGCCAGGCCGACCGCGCCCGCGATCAGACCGGCCCGCATCGACGACAGGCCCAGGGTCGCCGAAACGGTCTCCGCTTCCGACGACTCGAACGACAGCGGCAGCGACCCGTACTTCAGCACATTGGCCAGTTCCTTGGCCGTGTCCGCGTTGAACTGACCGGTGATCTGCGTGTTGCCGCCAGGGATGGCTTCCCGGATCTCGGGTGCGCTGACCACCTGCGAGTCGAGCGTGAACGCCGTCTGGGTGCCCACGTTCGCCGCGGTGAAGTCGGCCCAGGTCTTGGCTCCCCCGCTCTTGAAGGTCACGTCGACGACGTACTGGGCCTGCTGCTGGTTCAGCCCCGAGGTGGCGTCCGCGATCTCTTCACCACTCATGATCGACGGACTCAGCAGGTAGACGGTCTGCCCGTCGGTGGAGCACGTCACGAGCGGCAACTTGGGGTCGTCGTTGCCGGCCAGAATGTCGTCCTTGTCGCAGTTCTGGGCGCGGTCCATGATCGCCTGGATCTGCATCATCGGGTTGGTGCTCTGCCGGATCGTCTTCGCCAGCGTGATCAAGGCGGCCCGAGTCTTTGCCTCGTCGGATTTCGCCGGAGCGCCTGGCGGCGCGGGCTGCGGCGCCGGCGGCGCTGGCGTCTCTCCGGGAGCCGGTGCCGGGGCGGGCTCCGGTGCCGGAGCCGGTGTGGGTTCCGGTGCCGGATCCAACGGGTACGGGCGCGGCTGCGGGGCCGGCTCAGGCTCACTCGCGGGCGGCGCCGCGGGCTGCTCGGCCGGCGCTCCCGGAACCTGGCCGGGGATCGCACCGGGAGCACCCGGGGCCGCAGGAGCACCCGGCGCCGCGGGGGCACCCGGAGCACCCGGTGCCCCACCCTGCGCGAGCTGCTTGATCTGCTGTACCGGTATGGCGCGAGCGACGGGCCGGATGTACAGCCGGGCGGTCTGGCCCAGGTTGCGGGCCTCGCTGCCGTCGTTGCCGGGAACGGTGATCACCAGGTTGTCGCCGTCGATGACGACCTCTGAGCCCGAGACGCCGAGACCGTCGACGCGGGCACTGATGATTTGTTGGGCCTGGTTGAGTGCCTCTCTGGTCGGCGTCGAGCCGTCCGGGGTGCGCGCTGTCAGCGTCACCCGGGTACCGCCCTGCAGGTCAATGCCGAGTTTTGGCTTGGCCTGCTTGTCGCCGGTGAGGAACACCAGCAGATATACGCCGATCAGAAGGACCAGGAAAAGTGTCAGGTAGCGCGCAGGATGCACCGGCGCCGAAGACGATGCCACGTTTCTAGGGTCTCCTCGAGATCAGTTCGTCAGCACCGCAAAGGGTACGTGCTTGTCCTGGGTGCTCTGCGGTCAGTCTTTCTTGAGGCCGTCGGTGTCGGTGACACCGGTGCTCTCGGTCAGTTCGGTCGCCGCCGCCGGGACGTCGGTGCCGGCCTCGTCGTCGGCGTCCTCCTCGATGCGGTCGCGCACGGCGAGCTTCATCCAGGTGGTGACGACGCCGGGCGCGATCTCCAGGTCGACGTTGTCGTCGGTGATGCCGGTGATCGTGGCCTGCAGGCCCGAGGTGGTGTGCACGCGATCGCCGATCTGCAGCGAGTTGTGCAGGTCGATCGTCGCCTGCATGGCCTTGCGCTGACGACGCGACGCGAAGAACATAAACGCGCCCATGACGATCAGCAGGGGCAGGAAAATGACGAGATCCATGTCAACTATGTCTTTCGTGTCGGGTCAGATGTCAGGGCGACCGAGGCCACGATACCGCCGCCGACCCGGACCACCCCATTCGCCGCCGACTGGCGGCCCGGACGACTAGGCTCGATACGCGTCCGTTCCTTCGCCGCCGTTCCGTTTTCAGGAGGCAGTGTTGAGCCATCCCGAGCAGAGCCGCCATCTGGCCACCGCGATCCCTGGCCCCAAATCCGAGGCGTTGATCGGCCGTAAAACGGCCGCGGTCGCCCGGGGCGTCGGCAACACCATGCCCGTCTACGCCGCCCGGGCCGGGGGCGGCATCGTCGAGGACGTCGACGGCAATCGGCTCATCGACCTGGGCTCGGGCATTGCGGTCACCACGATCGGCAACTCGTCGCCGCGTGTTGTCGAGGCAGTGGCTGCCCAGGCCGCCGAGTTCACGCACACCTGCTTCATGGTGACGCCGTATGAGCAGTATGTCGCGGTCTGCGAGCACCTCAACCGGTTGACACCGGTGCGCGGCGAGAAGCGTTCGGCGTTGTTCAACTCGGGTTCGGAGGCCGTGGAGAACGCGGTCAAGATCGCCCGGTCCCACGCCCACAAGCCTGCCGTCGTCGCATTCGATCACGCCTATCACGGGCGCACCAACCTCACGATGGCGCTGACCGCCAAGTCCATGCCGTACAAGCACGGCTTCGGCCCGTTCGCACCCGAGATCTACCGGGCTCCGTTGTCCTACCCGTACCGCGACGCCGAGTTCGGCAAGGAGTTGGCCACCGACGGCGCGCTGGCGGCGGAGCGGGCCATCGACGTGATGGAGAAGCAGGTCGGCGCCGACAACCTGGCCGCGGTCATCATCGAACCGATCCAGGGTGAGGGCGGGTTCATCGTCCCGGCGGACGGGTTCCTGCCTGCGCTGTTGGGGTGGTGCCGCGACAACAACGTGGTGTTCATCGCCGACGAGGTGCAGACCGGGTTTGCGCGGACGGGCGCGATGTTCGCGTGCGAACACGAGGGCATCGATCCCGATCTCATCGTCACCGCCAAGGGGATCGCCGACGGATTGCCGCTGTCGGCGGTGACGGGCCGCGCCGAGATCATGGACTCGCCCCACGTCTCCGGGTTGGGCGGCACCTACGGCGGCAACCCGATCGCGTGTGCGGCGGCGCTGGCCACGATCGAGACCATCGAAACCGACGGCTTGATCGCCCGGGCTCAGCAGATCGAGGCGTTGATGAAGGACCGCCTGGGCCGGTTGCAGGCCGAGGACGACCGGATCGGCGACGTCCGCGGCCGGGGCGCGATGATCGCCGTCGAACTGGTCAAGGCCGGCACGATCACACCCGACCCGGAGCTCACCAAGGCGCTGTGCGCCGGTGCCCACGCGGCGGGCGTGATCGTGCTGTCCTGCGGCACCTATGGAAACGTGCTGCGCTTCCTGCCGCCGTTGACGATCAGCGACGATCTGCTCGTCGAGGGACTCGACGTGCTCGAGCTGATCCTGCGCGACCTCTGACGCGCTAGTGCGCGTGGGTGTGACGTCCACCGAAGAATCCACCCCAGGTCCGATGTCTGGGCGCGGGGGCTTCGGTCGGCGACGCGTCTGCGACTGCGACGGGTTCGGCCGACGCCGCCGTGGCGACGGGGCGTTGGGCATATTCGACATCACGCACGCTGCGGACCGACAACCGGCCGACCGCCATGGCCCCCAGCAACACGATCAAAGCACCCAGCCCGGAGAAGTAGGCCAACTCCAGCGACACCCGCTTGGCGTCGGTCACGGCAATCGGCATCCCGGCATCACCTATACCCAGCGGCCCGGCGAGCGCCCGGCCGATCACGAACCACGCTCCGCCCAGTACGGCCAGCCATCCGCCGAAATGAGCTGTGGCCCGGTTCCCCGAAACCAGAAGGAGCAGACCGCCCAGCGCCGTGACAGCGCCCGGAAGCACCTCCAACCAGCCGCGCGCCGACGTCCACACCCAGGCTTGGTCCGGGGTGAAGGCAAAGTCGAAGTACGGTCCGATGAACGGGATCAGCGCACCCCAGATTCCCAGTAGAACCAGCAGAAGTCCGCTGGCGGCACCGCGGCTGCGCCGCATGCGTAGCCGGCCACCGCGGGTATCGAATTCGGTCATGATGCCTCCTTTGACATCCGGGTGGGTACCCCGAACTCGAGCGGGAATAACGCTCCTAGGGTGAGGGCATGCGTCTCGTCGGAAGGTCACTGCGCGATACGTTGGCCGATGCCTGGGAACGTTGGGGCCGACGATGCGCCGAGCTCACCGCGGCACAGTGGCGAACCGCCACCCGGTGTGACGCCTGGGACGTGCAGTCGCTGGTTGCCCATGTCTGTCCAGAGGCAACGACGTTCGACGGACTCGTCAAAGCCCGGGTGGAGGGCCTGCCCGCAGTGACGGATGCGGCCGAGATGCTGCGCATCTTCAACCAGCCCGACGGGGTCGCCAACACCACGGCGGACCGGATCGCCGCACAGGCTGTGCAGGAAGCCTCGACACTGAGTCCCGCGGCAGCCTCGGCGCGATTCGCCGACGCCGCGGACCGGATGCGCCGGATGCCCGAAATGGCCCGGGCCGGCGAAACGGTGATCCGCTATCCGGTTGTCGGCAGCACCACACTCGGCGTGGTCGCCGAGGTCGCACTGTTGGAGGCCACCGTGCATCTACTCGACCTGGCCGACGCTGTCGGCGGGGTGACGCCATCGGCGGCGGCTCTGGCTGCGGCGCGCGACCTGCTGATCGCGGTCCCGGATCCAGCAACGGCGGTGGAGGCGCTCGCCGGACGAACGCCCGCGCACGCGGTGGTGCCGACGATCCGGTGATGCAAATAACAGGCCTGTTCCGCACGGTATGCAGGAACGACAGGACTCACAGCACATTGACAGCGGAGAAGCTGGTTTTCCGGAAATAAGTTTAGCTTCACTAACGTAGTAAACCGGTGGCGCAGCGTTGCGCTGGTGACTATTTCCGCTATCAACAAAGAGGTTTTTTTGATGTCGTTTGATACTCGCGAGGAGCAACTGGCGATCCGCATCGCCGATCTGACCGCTACCGATCCACAGTTCGCTGCCGCGATACCGAGCGACACCGTCACCGCCTCTGTAGACGTCCCCGGCCTCCTTCTTCCCGAGATCGTCCAGACCCTCCTGGAGGGTTACGCCGATCGGCCCGCGCTCGGGGAGCGCGCGCAGGAATTCGTCACCGACCCGGCCACCGGTCGGACCACTGCCCGCCTGCTCCCCCGGTTCGACACCATCAGCTACGGACAACTGTGGGACCGGGTGCGCGCCTTCGGTGCGGCTCTGCACGATTCCGGCGTCAAGCCGGGCGACCGGGTCGCCGTCCTGGGTTTCACCAGCGCTGACTACACCGTGATCGACACGGCTCTCGGCCAGATCGGCGCGGTGTCGGTGCCCCTGCAGACCAGCTCCTCGCCCGAATCGCTGGCGCCCATCGTGACCGAGACCGAACCGACTGTGATCGCCGCGAGTGTCGACCACCTCGCCGATGCCGTCGAACTGGCGCTCACCGCCCACGCCCCGGCTCGGGTGGTCGCCTTCGACCACCACCCCGAGATCGACGATCACCGCGATGCCGTGACATCGGCCGCCGAGCGGCTGGCCGGGGCCGGCGTCACCGTCGAGACCCTGAGCGACCTGCTGGTCCGGGGCGCCGAGCTGCCCTCACCGGAGGCGCCGAAGGCTGACGGCACCGACCCGCTCGCGCTGCTGATCTACACCTCGGGCAGCACCGGTGCCCCCAAGGGCGCGATGTACCTGCAGAGCTCGGTCGGCAAATTCTGGCGGCGCAACAGCAAGGCGTGGCTCGGACCGGTCAGCTCGGCGATCAACCTCAGTTTCATGCCCATGAGCCATGTGATGGGCCGCGGCATCCTGTATGCCTCGCTCGCCGCCGGCGGCACCTGCTACTTCGCAGCCCGCAGCGACCTGTCGACGCTTCTGGAGGACCTCGCCCTGGTGCGGCCCACCGAACTGAATTTCGTTCCGCGCGTGTGGGAGATGATCCACAGCGAGTTCCAGAGCCGGGTGGATCACCGTCTGGCCGAGGGCGGCGCGGACCGTGAGGCCGTCGAGGCCGAGGTGCTGGCCGAGGTGCGGGACAACGTCCTCGGCGGACGCTTCGTCGCCGCCATGACCGGCTCGGCACCCATCTCCGCTGAGCTCAAGACCTGGACCGAGGACATGCTCGGCATCCACCTGCTCGAAGGTTACGGCTCGACCGAGGCCGGTATGGCGCTGTTCGACGGCGTGGCCCAGCGCCCGCCGGTGATCGACTACAAGCTCGTCGACGTCCCCGATCTGGGCTACTTCGGCACCGATCAGCCGTACCCGCGCGGCGAGTTGCTGCTGAAGACCGAGAACCTGTTCCCCGGCTACTACAAGCGTCCCGAGGTCACGGCTTCGGTGTTCGACGAGGACGGTTTCTACCGGACCGGCGACGTCGTCGCCGAGATCGGTCCGGACCAGCTGCGCTACGTCGACCGGCGCAACAATGTGCTCAAGCTCGCCCAGGGCGAGTTCGTCACGTTGGCCAAGCTGGAGGCGGTGTTCGGCAACAGCCCACTGGTGCAACAGATCTACGTCTACGGCAACAGCGCGCAGCCTTACCTGCTGGCCGTCGTGGTGCCCACCGACGCCAGTGTCTCCAAAGAGGCGATCAGCGAATCCCTGCAGGAGGTCGCCAGGGAAGCCGACCTGCAGTCCTACGAGATCCCCCGCGATTTCATCGTGGAGACAACACCTTTCACGCTGGAGAACGGCCTGCTGACCGGTATCCGCAAGCTGGCCTGGCCGAAGTTGAAGGCGCACTACGGCGAGCGGCTGGAGCAGCTCTACACCGAACTTGCCGAGACGCAGGCCGGTGAACTTCGGGCACTGCGCTCCCTGAGTGCCGACGCCCCGGTGCTGGAGACCGTGAGCCGGGCTGCCGGTGCCCTGCTGGGCGCTGCCGCCTCTGATCTGGAACCCGATGCCCACTTCACCGATCTGGGTGGAGATTCGTTGTCGGCGTTGACCTTCGGCAATCTCCTGCGCGAGATCTTCGATGTGGATGTGCCCGTTGGCGTCATCGTCAGCCCTGCCAACGATCTGGCAGGCATCGCCGGCTACATCGAAACGCAGCGCGGCGGATCCAAGCGCCCGACCTACGCGTCGGTGCACGGACGGCACGCCGCCGAAGTCAGTGCCGCCGATCTGACGCTGGACAAGTTCCTCGACGCGGACACCCTGGCCGCAGCGCCGAAGCTGCCCAAGGCTCCTGCAGAGGTCCGCACCGTGCTGCTGACCGGCGCCACCGGCTTCCTCGGCCGCTACCTGGCCCTGGAGTGGCTGGAACGCATGGATCTGGTCGACGGCAAGGTCATCGCGCTGGTGCGAGCCAAGTCCGACGAAGAGGCCAGGGCCCGGCTCGACGCCACCTTCGACAGCGGCGACCCAAAGCTGTTGGCGCACTACCAGAAACTGGCCGCCGACCACCTCGCGGTGATCGCCGGCGACAAGGGCGAGGAGAACCTCGGACTGGACCAGCAGACCTGGCAGCGCCTGGCCGACGACGTCGACCTGATCGTCGACCCGGCCGCACTGGTCAACCACGTGCTGCCCTACAGCGAGTTGTTCGGACCCAATGCCCTTGGCACCGC
>NZ_LZSY01000127.1 GCF_001665625.1 Mycolicibacterium peregrinum | reverse complement strand
GCTCGGGTCCGGCAGGCCCGGTTGTTGAGGCGGATGACGGCACGGTCGGTGGTGGAAGCCACAGGCTGGAGTACGTCACGGCAGTCCCAGATTGAGAAGTCGCTGACGGTGCGGCTCGACGACGGCGATGTTGCGTTGCTGGCGGGGTTGTTCCGGTTTCCTGCAGCGTTTTTCAGCTCGGAGCCGCGGACACGGATCACCGCGAACGAGTTGCTGTTTCGGGCGCCGAAGTCAATGACGTTGGGTGAGCAGGAGTTTCTGGCGACGTTCGCGTCGTTGGCAGGCGATTTTCTCGGTGAGCTCGATGGCCGGTCGAAGCTGCCTCCGGTGAAGGTTCCGACGGTCAGTCCCGATGAGCTGGCACACAGTTCGATCACGGTGGCCGCAGCACGTCTGCGTGAGGCGATGGGACTGGAACCCGATGAGCCGCTTGACGATTTGATGTATGAGGCCGAGCGGCTGGGTGCTCCGGTGATTGTCCGGCGCCGGGTCGCCGGTGAATGGGAAAGCGAATTCGCCGCTACCGGTGGGCGTTCTCGTGATGAGCGGCATTTGGGGTATTCGAGTTGGGTGGGCCGGTTACGGGACCGGCCGCTGCTGGTGTTGAGGGATAGCGACTCGTGGGAGCGGACCCGGTTCACGGTCGCCCATGAGCTCGGTCATTTGGTGTTGCACAGTCACGCCTATTGCTCGGTCAGTGCCGCCGACGAGTTGGAGGCAAACCGGTTCGCGACCGAGTTGTTGGCCCCGGCAGGGGTCATCGCCGGTGAGTTGCCGCGGGTGATGTCGCTGTTGAATCTGCGTCCGCTCAAAGCCAAGTGGGGTCTGTCGTTGGGGTCGTTGATCATGCATCTGCGGGATTCGGGGCTGATCGCGCCGGATCGGGCGAAAATGTTGACCACCCAGCTGCATTCACGGATCAACCCGGATACCGGGCACACGTGGGGTATGACGGAACCGGGGTGGGCTGACCGCGTCCCGGAGCGGCCCCGGCTGCTGCGTAAGTGGGTGGAGCGCTGCTACGGCGGCGCGTCGGTGCGGATGCTGAGCGCCCGGGATTCGATGATCTATCCCGCTGATGTGCTGGATTGGTTTTTGGCCACGCAGCGGCCGGCGCCGGCGGCCGAGCATAATCCGGTCGCGGCCAGTGTCGGCCATGGCCGCACCGCGGCCCCACCGGCCGATGGCGGCTCCCAGGTGATCCGGTTGGACGATTTCCGTAAGGGCAGGCCATCGTGAATGTGGTGGGGTGCGGCTGACGGTGGCACAGGTGCAGCGGGTGCGCTTTGAGGACCGGCCACCCACCTACACGGTGGTCGGCGTCGACAAGCTGCCCGTGGCCCCGGCGCGCGAGTACCTGACGTTTCTGCGCAACCAAGGGGGCTCACCGAACACGCTGCGCGCCTATGCCTATGGGCTGGCGGCGTGGTGGACGGTGCTGGAGGGTACCGGTACCGCGTGGGATGACTTCCCCACCAGTCTGTTTGGCCAGTTCCTGGCTTATCTGCGCACCGGGGATCTGCCTGGGGTGGCCCGTATCGGTGAACCGGAGCAGAGATTGGCCGAATCCTCGCTGCTGCCGCGCAGTGCGGCGGTGTTGTCGATGTACCGGTATTTCGCCAATGCCCATGACCTGGTGCGCCCCTACCGGCGGTTGTACGCCAGTCATGCTCGTACGTCCCGGCGGGGCCGCTATGCACCGTTTCTGGCCGGGGTCGGCCCGAAACGCGAGCAGGACGGGCCGATTCACCGGCTCCGCGGCCTGCAGCGCGCCGAAACACCGGTGCTGCTGCCGGTGCAGGTCAACGCCATCTTGGATGCGTGCAGTGTCCAGACGGTCTCGGGTGAATGGTCGGGCGGCGGGGCGGGGCTGCGTGACCGGTTGTTCTTCGCGGTGTTGGCCGAAACCGGGATGCGGCTCGGTGAGGCGTTGTCGTTGCGCCACAGTGATTTTGATATTGCCGGTGGCGGTACCCCATCGGTGATGGTGGCGGGCCGTGATGATCATCCGCACGGGGTGCGCGCGAAATCGGGCCCGCGCCGGATTTACATCGGCGACGATCTGGTCGCCCTCTACAGCGAGTACGTGTGGCAGTTGGTGGCCGCCGGCGCGGATGTCACGGTCGGCGATCTGGCGTCGTGTTTCGTGTTTGTCAACCTGGTGCGAGGCGTGCGCTATGCCCCGCTGCGACCGGAAACCATCTACGACAAGGTGGATCTGATCACCGCGCGCCGAACCGGCGTGCTGCCTGAGCAGTGGACGCCGCACTGGCTGCGCCACACCCACGCCACCGCGTTGTTGCTGGCTGGGGTGGATGTGCATGTGGTGATGCGTCGTCTCGGTCACGCCGACGTGCAGACCACGTTGTCGACCTACGGGTGGGTGACCGCCGACGCCGAGATGCGCACGCTGGCCGAATGGAAGAACTATGTCGCTGGGTGGAAGGTGAACCGTGACGGGCAATGACAGTCCTGCACCAGCGCATACCCCACCGACGCGCGGTGCCGCCGGGGATCGGTGGACACAGCAGTGGCAACAAGTGCCGCCGCAGTGGCGCAGGCTGGTCTATCACCTGGATACCGGCCCGGCCAACACGGTCTTTCAGCGCAACCCGCGCTACCGGCCCACCCCGGACGGCCACGACTTCACCCCGCAGGGTGTGCCGCAACGGTTGTGCGAGGAGCTCGCGTGGTGGGTGTGGCTGTGTGGACACGAAGAACGTCGCAAGATCGAACCGTCGCTGCTGAAATGGACCAGCGGTGCACTGAGCATCGCCGCCGCCGACTACCACCAACGGCACCGGCGTTACCCGGTCAGTGTCGCTGATCTGAGCGCCGAGGCCATCGTGCGTCACGGGGTACGCGAGTTCGAGCGCCGCACCGGTCGGCTGCCCTCGGCCGGGTTTCGGCGCAACGTGGCCAGTTTCATCGAGCACCTGCACCTGTACGTGTCGGTCCGCTGCACCGACCGGCCATGGTGGGCTCATGACATCTGGGATCTGGACGCTGATCCCAGAATCCCGCAGCGTGAGCACGAACCCTGCCA
>NZ_LZSY01000126.1 GCF_001665625.1 Mycolicibacterium peregrinum | reverse complement strand
GGTGGTCGTCGAGCCTCGCGTCGGTGGGATCGTGCGCTTCGACATCGACGATTCCGGTTCGAGCGTGCTGATCACCGGACAGTTCCTGACCATCGACCGGCCACGGGTGCTGCGATTCACCTGGAGCAACTCGGACTGGTCCGACCCGACCGTGGTCAGCATCGTCAACGTCGAATTCGAGCCGGCCGGCGACGGGCAGACGATGATGTCGATCGAGCATTCCCTTTTGCCGCCAGAGGAATTCGACAACTTCCACAGCGGGTGGACCCTCACGTTCGGGCAACTGGCGGCCCGCCTCGAAGGCGCCGCGACCTAGACTGCGGGCATGGACAGCGGCACTCAGGTTCAATACGAGGCCCCGGCAGGCCTGCTCCGCATCGAGGACTGCCTGGACGAGAACGGCGGCATCGTGCTGCCCCCGGGCACCACCCTGATATCGCTGATCGACCGCAACATCGCCCACGTTCCAGACCTGGTCGCCTACCGCTACCTCGATCACAGCCAGGCCGCCGAAGAGGTCATCGAGCTGACGTGGACGCAGCTGGGCGTGCGGCTGCGGGCCGTCGCAGCGCGGCTGCAGCAGGTGGCCGGCCGCGGTGAGCGTGTCGCCATCCTCGCGCCCCAAGGGCTGGACTATGTCGTCGGGTTCTTCGCGGCGATCAAGGCCGGCAACATTGCCGTGCCGCTGTTCGCACCGGAACTGCAGGGGCATGCCGAACGCCTCGAGACCGCGCTGCTGGACTCCCGGCCGACCACGGTACTCACCACCGCTGCGGGCGATGCCGCGGTACGGGAGTTCCTCGCGACGATGCCGGATACGCTGCGTCCCCGGGTCGAGCTCATCGACGAGATTCCCGATTCGGCGGGCGACGGGTTCACCCCGATCTCGGTCGATCCCGACGACATCTCCCACCTGCAGTACACCTCGGGCTCGACCCGCCCACCCGTCGGCGTGGAGATCACCCACCGCGCGGTCGGCACCAACCTGCTGCAGATGATCCTGTCCATCGATCTGTTGAACCGAAATACCCACGGCCTCAGCTGGTTACCGCTCTATCACGATATGGGCCTGTCGATGATCGGATTTCCCGCGGTCTACGGCGGACACTCGACGCTGATGTCACCGACCGCGTTCATCCGCCGGCCCCAGAGATGGATCCGTGCGATGTCCGACGCCTCCAAACACGGCCGCGTGATCACCGCCGCACCGAACTTCGCCTACGAATGGACCGCGCAGCGCGGCGTTCCCGCCGCAGGGGAGGACATCGACCTGAGCAACGTGGTCCTCATCATCGGTTCCGAACCCGTAATACCTGAGGTCATTACCTCCTTCAACGAGGTGTTTGCGCCGTACGGGCTGCCGCCGACAGCGTTCAAGCCGTCGTACGGCATCGCCGAGGCGACGCTGCTGATCTCGACGATCGGCCCGGCCGAGCAGGCGTCGGTGGTCTACTTCGACCGCGAACAGCTGACCCTGGGTCGGGCCGTCCGCGTCAACGCCCACGCCGAGGGTGCCGTGCCACACGTGTCCTGCGGTCATCCGGCCCGCAGCCTGTGGGCGGTGATCGTCGACCCCGCGACTGCCGATGGCCCCGCCGAGGAACTGCCCGACGGCGAGGTCGGGGAGATCTGGTTGCACGGCAACAACATTGGTCGTGGGTACTGGGCGCGGCCCGAGGAGACGAGCAAGGTGTTCGGGGTGTCGCTGCATTCGCGTCTCGCCTCCGGCAGTCACGCCGCCGGGCTCTCCGACGACGCCACCTGGCTGCGGACGGGCGATCTCGGGGTGTATTTCGAGGGGCAGTTCTATGTGACCGGGCGGATGGCCGACCTGGTGCGGATCGACGGTCGCAGTTATTACCCGCAGGACATCGAGGCCACCGTGGCGGACGCGTCGCCACTGGTCCGGCGCGGTTATGTCACGGCGTTCACCGTCACTCCCGACGGCGACGGGGACGGTGCGCGGTTGGTGGTGATCGCCGAACGCGCCGCCCGCACCAAACAGGCCGATCCGGAGGAAGCCGGTGCGGCCATCCGCGCGGCAGTGGCCGACCGACACGGATTGACCGTCGCGGATCTGCGATTCCTGCCGGCAGGCGCGATTCCGAGGACCACCAGCGGCAAGCTGGCCCGCGTGGCTTGTCGCGGTGAGTATCTGGAAGGCACGTTGGGCGTGCGGTGACCGTTCGCCGCGGGCATGCTGGCTCGTATGAGCAGAGACGAGATCACCGCCGCGATCGTAGAAGCCCGTTTGACCAAGGGCCTGACGTGGGAGCAGCTGGCCGACGCCATCGACCGACCCGTGGTGTGGACGGTGTCCGCCCTGCTCGGGCAACATCCGGTACCGGCCGAGTCCGGCAGGATCATCGTGGACCTCCTCGGGCTGGACGAGTCGGTGATTCCGGTACTGGCTGCGGTCCCGATGCGAGGTGGACTGCCGACGGCCGTGCCCACCGATCCCGCCATCTACCGGTTCTACGAGGCGCTCCAGGTCTACGGCGGAGCGCTCAAGGAAGTCATCCACGAACAGTTCGGTGACGGCATCATGAGCGCCATCAACTTCAGCGTCGATGTGCAGCGCAAGCCGCACCCTGCCGGAGACCGCGTGGTGGTGACGTTCGACGGCAAATTCTTGCCCTACGACTGGACTGCGGCCGAGCGAGTGGTCCGCTGCTAGTTTGCAGTCGTGGGCCAGTTCTCAGACTCGTGGGCGGCGCTGCGCGCTGCGGTGGCCGCGCTGGATCCCCAGGACTTCGCTCAGCCCTCCGGCTGTGCCGGTTGGCTGGTTCGAGATCTGGTGTGCCACCTCGTCATTGATGCCCAGGATGTGTTGATCACCCTGGTCACCCCGACCGATGCCGAATCGACCCGTAACGCGCTGACCTACTGGGAGGTCAGCAGAACGCCTCCGACGGGCAAGGATCCCTTGGATGCGCTGACCGTCAGGCTGGCGGCGGCATACGGGGATCCGGCCCTGCTCAAGTTTCATCTCGACGACGTGGGCTCGGCCGCGGAACGAGCCGCTGACCTTGCCGACCCGCACGCTCGGGTGGGCACGCAGGGACAGGTTCTCACCGTCGGCGACTACCTCGACGCCTACGTCCTGGAATGGACACTGCACCACCTTGATCTGGTCGCGCACCTGCCGGGGGTACCGAGCCCACCGGCGGCGGGGCTGGCCCGCTCACGCGCGATGTTGGGGGACATCACGGGCGCGCGGTTCCCCGCGGAGTTCTCCGATGACGACACCCTCCGGCTGGGGACCGGCAGGCGGGCGCCGACAGACCTGGAGCTGACCGCTCTCGGAGAGACGGCGGCACAGCTGCCGTTCATCCTGGGCTGAGCGCAGACCCTGGCCAAGCGGGCCGTCGACGGTCCATGATGGCGAGACATCCCGACGGTGACAGTAAGGATTCACATGGCCACTCATCGAGCTGTTCACGTCCAGTCAGCTGGCGGCACCCTGGAACTCGTTGACGCTCAGACCCTCTCGCCCGATCGGGGACAGGTCCGGGTCGCCGTGGCCGCCTGTGGGGTCTGTGGCACCGATCGGGCCATTCTCAACGGCGGATTCCCGGGGATCGCGTGGCCGGTGACGCCGGGCCATGAGATCGCCGGCACCATCGCCGAAGTGGGCGCGGGCGTCACCGATTTCGAGGTGGGGGACCGGGTGGCGATCGGCTGGTTCGGCGGGCACTGCGGAGTCTGTATTCCTTGCCGGAAGGGCGATTTCATCGTCTGCGAGAAGGGCCAGGTGCCGAGCCTGCACTATCCGGGCGGATACGCGGAATCCGTGACGGTGCCGGCCAACGCGCTCGCCCGGATCCCCGATGAACTGTCCTTCGCCGAGGCCGCTCCGATGGGGTGCGCCGGGGTGACGACATACAACGCGCTCCGACACACCCGGGCCCTCCCCGGCGACGTGGTCGCGGTCCTGGGTGTGGGCGGCCTGGGGCATCTCGGGCTCCAGTTCGCCAGCGCGATGGGCTTCGAGACCGTCGCGATCGCCCGCGGCCCCGGCAAAGAAGCCGATGCCCGTTCGCTGGGGGCCCGGCACTACATCGACTCGACCGCAGGCGACGTCAGCGCAGCTCTGCGAGACCTGGGCGGCGCGGCGGTGGTCCTGGCAACGGTGGGGAATTCGCAGGCCATGGCCGAGACGGTGGGCGGACTCGCGCCCCGCGGCGAGTTGGTGGCGATCGGGGTGTCCGCCGATCCGTTGCCCATCAGCCCGGTGCAACTGATCCAGCCCGCGCTGACCATCTCCGGGCACCCGTCTGGAACCGCACGTGACGTCGAGGAGACCATGCACTTCGCGGTGTTGTCGGGGGTGCGGGCCCGGATCGAGGAGCGCCCACTGGCTGAGGCGTCGAGCGCCTACGCCGCCATGGAGCAGGGACAGGCGCGCTACCGCATGGTCCTGACCATCTGATCGACGGTCGAATCCGGTCTTCTCGCCCCACTGGTCACAGCGAACAGGTAGCGTCGGAACTTCGTTTGCTGGACGACGAATCGGTGGGGGCCGGAATGGCGTGGAAGCGGATGGCGACGGTTGCCGGCAGGGTTTTCTCCGGTAGGTCACCTGGCGTTGCCCAAGAGTTCGCCCGTGATATCTACTCTGCCCCGGTGCTTTTCACGCCGGGACGGCTCAGAACAGTGGTGTCCGTAGCGCTTGTTGCGCTCTTGGGATGCGCGGCAGCGCCAACACCCGCGTGGGCTGCGCCCTTACCGTCGGCGCAGATCGACTTCGGCGGCACGATGCGCACCTACCGGCTCCACCTACCGGCCGGGGGCCCACCGTCCGGGCTGGTGGTCAATCTGCACGCTGCCGGCGCGACCGGAGCCGATCAGGCGGCGCTCACCCATTACGACGGGGTGGCCGACGCCCACGGGTTCGCCGTGGTCTACCCCGATGGCATCGATTACAGCTGGGCCGACGGCCGCGGCGCCTCGGTGCCCGACCGTCAAGGGGTCGACGATGTCGGGTTCATCTCGACCCTCGTCGATCGCCTCGTCGCCGAGAACGGCATCCCGCGCGGCCGGGTATATGCCACGGGTTTGTCGGCAGGTGGATTCATGGCCAATCGACTGGCGTGTGATCGCGCCGACCTGTTCGCCGCGATCGCCCCGGTGGCCGGCACGCTGGGGACAAATGTCGGCTGCAATCCGTCCAGGCCCGTTTCGGTCCTCGCCACCTACGGGACGGCCGACCCTGTCGTGCCTTTCAACGGTGGGCCGATGACGGGGCGGGGCGGAGGCAGCACCGTGGTGTCGGGGCCGGCGATGGTGGACCGGTGGCGTCAGATCAACGGCTGCCCGGCTCCGTCGGACGAGGTGCTGCCCAGCACCGGCGACGGCACCGAAACCCACCGCATCGCCTCCGACGGGTGTGCCGGCGGAACATCGGTGGTGTTCATGCGGGTCGACGGGGGCGGGCACACCTGGCCGGGCGTACCCGAGATCCTTCCCGTGCAGTCTGTCGGGGCAGCCAGCCACGCCTTCGACGCCTCGGATGCGTCCGGGCAGTTCTTCGCCTCCCACGGCAGATGACCGCGGTTCTCCGTTTCGGGTAGTCCGCTACGCGTGTCCGCGCCACGCCGGGTCGATAGTTTCTGCGGATGCAGGCACATGAAAGTCCTTGTGTCGGCACCGAAACGACAGGAGTCGATCATGGCGATCACCTATGGGGTTCTGCGCGCACGACCGGACCGGTTCGTCAGGGAAGACGGCCAGTCCACCCCGCACCTGCAGATCCGGGCGGTTGACGACTCCGGACAACCGTGGCGGGTCGCGGTCAACGTCGAATCCAACGACGGCAGCGAGGTCGTCTTCTGGGTGGTGGATCCGCTGGTCGGACATCCCGTCGTCAACGGACTGGCCGCGGTGGCGTCCGGCTTCTCTGTCACCCCCGGCACGTCAGCGTCCTCGTTGGACTACGTCAAGGCGCCGCTGTTCGATTTCACGCTCGGCCGGGCGCTTCCGCCCAGTGGCAACGCGAATGCCGATGACCTGCAGGATCTTTTGAGCCTGTACCTGACCCAGTGCCAGACCGCCGGCGGCGAACTCTATGCCTTCGGTGCGAAATTCGACCGCAACCTGCACAAGCCGATCGATGCCGACTTCGGTAACACCGACGGTTTGCATGGTGTTCACGACATCCACATGAACCAGGGCAATGTCGGCGCGCACGCGGGGGACAACGGGGCCTTCCACGACGGCGGTCTTCTGCTGGCCTTTCCCGATCGTGTCGTCGGCATCCTGCTCGCCTTCCAGACCCAGCGGGTACCTACCGACCCACAGGGCGACGCGGCACCGGGTGCACAGCCCCTCTCCCGGTTGGTGGGGGCGGCCGCGGGCGGTGGCGAGGTGACCCCGGGCCTGGCGTATCTGGAGCGGGCGCTGATCAATCCCACCGGCCCGGACCCCGGACACGAAGCGGTGGTGATCGGCAACTACGCCACCGAGGCAGTGTCACTGCACGGTTGGCGCCTGGTCGACCGCAACGGTCGGGAGAGCAAGCTGGATGCCGACCTGGCCGGTGGTGCATCGGCAGTCGTCGTGCTCGACGGGTCAGGCGCACAGCTCGGCAACTCCGGGGGAAACCTTCTGCTGGTCGACGATCATGGCACCCAGGTGGACAGCGTCACGTACTCCCGAGGCGATGCGGCCGCCGTGGACCGCTACGTGCGGTTCCAGCGTTAGCCGCCAGTATTCATCACGCCGCGGTAAACCCTCGCCGCGCTCCGAAGGCACCCGCTCGTGTGACCGAATACCGTTCGTTACCTGCGTGATTCACCCTGCGCGAAGCAGGGCGCAGTCAAGCACGTGTGGATGGTGCCGCCCGCGGGCGGCGCCACCAACAGCACCGTGGCGTTACGGTTCGGTCGTGGATTGGCACAGCTGGCACGACGACTACGACCGGCCGGATTCGGCACTGGCACACCGGCTTCGCGCGGTGCAGACCTTGATCCGGCAGGCGCTGGACGAGGCTCCGGCAGGCCCGCTGCGGGTCGTCAGCCTGTGCGCCGGGCAGGGGCGCGATCTGCTCGAGGTGTTGACCGACCATCCGCGACGCGACGACGTTCGGGCGCGCCTGGTCGAGTTGGATCCCCGCAACGCCGAGATCGCCGCCGAAACCGTGGACCGGTACGGGCTGACCGGGGTCGAGGTGGTAACGGGTGACGCCGCTCTGATCGACCAGTACCAGGACCTGGTCCCCGCCGACATCGTCGTGGCGTGCGGCATCTTCGGCAACATCACCGATGAGGACATCGAGCGGACCATCGGCTTCCTGCCTCAGCTGACCAGAACCGGCGGCACGGTGCTGTGGACTCGCGGCCGCACCGTTCCCGACCGGATTCCGTTGATCCTCAACTGGTTTGACGAGCGCGGTTTCGATCTGGTCTGGGTGTCGCAGCCGGATGTGAGTTACGGCGTCGGAGCCCACCGCTTCACCGGGTCACCCGAACCGGTGACACCGGCCGCCCAGATCTTCACCTTCGTCGGGTCCGACGTGATCCGGGCTGCCGACCGCGCCGGGTGACCTGAACCGACCGGCAGCCCGGCTTCCACCGGCCCGCGGCGGTTCATGACTACGCTGCACACAAATGGCTGAGGAAGGATTGAACGGCAGGGACCGCTTGCGTGGCGGGCTGCGCATGGCCCTGCGTGGACGTCGTGATCCGGCACCGGTGGCCGGCCGGCGCAGTCGCGCGTCGGCCGGCATGGGTGATGTGCACACCCGCAAGGTTCTCGACCTGACCATTCGGCTCGCCGAGGTGATGCTCTCGTCGGGGTCGGGTACCGCCGACGTCGTCGCCACCACCCAGGACGTCGCGCAGGCGTACCGGCTGACCGACTGCGTCGTCGACATCACCGTCGCGACCATCATCGTGTCGGCACTGCCCACCACGGACAGTCCTCCGGTCACGATCATGCGGGCGGTGCGGACCAGGTCCACCGACTACACCAGGCTGGCCGAACTCGATCGTCTGGTCCGGCGCATCACCTCCGGCGGTATCACCGTCGACGAGGCGCACGAGGCCATGGACGAGCTGACCGAGAGCCCGCATCCGTTCCCTCGGTGGCTCGCGACCGCCGGATGGGCGGGGTTCGCGCTCGGTATCGCGATGCTGCTGGGCGGCAACTGGTTGACCTGCCTGCTGGCCACCGTGACGGCTGCGCTGATCGACCGGGTCGGCCGTCTGCTGAATCGGATCGGCACGCCGTTCTTCTTTCAGCACGCGGTCGGCGCGGCGATTGCGACATTGATCGCGTTGGCGGCCTACCGCTACACGGGGCAGGGTCTCAGCGCGCTCGTCGCCACCGGGATCGTGTTGTTGCTGTCCGGGATGACGCTGGTCGGTGCCGTGCAGGACGCGTTGACCGGTTACATGGTCACCGCGGTCGCGCGACTCGGTGACGCCGTGTTTCTCACCGCGGGAATCGTCGTGGGCATCACCGGTGCCCTGCAGGCCGCCACCCTGCTGGGGATCCAGATCGAACTGCACGTCAACACGGCAGGCACCTTCATCACGCCGAGAGGACCGCTGCCGATCGTCCTGGCGGTCTTGGGTGCGGCGCTGGCCGGGATCTGCCTGACCATGGCCAGCTATGCACCGCTGCGGTCATTGCCCACCGCCGGGTTGGCAGCGGGGCTGGCCGAGCTGACGTTGATCGGGCTCGGGACGGCCGGCTTCGGCCAGTGGGCGGCCACCGGGATCGCGGCCGTCGGTGTCGGTTTCCTGGCGACGCTGATCTCCATTCGCCGACAGTCTCCCGCGCTCGTGACGGCGACCGCCGGCATCATGCCGATGCTGCCCGGCCTCTCGGTGTTCTGGGCGGTGTTCGCGTTCGCCGTGGACGAGAAGTTCGGAGAGGGGCTCGCACACCTGCTGAGCGCGGCAGCGACGGCGTTGGCACTCGGCAGCGGCGTAGTGATGGGTGAGCTGCTCGGCTCCCCGCTGCGGTACCGCGCCGGACGCATCGGTGAGTTCTTCCGGAAAGAAGGACCGCCCGGCCTGCGCCGGGCGGTGGGCCAGGTGGTCCGCCTCCAACCGGCCGAGAACACCTCGGCTGTCGGCACTCCGCGCGCGGAAAGCGTCCCCCTGGAAGCAGCCCCGGCAGAGGAGCCCGAGGACGATGAGACCGCAGAGCCCGACAGCTGAGTCAGGCGATCGGCGTGCCGACCGTAACCGATCCCGTCGACATCATCGGGCCGTCGGGCCCGGCGGGATCAGGTGAACGGAAGGAAGTCGCCGTTGACCCAGACACCCCAGTGACCGCCCGCGGGCAGGTTCCACCAGACCATCGGGTGACCCTGCCACGTCTCGGCCGGCTTCTTCGGCGCGTTCGGCGGCGGCGGGAGGCTCGGATCGGGATCGGCGCTCGCGGTGGCCACGCCGAGGCCGAGTGCGGCCCCGATCAGGCCTGCGGCCGCGAAGGTCGCCACGGCTGCCTTGCTCAGGAACATGAATGCCACCTCGGTGCTCGAATCTGAACTTGGATAGTCGAAGCTTAGCCAATCGAACTGATCGGTTGTGCACCTGAGGTCGGACGACGGGCCTATAGGTCATCCTGGACCCGTGTGACGTGGCCTGACATGAGATCAGAAATATTTCGGGCCTCGATGTCGAGAACATCGTGACGGCTCCGTCCCCGTTGTGAGCGACCAACCCGGGTTGCGAATCCGAAGGGAGAATCCCATGGCCAAGTACCTGTTCCTCAAGCACTACCGAGGTGCCCCCGCGTCGGTCAACGATATTCCGATGGACCAGTGGACCCCGGACGAGATCCAGGCCCACATCCAGTACATGAACGATTTCGCGGATCGGCTCAAGGACAGCGGTGAGTACGTCGACAGCCAGGCCCTGGCCCCGGAAGGCACGTGGGTCCAGTACGGCGGCGAGGGCAAGCCACCGGTGACCGACGGCCCCTTCGCCGAGACCAAGGACCTGATCGCAGGGTGGATGGTCGTCGACGTCGATTCCTACGAACGCGCGGTCGCATTGGCCGGAGAACTGTCCGCGGCACCGGGTGCGGGCGGGCGGCCCATCCACGAGTGGCTGGAGGTGCGCCCGTTCCTGACCGCCCCACCGACTGTCACCGACTGATGGCGCCCGGTGCGGTGGACGAGGCCAGGCTCCGGGATCTGATTCCCGGTGTCCTGGCCGCCCTCGTCCACCGTGGTGCGGACTTCGCGACGGCAGAGGACGCCGTGCAGGAGGCCTTGGTCCGGGCGTGGGAGACCTGGCCGCACGGGCGGCCCGACGATCCCAAGGGCTGGTTGATCACCACGGCGTGGCGCAGGTTCCTCGACCTCACCCGATCCGATGCTGCTCGGCGCAACCGTGAGGCCCGGGTTTCTGCGGAGCCGGCCGCCGGGCCGGCCGGCGCGGTGGACGACACCTTGCAGCTCTACTTCCTGTGTGCGCACCCGAACCTGACCTCCTCGGCCGCTGTCGCCCTGACCCTGCGGGCGGTCGGAGGCCTGACCACCCGCCAGATCGCGCAGGCCTATCTGGTGCCGGAAGCGACGATGGCGCAACGGATCAGCCGTGCCAAGCGCACCGTGGCCGCCGTTCGGCTGGATCGTCCCGGCGACCTGCGCACCGTGCTGCGGGTGCTGTATCTGGTGTTCAACGAGGGCTACAGCGGCGATGTCGACCTGGCAGCCGAGGCGATCAGGCTCGCCCGTCAGCTGGCCCGAACCACCGACGATCCGGAAGTCGGCGGTCTGCTGGCGTTGTTCCTGCTGCACCACGCCAGGCGCCCGGCGCGTACCCGGTCCGACGGGACCCTGGTTCCTCTCGCGGAGCAGGACCGCACGTTGTGGCGGCGCGATCTGATCATCGAGGGCGTGTACGTCCTGCAAGCCGCCCTGGCACGCGACCGGCTCGGGGAGTATCAGGCCCAGGCGGCGGTGGCAGCGCTGCACGCCGACGCCCAGTCCGCCGAGGAGACAGACTGGGTGCAGATCGTCGAGTGGTACGACGAACTCGTCGCACTCACCGACAGCCCGGTGGTACGCCTCAACCGCGCAGTCGCGTTAGGTGAAGCCGATGGGCCGCAGGCAGGTCTGGCCGCGCTCGCCGAACTGGACCCGGCGTTGCCGCGCCACACCGCTGCGGCGGCCTACCTTCACGAGCGGGCAGGGGACATCTCAACGGCGGCACGGCTGTACGTGCAGGCCGCGGCCGAGGCGCATTCGCTGGCCGAGCGCAACCACCTCACCTTGCGCGCATCCGCGCTGCACGGTCGCATTTCTGGCGACGACGGTTAACCTCCTAGTTGTGGGCAACAGTCGGAAGAGAGTGTTGATCATCGGTGGGGGATTCGGCGGGCTGTTCTGTGCGCGTCGATTGGGCGGAGTCGACGTCGACGTGACCCTGCTCGATCGGGCGGCGGGACACCTGTTCCAGCCGCTGCTCTACCAATGCGCCACCGGGACCTTGGGCTTCGGCCAGATCAGCCGACCGCTGCGCGAGGAGTTCGAGCGTCACCGCAACGTCACCACATTGCTTGGCGACGCGATCGACATCGACCCCGAGTTGCGCCGGGTTACGGCCCGCCGGCCGGATGAGACGACGTTCACCCTCGACTACGACGTCCTCGTCGTGGCCGCGGGAATGCAGCAGTCCTACTTCGGCAAAGAACATTTCGCGGAGTGGGCGCCCGGAATGAAGACACTCGACGACGCACTCAACATCCGGCAACGGGTTTTCACGGCCTTCGAGATCGCCGAGACACTGCCAGCGGGCCCCGAGCGTGACGGTTGGCTCACGTTCGCTGTCGCCGGCGGCGGTCCGACCGGGGTCGAGCTGGCCGGGCAGATCCGCGAGATGGCCACGCGCACCTTGGCTCACGAGTTCCACAGCATCGAGCCCAAGGAAGCCCGGGTGCTGCTGTTCGACGGCGGGGAACGGGTGCTGAAGGCTTTCTGCTCCGAGCTGGGGGAGAAGGCGACGAAGTCGCTGCAGAAACTGGGCGTGGAACTGCACATGGGAGTCCACGTGACCGACGTCAACCGGGACGGGGTGACCGTCACCCCGAAGTCCGGTGGGCCCGACGAGCAGTACGCGGCCCGAACCGTGTTGTGGACGGCCGGGGTCGAAGCCGTGCCATTCGCCCGGCACCTCGCCCAGGTGCTGGAAGTCGAGGCCGATCGCAGTGGGAGAATCACTGTGGGGCCTGATCTTTCGATCGACGGCCGTCCTGAGATCTTCGTGATCGGAGACCTGGCCGGCCGGGAGAACCTGCCGGGCGTCGCCGAGAACGCGATGCAGGGCGGGCTCCACGTGGCCTCGTGCGTCCGCCGGGAACTCGCCGGAAAACCCCGGCGGCCGTTCCGCTACCGAGACCTCGGCTCGGCGGCGTACATCGCGCGCCGACAGGCACTGCTGCAGGTCGGCCCGGTCAAGCTGGCCGGCTTCTTCGGTTGGCTGGCTTGGGGTTTCATCCATATCGCGTTCCTCACCGGCGTACGCAACCGCGTCAGCACGGTGACCACCTGGCTGACCACCATCGCCCGCGAGAACCGTGGGCACCGGGCGTTCATGCTCGGCGCGACCGGCCTGCCCGAGCAGCGCTATACGTGGACCACGTGGGACGCGCTGACACCGCCGCCGGCCGAGACGACGCCGGACGGAAACGACCGCTAGGACCTGCCGGGGCGGGCGTTACCCGCCTCGGGCCGGCCTGGTCTGAAGGTCGGGTGCGGCGGCAGCAAGCAGGGCCTGACGGTCACCGGTCAGCGGGGGATAGATCCGTTCGGTGTTGATGGTCTTCTTGGTGGCCTTGGCCACCGTGCCGGTTGCCACGACATGTCGGTCCCAGCCCTCGGTGTAGACCGCGCCGGCCGGACCGAGATCGAGAACGGTGACATACCAGGGGATTCGCAGCGCGCGCATGGGTTGGTCGAGGAGGTCGCCGATCACGTTGTACCCGGCGTAGCGCCCCATCGGCCTGCCGTGTTGGCACGACATCACCGACGGGTGACTGTCGTCGATCCGCGCGGCGGCCACATCGCCGGCCGCGAACACCGCGGGCACACCCTCGACGCGGAGGTACTCGTCGACGGGCAGTCGACCGAACCGGTCCAGTGTCACCGGCAGTTGGGCCGTCAATGGGTTGGCCCGCATTCCCGCACACCACACCACGGTTGCCGCCGGTACCACCGCGCCGGACGACAAGGTAACGGCACCGATGTCGACAGCGGACACGCCGACACCGGTCATCACCTGAACTCCGTTGTCGGACAATGCGGTTTCGATCACCGGACGCGCCGAGTCGCCCATATCCGAGCCCACCTGCGGGTTGTGGTCGACGAGCACGACCTTCGGTGTGACGCGACCATCGAACAGCGCGGAGAGCCGTGAGGGCAGTTCGCACGCGGTCTCGATACCGGTGAGCCCCGCTCCGACGACGACGACCGTGCCGGCGCCCGAGATCTGCGGATTGGCGGCCAACGTGTCGAGGTGATCGGCGAGGCGCCTGGCACCGTCGAATGTATCGACGTCGAAACCGAATTCGGCCAGCCCGGGAACATTCGGTCGTGCGACCCGGCTGCCGGCGGCCAGCACCAGCCGGTCATAGCCGATGACGCGTGTTCGGCCATCCTGCAGTGCGGTGACATTCCGGGCCTCGACGTCGACTGCCGTGACCTCGGCGACAACGTGATCCACACCGACGGGATCCAGCAGCTTGTGCAGAGGGATTCGGCAGTCGTCGAGATCGGTCTCGTAGTTGCGCACGCGAATGTCGTGAAAGGGACGCTCACTGACCACGGTGATCTGCACGCCCTGTGCCGCCGTTCCGAGTTCGTCGAGGCGTCTGGCGGCCCCGAGCGCTGCCCACAGCCCGGCGAAACCCGATCCGACGACCAGTACCCGAGACACGGATTCAGCCTGCCACGCGGGGCGCACCGGGGTCGTCCGGACGCCTCGAAGAAGTCCTGCCGGCGGCGCTCTAACCCAGCGCGCCACCGAGGCGGTATGCGACGATGCACGGACCGCCCTGACTCCCGAAGGAGTTTGGCGGGTGCATCGAGAGAGGACCACCGGATAGATGACCGAAGCGCACGGCGCCACGTTCGCCATCAAGGGGGCCAAGCTCGCGATCGCAGGACTGACCGCCGTCGGTGCCGTGCTGGCCGCGGCAGGACAGGCTGCAGCGGACCCCGTCGTGCCTGATCCAGCGCCCGCACCGGCGGATCCCGCCCTGGCAGCGCCCCCGCCGCCGGCACCGGCCGGTCCGCCGCAGGTGCCCGAGATCGCCAACCCGGTGTACGGCTCGGGCCAGTACGGCGGCGGCCCGGTCGGCACGCTCAGGGATCTCTGGCATCAGGCCCATGACCCGGGCGGCTTCCAGGGCGGTGGGGGAGCACCCGAAGGGGTCGCACCGCCTCCCGGCGCCGGCCCGGCGCCGCCGCTGCCGCCTGGTTACGTGTCGATCAACGCTCCCGGCTCCGAGACGCCGGTCACCGCGCCGGCTCCGGGTAGCGCACCCGCGGGCCCGGCGCTGCCACCCGGGTACTACTCGCTCAACGGCCCACCGCCGCCGGGATACGAGTACAACTCGCCCGGGCGCCAACCTGCTGCGCCGCCGGGGCCTGCCGCGCCGCCGGCGGCTCCTACGCCATAGCCGGGCGTCCCAGTACGTGGCCCAGTGCCTGCTCCAGGCGTGGATGGCGGAAGCCGTGGTCGGCGGCCGTGAGGGCCGCGGGAACCGCCCGCTGGCTGGCGCAGGCCAGTTCGCGGGCACCTTGGTCGCCCAGCAGTAGCCGTGGTCCCAGGGTGGGCACCGGCAGAATCGTCGGTCGGCGCAGAACGTGGCCGAGCGTGTCGGTGTATTCGGCGTTGCGCACCGGCTCCGGTGCCACCGCGTTGACCGGGCCCGACAGCTGCTCGTCCCACAACGCGCGGTGATAGATGTCGACCAGGTCGTCGATACCGATCCAGGGCAACCACTGTTGCCCGTCGCCGATGCGGCCGCCGAGTCCGGCGGCGAACAGCGGACGCAGCAGCCGTAATGTGCCGCCGCTCGGGGACTGGACGATTCCGGTGCGGATGCGCACCACGCGGGTGCCTGATCGTTGCGCCGGGGCCAGGGCGTCCTCCCAGTCGGCCACCACATCGGCGAGGAAGCCGTCGCCGCGCTCGCTGGCCTCGGTGAGAACCTCGTCGCCGCGGTCGTATCCATAGAAACCGACCGCCGAGGCACTGACGACCACTTGTGGACCAGGGTCGGTGTCGGCGATCAGTTCCGCGAGCCGGCGGGTGGGCCCGATGCGGCTGTCGCGGATCGCGCGGCGGTGTCCTTCGGTGAACCGGCCTGCGATCGACGCTCCGGCGAGGTGGATGACGGCGTCCACCCCGTCGAACAGCTGGGGGTCAGGGTTGTCTGGGTCCCATTGCCGCTCATCGGGTTTGGTTGTTGGTTGGCGCACCAGCCGGATGACCCGGTGGCCGCCGGTGCTCAGGAAAGCGGTCAACGCCGACCCCACCAGTCCGGACGCCCCGGTAATGGCAATCGTCAGCGGAGCCAGGTTCTGTGCGTGGGCCCTTTGGTGGGCGGCGAGGTCGTCGGCGAGTTGGCGGTGACGGTAGACGAACATCGGGCGAAGGAAACGGCCAGGCACCGGCGTCTCGACGCGGTCGGTCATCCGGGTATGGGTCGCATCGACCGCGTCGAATTCATGAATGTGCTTCCAGCGCACTGCCAATGCCGCGGGTAGCGAGGCGGGCCCGCCGCGGGCGATCTCGTCGACGAAGCGCCGGGGTGGGTCATAGCCGTCAGCCTGGTGCTGAGCCACCCACCGCAAACCGCCGGGCAGTGCGAGTTCGGCGCGGCCGTCACGCAGCGAGGCCGCCTCGGATCTGAGCGTCATGGCTTGCCACGGCGGAGACAGCCTGGCGAACGCGCCGGGGCGGCCGTGCCAGGCGAAGACTTCTCCCTGCGGGGCGTCGACGATGCTGGAGTACACCAATCCCATCGGCCGACGTTACCCGCAGAATCGCACCTATGCCGCGGCCCGCTTGGCCCGCATACCCGCATAGGCGAACAACAGGCCGGTGCCGATCTCGGAAAGTGCTGTCACCCAGGAGAACCAGGTGACGTTGAGGCGAGGACCGCTGAGATAGCTGTCCTGGAAGTCCGGCCAGAAATTCGGTAGCAGGTGTGCGTAGGTGAACACGACGGCGCTGCCGACACCGGTGAAGATCGCGAGGTCGGGCGCCCGGGGATGTCCGCGCAGGGTCATGGCGATCGCGATGATGACGATCACGCCCTGAATCATTCCGCCGGCCATGACGAACATCGGTGACGCCGACATTCCCCGGAGCAGGTGGTCGATCACATGCAGGCCCCAGCCGAGCAGAAACGTGTATGCCGTCAGGCGCAGAAAGCGTTGTGTCCGAACGATTGTCGGTGCCGTCATCGGGGACCCCCAAGTCGTCTACTACAACCGATAGTAGAACGGTGGGGCGGTGGTGGCAATAGCCGGCCTGGGTTCGCGGCGAGGGCTGGCCTCGCCCCTCATGCCATCGTCCACTTGAGGCACGCAAATCACTGGTCTGCGTGTCATAAGTGGCCACTCGGCGGCGGTCGGTGTTCGACCTCTGACCCGGCAGCCCCATATCGTCATGCCAACTGTAGTCAACTCTGTAATAGAGTCCGTAGCGGTCGGATGGCCGGACGAGAGGTGTACCTGTGGAGCGCACTGCGATGACGCCGTTCTTTGTGAGCACTGACGACGGGTTCGTGCCCAACGAGATCGCCCACGGGGGATGGGGGCCGACGCTGGGCGGTCAGGTGGTCGGCGGTCTGCTGGCCCGGGCCGTGGAAGAACTCGTCAGCGACGCGGATCTGCAACCGGCGCGATTCACCGTGGAGATACTGCGTCGGGTCGCCAGCGCCGCGGTTCGTGTCTCTGCGTCGGTGGTGCGAGCGGGCTCGCGGATGCAAGCGGTCGATGCGGTGATGACCCAGGACGGTGACGTGGTGGCCCGGGCTTCGGCGCTGTATCTGAGACGCGGGGCCCAACCGGACGGCGACTTCTGGACCACCGCGATCGAGCTTCCGCCGTTACCCGTGGAACCGGCGGAATTCGACGACACCGTGCCCATGTTCATCCGGGCGCATGGGCCGGACCCGGACTGGTCGGGTGAGGGGTTCCCGTGGCAGCAGTGTGGGCCTCGGTACGCGTGGCTGCGCGAAGTCCGTCAGCTGGTCGACGGCGAAGAGCTCACGCCGTTCGTGCGCGCAGCGTTGGCGGTCGACGTCACCAGTTCGATGTGCAATTTCAGTTCGGCCGGTCTGGCTTTCATCAACGCCGACTACACACTGGCCCTCAGCAGGTTGCCGGTGGGTCCCTACATCGGCATGGCGGCGGTGGCCCACACCAGTGCCGAGGGCGTGGCCACCGCCAGCGCGTGCCTGTACGACACGTCGGGCCCGATCGGCACCGGATTGTCCACTGCGATAGCTAATTTCAACTTCAGCCCGAACGGTTCCGGCTAGCCGCGGCGCAGGATGGCCACCAGGAAGTCCGAGTCATCGGTGAACGGGCGGAGATCCCAGGTGGACAACAACAGGTCGGTGGTGAACCCGGCCGCCACCACATCGTCGAAGAACTGACCGAACTCGTAGTCGCGACCGGCCCCGAATCCGATCACCGCGCGGCCGTCGTCGGCGAGATGCGCGCGCAGCCGCGTCAGAACCTGAACCCGGGTGCTCGGGGCGAGGAAGGTCATCACGTTGCCCGCCGACACGATGATGTCGAACGGGTCGGCGATGCCGCGCGCCGGCAGGTCGAGCTCGGCGAGATCGCCGACGAGCCAACGCGGACCGGGATGGTCGTTCTCGGCCGCCTCGATCAGTACCGGGTCGACATCGACGCCGACCACCTGATGCCCGGCCTCGGCGAGGTATCCACCCACCCGGCCGGGGCCGCAGCCGGCGTCGAGGATGCGGGCATTGCGCGATGCCATCGCGTCCACCAGACGTGCCTCGCCTGCCAGGTCCTGACCGGCGCGCTCCATGGCACGAAATCGTTCGACGTACCAATCCGAATGCCCGGGATCGGCTGCGACCTTCTGCATCCAGATGCTGCGCTCGACCATGGAGGCATTGTCGCAAGCCTGCCCGGGCCCCGGCCGGGCGGTGTGAGTCAGCCCTGGGCGTCGAGGATCTTGATCGCGAAGATCAGCGAGTCACCCGGCTGGATACCCGCGGCGGGCTGTCCCTGCGGGTAGCCGTCGGCAGAGGTCATCGCGACGGCCACCGTGGACCCGACCTTCTGCCCGGAGATGGCCTTCTGGAAGCCGGGCACGACACCGTTGAGGGGGAAATCGACCGGTTCGCCGCGTTCGTAGCTGCTGTCGAACACCGAACCGTCGCGCCCGTTGACACCCATGTAGCAGACCGAAACGTTCGCCGAGGGTGCGACGACCGGCCCGTCGCCCGCCTTCAGGGTGTGTACCTGGGTTTCGGCCACGCTGAACGGTCCGGTCACCTTCACCACAGGTGCGGCCGTGTCGGTGGACCCGGTCACCGCGACACTGCCGGTCGCCCCGGACACCGTCCATTCGGGGGCGCCGGCGTTCTGGGGTGCTGCCGTGGGACAGGTGCTGGCTTCGGTTGCCGTCTCGGCGATCGAGGGGGTGAGTACCTCAGCGACCGAGGGCGTGCTCGTCGAGGCCGACGACGCAGAAGTGTCCGTGTCGGAGCCGCATGCGGCAAGCGTCATGGTCAACGAAGCGGCACAGGCCACGAGCGCAACGGTGGAAGGCACACGAAAGGAGTTCATGCGCGTCACGCTACAGCGGCGCGGGGTTATGCCTGCCGATAGCCGCATGACGACGCCTCGGTGGACAAAGTCCCCGCGCCCAATCCTGTCTTCATCGTGAAAATTCAAATACCCGCTGCCGGGAGGAGCAAAGATTCTCCGATAGGCATCGGGTGGCGTTTGCCCGTGATAGCGTCGCCGCAGGCAGACCGTTTATCCATCTGAGGACACGGATTATGGCCAACAATTCCATGGGCGATTTTGTCAGCCAGTTGCGTCCGGCATTGCATCGGTTGCAGGACTGGCCCTATCCGGATCAGATCGATCGGACTCTGTTCAGCGCCTTCATGAAGAATCCGCACGATGTCGGCGGCGATCCCGACGCGCCGGCGATCTTCGAGGAGAAGCAAGAAGAGGCGTGGGAACTCAATACGTTCGTCACGTGTGAGGTTCTCGGCTGGCGTGGCATCTGGACGTCCGAAGAACGACGGCGGCTCGGAAACGTCGATGTCGGCCGGACGATCTATCACGGCTTTCCCTATTACGGACGTTGGGTGTGGGCTATCGCCCGGTGCCTCGTCGAGAAGGATCACATCACGCTTCGCGAGTTGCTCGAGCGCGTCGACGAGGTGCGCGCACGGGTTGCCACCGGTGCTGCCGACGCCCTGTCGGCCGCACCGCGCGGGGTGGGCGATCCAGCGGCCGTCTCCAGGAACCGCCATCACATCGAGGCGCTCGGCAAGGGCGACCCCCAGCGGTTCGCCGGCCAGGCCGGCGCTCCTCGATTCGCCGTCGGTGATCGGGTGCAGGTGCGGGATCTCCCGACCATCTTCTACACGCGCACCCAGGAGTACCTGCGCGGGAAACCGGGGACCATCGCCGAGGTGTCCTACGAAAGTCTGGTTCCCGAGGACGAGGCATTCGACCGTGAAGAGCAGAAGCCTCAGTGGTTCTACATCGTGCGCTTCAACATGACCGACGTGTGGGAGCCGTATGCGGGCGCCGAGGGCGACACCCTTCAGGCCGAGATCTCCGAACTGTGGTTACGGCCGCTCGGTTAGACCGCTCATTCGACGGAACGAACAGGAAACCGACATGACGCACGACGACGCGGCGCACACGCATCACGAAGCACCGGAACGGCACGCGGCACCGATGGTCGAGGAAGTGACCGATTTCGAGGTCCTGGAAATCGCGCTCCGCGAATTGGCGATCGAGAAGGGCCTCTTCACCGCGGAAGACCACCGGCACTACACCGAGTTCGTCGAGCAGATCGGCCCGGCACCGGGCTCGCGACTCGTCGCGAAGGCATGGGTCGATCCGGACTACAAGCAGCTGGTGCTCAGGGATCCCATTGCCGCCAGTCGGGAAGTGGGGATCGACTGGTTGCACCCGACCGGTTTCGGTACACCCAGTGACTTCACGGCTCTGGAAGTACTGGAGAACACGCCGAGTTTGCACCACGTGATCGTCTGCACATTGTGTTCGTGTTATCCGCGGCCGTTGCTCGGGAATTCTCCCGAGTGGTACCGGACACCCAACTATCGACGCCGAATTGTGCGTTGGCCCCGTCAGGTTCTCGGTGAGTTCGGGCTTTTCCTGCCCGACGATGTCGAAATCCGCGTCGAGGATTCCAATTCCAAACGTCGATTCCTGGTGCTGCCGGTCCGGCCCGCCGGAACCGAGGACTGGACCGAGGAGCAGCTTGCCGAGATCGTCACCCGCGACTGCATGATCGGTGTCGCCCTACCCAAGCCCGGGGTGACCGTGAATGCGCCCCGGCCGGTGCATCCTGCCGTCCGCCCGGCTGAGGGGTACTGAGGGCAGCGCATGACCGACGATGACGTCACCGCAGTGAGGGTCCGGACGCTGGAACAGCTGGTCGGTCGGGGACAGTCGTGGCCCCGCATGGCGCAGAAGTATGGCGTCTCCAACCCGGTTCCGCCCTGGAAGTCGAGTCTGGACGGGATGTGCGACGCACTTGACCACGAAGGGGTCACACTGCCGCTGCTCACTCGTCGAACCGACGAGGACCGGCTGGTACAAGAGGTCTACGTGACGCTGCCGTATCCAGAGAACCAGCTTGTCGCACTTACGCATTCCCTGGTGGCCAGACATGTCATCGATGAAGAGACACTGGCCCAGCGGATGCGCGACGTCCGGACGCGCCTCGAGGGGGCCTGAGCCGGCCGGTAGGTCGTTTCGATACGGTCGGCTGATGAGCCGGAAGCTCTATGTGATCGCCCATCCCGAAGCCACACATCACGTCGATGGGCTGGTCGGGGGATGGTTCGACTCGGACTTGACCGCGAAGGGATTGCGAGACGCTCACACCCTCGCGGAGGCGTTGCGGGCACGAGTTCCCGGGACGACCACGGTGAAAGTCGTGTCCTCGGACTTGCTGCGGGCGCAGCGAACTGCCGCTGTGATCGCCGAAACCTTCCACACGGCCGAAGTTTTGGATCCGCGACTTCGGGAGAAGTCATACGGAGAAGCCGAAGGACGTCCGCAGCGCTGGCTCGATGAACGGTTCGTCGCCCCGCCGGCGCGCGGCGATCGGCTGGCCCACCGCGAAGGCCTCCGAGGCGCAGAAACCAAAGAGGAGTTCGCACGCCGGATCTATGCGGCCATGGAGGCGATCACCGCCGCGGACGTGAGCCATCAGGTGATCGTCACGCACGGATTTGCGCTGACGTTCGTGATCGCGGCGTGGATCAAGATGCCCCTGGCGTCGGTCGGCTACGTCAACTTCGCGGGGAAAGCAGGCAGCATCACCACTTTGTACGAGGACGACCGCTTTCATAACCGCCAGGTGCTGGAACTCTCGGCAACCCAGCACCTCGCAGCCGTGGACTCGAGCTGAGGTCGCTATCGGTTCCATCGGGCATTGAGCGTCGGCGGCGTCCACGTCGGCCAGATGGGTGATCCGACGACGAACCCGCCGGCGATCTGAGCGACGATCCGCGGGCCGGTGACCGCGCTGTTGTCGTAGAACGTTGTTGAGTCCACCCGCGTCGCGGCGATTGCGACGAGATCCCAAAGCCGTTGGTAGCGTTCACGAATCTTCGCCTCGGGGACATGGTGGCCGCCCGCCTGCACGCGGTGGTGCACTCGCTGCACCGCCAGTTCTTCGGGTATCAGGATGCAATGCAGGATCACGGTGTACCCGGCGGCCTGCGCGTCGTCGACGAGTTCGAGTTTGGAGGGATGGGAGAACACTGTCTCGGCGATGAAGGACTCGCCGAGTTCGATGAGCTTGGTCCGGGTTTCGGCGGCAACCAGCGCGGCCTCATAGGAGTGCGGGGCCGGATCCGCGGGCCAGCGACGCTTGGCGATCTCGTCCGCGTTGACGAAGGGGCTGCCCGGAAGCAGAGGGGAGAGGGTGAGTTCGACGAAGGTGGACTTGCCGGCGCCGTTACATCCGACGACGAGATCGAGACGCTTCACTGCGCGACGGTATGGCCCGGGTCAGCGTGAGCCGGGATCACTGCTGCGACGTCAGCACCGTGGTGCTGCCGTCCGGTTGGTACTGCACGATCTCGCCATGCTCGTCGAGCGCGACCGTGGTGATGCCGCGGGCGGCCAGCGTCGCACCGTAGTCGGCGCGGGCCAAACTCTCCTCGATGGAGGCCGCGATCTCGGCGTCGAACACCGCGCCTTCTTCGGCGGTCAGCTCCCGAAGCGGGATATCGCCCGCCAGGGCGGCCTCGACCTTCCGACGGGCGGCGCTGTGCCGGCTCGACACAGCGCGACCCACCCGCGCCCAGTGGTCGAGTTGCTGCTTGGCCGACCGGCTCTGACGTGCACCTTCTGCGGCCGCACTATCGACGAGGTCTGCGGCGAAACGCGTCACCCGATCTGCGGTCTCGGTCATGAGAACCTCCTTGGTAGCACTCTGAAACAAGCGTAGCAGAGTGCTACGAGCTTGGCTCGGCGCATCATCCTGCCGACAACCGCTTGGCGATCTCGCCGTACCGCTCGAGCCGTCCGGGCCCGCTGAGCGCGTTGTAGAGCACGAGGCGGGTGGCGATTCCTCCGTATTTGGCGGTCAACGCATCCGCCAGTCCATCCCACGTGGATTCGGTGGCGAAGGCGGCGATGTGCTCATCGGTGATCTGGGCTGCCATGCCGGCGATATCACCGGCTTTCTGCTTCTCCCGAAGTCGGGCGGTCGTGCCCTCGAAGCCGGCCTCGTCCCAGATGAAGGCGTAGTTCGGTGTGCTCCCGTAGAAGCTCATGCTGGTCCGCACGAACTCGCGCTCGGTGGCGCGTTCCTCGTCGCTGTCGCCGACGATCGTCATGACGGGGATGATCTTGGCGATGTCGGCGGCGGAGCGGCCGGACCTGGCCGCGCCGGCGGCCAGGTTGGGAAGTACGTGCCGCGCGATGTAGCCCGGCTCACCGATCGGATGGACGTGCACGCCGTCGGCGACTTCACCGGCCATGCGAAGCATCCACGGATTCACCGCGGCGATGTCGACTTTGGGATCGGCAGCATCGATCGGCCCGGGGTTCCACTGCGGAGTGATGAAGTCGAGATCGTAGAACTCGCCGTGATGCTCGAGCTTGCCGGTGCGGAAAGCAGCGAAGCATGCCTTGACCGCCAAGACGTAGTCGCGCAGGCGCGGACCCGGCTGTTCGAAGGCCATTCCGTAGCGGCGCACGACATGCGTGCGTACCTGGGTTCCGATACCGAGCCGGAATTTGCCGCCGGTGGCTTCCTGGAGCTCCCACGCCGACGCCGCCGTGACAAACGGGCTTCGCGGAAAGGCAACGGCCACACCGGTCGACAGCTCTAGGCCCGGTGCGGACTGCGAGGCGACTGCCGCGTTGAGATACGCGGTCCGGCCCGTCTCGGTGAGCAGGAGTCCGGAGAATCCGGCGGACTTGGTACGGCGGGCAAGGTCACCTATTCGAGACAGCGGCTGGGGAACGGTCATCACGTCGACGTACACGTGGGCAGCGTACGTGAGTATGCGTGCCGGGAACTCGTAATGCCTTAGAAGTCAACCATTTCACGCTGTCGGCCGCGGGCCTAGACTTGTTGACATCGGGGCAACCGGCGTCGTTACGACAAGCGCCAGGACCAGAGCTAGTTGCGACTGAAGGAGGGGAACCATGGTCAGGATTCATACGGTGGTGCCGGGGGAAACGCTGTCAGCGTTGGCATTGCGGTTCTACGGGGATGCCGAGCGGTACCGGCTGATCGCCGCGGCCAGCGGGGTGCCGGATCCCAACGTCATCCAAGTGGGGCAACGGCTGCTCTTTCCCGACTATGCGCGATACACCGTGGCCGCGGGGGATACGTTGCCTGCTCTGGCGTCGCGCTTCTATGGGCAGGCCGATCTGTCGCGGTTGATCGCCGCCGCCAATGGCATCGCCCCGGATGCCGGTATCGATCCCGGCCGGCAACTGATCATCCCGGAACTCAGGAAGTACCAGGTTGCTCCGGGAGATACGTTGTCGGCGTTGGCATCACGCTTCTACGGGGACGCTACGTTCTATCCACCGATCGCTGGCGTGAACGGCATCTCCGACCCGGGCGCGATCAGCCCCGGGCAGACGCTGGTGATATTCACCGGGCGCGGCGACGGCTTCGGTCTGCGGATCGTGGATCGCAGCGAGAACGATCCTCGCCTGTGGTACTACCGATTCCAGACCGCGGCCATCGGTTGGAACCCCGGCGTCAACGTCCTGCTTCCCGACGATTACCACACCAGCGGGCGGACCTATCCGGTGCTCTACATGTTCCACGGCGGCAACGACGATTTCCGCTCGTTCGACTTCATGGGCATCCGTGACTGGACCGCCGGAAAGCCGATCATCGTCGTGATGCCCGACGGTGGGCATGCCGGCTGGTACTCCAACCCGGTCACTTCATTCGTGGGACCGCGAAACTGGGAGACGTTCCACATCGCCCAGCTGTTGCCCTGGATCGAGGCGAACTTCCGGACGTACGCCGAGTACGACGGCCGAGCGGTCGGCGGATTCTCGATGGGCGGCTTCGGTGCGCTGAAGTACGCGGCCAAGTACTACGGCCACTTCGCCTCGGTCAGTGCCCATTCGGGCCCGGCGAGCCTGCGCCGCGATTTCGGCCTCGTCGTGCACTGGGCGAACATCACGTCGGCAGTTCTGGATCTGGCCGGTGGAACGGTGTACGGCGCGCCGCTCTGGGACCAGGCCAGGGTCAGCGCCGACAACCCGGTCGAGCGGATCGAGAGCTACCGCAACAAGCGGGTGTTCCTCGTCGCGGGCACCAGTCCGGACCCGATCAACTGGTTCGACAGCGCCAACGAGACGGAGGTGCTCGCCGGCCAGCGCGAGTTCCGGGGGCTGCTCGACCACGCCGGGATCCCGTACGAAGCGCACGAGGTGCCTGGGGGCCACGTCTTCCGTCCCGACATGTTCGCTGTCGACCTCGACGGCATCATCGCCCGGCTGCGGCCTGCCGCCGTCGCAGCCAGCGCGATGTAACAACAGCCACATCAATCCCATCAGTCACATTTGCAACAGAATTCAATTCTTTCACTGCTATCGCATTGGAAACTGAATTCACAATAGGCTGCAAATTTCACACCGCCGATGGCCAACTCTGTGAGGCGGAACGCGAACCCGCGCGGGCTGCCGATCTTGCACGGAGATGCGTGTGAACTGCGGTTTCAGGGTCGGAAAGGGGGATCGGGTTGTTCCCATCGGCCACACACGGCCCATAACTATTAAATAAACTCAAAGAAGATAATTAGACTCTCTAGCACGGGTATTTTACTTTCGCCCCATCGGTAAACTCTGTATCACGATGGGCTGAAAATGGTCTGTCGCCCCGCCATTACCGGCGTGCACGCAGTGCACACCGCCATGAAGGGATCGACATGCGCGTGCGCAAGGTCGTCACCGTATTCGGGTTCGTCGGTGCGATCGCCCTGGCTCAATTAGTCGTCGCAGTTCCGAACGCCGGCGCCGAACCGAACTGGGACGCGATGGCTCAGTGCGAATCGGGCGGAAATTGGGCGGCGGACACCGGCAACGGCTTCTACGGCGGGTTGCAGTTCACCCCGGCCACATGGTCCTCGAACGGGGGAATCGGGTCGCCCGCCGCGGCGAGTCGCGAGGAGCAGATCCGGGTGGCACGCAACGTGATGCAGACCCAAGGCCTTGGCGCCTGGCCGGTGTGTGGCGGCCCGGTCGGCCAGGCCTCGGGGGCCTGTCGTCAGGTGATGGTCTGGATCCCCCTGAGGAACCTGCCGCGGCTGTGCACCTTGGTGCTCAATCCGCTGGGCTGAGGCCAATATTCGGGCAAATCTCGCGGCGCTCCGCCTCGCCGACCGGATCGGGTTCACCCGAGTCGGCGCATTCGAGCAATTCAAAGTCGGGCAGGTGCTGGCCACCGCTCGGCTGGGGGCCTTCCTGCGGCACTAGCGCTTTCACGCTTCGAGAAAGTCTTGGGCAGCACCGAGCCAACTCTCAGCAAAGCCTCAGTAGCGCACTGCACCATCTAGGTAGGCGCCGGCACGGCGCATGTATGTCGGTGTCGCAAAGGAAGAAGCATCACGAATGAATCAATGGTCTGGGATGTCACCGCAGAGTAGTAACCCTCAGTGGGACGCCAAACAGGCGGCAGATCAAAGAAATACAACTTCAAGCCCGTGGAGCCGGACCGGATATCAGCATCCGTCCCCGCCGTATGGCCTGCATCCCGAGATGATCAACAGTTTCGATGCCCCTCCGGTGCAAGACGTTTCGCAGCCAAAGAAGAAGTCCCGCGTCGGTGTACTGGTTGCCGGCACGGCCGCGGTGGCGATGGCCACCGGTGCCGTCGCAGCGGTCGCCGTGGTGGACCAGTCCGGAAAGCCCGCGACTGTCGCGCAGGCGCCGGCCGCTGACCACGCCCGCATCCCATCGCCTGCCGCCGGATCCGTTCCGGTGCAGCCGAAGGCATCCGCACCTGCCGGGTCGGTCGAACAGGTTTCCGCCAAGGTGCTGCCCAGCGTGGTGAAGCTGCAGATCGAGACCGGGCAGGGACGTGAGGAGGGATCCGGAATCGTCCTCAGCGAGGACGGCCTGATCCTCACCAACAACCATGTCGTGGCGGCCGCCGCCCGCGGCACCGGTAGCCAGGGGCCGTTGGCTGCCGAGGAGTCGCCGGGCGGGCAATTCCCCGGCTTGCCGCGTGGGATGTACCCGGGTGGACAGTTCCCCGGTGACGACCAGTATTCGCCGGATGGACCGTCGGCCAGGAATTCTGGTCGGGCCGGTGGCGCGATGCGGGCGACTGTCACCATGTCGGATGGACGCACGGTGCCGTTCACCGTCGTCGGGACAGACCCCGACGACGACATCGCGGTGGTGAAAGCGCAGAACGTGTCCGGGCTGACGCCGATTGCCATCGGTTCCTCGAAGGATCTGAAGGTGGGGCAGAATGTCGTCGCCGTGGGCTCGCCGTTGGGCCTGCAGGGGACGGTGACCACCGGCATCATCAGCGCGCTCGATCGTCCCGTTGCCACCGGCGATGAGCAGAGCGGCCAACACTCGGTGATGAGCGCCATCCAGACCGACGCTGCGATCAATCCGGGTAACTCGGGCGGTGCACTGGTCGACATGAACGGTGACCTGATCGGGGTCAACTCGGCGATCGCATCGTTGGGCGGCGGCCAGGGTTCGCAGGGCGGTGGACAGGCCGGTTCGATCGGTCTGGGCTTCGCGATCCCGGTGGATCAGGCCAAACGCATCGCCGACGAACTGGTTTCGACCGGAACTGTCCAGCACGCCTCGCTGGGTGTCCAGCTCTCCGGTAGCGATTCGAACGGCGCAGCGGTCGCCGGTGTGGTCGCCGGGGGTCCGGCAGCCGTCGCCGGCCTGCCCGATGGTGCGGTGATCACCAAGGTCGACAATCAGGTGATCGACGGTGCCGATGCCCTGGTCGCTGCCGTGCGATCCAAGGCGCCGGGGGACACCGTGACCCTGACCTACGAGGACCCGTCGGGCGCTTCGCGCACCGTCGACGTCACCCTCGGGCAGGTCCAGGCGTAGCGCAGAAGCAGTCAGTGGGCCCCAGCGGATGTTTCCGGGCTGGGGCCCACCGCTGTGTCGCTGTCAGTGCAGGCTAGGTGGACCGAGAAATTCGGATGACCGCGTCGCGGGCCGTGTGTGACGATTCCCGGATGCCCAGCACACTCATCGAGGTACGGCGGCCCTACTGCCAGTCCGAAGAGGTGGCGATCATCGACGCCGTGCACGACGCACTTGTGGTCGCCTTCCAGATCCCGGCGAGCGACAAGCATGTACGCCTGATATCCCATGAGCCGCATCGGTTCTCGCATTCACCGGGCCTGGCGCAACCGGAGCTGTACACCCTGGTGACGATCGACTGTTTTTCTGGTCGGTCGGTGGACGCCAAACGAGATCTCTACCGGCAGATCGTCAATCGTCTGGAGGAGCTGGGCATCCCACCGAACCATGTCACCATCCTCGTACGCGACAGCCCGCTGCAGAACTGGGGTATTCGTGGCGGACAGGCCGCCTGCGATATCGACCTGGGTTTCAACGTGAACGTGTGATCGGCTCCTGGCGGCCCCCATCGCGTCCCACACCGGGCACGAATCGTCCGACGGCGACGCAGTAGTCACGATGGGCCTGACCGTGGGTCCGCCTCAGGTAGGGCTCTTCCACGACACGGACCTGCAGTTCGACGGTGGTCGACAACACGACGAAAGCCAAGAGCGCCACTGGGTTCGGTGTCATCAGCGTGACGCCGCCGGCGAAGACCAGCATGGCGGTGAAGATAGGGTTGCGGACCAATCCGAATACTCCGTTGCGCACGAGTGTTGTTGTCTCGCTGGGATCGACCCCGATACGCCAGGATTCTCCCATGTCCAGTTGGGCGTAGACGGTGGCGACGATTCCGGCACCGGCGAGCACCGTACCCAGCGACTGGATCCATGAAGCCTGCAGGAAGGCGATCGGTGCGGTCAGTCCGAGATATTGCAGCACCGGCGCGGCCACGCCGACGATGATCGACACGATGAAGCCGACACCGGCCAACCATTCCAGCGAGCCCGGCCGTCCGTTGATGCCACGAAATCCCGTCGACCCCGTGTGTCGGTAGTGGACCCAACTACGCCAACCGAATCCCATTACCGCGAAGATCAGGTAGAGAATCAATGCGGTCACGGCCATGTTCATCTCCTCGGTTATCGGTCTCCACAGCAGGTTTCGCCGCGCCAGGCCTCGCGTCCTTCGTTGACGGCAACGCCGGCGAGTATGAGTGCGGCGATCGGATCGGCCCAGCTCCAGCCGAGCAGGCTGTTGAGGACCAGTCCGGCGAGGACCACCGCGGACAGATAGGTGCACAGCAGCGTCTGCTTGGAGTCAGCCACGGCTGAGCGGGAACCGAGTTCACGGCCGGTGCGGCGCTGGGCCCAGGACAGCAGCGGCATGATGACCAGGCTGGCGGTGGTCAATCCGATGCCGATCGCCGAATGTCCGGCTTCGGCTGCCCCGCTGAGCGATCGGATCGATTCGACGGTGACGTAGCCCGCGAGTGCGAAGAACGACACCGCAATGATCCGCAGTGCGATCTTCTCGCGTGCCTCCGGTTCCGGGCCGGAGAACTGCCAGGCGACGGCGGCAGCCGAGGACACCTCGATCACGGAGTCGAGTCCGAAGCCGATCAGTGCGGTCGACGACACTCTGGTGCCCTCGCCGATCGCGACGATCGCCTCGATCACGTTGTAGGTGATGGTTGCGGCGACGAACCATCGGATCCGCCGGTGGAGCAACGCCCGTCTCGCGGGGGCCAGGGGAGCGGGAACCGGGGCATCGGCTGCCATCAGCAGCAACCATCCGAAGCCGCGTCGGGGCACTGCTCGGGGTCGCCGGCCAGCACCACGTGCAGCAGATCGTTCAGTGCGTGGGCGAGTTTGGGATCCGCGAGTTCATAGCGGGTTCGCCGGCCTTCCGGGACAGCCACGACCAGTCCGCAACCACGAAGGCAGGCAAGGTGATTGGACATGCTCTGCCGAGAGACGCCCGCCGCCTCGGCCAGGTCGGCCGGATATCCCGGGGCGTCCTTGAGTGCGAGCAGGATCTTGGACCGGGTCTGATCCGACAGGGCATGACCGAACCGGGCCAGCACCGCCACCTGCGTCAGCGTCTCCATGGGCCAACAGTACATCAGTTCCTGAATTCAGAAATTGCTGAACTGAGAATGTGGGGTAGCCACATACTCGTGGCGACGCCCGACGCCCGGCGCATGCTGGCCCTGAATGGTTCACGCCGTTCATCGAAGGGAGCTTGCGATGCCGGTCAACGACTTGGATATGTTGCTCGTCCACCGCGTGTTTCGTCGCGAGCTCGATGACCTGGCGTGGCTGATCGCCAGGGTGCAGCCCGGCGACAACCGTCGTGCGCGGGTAGTCGGTAGCCACCTGCAATTCATAACAGAAGCACTGCATCACCACCACGCGGCCGAGGACGAGCTGGTCTGGCCGATCGTCTCGGCCAGGGCGTCGGATCGGAAATCGGACATCGAGCAAATGCAAGCGCAGCACGGGCAGATCGCAACGGCGCTGCAGGAGGTGCACGCAGCTCGTGTGGCGTGGACGAAGTTCGTGCAGCGATCGACGACGGCCCGGATGAGGGAGGCCTTCGCCCAGCTGTCCGAACTGGTCTTGGTCCACCTGGACGATGAAGAACGTGACGCGTTGCCGGTGATCGTCGAGTATCTGACACCGAGGGAGTGGGGAATCGCAGTCAAGCGGGGAGCGTCGTTCTTGGCCAAGCATCCACGGTGGGGCGTCCTCCTCGGCGGTCTGGTGCTGGATTACGCCTCCCCCGAAGAGGGCCGCTCCTTCCTGATGGGAGTGCCACTGCCGCAAAGGTTTTTGGTCGAAGCGCTGGGACCGCGGTCACTGGCGGCATACCGCAGGAAGTTGTACGACGTGTGATGCGACTAGATGGCTCCGGGCGTGCCGGGCGGGCTCATCGACCCGTCGACGTTCGGCACCATTGCCGGGGCCGGAATGCCTCCCTCCGCGGCGTTGTCTCCTGGTATCCCGTCGTCTGGCGTCTGGTCGTACATGCCTCCCCAGCAGGCGGGATTCCATCCCTCGGTGGCGCACGCCGGATCATCCGGGTTGTTGGGGGAATCGAGAGCGGCGGGTGTGCGGGGTGCTGCCGAGGCGACCGACACCGGAGTGACCGCGCCCAGCACTGCAATCCCCGAGATTGCCGCCACCGCTGATCTCGTCAGCAGGCATCGCACCTCAGAAGTCATCAACGAACGCATCTTCCGCTCCTTCGTTCCGGCTGAACACGGCGGCTCGACGTTTGCCGACGTCGCGCCGTTACGGCCATGCTCGCAGTTCCGCACCTGCTGCGGGTGGAAACTGCGACTTCGCTGACAGAAACTTCAACGCCGCCTTGAAGTTTGACGTGCATGTCAAAAATTGGGCGGCAGCGGTACTCCGCCGTCCGGAACGTGGATGGCCGGCGCTCTCCGTGGAGAACGCCGGCCGATCACGACCGGTAGCCGGTGACCCGATCAGTAATCCCAGGCGGCAGGGACACACCGGAAGACGTCGCCGGCGGTCGCCACGTGGCACACGGACGGGAACGGCAGGTGGGTGGCCACCAGTGCTTCTCCGGTCGCTGCCAACTCGCGCAGCAGCTCGATTCGGACGCGGGCCGCCTCTTCGGGGTCGTGTTCGAATCCGTTCTGCCACTCGGGGTTGTCGAACCCGGGGGCGAACACCGCGTCGCCGGCGAATGTCAGTTTCTCGCCGCCGGAATCCAGACGGACCACACTGTGACCGGGGGTATGACCGCCGGTGCGGGTGACGAGTACGCCCGGTGCCACCTCGTACTCCGTCTCGAATGTGCGTAGCTGGCCCCGGTAGTCGTCCAAGAACTGCGAGGCGACCCGCCGGAGCACATCCGGTATCGGCTGCGGCATGACAGTGCGGGAGAAATCAGGCTTCTCCCAGAACTCGGCCTCGGCAGCCGCGGCGTGGATCCGCAGATCGGGCCGCAGCCGTTCCTTCACTCCTTCGGTGATCAGGCCACCCACGTGGTCCATGTGCATGTGGGTGAGCACGACGTCGGTCACCGAACCGAGATCCACACCGGCAGCCTCCAGTCGCTGGACCGTCTGGCCGGCCCGGGGGAAGTCCGGGAACTCCAGGCCGAGCCCGGCGTCGACGAGGATGGTCCGATCGCCACTACGGACGACCACGATGTTCAGTGGCCAGTCGATCACCTCGGGCGGCAGGAAATTGTCACCCAGCCAGACTGCCAGGTCGGTCGGGTCGGCGTTGGTGGCCAACGTCGAGGTCGTAATGGGCAGCACTCCGTCGCTGATCACCAGAACCTCGATGTCGCCGACCTGTACCGCGTAGCGCGACGGAACCAACTCGTCGACCGGACTGCCCACCCGTGCACTGCTGTCCAAACTCATACTGTTCCTCCTGAGGGCCGCACTGAAGACATGTCGAATGACCTGTCTTTCTCGTGGGAACGCCCTCGAGCCATCGGAACTATCCAGCGATCGAGCTCGGCAGGTGGCTAGGGTCGGTTGATGGCCTCCGTCAAGCAATTCCAAGTCACTTTCGATTGCGCAGATCCCGAGCGCGTAGGTCGCTTCTGGTGCCAGGTGCTGGGCTATGTGGTGCCGCCGGCGCCGCCGGGGTTCGACACCTGGGCGGATTTCGATCGATCCCTCAGTCCGGAGCGCCAGGGATCGGCGTTCGCCTGCATCGATCCCTCGGGTCTCGGCCCGAGACTGTATTTTCAGCGCGTACCGGAAGGCAAGGCCGTCAAGAATCGAGTGCACCTCGACGTCCGGGTGGGCGGCGAACTCGTCGGTTCAGAACGCCTCGCGACTCTGGAAGCCGAGTGTGCGCGCTTGGTGGCGCTCGGGGCCGTGCAGGTGCGGGTGTTGCCCGCGGACGGCATCGAGGAGTCCTGCATCGTGATGCAGGACATCGAGGGCAACGAGTTCTGCCTCGACTGAGGTACGCCGCCTGCAGGAACCCAACCCCGGTTCAGTTCAAGAAGTTTCGGTGGTGCCGCGGTCAGAGCGGGCCTGATCGATCTGCTCGCGAAGGATATCGCCGTGGCCGGCATGCCTGGCGAACTCTTCGATCATGGCGAGCAGGGTCCACCGCATGCTCACCTTTCCCTCTGCGGGTATGTCTATCGTGGCGTCGAGGTCGAAGCGGGAGGCGATCTCGCGGGATTGTTGACTGGCGCGCTCGAATTCGGCGATCACGTCGGCGAGCGACTCGTCATCGGCAACGGAGAACGTACCCTCGTCTCGCCTCGAGTATCCGTCGCATGCGGATTCATCGAGGCCGCCCCAGAAACGTTGGAACCAAATCCGTTCCGCGGCCGCTGCGTGCTTGATCAACGAGATCGGCGTCGTCAGCGATGTCACGAGGTGTCGGCGCGCGTCTGGCTCAGTCAGCCCGAGTACGGTCGCGATCAGTGCTTCACGGTTTCGGTCGAGTGTGTTCTCGATGAGTGTGCGCTCGGTTCCGTTGGTGATTCGGTTGGTGCCCATACGTTTACTCCGTTTCTGTGGTGCGGGTGCAGTCATGGTTCAAGTGCCGTTCGCCCAGGCAGGTGTCGAGCGTCCGCGACCGGGCGGACGGGAACGCCGAGCTTGTGCGTGGCACCACCGCACGAAACAGGGAGGATCAGCGGTGTGGTCGCTACAACCGGCTGACCGCAAACTGCGCGGCCTGGTCGACCATGCCGTTCGCGGTGTACGAGTTGTGCGCGCCGGTGGGCGGTCCTGGCGCTGCACCATTACACACGCTGTCGCCGGTGGCGCACAGATCGATGGTCTTGGGCGCATACAGCGGTCCGATGGTGATTCGCGGCGCCCCGGCGTCGGTGAGGAACTCGTTTGACGGTTTCCCGAACAGCGCCACGGCGGCCACGTGCGAGGCAATCTCGGGTGGCATCGGCGGCGGCACGAAGGCGGCTGGGACGCCCTCGGGGATGTCGGCAGCTGTGGTGAATGCCGCCACTGCCGCGCCCTGGGAGAACCCGCCGAGCACCATCTTGGTGGTGGGGCAGTCGGCGGCGACGGCCTGAATGTGAGTGGTGGCGTCCCTGATGCCGTCGATCACAGTGAGGGCAAACTGAATGCCATCGGCGAAATCGGCACTGGCCTGGTAATTCACCGGGTACTCAGCGACCGACTTCGCGCCGGCCTTGGCGCGGAGGGCATCGACGAACGCCTGCCCGATGCCGCCGGCACCCGGCGGCTCTCCGGTCCCGCGGGCGAACACCACCTCGGCGTCCGGGCATGGGGCCGCGTTGGCAACGGGCGCGGCGGCGCTCACCAGTGCCAGCGCGGTGAATGTGGCCGTGACCAGCCCCGCGGGCCCGTAGATCTTCCGGCGGTTGCGCACCGCGGGAGTTCGGTGGCGATGGATTGCGTGCATAGGAGAACCTTCGCGTCGGGAGAGGACGGCCGATTGTCCGAACTCGATGGTACGTAACGTGGACGCGCGCGAAAACCGTTGGACGGGGTCGCAGTCGCATTGATAACGTGCCTGCGACCGTGACGGCACGCGAGGAGGTGAGACCCATGGACGCTGTAACCCTGTGGGTGCTCCCACTCGTGTTCACGGTCGGGCGATCGAGGTAGGTGTCGCCGGGAGCGCCTGAACATCGGCACTTCCGAAAGGCATCACATCATGCATTTCACCTCTGAGACGTCGTCGAACGGCGTCATCGAACGCACCTTCACCCTGGGCGACATCACCGGTGTGCTCTGGTCACCGGAAACCGATTCCGACGGCGCTCCGGTACTGCTGGCCGGTCACCCCGGCGGCCTGGACAAGAGGGCCCCGGGGCACGTCGCCCGGGCCTACTCTTCGGTGCTCACGGATGGTTTTCACGTTGTCACGATCGACGCGCCCGGCCATGGCGAACGGCCACGCAGCGCAGCAGATGTTCGTCTGGTCGACGCCTTCCAGCAGGCGCGGGCAGAACGCAGCCCGTCGTTCGGTCGGCACCTCGCGGACTACTGCCACTCGGTGGCCGAACGCGCCGTCTCCGAATGGCAGGCCACGATCGATGCAGTCCATACCCTTCCAGAGATCGACCCACGAGCGCCGATCGGCTACTCCGGCATGACACTGGCGAGCGCGGTCGGAATACCGCTGGTCGCGGTTGAATCCAGGATCACCGCCGCGCTCTTCGGCGCGGTAGTCGAACATCCTGAGCTACTGGAGGCGGCGAAGCAGGTGACCATCCCTGTCGAGTACCTGCTCCCGTGGGACGACGAGGAGATCCCACGGGGATTTGGCCTCGAGCTGTTCGGTGCCTTCGCCTCGGAAGACAAAGTGCTGCATGCCTTTCCAGGACGGCATCACCCGGTGCCCGCCGATGGCCGGATCGATACCCGGTTCTTTCCCAGGCATCTCGGGCGCGCGTCCAGCACCGTGCCGGGTTGACGGGGCGGCAGAAGATATGGTTCACGACGCATGAAACACAGGCGGTGAGTGAGAGGTTGGATATGTGGAGTACCCGAGTTGAGCAACCAGAGGATGTCGAGCGCATCCACGCCGTGAATGCGGCAGCTTTTCCCACCGCGCTGGAAGCGAACCTCGTCGACGCGCTCCGAGAAGACCCGACCGCCTGGATCGACGGACTGTCCGTCGTCAGCTGCGACATGAACGGTGAGATTGCGGGATTTGCGTTGCTCACGCGATGCGCCGTCGACGGTCATCCCGCCCTCGCACTCGGGCCCTGCGCGGTCGTGCCCGATCTCCAGCGAAGTGGCGCTGGGTCGGCGGCGATTCGCGCAGGGTTGGAGCGGGCGCGCCAACTGGGGGAGAACCTGGTTGTTGTGCTGGGTCACGCTGAGTACTACCCGCGGTTCGGGTTCAGCCCGGCATCGCGGCTCGGTATCACTGCGCCGTTCGAGGCACCGGACGACAACTTCCTGGCCCTGACGCTCAATCCTGATGCGGCGGTACCCCGCGGTGAGGTTGCGTATGCGAAAGCTTTCGGCGTCTGACGCCCGACGGCCACCGTTACTCGCCCGTTAGTCGAATCAGCTGCGATTCTGCCTGCGCCACAGCTGCTTCGGCGTTTCGTACTCGATTCTGCAGCTCATCGGCGGATTGTTGCGCGAGGTCGAGTTGCGCTTCCGCTGCCTCGAGGTCGCGCTGTGCGGCCGTGAGCGTCTCGAGGACTTTCTCGTAGCGCCGGCGTGCGGTTTCGACCTTGCGCCGGCGTTCCTTCAACGCTGCGAGAGCATCGTCGTTTGCGGCGCGGGCCTCGCCCAGTTCGGATGCGGTGGCGTCACGGCGGCGCCGGGCCGTCTCAACCGCAGCAGTGTCCTCGTCGGACTGCTTCTCGCGCGGCGTCGGTGGTGGTGGGGTGGGTCCCGGCGAGGATCCTGTGTCGGGCCGGGAACGCGTGATCACAACGGACGATGCTCCGAAGTCGCCGAACCCTGACCACTCTTCCGCTCTGGACAGCCGGCCCAGACGCGCAGCGACCTCGGGATCGGCGATTGCTGCCTGAAGTGTGCCGGTGACGTCGTCGCGCAATGCTGCTGTCGGATCGGGCAGTTCGGCCGCCGCGAATCCGGCGCGGATCAGGTCCTGCACGAGGGTTCGCTGCGTCGCCGACAGCTCACGGATGCGTTGACCATCCATGGCCGCGTGTGCGGCGCGCAGCGCTTCGTGCAGGTTGGTCAATTTTGGGCGGACTGTCGCGTCGGTCAGTGCGAGCAGGTTCACCACCCACGCAGCCGTCGTCGGCCGACGGGCTGAGGCGATCGCCTTGGCCGCCGATGCATCTCCACGCTTCTTTGCCGCTGCCGCGAGCTCATTGCGCCGGGCGGTGAACTCTTCGGGCCGCATGCCGTAGAGCGAGTCGAGGTCGTCATCGACGGTCAACGCAGCCTCACAGCGGCGCAAGTCCATTGTCCGGCAGTCACACTCGCCCCCCGAATGCGCGGAGTTCCTGCACCGTTGCGCTGGGCCCGGCCATGGTGATCTCGCCTGCTGCTCGTCGACCCGACAGCCACCGGACCAGATCTGGGGCAGAGCCACCGAGGATCACTTCCGGTCCCGACGTCGGTCCGACTGACCACTGCCGGCGGCCGTCGCTCATGCTGACCGTTACCCGAACTCCCGCAGGCAGTTTCTTGACCTGGTATCGCAGTACCAGTGGAATGGCCTCCGTCAGCGTCACCGGCGCGGCGTGGGCGTCGTTGTCGAAACCGACGAGATCCTCGTGATGCGTCCAGTATTCGAACAGAGCCAGCGGCGCCACCGTCGGTTGCAGCAGCAGCCGCGGCATCGGCCGACGCAACCGATCGATCACTGCCGCGAAGCCGTGTCGCTGTTCCCGGCGAAGCGCAATGTCGACCATCTTCGGTGTACCGGACACCGAAACACCACGCGTCACCAGGGATCGAGCAATGAAGGTCGTCACACCTCCGTAGCGTTCTTCACCAGCCAGATGGGCCGCAAGGTGCAGCGCCGTCCACCCGCCACACGCGGTAGGGGCTGACGGGCCCAACTCGACCAACGACTTCGTCAATGCTGCGCGTTCGGCCTTGACGTCCTCTGCGATCGTCATGACCAAAAGTGTTACCGCAGGGCGACGTCGGCGGTCACCTTTCCGCCGATTTCACCGATGGGTGGTCAGCCTTTCCAAACCACCTTGTCGGTACCACCCGCGTCCCGATAGACCACGCTGTCGGGCGCGGTGCCACCGCGTACGTCAAAGTAGACCCGCCCGGTCGTTTGAGACCCCGGTGCGATCGGTTGGTTGGCAAGGCCGTCCGTCTGGTTGCCCTTCATGTCCGCGTAGGTGGAGCTGTTGACAGCCCGAGCGTTGAAATCGGAAATGTTCGGCGTCGGGGAGCCGCTGACGGCCTCGGCCGTCACATCGGCATACCAGATCCCGTCGTTATGACCGCTGGGCTGCAAGTTGCTCACGGTGTAGTCGATGGCGCCACCTGGACTGGGAACTTCTGCGGTTTGGCCGAACTGGAGCGTTTCCGGATCTGCGTATGCCGGAGTCGCTGCCACCATTCCGGCTGCCGCGATCCCGGCCGCAGCTGCCATCGTCTTCATTGCGATCTGCGAGAATGCCACGGTGGGCTCCCTCCGCCGTATTCCTGTTGTGTGCAGGAGTAATTACCTTCTTCTTCATCCGAGGGGTATCCAAACTCAGGTCCCTCAAACGTGCGACCTGCTATTGGTGGCTCGTGTTCGTGCGAAGGTACTCGTATGACAGCGTTTGTCATCGATGCCCCGGTCGCCGTCAAGCTCGCCGCGGATGGAGCCTCGATTCCGCCGGAGCACAGCCTGGTGGCGCCCACGCTCTTGCGTTCGCAGGCACTTGCCCTGGTGTACGAGTCGGTGCGACGCGGCGAGATCGACGACGCGGGCGCCCGCAAGGTCCTCGACGGTATTCGCGGGCTGCGGATCCGACTCCTGGGCGACCGGGTACTACAGGACCGCGCTTGGCGAATAGCCGCCCAGTTGGACTGGCCGGACACCTACCAGGCCGAGTACATCGCACTGACCCAACTGCAGGCGGACGCGCTGGCCACCGCGGACAGGAAACTCGCCGATGCGGCGCGCGCGTTCGTCGAAACCGTTTCTCCAGCAGAGATTTTGCGGCCATAGCGTGCTGTCCATGCCGCGTTTGTAACCGAGTGGCGGCGAAACTCGAATTTCTCCGCCACCACGTTACGTACGTGAGGGTTCGGTGGCCGGGAGGCGGGCAGGTCTCGCCTCTGGTCACTTGGTGATGTGCAGCCGGAGTTCACGTCTACTTCAGGACGATGACCACGGCGTAACCGTCATGGTCACCGGTTGTCGTGGTGGCGGTGTTGTACGAGTTGTCCAACGCCACCATCCCGCCATAGGTCGCCCGGCCGCTGGCGAGCAGCCGAAGCGCGAGCGCATTTCGGGCGAGGTTGGACGAGACGTACGCATGCCTGGGTAACAGGTCGTAGATGACGAACTGTTCGGTGCTGAACGAGCCACTCCAGACGTACCCCGCGCTGGTCTCCACGGGGTCGGGCCCGAAGATTCGGCCGTGGTTGTTGGGGAACAGGAAGAAGTTGTCCGAGTAGCCCAGCAAGGGGCCAGTGGGCTGCTGCCCATAGGTCACATCGTCGATCGTGCCTTGGAACCCGGTGCTGTGGATGGGCTGGGCGGAGTAGCCGGACCAGAACATCGCCGTGTTGAGCTTGTAGGCGGCCTCAGCTGCGGACGTCGACGTCGGGTCGACGATGATGACGTTGACCGGCTCCAGCACCGTCCTGCCCTGGTACGGCAGTCCACCGTAATCGGATATCTGCCC
>NZ_LZSY01000125.1 GCF_001665625.1 Mycolicibacterium peregrinum | reverse complement strand
ATCCGGTGGATCGGCCCGTCCTGTTCGCGTTTCGGGCCGACCCCGGCCAGAAACGGTGCATAGCGGCCCCGCCGGGATGTCCGTGCGTGGCTGGCGTACAACCGCCGGTAGGGGCGTACCAGGTCATGGGCATCGGCGAAATACCGGTACATCGACAACACCGCCGCACTGCGCGGCAACAGCGACGACTCGACCAATCTCTGCTCAGGTTCACCGATACGGGCCACCCCGGGCAGATCCCCGGTGCGCAGATAGGCCAGGAACTGACCGAACAGACTGGTGGGGAAGTCATCCCACGCCGTACCGGTACCTTCCAGCACCGTCCACCACGCCGCCAGCCCATAGGCATAGGCGCGCAGCGTGTTCGGTGAGCCCCCTTGGTCGCGCAGAAACGTCAGGTACTCGCGCGTCGGCGCCACGGGCAACTTGTCGGCGCCGACCACCGTGTAGGTGGGTGGTCGGTCCTCAAAGCGCACCCGCTGCACCTGTGCCACCGTCAGCCGCACCCCACCACATTCACGACGGCCTGCCCTTCCGGAAATCGTCCAACCGGATCACCTGGGAGCCGCCGTCGGCCGGTGGGGCCGCGGTGCGGCCATGGCCGACACTGGCCGCGACCGGGTTATGCTCGGTCGCCGGTGCCGGTCGCTGCGTGGCCAAAAACCAGTCCAGCACATCAGCGGGATAGATCATCGCTTCCCGGGCGCTCAGCATCCGCACCGACGCGCCGCCGTAGCAGCGCTCCACCCACTTACGCAGCAGTCGCGGCCGCTCCGGGACGCGGTCGGCCCACCCAGGTTCCGTCATACCCCACGTGTGCCCTGTGTCCGGGTTGATCCGCGAATGCAGCTGAGTGGTCAACATTTTCGCCCGGTCCGGCGCGATCAGCCCCGAATCCCGCAGATGCATGATCAACGACCCCAACGACAGGCCCCACTTGGCTTTGAGCGGACGCAGATTCAATAGCGACATCACCCGCGGCAACTCACCTGCGATGACCCCTGCCGGGGCCAGCAACTCGGTCGCGAACCGGTTAGCCTCCAACTCGTCGGCGGCACTGACCGAGCAATAGGCGTGGCTGTGCAACACCAAATGACCGAGCTCGTGGGCGACCGTGAACCGGGTCCGCTCCCACGAGTCGCTATCCCTCAACACCAACAGCGGCCGGTCCCGCAACCGGCCCACCCAACTCGAATACCCTAAATGCCGCTCATCACGCGAGCGCCCACCGGTAGCGGCGAATTCGCTTTCCCATTCACCGGCGACCCGGCGCCGGACAATCACCGGGGCGCCCAGACGCTCGGCCTCATACATCAAATCGTCAAGCGGCTCATCGGGTTCCAGCCCCATCGCCTCACGCAGACGCGCCGCGGCTACCGTGATCGAACTGTGTGCCAGCTCATCAGGACTGACCGTCGGAACCTTCACCGGTGGCAGCTTCGATCGGCCGTCGAGCTCACCGAGGAAATCGCCTGCCAACGACGCAAACGTCGCCAAAAACTCCTGCTCACCCACCGTCATCGACTTCGGCGCCCGAAACAGCAGCTCGTTCGCGGTGATCCGCGTCTGCGGAGCCGAGCTGAAAAACGCTGCAGGAAACCGGAACAACCCCGCCAACACCGCAACATCGCCGTCGTCGAGCCGCACCGTCAGCGACTTCTCAATCTGGGACTGCCGCGACGTACTCCAGCCTGTGGCTTCCACCACCGACCGTGCCGTCATCCGCCTCAACAACCGGGCCTGCCGGACCCGAGC
>NZ_LZSY01000124.1 GCF_001665625.1 Mycolicibacterium peregrinum | reverse complement strand
GTTGGGACGGCCAGGACCTGACGCAATCCGTACGGGCCCGGACCCACGATCTGGGGTTCGGCGAGCTCTGCGGTGTAGCTGAACTCCGGCTCCAATTTCACTGTTGGACCTCCATTTTCAAGCGGGGCTGCTTTCAGCGCCGCGGTGGATCTGAGAGTGCACCACGAGTTGGTGATAGTCAACACATTGTCGATTTATTGCTTGACTTCGCTGAAGTGGGGCCGGTTTTTTAAAGTGGACAGTGTGTTGACTACAATCGACTGTGAGTCTAGTCTCAACTTTGCCAAGGCCGTGACACCGGACACCGACGCGCGGCGCACAACGACGAAAGAGGATTGACATGGCCACGAGAGCGGACGTCGACCAGATCCAACCTTCAACTTCACGCGATGGTGAGAGCTACGTCTCCCACCGTGACGACATCCACTTCAACATGACCGGTGACTTCATGACCGGGGTGGATTTCTGGATTCATGCGACCGGTGAGACCACGAACGGTCAGCTGATCGTCATCGAGACCAACTGGGTGCGTGGTACCGAACCGGTCTGGCACATCCACCACCGAGAAGAAGAGGGCTTCTTCGTGATGGACGGCGAGATCAAGATTCACACCGAAGCCGGTTCGGTACCACGCACCCAGTTGGTCTCGATGACGATCAGCTGACCGTTCGTGGTCTCACCGGTCGCATGAATC